>NZ_JBHTCW010000010.1:0-136103 GCF_042666305.1 Brachybacterium sp. GCM10030268 | reverse complement strand
GATTGGTGTCCACGCCGATGACCTCGTGCCCTGCATCGGCGAACTGCACCGCCAGCGGCAGCCCGATCTTCCCCAGTGCCACGACAGCTGTCTTCACGGCGATTCCTCCTCCTGCGGCGCCGACGGGGCGCCGTGTACGCGATGACGGCCACCGGCGGCGGCCCACCGGGACAGGGTATCCTCCTCGGGCGTCCGGGAAGGTCAGTCCCGCACCGTCACGTCGTCGAAGCCGCAGTGTCCGCGCGGCCCCGAGATCCGGGCCGCGCGGAGCCCAGAAGGAGAGCCCTTGAGCACGTCCGAGCCCGAGCGCGAAGGGCCCGATCCGGGAGCCGAGAGCACCTGGTTCGTCGTCCCGCTGTTCAACGAGGGCGCGGTCGTCGGCGACGTGATCCGTGACCTGCGCATGCGCTACCCGCTGGTGGTCTGTGTGGACGACGGCAGCCAGGACGACTCCGCCGCCATCGCGGCCGAGGCCGGTGCCGCCGTGGTGCGCCACCCCTACAACATGGGTCAGGGAGCAGCGCTGAAGACGGGCATCGACTATGCGCTCAGGGACCCGGGCATGCGGCAGGTCGTGACCTTCGACTCCGACGGCCAGCACCAGGTCGATGACGCCGCCTCGATGATCGCCATGCGCGAGGCCGAGGGCGTCGACATCGTGCTCGGTTCCCGCTTCCTCGACGCGCGCACCCAGCCGGGACTGCTGAAGCGGATGGTGCTGCGGGGAGCGGTCTGGTACTCGAACCTCACCAGCGGCGTGCGCCTGACCGACGCGCACAACGGGCTGCGCGTGATCGGCCGGGAGGCGTGCGAGAAGCTCACCATCGAGCAGAACCGGATGGCCCACGCCTCCGAGATCGTCGAGGAGATCGGCCGCCACGGCTTCACGGTGCGCGAGCACCCGGTGCACATCCTCTACACCGACTACTCCCGGTCCAAGGGCCAGTCGATGCTGAACTCCGTGAACATCGTCATCGACATGCTCTTCCGCTGACCTGCGGGAAGCGCGGCGCGGGCCGCAGGGACGTTCCCGCGGGAACGCCTCGGCGACCCCGCGGGAACGTCTCCGCGCGAGCCCGTCCTATCCCTCCGCGGGGGCCTCGGCCGAGCCGTCCTCGATGGAGTCGAAGAACGCGGCGATGTCGTCGTCGTCCGTGAGGATCGCGATCCCGGAGTTGTTCGTCCGGTACTCCGGATCCTCGATCGGCATCGCCAGCGTGGTGCCCTCGTTCATCGCCTTCCGTGCCGTCAGCGCCATGCGGCCGGCGGCGAAGATGCCGGTGCCCTCGCTGGTGATCAGGGCGTCCGAGCCCGCCCCGGCCAGGCGCACCTGCGCGATCGGGTTCAGCAGCACCGAGGGCGAGGTGGCGCGGTCCATCAGCGCGCCGACGAACTGCTGCTGACGCTGCTGGCGACCGATGTCTGCCGTGGGGTCGAAGTAGCGGGCCCGCACGAAGGCGAGCGCCTGCTCACCGCCCACGTCGTGGCAGCCCTCGGTCATGGACAGACCGGACTTCTCGTCCTCGACGTCCTGATCGATGCACAGGTTCACGTGTCCCACGGCGTCGACCATCCCCGAGACGCCGTCGAAGCCGATCTCCACGTAATGGTCGATGGTCAGGCCCGTGAACTCCTCCACGGTCTCGACCAGCAACGACGCCCCGCCGAAGGCGAAGGCGGCGTTGAGCTTGTAGCCCCCGTGCCCGGGGATGTCCACCAGGGTGTCGCGGGGCAGGGAGACGAGATAGCTGTTCCCGCCCGGGGCCTTGTGCAGCAGCATGATCGTGTCGGTGCGGGCGCCCTCGGTGCCGTCGTCGCCGACCGCGTCACCGCCGCGCCGGTCCGAGCCGGCGATCAGGTAGGTCGTGCCGGGCGTGTTCTCGGCCTCCGAGAGGGCGTCGATGTGCTCGATGCGGCTGTTGGCCCACAATCCCAGGCCGGCTCCCCAGCCCAGCACGATGACCAGCAGGAGCACGAGCAGCGTGGCACCCAGCCGCATCGGCCGCGGCACGCGCGACCGGCGCCGGGGGTTGCGGCCCGCCCCGGGAGGCGGTGGCGGGGGAGGGCCGCCGGGGCTGTCGGGTCCGCCCGGATCGGCGAGGCCGCCGGCCTGCCCCGCAGTGCGGTATCCCTGTCCGTGGTGATGGACGGGAGCGCCAGCCGACCCTGCAGGCCGGCCCGGCCCGGGCCGAGGCTCCTCGGCGCGAGGCAGCGGCCGGGTGGGAGCGGGTCCTCCGTTCCGCGGCTCCGCGTTCCCGGGTCGCGGCACGGGGCGGGCGCTGCCTCCGGCGCGGGCGCGGCTGCCCGCAGGTCTGCGGGGTCCTCCGCGTCGCGGGGAGCGGGGCGGCTCCTGATCGCTCACAGCGGTCTCCTCTCCGGCCGGGGCCCGGCTGGTGTCTCGTATAGCGCCCGCCAGAGTAGCGGGCCGTGCGGCCCGACCGTCCGTGCCGTCGGACCGATGCCCGCGATGTCCCGAGAACATTCCGCGAACCTTCACACGTCCGGCATCCGGCCGGTGTCCTGGCCAGTCGTGGTCTCCGTACACTGGGACCCGCGCCGCCGAGGCGGCCACGCTCACCAGCAGGAGGCGACGTGACCCCATCCGCACCCGCAGGCGGCCAGATGCCGTCAGCAGGGACCGCTCACCCCGACGCCGCGACAGCACGGGTCGTCGCCGTGGTCGTCACCTACAACCGCGAGCAGCTGCTGCGCGCGTGCCTGGACGCCCTGGAGGCCCAGGAGCGCCGGCCGGATGCCGTGGTGGTCATCGACAACGCCTCGAGCGATCTCAGTGGCACGGTGGCCGACGAGCACCCGATCGGGGCCGACGTCGTCCACCTGCGGCGCAACGTCGGTGGGGCGGGCGGCTTCGCGGCCGGGATCGCCCGCGCCCTGGCGCGCCACGGAGCCCAGTGGATCTGGCTGATGGATGACGACACCATCCCGCGGCCCGGCGCTCTCTCCGCGCTGCTGAGTGCGCTGGAGGCCTCCCCGGTACGGCTGAGCGTGCTGAGCTCGCGCGCGGTCTGGACCGACGGGCGCGATCACCCGATGAACAGTCAGCGCGTGCGCCTGGGGGCGAGCGCGCAGGAGCGCCGCGACGCGGCTCGTGCGGGCGGTCATCCCATCCGCACCGCGAGCTATGTCTCGGCCCTGCTCAACGGTGAGGACGTGCGCCGCCTCGGGCTCCCGTGCGCGGACTACTTCATCTGGTCCGACGATTTCGAGCACACCGGCCGCCTGCTGCGCCACGGCCGCGGCCTCCACGTGCGCGACTCGGTGGTCGAGCACCGCACCGTGCGCTTCGGGGACGCCCAGGCCAACCCGGGCTCCCGCTTCTACTACGACGTGCGCAACCGGCTGTGGGCGCTGCTGCGCACCAGGTCCTTCACCCCCGTGGAGCGGGTCCTGTACGGCGGGCGCACCGCGCTGGGATGGGCGGGACAGCTCGTGCGCCACCGCGGCGACCTGCTGGGAGTCGGCACCCGCGGACTGCTGGCCGCGCTGCGCCGAGGGCCGCGCCCGACCGCCGTGGTGCTGCAGGCCGACGGGGAGATCGCGGCCGACGTCCGCGCCATCGAACGGGCGGCCGGCCGGTGAGCTCATCCCCGTTCGCGACACCGCCCTTCGCCGTCCTGATGCCCCTGTGGGGGCGCGATGTGCCCGCGCGCGTCGAGCTGGCCCTGGCCTCCGCGACGCTCGAGCAGGAGCTCCGGCCGGAGCTGCTGATCCTCAGCGTCGACGGCCCGCTGCCTCCGGCGCTGGAGCGGCTCGTCGAGCGTGTCGGATCCGGCGAGTTCGGCCCCGCCCGGGTGCTGCGCCACGAGACCCATCGCGGAGTCGCGGCCGCGCTGCAGGACGGGCTGGAGGCCTCGCCCCATGAGATCGTCGCCCGGGCCGACGCCGACGATCTCTGCCAGCCCCAGCGGTTCGCCCTGCAGATCCCGCGCATGGAGGGCTCCGCGCCTCACGGCCACGAGGGAGAGTGCGAGCCGCTCGACCTCCTCGGCGGCGCGATGCGGGAGTTCAGCGACCGGGTCGCACCCGGCCGGGGGCCGCTGCGCACCCGTCCGCTGACGCACCGCGACATCGTCGCCTACATGCCCCACCACAGTCCCTTCCACCACCCCACCGTGGTGATGCGGCGCTCGGTCGCGCTCGCCGTCGGCGGCTACCGCGACCTGCCGCTGCTGGAGGACTACTGGCTCTGGGAGCGCATGATGCTGGGCGGGGCAAGGATGGCGAACCTCTCCGAGGTGGTCGTCGACTACCGGGTCGAGGACGAGCTGTTCGCGCGCCGTGGAGGCTGGCGGCTGTTCTCGAGCGATGTGCGTCTGCAGCGTCGGCTGCTCGCCGACAAGGTCACCTCGCCCGCGCTGTGCCTGCGCAACCTCACCCTGCGCGGCGCCTACCGTTTCGCGCCCGGATGGGCCCGGCGACTGGGATACCGCCAGTTCGTGGAGAAGGCGGTCCAGGAATGACCTCGCGGCACGAACCCACGATGAGCGTGCCCACACTGTCCGACGCGCCGTGCCGACGTGCTCGGGCGCCCCGCCCGCTCCGCTACTGTGATCGGGTCTCCGGCGGACCTCCCGCCTGCTTCGAAAGGATCCTCTGTGTCGACTCCTGATCTCCTCATCGTCGGCTCGGGCCTGTTCGGCCTGACCATCGCCGAGCGCGCGGTGGCCGAGCACGGCGCGAAGGTGACCATCATCGACCGCCGTCCCCATCTCGGTGGCAACGCCTACTCCGAGGCCGATGAGCAGACGGGCATCGAGGTGCACAAGTACGGGGCCCACCTGTTCCACACCTCGAACCCGCGCGTGTGGGACTACGTGAACCGGTTCACCGAGTTCACCGGCTACCAGCACAAGGTGTACACGAACCACCGCGGCGTGGTGTACCCGATGCCGATCAACCTGGGCACCATCAACCAGTTCTTCCAGGCCGCCTACTCGCCCGGCGAGGCGCGGGCGCTGATCGCCGAGCAGGCCGGTGAGCTCGCCGGCACCGATCCCGAGAACCTCGACGAGAAGGGGATCTCCCTCATCGGTCGCCCGCTGTACGAGGCGTTCATCAAGAACTACACCGGCAAGCAGTGGCAGACGGATCCCAAGGACCTGCCCGCCTCCATCATCTCCCGCCTGCCCGTGCGCTACACATACGACAACCGGTACTTCAACGACAAGTACGAGGGCCTGCCCGCGCAGGGATACACGGCGTGGCTGGAGCGGATGGCCGATCATCCCGACATCGAGGTGCAGCTGGAGACCGACTACTTCGACACCTCGCAGCCGCTGAACAAGGACGCCACCCGCGGGAACCTCCCCGTCGTCTACACCGGCCCCATCGACCGGTACTTCGACTACGAGCAGGGCCGACTGGGCTGGCGCACCATCGACCTCGAGACGGAGCACCCCGAGGTGGGCGACTTCCAGGGCACCTCGGTCATGAACTACGCCGACGCGGAGGTGCCCTACACCCGGATCATCGAGCCGCGCCACTTCCACCCCGAGCGCGACTACTACCCGGACGATCGCACCGTGATCCAGCGCGAGTACTCCCGCTTCGCCGAGTCCGGGGACGAGCCGTACTACCCGATCAACTCCGGCGGTGACCGCGAGACCCTGCTGGCCTACCGGGAACTGGCCGACGCCGAGCCGCGCACGCTGTTCGGCGGCCGCCTGGGCACCTATCAGTACCTGGACATGCACATGGCCATCGGCTCGGCCCTGTCCATGGCCGACAACAAGCTGGCCGACCTGCTGCGGGCGTGACCCGCCCGCCCCGCCGAGCCGGGGCACCCCACCAGCGCCGACGAGGAGCACCATGAATTCGACCCCTGCCCCTGCTGCACCGCACCAGGAGGCCGCTGCCTCCGCAGCCAGCAGCGACGGCGTCGCCCCGCAGCGGCTGCTGCAACGGGTGATCCTGCCCGCCGAGGCGTCCCCGGACGTCGTCCCGCTGTACATCGAGGCGGAGGACGCCCGCTCGGGCGTCACCGGCGGCTCGTTCGGCCTCGGCGGCAACGCCGGGACCGCCGGCGGGCAGGAGGAGGCCTCCGGCTCGCGGTTCGGCTCGCACGCACAGGTCGAGATCAGCGAGCTGGACGACCGCCACTCCGTGCGGATCCCCGCCCATGCCATGCGCTCGTTCGGCACCTATTTCAACGCCTTCCCCGCGGCCTACTGGCGTCGCTGGACCCCGGTGCGCAGGATCCGCCTGACCGTGCGCACCGCCGGATCCGGCCACCTGGTGGTGATGCGCTCGACCGCGCGCGGCACCCTCCAGCGCCATGAGTCCCGCACCGTCAGCGGCGCTGGCGACCAGGTCTTCGACCTGCCGCTGACCGCCTTCGGCGACGGCGGCTGGTACTGGTTCGACGCCTACGCGGGCAGCGAGGACCTCACGGTGATGGGCGCGCAGTGGACGGCCGACGCCGACCTCGCCCGCACCGAGGGCAGCTTCTCGATCTCCATGACCACCATGAATAAGGTCGAGTACTGCCTGGACAACATCCGCACGATCGCGGAGGACCCGGACCTGCGCGCCCTGCTGGACGTGATGTACGTCGTCGACCAGGGCTCCGACCGGCTCACCGACCACCCCGACGAGCTCGGCCCGCTCCAGGAATCCCTCGGTGGGCAGTTGCAGATCATCGAGCAGGGCAACATCGGCGGCTCCGGCGGCTTCTCCCGCGGGATGTACGAGGCCGCGACCGCGGGCACCTCGACCTACGTCATCAACTGCGACGACGACATCGTCATCGAACCGGAGTCCCTGATCCGGATGACCACGTTCGCCGACTTCGCGACGAAGCCGACGATCGTCGGCGCGCACATGTTCGACCTCAACAACCGTTCGGTGCTGCACACCTTCGGCGAGGTCGTCGATCCGTGGCGCATCCAGCCCGCACTGGCCAACCCCTCCAGCGAGATGGGGCACGACTTCACCCTCGCCCCGCTGCGCTCGACCCCGTGGCTGCACCGCCGCGCCGACGTGGACTACAACGGCTGGTGGAGCTGCCTGATCCCCACCGAGACGGTGCGCGCGATCGGGCTCAGCCTGCCGGTGTTCATCAAGTGGGATGACGCGGAGTACGGACTGCGGGCCAAGAAGGCCGGATACCCCACGGTCTCGCTGCCCGGCGCCGGCGTGTGGCACATGAGCTGGGTCGACAAGGACGACCTCGTCGGCTGGCAGGCCTACTTCCACGAGCGCAACCGCCTGATCACGGCCCTGCTGCACTCGCCGTACGAGCGTGGCGGCCGGGTGATCAAGGAATCGCAGTTCATGGACGTCAAGCACTTGATCTCCATGCAGTACTACACCGAGGCCGGCCGCCTCATGGCTCAGCGGGACGTGCTCGAGGGCCCCGGTGCCCTGCACCCGGCGATCGGCACCAAGCTGCCCGAGATCCGCGCGATGGCCTCCGACTTCGACGACGCGGTCGCGAAGAAGGATCAGGACCTCTACCCGCCGGTCCACGTCGACAAGCCCCCGCGCAAGGGCCGGCCCTTCACCGAGCCGCGCCGGGTGCTGCTGCCCGCATGGACGGCCAAGACCCTGGTCAAGCAGCTCATCAAGCCGCCCAAGCCGCGGGCCGATGAGAACCCGCAGGCCGCGATCGCCCACCTCGACGCCAAGTGGTGGCGGCTGTCGGCCTACGACAGTGCACTGGTCTCGAACGCCGAGGGCACGCAGGTCGCCTGGTACAAGCGCAGCCCGCAGCAGGTGCGCGAGATGCTTGCCGAGGCGATCCGCGCGCACGTCGAGCTCCACCGTCGCTGGAACGCCCTGGCGCGCGCCTACCGGGAAGCCAGCGGGGCGATCACCAGCTTCGAGGCCTGGGAGAAGACCTTCGCGGACAACCCCGCGCCGGTGCGCGAGATCGATCGCGCAGACGGCCGGGAGTCAACCGGGACGAGCGGAGGCTCGACGGCGTGAACGACGCAGTCGAACCGCGCACTGCGAAGGTCCCCTCGCGCGCCGAGCAGGCCGAGGGGTGGCGGGCGCCGGGGCAGGACGCCGGCTGGCTGAACCCGCTGACCGAGCGCTTCCTGCTGCGGCTGCTGGTGCGCAAGGAGCTTCGGGTGCGCTACCGCGGCAGCGTGCTGGGCATGGTGTGGAGCTACGTGAAGCCCGCCGTGCAGTTCATCGTGTTCTACATCGCGCTCGGGGTGTTCCTGCAGCTGTCCAAGGGGACCCCGGCCTACGCCGTGTACCTGTTCAGCGGCATCGTCGTCATCAACCTCTTCGGCGAGGTGTTCGGCAACGCCACGCGCTCGATCACCGGCAACCAGGCGCTGGTCTCGAAGATCTACCTGCCCAGCCAGCTGTTCCCCTGGTCGAGCATGATCGTGGCGCTGGTGCATTTCGTCCCGCAGCTGCTGGTGCTGGTGGTCGGCGCGCTGCTGATGGGCTGGATCCCCTCGTTCACCTCCGCGGTCGCCTTCGGACTCGGCATGATCATCCTGCTGGTGTTCACGATGGGACTGGGCATGATCACCGCTGCCCTGAACGCCGCCTTCCGGGACGTCGAGAACTTCGTGGACCTCGTGGTCATGGTCGCCACCTGGCTCTCGCCGGTGCTGTATCGGATCTCCATGGTCCAGGAATCGATCGACGGCACGATCTGGTGGTGGCTGTACCAGCTGAACCCCCTGACGATCGTGGTCGAGCTGTTCCACACCGCGTTCTGGCGCTACAGCGAGCCCGTCGTGCTCAAGGTGCCCACGGATCCGACCCTGGTCACGCCCGGGGAGCCCTACGGGCTGTGGTGGGCCGGACTGCTGATCGCAGGGGCCGTCTTCGTCCTCGGCACCATCGTGTTCGAGCGCTCCAAGCGGCGCTTCGCCCAGGAACTGTGAAGGGAGGAGGCCCGTGAGCCCGAACGTGCAGGACATCCCCGACTCCGCAGCCGTCCCCACCGACCGCGAGATGGTGCGCATTCAGCGCGTCACCAAGCAGTTCTCCCTGCGTCATGATCGCGCGCTGAAGGAGCTGGTCTTCTCCGCGCTGCAGCGCAAGAAGCTGGCCGATACCTTCCTCGCGCTGGACGACGTCGACCTCACCGTCCATGCGGGGGAGACCGTGGGCCTGATCGGGTTCAACGGCTCCGGCAAGTCGACGCTGCTCAAGACCATCTCCGGGGTGCTGTTCCCGGACCGCGGGCGGGTGCTGCTGCGCGGGCGCGTCGCCGGGCTGATCGAGGTCGGCGCCGGCTTCCACCCCGACCTCTCGGGACGCGAGAACGTCTACCTCAACGGTGCGATCCTCGGGATGAGCCGCGAGCAGATCGACGCGAAGTTCGACGACATCGTCGCCTTCAGCGAGATCGAGGAGTTCATCGACACCGACGTGAAGTACTACAGCTCGGGCATGTTCCTGCGGCTGGCGTTCGCCGTCGCCGTGCACACCGAGCCGGACATCTTCCTGGTCGACGAGATCCTCTCCGTCGGGGACGAGCCGTTCCAGCGCAAGTGCCTCCAGCGCATCCGCGAGCTGCAGCAGGCCGGGCGCACGATGATCGTGGTCTCCCACGAGCTCGAGATGCTCGAGAAGCTGTGCTCGCGCATCGTGGTGCTGCGCAAGGGCGAGATCGTCTACGACGGCGATCCCACCGAGGCCGTGCGCACGCTCCGCGCGAGCTGACACGGCTGAGCGGGTCGCCCGGCTCAGGCTCGGCCGGTCACCGACTCCTCCTGCGCCTGGCGCTCGCTCACCGCGGCGGCGGGGCCGACGATGCCGCCCCCGGCCAGCAGGGCAGCCAGCACGGCCGGCGCCGATTCCAGCCCGTCCCCGGCCACCAGCAGCCGGGGCGGTGCCGACGTCGACGCAGTCCCGTCGCCGGCTGCTGCAGCCACCGGGTCCGGTCCGCTCCAGGCCGGCAGAGCCACGCCGAGCCGGTCCGAGCTGGCGCGCACCTCCGCCACCCAGTCGTGGGCGAGGGCGGGCAGCTCGGAGGAGAAGCGCGGGGCGAGGGAGAGGGGCTCCAGGGCCAGCACCTCGTCGGCATCCGCGGCGAGCTCGGACTCGGGACGGTCGGTGATCACCACCCGCGGCCCGGTGCGCTCCGGGCCGGCGCCGTGCCCGTCGGCGATCGTCACCTCGGCGCCCAGCGACCAGGAGGCCAGGGCCAGGACCAGTCGCTTCCAGTGCGGCGGCAGATCGATCAGGACGCTGTCGCCGAGCTCCAGCGCGATCTCGTCGTGGAGATGGCCGACGGCCTTGATCACCCAGTTGGCCAGCACATGCCCCGACAGCTCGATGCGGGACGCCTCGCCGTACCAGGCCAGGACGGGATGGGGGCCGCCGCGCTCGAGCGCGGCCAGCAGGCGGGTGGAGAGGTCGACGGTCATCGGGAGTCCTCCTGCGGGTGGGTGACGACGACGGTCAGGGGCGGCAGCGGCGCGGCGATGGCCTCGGCCCCGAGGGCGGTGCGGACCCGCTCGGCCAGTTCGCCCGCGGCGACCCAGTCTGCGGGATCGGCGCCGCCGGGAGTGACCAGGATGCGCCGCGGCTCGCCGCCGCCCTCGGCGGTGGCGTCCTCGGCGAGGTGGGCAGTGGCCGTGCGCGGCCTCCGGCCCGCCCGGGGCAGCGCAGCGACCTCGAGGGCGCGGGCGATCCGCTCCGCGGCAGGTTCCGGGGACATGCGGGCGATCGGCTCCTGGGCCGGGGCGAGCCCCAGCGCCACCCACACCGACTCGAGGCTGGGGCGGCGGAACCAGTCGTCGGCTCCGGTGCGCGAGAGGTCGCGGGCGGGGACGTCGTCAGCGGTCGCGCCGGGCACGCCGCGCACGATCGCCGCCGGGACCCCGGAGGCCTTGCCCTTGACCAGATCCGCGGCGGCGGCCAGCTCGTCGGCCAGGGCGCGTACGGTCACGGTCAGGGGGCGCCCGTCCGCGTCCGCCCCGCCGCGCAGATCCTGCAGGGAGGCGACCCCGGCGGCGCCGAGCGCGATGTCGCCGCTGCCCACCCGCCAGACCCGCGAGGAGGTGTCGGTCAGCACCACCCCGATCCGGACGCCGAGGGCGGCGATGAGTCCGCTGCGCAGCTCGGCGGCGCACGCATCGGGGTCCTCGGGCAGCAGCAGCGGGCCCTCGGGCGCGTTGGAGGAGTCCACGCCGGCGGCCGCGAGCACCGGTCCCGAGGCGATCTGGACGACGGAGGTGACCAGGCGGGTGTGGCGCCGGCGGGCGATGGTCCGCACCGCCGCGGCCTCGATCGCGGCCTCACGCCGGGCGGCGGGGACGGACAGGCCGAGCGACTTCGAGACGATCTTCGTCGAGACGCACAGGACGTCGCCCTCCTGGACGCCGGCCTCCCGGACGGCGGCGGCCAGGACGGCGGGGAGATCCTCGCCCGCCCGGATCTCCCCGAGGCCGGTGACCGGGATGACCTGCACGGGGCCCGGGGCGCGAGGCGAGGATCCGGCGGGGGCCGACGGCCGGTGCTGCGGCACTCGCGACGGAGGGTGCGGGGTGGCGATGAGGGATCCTCCGGGTTCTGTGATTCGGGACCGCCGGGCCGCGGGACGCGCCGGTGCCGCTTGACGGGCCATAACTACACGGGTGTATTTTAGGCCGCATCAGGCCGTCGGTGGTCATCGGTGGGCAATCAGCAGCGGAAGGAGAGGTGGCGATGGACGAGGAACAGGTCGAGGACGACGCGCGTGCAGAGCTGTCCCTGCTCGACTTCGCCGGGCAGGACTCCGACGATACCGAGCTGTCATGGCAGGAGCGCGCCCTGTGCGCGCAGACCGACCCGGAGGCGTTCTTCCCCGAGAAGGGCGGCTCCACCCGTGAAGCGAAGAAGGTGTGCGTCTCCTGCGAGGTGCGCGCCGAGTGCCTCGAGTACGCCCTGGAGAACGACGAGCGCTTCGGTATCTGGGGCGGACTGTCCGAGCGTGAGCGCCGCAAGCTCAAGCGCCGGGTGGTCTGACATCCTTCCCCGGTGAGCGAACCTCATGTCACTGCTGTCGTCCTGCTGAGCGGGTCGACGACCGCGCATTCCCTCAGCACAGCCCTCGAAGCCGTCACCGGCCAGTCCCGGCACGCCGACCGCCTCGTGGTGGTTGCCACCTCCGATCTCTCCGACGACGTCCAGGATGCCCTCGACGCGCAGGTCGCCGACGGGGTGGTCGACGACGTCGTGACCATATCCGCCTCCGCCGGCCCGGCGGGAGCGGTGCGTGAGGCCGCCGATCTGCTCTCGCGGGGTTCGCGCGAGTCGGGCCGCGCCCCCGCCGCCGACGTCGACGCCGGGGATATCGAGGACACCGCCCGGCCCTCCCGGCGACGCGCCCGAAAGGTCGACCGCACCGCGATCGAGAAGCGCCGCACCCAGCAGGCCGAGGACCTCGCCCGCATCCCGCAGCGGCTGCGCACGCGCCGCTCCCGCCCTGGCCGACGCGTCGGCCTCGGGGGCGGCGCCGATTCCGAGTCCTGGTCGTCCTGGCTGTGGTTCGTCGTCGACGGTTCCACGCCGGGGCCGACCGCTCTCGAGCACCAGCTGCGATTCGCCGCCGAATCCCCGAACACCGGCGTGGTCGGGGCCAAGCGCGTGCGTCCTATGGGGCCGGCACCGGACGGCGACGGCCCCGACCGGGACGGCCTCGGCCAGGACGGTCCCGGCCAGGAACGCCTCGATCACGACCAGCTCGATCACGACCGGAACGACGAGAGTGCGCCGGGAACCGCCCCGCATGCCGATGCCCTCGTGGACGTGGGCATCACGCTGACCCACGGCGGCCGCATCATCACCGGGGTCGACCCCGGAGAGATCGACCAGGGACAGGCCGACTGGCGCCAGGACGTGCTCGCCGTGGCGCTGCCGGGCATGCTGATCCGCGAGCAGACCCTGCGCGACGTGGGCGGTCTGGACCCCGACCTGCCCGCTCCGTGGGCCGAGATCGACCTGTGCCGGCGCGTGTGGCGCTCGGGCGAGCGTGTCGCGGTCCAGTCCGCTGCGACGGTCCTCTACCCCGCACCGACGCGGCCGGGCCTGGAGCGCCTGCAGGAGCAGCGCACCGGGCAGATCCTGGTGCTCCTCAAGCATCGCTCCCTCCTCATGGCCCTGGCCATGCTGCTCGTGCTGCCGCTGAGCACGATGCTGCGGATGGCCGGGGCGGTCGCCGCCTCCGCGCCGCGCCGCGCCGGGATGGAGCTGCGAGCCTGGATCGCGGCACTCGCCCGCGCTCCTCGGGTGCTGGGCCGGGGCCTTCGCGAGCGTCGGCGGGCCCGTGTTCCCAGCGGGCGCCTGGCCCCGCTCTACCTGCCCCGCGGTGAGGGCGCCCGGCGCCTGCTCGACGACACCTGGACCCGGCTGGTCGCCGACGACGACCGGATCCGCCGCATCCGACGCACCACCTGGGGCGTCGCCGGGACCCGTCACGGGATCGAGGACGCCGACTACGGTCGCCACCTGGTGTGGACCGTGGTGGTGGCGCTGACCGCGACCGTGCTGGGGCTGACCGCCCTGCGCCGCCTGTTCGGCAGGGGCGAGCTCACCGGCCCCGGGCTGCGAGCGATCCCTGAGAGCTGGGGCGCGCTGTGGGAGGCCGCCTGGTCCAGTTGGATCCCCGGCGGGCTGGGGGAGCGCGGGCCGGGCGACCCGCTGGTGCGCCTGCTGGGTCATCTCCCGCTCGGCGGTTCCCTGTTCATCGAGATCGTCGTGTTCGCCGCGGTGCCCGTGAGCGCGCTGGCCGCCTGGTGGGCGGCCGGCGCCGTGACCCGCGCCGTCGGGGCGCGGCTCGCGCTGACCACGGCGTGGGCAGTGGCGCCGTCGCTGCTGGCCGCTCTGGCGGCCGGGGCGTGGCCGCTGCTGCTGGTGCACATGCTGCTGCCTCTGATCGCGCTGTCGATCGGCCGGGCCGTCGGCCTCCCGCACAAGGTCTCGCAGGCGAGCATCTCGGCCGCCGCGATCGGCGGCCTGCTGCTGCTGGTCGCCGGCGCGATCCAGCCGGTGCTGGTGCTCCTGGGGGCGGTGGCGCTGGTGCTCATCGCACTCGGCGTGCCCGGCCGCCGGGCCCGTCTGCTGTGGGTCCTCCTGCCCTCCCTCGCTCTGCATGCCCCGTACCTGCCTGTCTACCTGGGCCACCCGCGCACGCTGCTGGCCGTGGGAGGTATGCCGGCCCGCGCAGGCACCGCCTCCACGACGGATCTGCTGTCGCTGTGGCCCGTGGCCCCGGGCCTGCAGGACGCGCTGGCGCCTCAGCTGGGGGGACCGGGCGGGACGATCGCCCTGCTGGCACCGGTGCTGCCGGTCGCCCCCGTCATCCTCGCCGCGATCTTCTCGCCCCTGCTGGCCGGGCAGGCGGGGCGGGTCGGCCGCTTCAGCGTGCTGATGGCCGCCGTGAGTCTGCTGACCGTCCTGCTGGCGCGCGAGACGCCGACCGCCCTCGGCGACGAGCAGCTGGTGACCGCTCCGCTGCACGGCCTGCTGAGCGTGACCCTGCTGCTGCTCTGCCTCGGGGCCGCGGCGAGCTTCGACGCCCTCGCCCGGCGGGAACCGGGTGACGGCCGCCTCCGTCGCCTCCTGACCTCGATCACGGGGGCGGCTGTGGCCGCGGTCTGTCTGGTCACCGTCGTCGGCGGGACCGCGCTGCTGCCCGGCCAGCTGCGCGTGGACCGTGTCGAGGGCGGCGAGGTCCCGGCCGCCGCCGCGGACCAGGGCCGCACCTCCGCCCGCGCCCGGGTGCTCGTCCTCAAGCAGGAGGCCGACGGCTCCGTCGGCGCCAGCGTGGTCGTCCATGGCGGCGACACCGTCATCCAGCACGCCGCGATCGACGACGCCCGGCACGTCGAGACCGTCCGCTCCGGAAACGCCCCCGACGAGGATCCCGGCTCCACCGCGCTGCGGGGTGCCGTCGCCGAGATGCTCTCCTCCGGGGCCGACGCGGCCGCGAGCGACGAGGTCCAGCAGGCCACCGCCACTCTCGCCGTCGCCTATGTCGTCGTCGAGGGCGACCCGGAGCAGCAGGCGGAGCTGATGCGGACCCTGGACACCTCCTCGACGTTCGAGAAGGTCACCGAAGGCGCCCGTGGCGGCATGTGGCGGGTCATCGACTCCGCACCCCGCGCCCGAGTCACCGGCGGAGACGAACCCGTCGCGCTGGACAGCGGCGTGATCGGCGCCGAGGGCACCGTTCCCGCCGCCCGGGATGAACGCACCGTGGTGCTCGCCGAGCGCTACGACACCCAGTGGGAGGCGACGCTCGAGGGCACCGAGCTCGAGCCGGTCGTCGTGGACGGCTGGGCGCAGGGCTTCACCGTCCCGCCCGGCACCGGCGGCGACATCGACATCCATCGCGAGCAGCCCTTCCGCCTGCTCTGGCAGGTCGGCCTGTACGCCGTGCTGGCCCTGACCGCGCTGATCGCGATCCCCTGGCGCGTGCGCCCCCGGGCCGCGGAGGAGATGTATGGCTGAGAGCGATCTGCACACCGACCGGGAGCTGGCTCCATCGCGCCGCGCCCCCCACGGTGGTCCCTGGCGCCCGCTGCTGGCCCTGGCTGCTCTGATTCCCCTGGCCGCCGCGGTGGGGGCGATCGCCGCCACCCCGGGGCCGGAACCGACGACACTCGCCCGCGCCGAGGCGCAGTCGCAGCCGGGGGCGACCTCGCTGCAGTGCCCCGGCCCGCTCACGCTGCCCGAGGAGCTCCTCGCGGAGGGGCCGGACGCCGATCTCGCCGTCACCCCGCCCACCGAGACGGTGGACCTCTCCTCCGTGGCCCTGGAACCGGAGTCCTCCCTGCTGTTCGGGGAGGTCAGCGCTTCGGAGACGCTGCAGGAGGACGACGGCTCCGTGCGAGCTCCCGACATCGTCACCGAGGGCAGCGACGGCACGGCCCTCCAGGACCGGACCGCCGCCCAGGACCTGGGAGCAGGCGTGCAGGCCGTGACCGGCATCGAGGATTCCCCGGTGGTGCGTGCGGCGACCTCGCAGGGTGGCCGCCCTGTGGCGGACACCGTGCAATCCACTGCCACCGACGCCGGCGACTATCGCTCCCTGTCGCTGACCCGCTGCGCCGAGCCGACCACGGACGCGTCGTTCCTGGGGGTCTCGACCGCCACCGGCGACAGCTCGGCGCTGGTCCTGCGCAACCCGACGCAGCGGCCGGCCACGGCCTCGGTGCAGGTGTGGACCGAGGACGGACCCGCCGCGATGGAGGGCCGCAGCCAGGTCGTGGTCGCTCCCGGCGCCGAGGAACGGGTGCTGCTGGAATCCGTGGCCGGTGGCCACGACGTCGTGGGCGTGCGCACCACATCGCTCGGCGCGCCGCTGGCGATGCACGTGCAGACGACCGAGCGCGACGGGCTGACCCCCGGGGGCGCCGAGATCCTCCAGCCGCTCGCACCCGCCGCCGAGGAGCAGGTGATGCCGGGTGTGGAGGTCGCCGGGACCCCGCCGGTCCTCGTGCTCGCCAACCCCGAGGGTGCGGACACCACCGCCTCCGTGGACGTCGCCGGTGACGACGGCCCGGTCGACGAGGCCGCCCTCGAGGATGTCGAGGTGCCCGCGGGCGCTGTCGTCAGCGTGCCGCTGGAGTCTCTGGGTGATGGCACCTTCTCCGTCTCGGTCACCTCCGCGGATCCGGTGCTGGCGGTCACGCGCTCCTCCGCCACGGGCGCGGACCTGCCGGGGGACACGGTGGGCAGCCCGGTCGATTTCACCCTCGTCGGCTCCGCGCCTGCCATCGCGTCCCACGCCATCACGGCCCTGCCGGCCGAGGGCGCGGCGGGGGAGCTGACCCTGGCGGCGACGGCGGATTCCGCGGTCACCGTCATCCCGATTGCCGCGGACGGGTCCGCCGGGGACCCGGTCCGGACCGAGGTCAGCGAGGGCGGCTCGACCTCGGTCGTCGCCGCCGACCTGGAGATCGACGGGCAGTCCGCGGCCGGTCTCACCGTGGTGCCGGAGGTCCCCGGTGCCGTGCATGCCACCTGGATGCAGCGCGAGAGCGACGGCGCCGGCGGCGTGCTGCTCTCAGCCCTGCCGGTGCACACGGCGCGCAGCGGCGGCGACCCGCTCACGGTGCGGCTGCAGGAGTGAACCGCGGGGGAGCCGGGACCGATCGAGGTCACTCGCTCCAGGCGCCCGGATCCACGTCCTCGGGAGCGATGTTCAGCAACGACCCGATCTGCTCGGCGAGCACCTGACGCACCAGCAGCTCCAGGTCCTGCTCGCCGGCGCAGCGGGTCTGGACCGGCCGGCGGTAGACGATCACCCGCGCCGGATGCTCGCGGGTGGGCGGCAGCGCCCGTCCCAGCAGCACCGTAGCGTCCTCCCACGGGGCCGCGTCGGCGGGAGGCACCTCCTCGACCAGCACCTGCAGATGGGCCAGGCGACGCGGGAAGCGCTCCGTGAGGTCCGCCCCGGCGTCGGCGACCAGGTCGTCGAACTGCTCGCGGCGGGTCCGGTAGCCGGGAAGATGCGGCGGGATCAGATCCCAGCGCCTGCCGCGGCCCCGGCGATCGCGGCGACGCGGCCCCGGGCGCGGTCCCGGCACCGCGGGTCGGATCGGCTCGACATCCATGGAGGCACTCTAACGGCCTGGGGGCGACGCCCGGAGGTCAGGGCGCGCCGCCGCCCGAGGGTCGGTTCGCCTGCGTACACTGCTGGACGTGCCTGCTCGTGAATGCTCCCGGACCTCCTGCTCGAGACCGGCCGTCAGCTCGCTGACCTTCGTCTACGAGGACTCGACGGCGGTGCTGGGGCCCTTGTCGCGCACCAGCGAGCCGCACGCGTACGACCTCTGCAGCGAGCATGCCGGCCGCATGACCGCGCCCCGCGGCTGGGAGATGCTGCGGGTGCCCGGCGGCTCCGACGTCAGCGATGATCTCGTGGCCCTCGCCGACGCGGTCCGACAGCGCCCGGCCCCCTCCGGACAGCCCGCGCCGAGCGCGGGGCCGGCGCCGCGCAGCGGCACTCGGACGCATCGCACCGCGGGGCCCGACGAGGTGCCGGAGCGCCACCTCCGCGTCGTCAGGAGCACCGATGACTGAGCGCCCTGCAGCCTCGTCCCCGGACCTCTCCGCACTGGTCACCGCCAATGACGTGCGCGGCGTCGCGGGCGAGGAGCTCAGCGAGGGCGTCGCCCGCGCGCTCGGCGCCGCCTTCACCGACTTCCTGGACGGCGATGCGCTGATCGTCGCCCACGACATGCGGATCAGCTCGCCGGATCTGTCCCGTGCGGTCATCGAGGGGGCCGTCCGGCGCGGGGCCATCGTCGGTGACGCCGGGCTCGCCTCCACCGACCAGCTCTACTGCGCCTCCGGGCTGCACCGTGCAGCCGGCGTCATGGTCACCGCCTCGCACAACCCCGCCGCCGACAACGGGCTCAAGCTGTGCCTGCCGGGCGCCCGGCCCCTCAGTCGCGACACCGGCCTGGACGAGATCCGCCGGGCCGCCGAGGCGTACCTGGCCGCGGGGGAGATCCCGGAGCGGGGCGAGGGTCGTACGCAGCCGCTGGACACGCTGCCCGACTACGTCGGGACGCTGCACGGCCTGGTGAGCGTGCCGGATCGCCGGCCGCTGCGGGTCGCCGTCGACGCCGGCAACGCGATGGCCGGCCTCACCGCCCCTGCGGTCCTCGAGAGCCTCGAGCAGCTCGACGTGGTCCCCGTCCACTTCGAGCTCGACGGGACGTTCCCGAACCATCCGGCCGATCCCCTGGACCGCGGCACGCTGCGCGACCTGCAGGACGCGATCCTCGCCCACGGTGCGGATCTCGGACTCGCCTTCGACGGCGACGCCGACCGCTGCGTGGTCCTGGACGAGACGGGCGCGGCCGTGCCGCCCTCGGCGATCACTGCGCTCATCGCCCGCCGCGAAGTGGCCCGCGCCCGTGCCGCAGGCGAGGAGCGGCCTGTCGTCGTCGCCAACCTCGTCTCCTCCCGCCACGTCGCCGAGGCCGTCCTGGAGGCCGGGGGAGAAGCGGTCCGTTCGCCCGTCGGCCACTCGCTGCTGAAGGCCCTGATGGCCGAGCACGATGCCGTCTTCGGCGGCGAGCACTCCGCGCACTACTACTTCCGGGACTTCTTCTTCGCCGACTCCGGCATGCTCGCCGCCCTGCACGTGCTCGCCGCACTGGGGGAGAGCGACGGACCGCTGTCCGCCCTGATCGCCGAGCACGACCCCTATCCCTCCAGCGGCGAGATCAACACCCGCGTCCAGGACCCCTCCGCTGTCAGGGAGCGGGTACGGGAGCACGTGGAGAACCTGCCCGGGGCGCGTCTGGACGACCTCGACGGGATCACCGCCGTGCACTGGGATCCCGGCTCCCTGCCCGAGGACCGCTGGTGGTTCTCGCTGCGCTCGTCGAACAACGAGCCGCTGCTGCGGCTGAACGTCGAGGCCGAGCTGGAGACGACGATGATCCGGATCCGCGAGGAGATCCTGGCGATCGTCCGCGACCAGGACCTCACCACGGCCCCGTCCTCGGCCGACGCCGACGCAGCGGACTCCGACGGGGGGTCGGTGCCGCCGGCGGAGTCGGAGCTTCCCCCCGGCGCTAGCGGAGCCGACGTGCCCAGCTGGGTGCGCTCGCGTCTGCGCTGCCCCGACTGCGGAGGCGAGCTGCGAGACGTCGACGCGGCCCTGCAGTGCACCGGATGTGCGCGCCGGCACCCCGTCGAGGACGGGATCCCGGTCCTCATCGCCGGTCGCCACGACTCTCCGTCGGCCTGAGCAGGAGCCGCACCGGTCGGCTCAGGCGGAGAACGGCACCGCGCGGACCTCGGCGGACAGCTCCCGCTGACGCTCCTGGCCGCGCCGCAGCCGCTCCTCGTCCCGGCGGGACCGTTCGGCGATCACCGCAGCCAGGAACTCCTCCGGATCCGTCCCCGGCGGCGGGGCCGGAGCGACATGGGGCAGGGTGCGCCGCAGCAGATCGCGCGAGAGCTCGCGGCGCGAGGTCGGGTGAATGGTCGCCGCGCGCGGCAGGAACGAGCGGATGTCCTGCATCAGCGTCACGGGGAGCCGGCCGACGTCCGCCGCGCGGACCCACTCGCTCAGCGCGGCCGGCACCTGCACCCGGCTCGCCTCGAGATCCCGCATCCGCTCCTGGATCACCATGGTCCCGGCCAGCAGATCACCCACCCGGCGTGACCTGCGGTCGATCACCGAGCAGGTCAGCGCGAGCGAGCCCGCGGTGGACCAGATCTCCAGCATCGCCATCACGGCCCGCAGCAGGCTCTGGCGCACGTGGACAGGGCCGCCGTCGTCCCGCACCACTCGGGTGCCCATCACGAGGCGGCCGACGGAGCGTCCCTGCAGCAGCAGCTCGCACAGGACCGGGTAGCCCACATAGACCAGCACCGAGACCAGCACCACTGCGGCGGCGACCAGTCCGTCATCGAGATCGGCCCGCGCGGCCGACCAGGCCACGGCGACCGTTCCGGCGATCAGGATCGCCAGCTGCACCGCGCCGTCGACGGCGGCCGAGAGCATGCGCGTGGCGAACGTGGCGGTGCGCAGGTCCAGCAGCACGGCATCGCCGGTGATCAGTGCTTCCCGATCGGGGCGCGCGGGTACCGCCGCCGTCGAGCCCATCGTTGCCATGCCCCCATCCTGGCAGGATCGGCCCGCGCCGGTGAGCGCCGAGCGTCGGCTTCCGACGGCGGGGCCTCCGACTTTCGTCGGCCGCCGCCGGGCGGCTGCGGATCCTAGGCTGACCCCGTGGACACCGACGCCTTCATCGCCGTGCACCGCCCGCAGTGGGAACGTCTGCGGGAGCTGACCCGCGCCCGGAGACTGGACGCGGCCGGCATCGACGAACTGCTCTCGCTCTACCAGGAGACCGCCACCCACCTGTCCACGGTGCGCTCGACGAATCCGGACCCGGCCCTGACCGCGCGACTCTCGCTGCTGGTCCATCGTGCCCGGCTGCGGATCACCGGCACTCGGACCCCGCTGTGGAAGCACGCGCGCAGCTTCTTCTGGGAGGACCTGCCGGCAGCCCTGTACCAGGCCCGGTGGACGGTCGCGCTCGCAGCCGGGATCTTCCTGCTCGCGGCGGTCGTCACCGGTGTCTACTTCGGCACGGACGCCACCGCTCGCGAGCTCGTGATCTCCGAGGCGGATCAGCGCGACCTGGCCGAGCACGACTTCGTCGCCTACTACTTCCAGGGCGAGGCCTCGGGCTTCGCCGCCCAGGTGTGGACGAACAACGCCTGGATCACCGTGCAGGCCGTGGTGTTCGGCGTGACCGGCATCTGGCCCGTGGTCATGCTGCTCCAGAACGCTCTGAACGTGGGCCTCTCCGGCGGGGTCATGGGCGCCTACGACGGGCTGGGCACGTTCTTCGTGTTCCTGCTGCCCCACGGTCTGCTCGAGATCACCGCCGTGCTGGTCGGGGCCGGGGCCGGGCTGCGGACGTTCTGGGCCTGGGTGCGGCCCGGGCCGCTGCCACGGCTCTGGGCGCTGTCCCGCGCCGCGCGCGCCCTGGTGACCGTAGCGATCGGGCTGGTCCCGGTGCTCCTGGTCTCCGGAGTGATCGAGGCCTTCGTGACGCCGAGCTCGCTGCCGCCCGCGGTGCGCATCGCCATCGGGGTCCTCGCCTGGCTCGCCTTCCTCGTGGTCATGTTCGGCCGCGGCCGGCAGGTGCACCGTCAGGGCGTCACCGGCGACCTCCCGCAGGAGATGGTGGGCGACCACGTCGCCACCGCCGGCTGAGGGGATCGCCCGGCGCTCAGAGGCGCCCGGCGGCCTTGAGGGCGAGATAGGCGTCCGCGAGCGCCTGCGGGGCCCGGTCGGGCGGAGCGTCGGCCACATGGGCACCGACCCGTTCCAGCGCGCGGGCGACCCCCGCCCGCTCGGCCCGAGCCTGCTCGGCGGCGGCAGCGCTGTAGACCGCCTCGACGTCTCCGCGGCCGGCGGCGAGCGCCTCCAGGGCGGGATCGGCGACGGAGGCCACCAACAGCGGATGGTCCCGGGCGATCCGGGCTGCGACCGGCAGCAGACCGGTGTGCACGACGGACGCCTCGACCGGGGTCACCAGGACCACCAGCGCACCGCGCCGCGAGCGCTCCGAGATGGCGCGGGCGGCGCGTTCCCAGTCGGTCTCGACCAGCGCCGGGTGCACGGCCGCGGTGGCGGTGACCATGTCGTTCAGCACCCGGGTGCGGTTCGCGCCCAGCACCGAGACGTGGGTGATGCGATCGATGCACATCAGGTCGACCCGGTCTCCGGCCTGGCCGGCGAGCGCGGTCAGCAGCAGTGCGGCGTCGAAGGCCGCGTCCAGGCGGGTCGAGTCGCCCAGACGGCTCGCCGAGGTCCGGGAGGTGTCCACGACGATCAGCACGTGGCGGTCCCGCTCCGGGCGCCACGTGCGCACCACGACGCTGCGCCGGCGGGCGGTCGCGCGCCAGTCGATCGAGCGCACGTCGTCGCCGTCCACGAAGTCCCGCAGGGAGTCGAACTCCGTGCCCTGACCGCGCTGATGGACGGCCGCGAGACCCTCGATCTCGCGCAGCCGCTGCACCCGCGAGGGCAGGTGCCGCCGGGAGCCGAAGGGATGCAGGGCCAGCATCCTGCCCGGGGCATCGACCCGCGCCGTGCGGCGAGCGAGGCCGAGCGGGCCGCACGAGGCGACCAGCAGCGCGCGGGAGCTGTGCTCGCCGCGACGGGTGGGTGTGAACGACTGGGTGAGGGCGCGCCGCTCCCGGGCGGGGATGCGCAGTGCGGAGCGCTGCCGGTCGAGCCCGGCCGTCGGATTCCAGGCGTCGCGCACCTCCAGGTCCGCGGTGCGGCCGGTGGGATTGGTCAGCAGCAGCCGACCGGAGGTCTCTCCGCCCAGCCGTACCTGCAGCGGGGCCTCGCGGCGCACCCGGATCGCCCCCGGACGCGGGGCGGCGAACGCATCGGCGAGAACCACCAGCGCCCACAGCCCCAGCAGCACCAGCAGCACCCACCAGATCGGCCACAGGACGATGACGGGCAGAGCGAGCAGCGCCAGCAGCGCCGCGCGCGGGGTCAGCGAGATCCTCATCGACGCGTCCCTCAGCGGGGCACCGGGACGGAGGCGAGGGTCGCGGCGAGCACGGACTCGACCTGGGTTCCCTCCAACTCGGACTCGGTGGTCAGGCGGACGCGGTGGGAGAGCGTGGCCGGGGCCATGGTCTTGACGTCGTCGGGGGTGATGAAGTCACGGCCGGCGAGGTAGGCCCAGGCGCGCGCGGTGCGCAGCAGGGCGATCGCGCCGCGGGGGGAGACACCGAGCGAGAGACTGGGCGAGCGGCGGGTGGCACGGCACACGTCGACGATGTACTGGACGACCTGATCCTCCGCGACGACGCGGGCGACGTCCTGCTGGGCACGGTGCAGGGACGGCACATCGACCACGGGGCCCAGTCCCATCGCGGCGAGGTCGCTGATGTCGAAGCCCTCCGCGTGGCGGCGCAGCACGTCGATCTCGTCGTCGCGCTCGGGCAGCGGCATCACGGCCTTGAGCAGGAACCGGTCCAGCTGCGCCTCCGGCAGGGCATAGGTGCCGTCGAACTCGATGGGGTTCTGGGTGGCGATGACCAGGAACGGGTCCGGCAGCGGACGGCTCGCCCCGTCCACGGTCACCTGCCGCTCCTCCATGGCCTCCAGCAGCGCCGACTGGGTCTTCGGGGGAGTGCGGTTGACCTCGTCGGCCAGCAGCAGGTTGGTGAACACCGGGCCCTCACGGAAGACGAGGTCGCTGGTGGTGTTGTCGTAGATCAGGGACCCGGTGATGTCGCCGGGCATCATGTCCGGCGTGAACTGGACGCGACGCATCCGCACGTCGAGAGCGGCGGCCAGGGACCGCACCAGGAGCGTCTTCGCGACCCCGGGCACGCCTTCGAGGAGCACGTGCCCACGGCACAGGAGAGCGACGACGAGGCTGGTCACGGCCGCTTCCTGCCCGACGACGCCCTTGTGGATCTCGGTGGCCAGACCCTGCAGCTGATCGCGGGTGTCCACGTCGACGGCGGGGCCGGTGGTGGGACCTGCGTCTGCAGTCCGGGGCGGGTGCGGTGCGGCGGGGGTGGGGTCGGTCATCGGTCGATCTCCTTCTCGAGACTGTCCAGGTCCTGGGCGAGGCGCACGAGGTCCTGGTCGCTGGTGACAGGGGTGGGGCCGAGCAGCGTCCGCAGCTGCTCGGGGGTGCGGTCGACATGGGACGCGAGTGCTGCGATCAGGCCGTCCAGAGCGGATTCGCGGCGCAGGCCGAGGCGATCGGCGAGCCGGGTCGAGGCCGCCGAGCGCAATGCCGTCGCGGCCGCGTCCCGCGCTTCGGCCTGCTGCAGCAGGCGGGCCCGTCCCAGGACCAGCTCCTGGGGGCGGACCGTGACCGGCAGGGGCTCGACCACCACGGGGCCGAAGCGCCTGCCCAGCGCGAGCAGCGCGATCGTGCCGGCTACGAGGATCCACAGTGCCAGCGGACCGGCCCAGTCGGGCAGGTACGTCAGGATGCTCTGCGCGCCCGAGTTCATCGGGTCGCTGGCCGAGGGCAGGTACCAGCTCAGCTCGCCGGAATCGCCGAGAGCATTGAGGACGACGGCGGAGTTGTCGGCCTCGCCGACGCCGTCGTTGGTCAGCAGATCCGCGCTGCCGAGGACCAGAAGACGGTCCTCGCCCACCACCAGGGCCCCGTCACCGGAGAGGAAGCAGTTCTCGCCCCCCTCACCGGCGCGGTACAGGGTGGAGCGCCCCCGCAGCCCGTCCTCACCGGGCACCCGCAGCTGGCGCGCCCCGTGGGCGAGATCCCCGCAGCCGGCACCGGCCTCCAGCTCGGTGGGGCTGCGGAGGGCGCCTGCGGGACTGATCCCCGTGCTCAGGGAGGACAGCGTCATCTCGTCCGGCTGCACCAGCACCATGCGGCCGCCCCCGTCCTCGTGGGCCTCGGCCAGGGCGTCGAGCTGTTCGGCGGTGAGGCTGTTCGGGGCCGCGACCAGCACCGTGCGGCCGGCCCGGAGGGAGTCGGCGGTATCGGCCGTGAGACGTTCGACCTGCACGTCGACGCCGAGATCTCCGAGCACCTGGACCACGGCCTTCGAGCCCTGTCCGGTGGGCGCATCGGGCTCCAGCGGTCCGTCGCGGTAGATGCCGCGGGCGATGGAGGCCACCACCGCGGCGACCACCGCGAGCGTCACGAGCACGATGAGCCAGGGGCGGCGGCGCCCTGCCTCGGGGCGGGGAGCGGCCGGCGAGCTCATGAGGCGGCTCGTTCGTCGGCGGCCGACAGGTCGGGGGTCGACTCGGAGATGTATTCGGCCAGACGCAGCAGGTCGTCGGCCTGCTTCGGCGACGTCGCGCGGCGGGAGTAGGCGGCGGTGTCGAAGGCATCGGCCCCGCGCAGCAGGCGGCCGCGAAGGTCGGGGAAGGACTGGGCGGCGCGGTTCGCGGCCTCGTGCGCCGTCATCCCGGCGGCCACGTCCAGCAGGGTGCGCTCGTCGAGATCGCGCACCAGCGCGCGCAGGGCGAGCACCGTGCCGTCGTCCGTCCGGCCCGCATCGATGGCGGAGCGGGCCGACGCGCGCAGCTCCGAGGCGCTGAGCACCGGCTGCGCATCGAGTCCCGCGGGGACGGCGAGGGTATGGCTGCGGCGGATCAGCCCGGTGCGCCGCAGCACCAGGAACGCCGCCAGCAGCAGGGCGAGAGCCACGGCGACGGCGAGACCGGCCTGGGCGGCGGAGGAGCCGTCGATGCCGTCGACGAGGTTCGTCAGCCACCGCTCGATCACGCCGAGCAGCCAGCTGACGAAGCCGGGGGAGTCGTCGTACTCGGATTTGGACAGCTCCTCGAGGATGCGGGAGCGGGCCTCGTCCGGGTCCAGGGGCGGGGGGCCGGCAGGGTTCATCGCATGCCGCCGGTGTCCCAGTTCTCCCGCGAGCGCCGCGTCAGCTCGACGTCCCACGCCTCGTGCCGCATGCGGTTGTCGGCGTAGACCGCCGCGAACCCGGCCGAGAGGAACGGCGCCAGCAGGAACGTCGCGATGTAGCTGCCGATCATGGTGATGAGTGTGAGCACGGTCATGGCGACCACGAGCGCCTGCATCGAGCTGCCCAGGAGGATCGCGACGTAGACGATGCCGCCGACGAACCCGAACACGCCGGCGACGACCTGCAGGGCGATGGTGTAGACGAGGTAGAGCAGCGCACCCGTCCCCAGCACCCGCCACAGCCGGCGCCCCCGGGTCATGGCGAAGCTGCGACGCAGTGACCCCAGGATCCCGGCGTCCTCCACCACCAGTGCCGGGACGGCCAGGATCGTGCGGGCCCAGATCCAGATCATGGCCAGCACGCCGAGGGCCAGCCCGAGCAGGACCGCGCCGATCGTGACGACGCCGGCCTCCTGCACCAGCAGCACCGGCAGCGCGCCGAGCGCCAACGGCACGGAGAAAGCGAGAATCGAGGCCACGGCGATCAGGGCGCTGATGGCTATCGCCGGCACGGCCAGGCGCCGGGCGGTGGACCACATCTGCGAGCCGGAGACGGGTTCACCGGTGGCCTCGCCGATCGCGACGCGGGTCAGGGCCACGGTGACCAGGGATGCGGCGAACATCGAGATGATCCCGGAGATCGCCGAGGAGACGACGGTCAGGACGAGATCCGAGGCATCCGGCCCGATGGGCGCCGCATCCGGGTTGTCCATGGTGGCCTGCATCTCACCGATGAACGGAACCATCCCCGCCCCGGTCAGGACCGTCGTCAGAGCGAACGCGACGCCGTAGACGGCCGCTGCGAGCCCGAGGACGGTCTTCGCGCGCAGCCGGTAGATCCGCACGGCGGCGCCGAACACCTCGCCGAGGCTCAGAGGCCGCAGCGGGAACAGCGGGACGTTCTCGGCCAGCTCCCGCCGTGGTCCCCCAGGGTGGCCCGCCTCGCCGTTCGCGCCCCCGGGCACCTCGTGAGAAGCGTCCTCGGAGGTCTCCGGGGCTCCGGGGCCGGGCTGATCGGAGCTCCCGCTCGTTCCCGGTGCGGTCCATCCGGTGCTCATCGGTTCCTCCTGCTGCTGGTGCCGTCCTGGGCTCTCTCCTGGGCCCTCGCAGGACAACTTACGGACTCCCGGCCCGGTACCCGATCCGACGAACGTCGATGACCATGTGTCGTGCGGTGGCACAATGAGGCGCATGACGACGCCTTCACGGATCCTCGTGGTCGACGACGATCAGGCGATCGCCGAGATGGTCGGCATCGTTCTGCGCGGCAAGGGCTACGAGGTCGCGACCTCCCCCGACGGCGCCTCCGCACTGGAGACGTTCCCGCGACTTCGCCCCGACCTCGTCCTGCTCGACCTCATGCTCCCCGGGATGGACGGGATCGAGGTGTGCCGGCGGCTGCGCCGGGACTCCGGGGTGCCGATCATCATGCTCACCGCGCGCACCGACACCGCCGACGTCGTCGAGGGCCTCGAGGCCGGCGCCGACGACTACCTCACCAAGCCCTTCGAGCCCGAGGAGCTGGTCGCCCGCATCAAGGCGCGGGTGCGCCGGGTCGAGCCGCCCACCACGGAGCAGCTGAGCATCGGCGACCTCGTCATCGACGTCGACGGGCACGAGGTGCGCCGGGGCGATGAGCTGATCTCGCTGACGCCGCTGGAGTTCGATCTGCTCACCCAGCTCGCCCGCAAGCCGTGGCAGGTCTTCACCCGTGACGTGCTGCTGCGCGACGTGTGGGGATACCGGCACAGCGCGGACACCCGACTGGTCAACGTGCACGTCCAGCGGCTGCGCTCCAAGGTCGAGCACGACCCCGAGAACCCGCGCATCGTGGTCACCGTGCGCGGCGTCGGCTACCGCGCCGGGGGCGTGTCCTGACATCGCCGGAGGATCCGTGATCACCCGGGCCGCACCGGCGACGCGCGCGGCGGATCCGCGCAGCTGGCCGCTCGCGCTGCGCGTCGTGCTGGTGACCACGCTGCTGTCGATCGTCTCGATGCTCGCCGTCGGCGCCTACCTCTCCTCCGTCATCGCCGACGGCCTCTACGAGCAGCGCCGCGACCGCGTCCTCGAGGAGACGGTGGAGGTCCGCCGCGACCTCACCGAGACCCTGGGGCAGCTCTCCGGCGCCACCAGCACCCAGCAGCAGGATGCGGCGAACGCCTTCGTCCAGACCGCGGGCGGCCAGGGCGGCGGTGACCGCCGCGAGGTGGCGCTGGTCCCGGTGCAGACCTCCGGCGTCGCCTTCCCGGTCGCCTCCTCGGACCGAACACTGTTCGACGAGGTCGATGAGGACTTCACCGCCGCCATCGCCGATCATCCCGACGCCGTCTCGTGGCGATCGATCGGCCGCGAGGACAGCGAGGGCAACACCGAGCCGGCCCTGCTGGTGGGCACCCGGGTCCTCGTGCCCGGCGTCGGATCCTACGACCTCTACCTGGTCTACTCCCTGCAGGAGGAGCAGGACACCCTCGCCTTCGTCCAGCGCGTGATCCTCGGCGGCGGGGCCGTGCTGCTCGCCCTGATCGTCGGCATCGCGATCGTGGTCGCCCGCATGGTGACCACACCGCTGAAGCGGGCAGCGGGAGCCGCGGAGCGACTGGCCGGAGGGGACCTGACCAGCCGCGTCGAGGTCGCCGGCGCGGACGAGCTGGCCAGGGTCGGGGAGTCGTTCAACGACATGGCCCGCAGCCTGGAGTCGAAGGTCGAGGACCTCACCGAGCTCTCCCGGGTCCAGCAGCGCTTCGTCTCCGACGTCTCCCACGAGCTGCGCACGCCGCTGACCACGATCCGGATGGCCGCCTCGGTGCTGGACGGCAAGCGCGACGAGCTGCCCGGGGAGCTCCAGCGCACCGTGGAGCTGCTCTCGGCCCAGGTCCAGCGCTTCGAGGTGCTGCTGACCGACCTGCTGGAGATCTCCCGCTTCGATGCCGGCGCCGCCGAGCTCGAGGCGCAGCGGGTGGATCTGGACGCCCTGGTGGTCCGCGCCGTCGATGACGTGCGGCCGCTCGCCGGTGCCCGCGGCTGCCTGCTGGACGTCCGCCTGGCCGGGGAGGGGATGGACGCCGTGGTCGACACCCGGCGTGTGGACCGGATACTGCGGAACCTGCTGACCAACGCGATCGAGCACGGGGCAGGCGGTCCCGTGCTCGTGGAGACCGGGTTCAGCGACGACGCGGTCGCGGTGGTGGTCCAGGACCACGGCCACGGGATCTCCCCGGAGGCGGCCGAGCGCGTCTTCGACCGCTTCTGGCGCGCCGACCCGTCCCGGGCGCGGACCCTCGGCGGCACCGGGCTGGGGCTGTCGATCTCCGTCGAGGATGCCGGACTCCACGGCGGCTGGCTCCAGGCCTGGGGCCAGGAGGAGGAGGGAGCCGTGTTCCGGCTGACCCTCCCGCGCCGGCCCGGCGGCGCCCTGGCCCGCTCCCCGCTGCGCCTGGAGCGCTCCTTCGACCGTGACGCCCGCGAGAGCAGCTCGAGCACACCCACCGGGGAGATCCTCATCGGCCCCGGCCTGGTCCCCGACCTCACCGAACCCTCCGGCGAGCCCGGCCCGGGCCCCGGCTCCACGACGGCAGGAGGAGAGCGATGATCCCCGCCCGACGCGACATTCTGCGCGCGGCAGGTGCCGCGACCGTGCTCGGCCTCGGTGCCGCCTGCGCCCGTATCCCGACGTCGTCCCCGATCGACAGCCGTCCCTTGAGCGCACGCTCCCAGCCCGGCGTCCCCTACGTCCAGGCGCTCCCGCCGCCGGCGGACGCCACGGCGGAGCAGGTCGTCTCCGGCTTCGTGCAGGCCGGGGTGGGATCCGAGGGCGACTTCGCCGTCGCCCGCGAGTACCTCACCGACGAGCTCAGCGAGGTCTGGGAGCCCACCGCCGGGATCACCGTCTACTCCGGCAGCCGAGAGCTGGAGGTCGAGGCGATCAGCGACACCGAGATGGTGCTCGTTCTCGAGGTCCTCGCGCTGGTGGACTCCGAAGGCGTGCGCAGCCTGCTGGCGGGACCGACCTCGCGGGAGATCGAGGTCGGCGTGGAACTGGTCGAGGACCAGTGGCGCCTCAGCGACGTGCCCGATGGGATCTTCCTGTCCGAGGCAGCCTTCGAGACCCTGTACGCCCCGGCGCGGCTCTACTTCATCGATGCCCGTTCCCAGCACCTCGTGCCCGACCACCGGTGGTACCCGCTCCAGCGCGGCGCGGAGGCCGTGCTGGAGGGACTCCGCGGCGGCCCGGTCGACTTCCTCGACGGAGCCGTGCACACCGAGGTGCCCGGCAATTCCGGAGTGGCCGACACCGAGGTCTCCACCGGCGCCGACGGCACCGCACAGCTCACGGTCCCCTCCGCGGTGGCCTCGCTCGCTCCGGGCCGCAGAGCGCTGGCACTGACGCAGCTGGAGTCCTCGCTGCGCTCCCTGCGCACCCTCTCGGGGGTCCGGCTGGTGCGGGACGGGGCAGACTTCGCTCCGAGCGAGGACGCCGGGATCGAGCGCGCTCTGCCGGGGCACCGCCCGATCGCGGCAGGTCCGACGGGCGTCATCTCGCTCGCCGATCCCGGGACCGACGCCCCCGCGACCCAGCTGGTTCCGGACCTGGCCGAGCTGGCGCTGAGATCTCCGGTGATCGCCCAGGACGGGGTGCTCGCCGCGGCCCTGACCAAGGAGGCCTCGGTGGTGCTGCTCGCCTCGACCGACGGCTCCGTGCCGCTGCGTGAGGCTGCCACCGGGGGCCTGTTCGTCCCTCCCCGGGTGGATGACGCGGGGTACGTGTGGACCTCCACCCGCTCCAGCGCCGGTGTGCTGATGGCATTGTCCGCCGACGGACCCGAGAGCGACGCCAAGGTCGACGCCCCATGGCTGGACGGCCGCGAGGTCCAGGAGCTCGACGTCGCCGCCGATGCCACCCGGATGATCGTGCTCTCCTCCGACGCCGGCGGGTCACGGCTGGACCTGTGCTCGGTGATCCGTGACGGCAACGGGGTCCCGCAGTCGGTGACCGAACCGGTCCAGGTGCGCACCTTCCTCTCGGACGTGACCCAGGCCAGCTGGTACGACGAGATCGCGGTCATCGTGCTCGGCTCCGATCCCGGCACGGGCGAGCAGCGCGCTCAGATCGTGGATTTCGCCACCGGGCGCGAGCCGCTCCCGTCGCTGCGACCCGACACCGACCGCATCGCCGGCACCGTCGTCGGCGAGACCATCTGGGCCGGCACGGCCGACGGCTCCCTGCTGCGCAACGACGGGGACGGGTGGACCACGGTCGACCTCGAGGCCCGCGACCCCTGGTTCTACTGAGCGGGCGGCTCCGGTGAGTCGGTCGTCCTCGGCAGCGCGCGGCACCGCTGATCGGCTCGTGCCACCTGTCCTCCCCACAGCTCGTCCGTCCCCGAACGGCCCCGGCCCCTCGTGCGCCGGGTCGGCGTGCGATGGGATCGGGAGATGGACGATGCGAGAGGCGGTCTGCTGCCGAGGATCCGTGAGGTCGCGGCCCAGACCTGCGCACTGGTCGCGCCGCGGCAGTGCCCGTGCGGCACGGACGGGGCCTGGCTGTGCCCGGGCTGCGCCGCGGCGCTGGAGTCCCCTCCGGTCCGCGTCGAGTCCTGCTGCGATGCTCTCCAGCAGCTCTCCGCGGCGCGCGTCCGCGAGGAGGGGGCGCACCGTCCCGCCGGCGTGGACCACACCAGCCTGCTGCCCGTGCTCGCCCTCGGGGAGTATGCGGGCGACCTGCAGCGCATGGTGCTCGCCTGGAAGAACGGCGGGATGCTCCATCTCGGCCGCCGGATCGCGCCGGCCCTCGCCCCGGCGGTCACCACCCTGGCGGCCGAGGCGCGGGTGAGGCGCCCCCTGCTGGTGCCGGTGCCCTCGCGCCGCAGCGCCCGGCTGCGCCGGGGCGAGGATCACACCGGCGAGCTGGCCCGGGACCTGGCGCGGCTGGGCGCGGGCCGGGCCCGGCTGCTGCGAGCAGTTCCCACCACCGGCCAGGAGGGGCAGGGAGCCCGGCAGCGCCGCACCCGTCGGATCCGGCTGTCCCCGGCGGCGGCCCGGCGCGCCGGGGAGGACCGCGCCCCGGTGGTGATCGTCGACGACATCGTCACCACCGGCGCGACCCTGCGCGGGATGCACGAGGCGCTGACCGAGGCGGGGGCGAGGGTGCTCGGCGCCGTGGTCATCGCCTCGGCGCGCGTTCCGGCACCGGCCGTGCCGCCGGGCGCAGCACCGTGAAGCGATGGCCGCACCCTCCTGCGGGAACACGGCGGATCCGCACGGACCCCATGCAGCGCACGCCGGGATTTTTTTTGGTCCCAGGGGCGCAAGGCCAGGAAACGTCGAGCAAAACGTGGCATGCTGGTGCGTCTCGTCACAGGATGACGAGTCCCTCTCTCTCAGGAGGTGCGCACCCCAGCCGACGAGCCACTGCGGCCGGGCTCAGAGCGGCCGCACCCGGATTGGAGGAGAACATCTCATGGAGATCAATGTCGTCGGACGTCACATGGACGTCCCGGATCGTTTCCGTCGCCATCTCACCGACAAGCTCGACAAGGTCACCCAGTTCGCCCCCACGGCGCTGCGAGTGGATGTGGAGATCTCACAGGAGAAGAACCCCAGGCAGAGCGAGCTCAGCGACCGTGTCGAGCTCACCGTCCATGACAACGGCGCCGTGATCCGCTCGGAAGCGCGGGCGGACGACCTCTTCGGCGCCCTCGACATCGCCTACGGGAAGCTGCTCGAACGCCTCCGCCGTGCCAGGGACCGGCGCAAGGACCGTCACCGCGGTCGCGACCGCGCCCATCACGGAACCGGTGCCAGCGTGCGCACCATGCCCGCGGACCAGGAACTGCCCGTCCCGCTCCAGGAGACGCCGGTGGAACCCGCCACCGAGCCGCGGGCCGCCGCCGGCGCAAGCGTCTCCGGGGCCGACGGGACCCGGAGAGAGACCGATGATCCCGAGCGTCCCGAGAACCCGGACCAGTCGGAGGCTGCGAACCCTGCGGACGTCTCCGAGCTGGATGTGGCCGAGTCCGGCAGCCCCGTGGTGATCCGCGAGAAGAAGCACCCCGCCACACCCATGGCCGTCGATGATGCCCTGTACCAGATGGAGCTCGTCGGCCATGACTTCTTCCTCTTCGTCGATGCCGACTCCGGCAACCCCAAGGTGGTCTACCGCCGCAAGGGCTGGAACTACGGTGTGATCGAGCTCGATTCGGAGCTGCAGTCGTCCTGAGACCCCGAGACGCCTCCGGGCGGGAGGAGCGAGATACGCGCCCTCCCGCCCGGTGCTGTGGGACCCCTCGTCCCGAACCCTCCGTCCCCGCACCGCCCGACAGGGAGACCCACTGGTGACCTCCACGATCAGCTGGACGCAGGCACGGCGCATCGCCCTCCGCGCCCAAGGGATGGGGCCCGCGCGCCGTACGGCCGTCCCGTCGGCGGCCGCCAGTCGCCGCGCGCTGGAACGCACCCTGGCCCGCACCCATCTGCTCCAGATCGACTCCGTCAGCATCTTCGCCCGCGCCCACCACCTGCCGGTCTTCACGCGCACCGGCAGCTGGGACCCCGCGGTGCTGGATCGGCTGGCCCGCCCCGGCCCGGCCCGACTGGTGCGCGAGGCCCTCGCCCACGAGGCGGCCTATACGACCCACGAGGTTCATCGCCTGCTGGCCTTCCGCCGTCGCGCCGCGGCCCGCCAGGACTGGGGCGCAGTGCGCGCGGCCGCGGCGTCCTCGCCGCAGCTGCTGGCGAACATCCTCGCGACCCTCCGTGAGCTCGGCCCCGCGAGCGCCGCGGCCGTGTCCCGGCATCTGGGCGACACCGAGCGCGGCGACGGGTGGGGGTGGCGGCGCACCTCCAGCCAGTGGGCCGTGGAGTACCTGTTCCGCTCCGGAGCGCTGGACGCCGTCGGCCGCAATTCCCAGTTCGAACGGCTCTACGTGCTCGACGAGGACGCGGCCCCGTCCGCGCTCGACCCTGCGACGGCCGGCGAGCAGGATGAGTCCGGCAGCTCGGGGGAGGAGCCGACGGCCGAGGCCCCGGAGGTCTCTGGCACGCCGGGTGCACAGAACGAGGCCGACGCGGTCCGGGCGCTGGTGGCCCTGGCGGCCCGTTCGCTCGGCATCGCCGACGTCGGGGCGCTCGCCGACTATTTCCGGCTGCGGATGCGCGAGGCGCGGCCCGCCGTCGAGGATCTGCTGGCCACCGGGGAGCTCACCGAGGTCGAGGTCGTCCACCCTGCCGGTCGCCTTCCCATGCTGCTGCACCGGGAGGCGCCGCGGCCGACCCCGTTGCGCACCGCTGCCCTGGTCAGCCCCTTCGACCCGATCGTCTTCCACCGGCCGCGGCTGTCCCAGCTGTTCGACGTGGAGTACCGCATCGGCATCTATACCCCCGCACACCGCCGCACCACGGGGTACTACTCGCTGCTCTTCCTGCAGGGGGACGTCATCCCGGCTCGGGTGGATCTCAAGGCGGACCGCGCCCGCGGCGTGCTCGAGGTCCGCGGCACCTTCCGCGAACCGCTGCCCCACCTGCCCTCGCGACAGCGTCCCGGGGATGACTCCGTGGCCCGGGCGCTGGCGGGGGAACTGCAGCGCGCGGCCCACTGGCAGGGACTCGAGCGGATCGATGTGCTCACCGGGCCCGGGACCGGCGAGCTCGCACGTGCCCTGGCCGAGCACGTGGAGGCGGCGACCTGGGCCCCGCCGGCGTTCACAGCAGACTCAGCGGACGCAGCAGACCCAGCGGACGCAGCAGACGCGGAGGATCTGACACCGTCTGCCATAGACACCGCAGATCCTCCCACCGGCACCGCAGATCGTGTCCCGGCGGTGTCCGCCCGGGTCGCCGCGGACGGCGCCGCGCAGTGACGGTGCCCGCATCCCGTCATCTCCACTTGCCCTGACGCTTACGATGGGTCAGGCACCAACCGTCCGCGAGGACGTATACAGACATTCACGGGAGCACGAGTGGTCAACCTCTTCGACAAGATCCTGCGCGCCGGCGAAGGCCGGGAACTGCGCCGGCTCGAAGTCATCGCGCGGAAGGTGGGTCAGGCTGGGGACGTCTTCAGCGAACTCAGCGACGACGAGCTGCGGGAGGAGACCGACCGCTTCACGGAGCGGCTGGAGGACGGCGAGACCCTTGACGACATTCTGGTCGAGGCCTTCGCAGCGGTCCGCGAGGCGGCCGACCGCACCCTGGGCCAGCGCCCCTTCGACGTGCAGATCATGGGCGGTGCCGCCCTGCACCGCGGCAGCATCGCCGAGATGAAGACCGGTGAGGGCAAGACCCTGGTCGCCACCCTGCCCGCGTATCTCAACGCGCTGGCCGGCAAGGGCGTCCACATCGTCACGGTCAACGACTACCTCGCCGGCTACCAGAGCGATCTGATGGGCCGCGTGTTCCGCAGCCTGGGCCTGACCACGGGGGTCATCAAGTCCGGCATGACTCCGGCCGAGCGCCGTGAGCAGTACGCCGCCGACATCACCTACGGCACGAACAACGAGTTCGGCTTCGACTACCTGCGCGACAACATGGCGCTCTCGCCGGACGACCGGGTCCAGCGCGGGCACAGCTTCGCGATCGTCGACGAGGTCGACTCCATCCTCATCGACGAGTCCCGGACCCCGCTGATCATCTCCGGCCCGGCCAGCGGTGACGCCAACAAGTGGTACAGCGAGTTCGCCAAGGTCGTGAAGCTGCTGCGCCGTGACCGCGACTACGAGGTCGACGAGAAGAAGCGCACCGTCGGCGTGCTCGAGTCCGGGATCGACAAGGTCGAGGATCACCTGGGCATCGAGAACCTCTACGAGTCCCTGAACACGCCTCTGATCGGGTTCCTCAACAACGCGATCAAGGCCAAGGAGCTGTTCAAGAAGGACAAGGACTACGTCATCCTCAACGGCGAGGTGCTCATCGTCGACGAGCACACCGGCCGCATCCTTGCCGGCCGTCGCTACAACGAGGGCATGCACCAGGCCATCGAGGCCAAGGAGGGGGTGAAGATCAAGGCGGAGAACCAGACTCTGGCCACGATCACCCTCCAGAACTACTTCAAGCTCTACGACAAGCTCGCGGGCATGACCGGTACGGCCGAGACCGAGGCCGCCGAGTTCATGAACACCTACTCCCTCGGTGTGGTGCCCATCCCCACGCACAAGCCGATGCAGCGCGAGGACCAGCCCGACCGCATCTACCGCACCGAGAAGGCGAAGTTCGACGCCGTGGTCGAGGACATCGTCGAGCGCCACGACCGGGGACAGCCGGTGCTGGTGGGCACCACCAGCGTCGAGAAGTCGGAGTACCTCTCCAAGCTGCTGACCGCGCAGGGCGTCGACCACGAGGTGCTCAACGCGAAGAACCACGCCAGTGAGGCCGCCATCATCGCGATGGCCGGCGCCAAGGGCGCCGTCACCGTGGCCACCAACATGGCCGGTCGCGGCACCGACATCATGCTCGGTGGCAACGTCGAGTTCATGGCGCACGCCGCGCTGGAGAAGCGCGGTCTGGACGCCGAGGAGGACCCTGAGGCCTACGAGGCCGCCTGGGACGAGGAGCTGGAGAAGGCCAAGGAGGCCGTGGCCGAGCAGCACGATGAGGTCGTCGAGCTCGGCGGCCTGTACGTGCTGGGCACCGAGCGCCACGAGTCCCGCCGCATCGACAACCAGCTGCGCGGCCGTTCCGGCCGCCAGGGCGACCCGGGCGAGTCCCGCTTCTACCTGTCCCTGCAGGACGACCTGATGCGCCTGTTCAACTCGGGCGCGGCGGAGTCCCTGCTGGCCCGCGGCGGGGTCGACGAATCGATCCCACTGACGGGCCGCATGGTCTCCGGCGCCATCCAGCGTGCCCAGAACTCCATCGAGTCGCGCAACGCCGAGATCCGCAAGAACGTCCTGAAGTACGACAACGTGCTGACCAAGCAGCGCAAGAAGCTGTACGAGGAGCGCGCCCGCATCCTCGAGGGCGAGGACCTCGACGAGCACGTTGAGCGGTTCATCGACGAGGTCATCGGCGGCACCATCGACGCTCACACCAAGGGCAAGAACCCCGAGGACTACGACCTCGAGGAGCTGTGGGGCGCGCTGCGCCCGGCCTACCCGGTCTCGATCACGGCGGAGGAGCTGATCGAAGAGGTCGGCGGCAAGGAGGACCTCACGGCCGCCGTGCTCAAGGAGGAGATCCTCGCCGACGCCCGCGTCGCGTACGAGAAGCGCGCCGAGGAGCTCGGCGAGGAGGGTCTGCACCAGCTGCAGCGGCGAGTGCTGCTGTCGGTCATGGACCGTCGCTGGCGCGAGCACCTCTACGAGATGGACTACCTCAAGGAGGGCATCGGCCTGCGAGCCATGGCCCAGCGCGACCCGCTCATCGAGTACGAGCGCGAGGGCCACCTGATGTTCAACGAGATGATCGCGGGCATCAAGGAGGATGTGGTCGGCTACATCTACAACCTCGAGGTGCAGGTCGAGAAGACCGAATCCGTGGTCCCGCAATCGGTGAGCAACCTGCTGCGCCCCTCCGGCGGCCAGAAGGCCGTGGTGGGAGCGGCGGCAGCGTCGAGCAGTACCGGCACGTCCGCGGCTGCCGATGGTGAGGCCGCCGACGAGGCGGCGGACGACGGGACGGCCGACGCGGGGGCGGGCATTGACAGCTCGGGCTCGGCGACAGGCGCCGACGCCGACACTGAGGCCGAGGCCGACGAGCCCCAGGCGGCGACTCCGGAGGAATCCGCTGAGGAGGCCGACGCGCCTTCGGACGTCCTCGCGGAGGAGAACCAGGTCGTGATCACCGCCAAGGGTCTGGATGACCGTCCCAGCTCGGGGCAGCTGCGGTACACCTCGGCGGAGGGCACCGGCGTCCAGGATGACTCGACGCTCTCTCGTGCCCAGCGTCGCCGACAGGCACGACGAGCCAAGAAGGCTCCCGCCGGCGAGCGCGCCGTCAGTGATACGCCGCAGGACAAGCCGGAAGGCGCTCCCACGGGAGCCGGGCAGAACCGGTCCCAGCGCCGCAGTCGCCGCCGGCGCTGATCAGGCTCGCCCGAAGGGCTGTTCGGCTCGTCGGGCGAGACCGCTGCCGTGTCGCGGTGACGTTCGGCTGTTCAGCCGATCTCCAGAACCGTGACGCGCCATCCTGAGTGCCGCAGCTCCCATCGCATCGCGAGGAATCGCGCGCGGTCCGGTTCGCGCAGGACGCAGCTCGCCTCGACGGTCTGCTCGTTGACCACGCAGGTGCGCACGCCGGTGACCAGGAGTCGCTGCGGCGGAGCGTAGCCCGTAGCTGCCCGCAGCCGGCGCGTCAGGGCCGCACGGCGGGACAGCAGCTTCGCGACCTCCGGGGTCACGATCCGGGCCAGTGCGTTCTCCGGGCGCATGTCGCGCACGATCTCCACGGCCCGGCGGGCCACGGGCTCCACCATCCGTTCGACCACGCGGGGATCGTCGGCGGGCAGGGTCTCGGAGGCGTCGCCCGCGCGGGCGGCGCGCTGGTCGGTGGTCGTCATGGCTGCTCCTGGATGGGAATGGTCGAGGGCACGGTGAGCTCCTGCCCGGGTTCGAGATGGTCGGGATCGGTTCCGACCTCGCCCCGGTTGGCCTCATACAGCAGTGGCCACGCGGCGGCGATGTCGGCGGGGTCGTCGGGCGCCGTGCCGAGCAGATCGTCCGTGATGCTCCAGAGGTTGTCTCCGGGGCGCACGATCACGGTCCCCTCGGTCCGGGGTGACGAACCGGTCGCGTCCGGTCCGCTGTCGGGTGCGTTGCCAGCACCGGGGCTCGCACCCGGCTCCTCCGTCGGCTCCGGGTCCGAAGCTCCGTCCGCGGGCCGGGAGTTCTGCCCCTCCGGATCCGTGTGGCCACTGGCGGCGGGACCGTCGCCCCACCCCAGCCCAGGCAGGGTCCCCTCGTCCTCCTCGCTCGAGGCGGGAGCCGCTGCCTCCGGGTCCGGATCGGATTCGGAGGGAGCGGAGGGCGTCAGCTCGGAGGACATCGCGAAGGACGGCGACGCCGCACCGGAGGACTGCGCATCGGGGCTGGCGGCCGTGGCAGGCACGAGCGCCAGCCCGGTGGCCGTCGTCGCCACGGCCGCACTGACGGCCACGCGGCGTGCCATCCGGGGTGCCAGCAGGCGCAGAGCGGCCAGCAGTGCAGCGCCGACCCGGGTGGCCGGCCCCGCGATGAGTACGGTCGAGGCGAGTGCCCACACCAGGGTCAGGTACAGGCAGAGCAACGCGCCTGATCCGGCGGCAGCCACGAGGACCCACGCGATCAGTCCTTCCTCGCCGTGGCCCGTCAGCGCCGCGGGCAGCAGGCTGGATGCTGTCGTCGCCATCGCAATCGTCCCTGCGGCCGCCAGTACGGTGCTCAGCAGCGACGACGCAGGCCGTGTGCTGCGCGGCGCGTCCGCGTCCTCGTCGACCCCCATGGAGTCCCCCCGTCGTGATGCGACACGTCCTCTGCAGTCCATGTCGTTTGATGCAGTTTGGTGTCATTCACGGTGCTATAGAGCAAACTAGCGTGCCGTGGCCCACAGCACAACGTCTGTTCAACGGTTGTGCAGAATCGTGATGGGGGAGGAACGGTGTCGGAGGCGGCCGCGTCTACAGTGGCGTCATGCGATTCGAGCGGATCTTCGACGATCTCGAGGGGCGCTTCGCGCACCACGAGCGGGAAGAGATGCGAGCGGTCTCCGAAGATCTGGCCCGTGCCGAGCGCGCACAGCTGACGCTCGCCGATCGGCTGCGCGGTGCCGGGGAGCACTCGATCACCCTGCATCTCGGCCAGAGCCTTCGGCTGTCCGGGGTGGTCGAGGACGTCGGTCAGGAGTGGCTCTCGCTGCGGGAGGAGGGCAGCGGACAGCGAGCCGTCGTCCCTCTGGGAGCCATCGCGCTGGTGCAGGGGTTATCCACGCGCGCCCGGCCGCCGGAGGAGTCTCTGCGCTCGCCGCTGGGACTGGGGTCGGTGCTGCGCGCGATCGCGCGGGACCGGAGCACCGTGAGACTGGAGACTGCGGCGGGGAGCATCACGGCGCGGATCGCCGCCGTGGGTGCGGACACCGTCGATGTGAATTCCCTGCCCACCGGAGAATCCGGCACCGTGCCCGGATCGACCCGGATCACCGTGGCTACCTCGGCCCTGCTCGCTGTCATCCCGCGGTGAGCGCGGAACCGGGCACCGGAGCCTGGAAGCAGCTGGGGCGGGGGCAGATGGGTCTGGGCGCGGGTCGATCGAGAGCAGCGAGTCAGAGGCGTTCGTCCGACGTCCGCCGCTCCTGTTCACGCTCCTGCTCGAGGGCGTGGGCGGTCGCGGCGTAGCTGCGCTCGATGTAGGACTCGATCTCCGAGACCTCCACCCTCCACTGTCCGCGCCCTCCGACCTTGATGGCCCTCAGCTCGCCGGACCGGACCAGGGAATATGCCTGTGAGGCAGAGATCGAGAGCATCTCGGCGACATCGGACAACGGTACGAAACGAGGTGCCATCGTCCCTCCTTCCGATCGGATCCACCTTGGCAGACCTGCATATTCTCGCACCCTCGGCGCCTGTGGCGATCAGGCGGTGTGGACAACGTCGCCGCAGGTGCCTCGCGGAGGGAGTTGTCCACATTCCACGGCGAACACGGCCGGGGGAGCGCCGAGGGGTTGTAGCCTCGCCGGCAGAGCCGGGCCATACGGGTCGCGGCCAGGGGGCAGGAGGATGCCGTGGGGGCCACCGCACCGATGATGAGGCTGCGCCGGCCGCGCTGGAAGGACCCGCGCCTGATCGTCGGGATCGTCCTCGTGCTGGCCAGCGTACTGATGGGCGCCCTACTGGTCTCCCGTCTGGCCGAGACCACACCGGTCCTCGTCGCGCGCTCTGCCATCGTCCCCGGGGACGAGATCACACCGGATGACCTCACGACCGTCGACATGCGGCTCGGCGACCACACTGATCATTACGTCGGCAGCCTCGAGGCGATCCCTGACGGTGCGGTGGCGACCCGCACGATCGAGGGCGGCGAACTCCTTCCCACGTCCGCCGTGGGACAGGCAGGTGATGTCCCGCTGCGCCCGGTCGTGATCCCCGTGGACGAGACCGTTGCCGAATCCGTGAGACCGGGCGCCACGGTCGAGCTGTGGCACACCGGTCCGGGAGACGAGAGCGGCGGCACCGGGACGGCGGAGCTGCTGGTCTCCGACGCTGTGGTCCGGAGCATCGACGAGGGAAGCTCCTTGGGAATGAGGTCGATGGCTGTGGAGGTGCTGGTGCCCCGCGACAGCCTGGCCGGGGTTCTCGAGGTTCTCTCGCAGGAGGAGCGGCTCGACGTGATCGGCGTGCCCGGCGCCTACGGAGTCGACCCGTGATCGACGTCGTGCTCTGCGCCTCCGGCCGGGACGAGGTGCGCATAGTCCACGACCTGGCCCATGACCGGAGCCGGACGGCCCGCGTGGTGCGCCGCTGCGCCGACCTCGCCGAAACGCTGGCCGTGGTCGCCGCGGGGATCGGTGATGTCGTGCTGATCGATGTCTCCGTGCGCGGGCTCGGGCGTGACTCGATCGCTGCGATGCTCCGGGACGCCGCCGTCGTGGGTCTGCGTTCGCAGGACACCGCGGAACGCACCAGTCTGGGTCTGCGGCACATCCTGCCCTCCGACACCCCGAGTGAGGAGATCCTTGCGGCGCTGAGCGCAGCGGTCGCCTCGGATGAGGAGGACGCGACCGCCTGGGTGCAGGAGGCGGCCACGGAGACTGCGCAGCGCGTCGGCCGGCTGGTCGCCGTCTGGGGGCCGACGGGCTCCAGCGGCCGTTCGACGATCGCGGTCAACCTCGCCGCGGAGGCGGCGCTCGCCGGTCAGGAGACACTCCTGGTCGATGCCGATACCTATGGGCCATCGCAGAGCCAGATGCTGGGCGTCCTGGACGAGACTCCCGGCCTCGTCGCCGCCTGCCGCGCCCACGATCGGGACACCCTCGACGAGGAGACCCTGGAGTCTCTCCTGCCGCTGGCACAACCGCGCCTGCGGCTGCTCAGCGGAATCGGGGTCCCAGCTCGCTGGGCCGAGCTGCGGCGCACCTCGATGGACGGCGTCTGGCACGCTCTCGCCCGTCGGGGAGGGCTTGTGGTCGCTGACGTGGCAGCTGTGCTCGAAGAGGACGAGGAGCTCAGCTACGACACCGCGGCGCCGCAGCGCAATGCGGCCGCGATCAGCGCGCTGGAGAGTGCCGACGCGGTGGTCGCGGTCGTGACGGCGGACCCCGTGAGCATCACCCGCTTCCTGCGCGACCACGCGCGACTCGAGGAGCTCGGAGTGGACGAGCTGCACGTGATCGTCAATCGCGTGGGAGCGCCGATCCCGGGAGACAAGGTCCGCGACCTGATCACGTCGCGGGTGTCGGTGACCACGCTGAGCCTGCTGCCGGACGATCCGGTCTCGTGCCGCACCGCGACCTGGGACGGAGCCCTGCTGGCCGAGGCCGCCCCGCGGTCCGCCCTGCGCAAAGGGCTGCAGGAGATCGCGGCGTCCCCGACCGTGCTCGGGCAGAGTGCCCCGGCGCTCGCCGGGGAATCCATCCCGTCGCCCGGGTGAGAAGATGACCGTATGAGGATCTATCTGCCGCTGACCACCGGGGACCGCCGCGCACTGGAGAGCGCTGGCTCGGACCTCGAGCTGGCACCCGGGCGCGCCGCGTGGGCCGTGACGACCCCGGCCCGAGCGGATCGTCCCGACGAGGACGAGGAGGACCTGGAGTACGAGGCGCTGCAGGACGCCGTGCACGTCGCCTTCAGCGCGAGTGCAGCGTCAGACCGGGCACTCGTGATCGCGGCCGACGTGCCCGACAGGATCACCCGGCCCGCCGACGAGGAGGGCGGCGCGTTCGGAATCGTCCTGAGCGGGTCCACGCGCGCGAGGATCGCGAGCCTCCACGTCACCGAGCTGGATGCCGCCTCGGCCGAAGCCGACGACACCGACCCGGCCCTGCTGTGGTTCGACGCGTCGGAAGGGTCCGAGGCGCTGGCATTCCTCGACGGCGCGGCGGACGACGGCACGCTCGAGAGCTGAAACGACTGGAGCTGGCGACGACCGGAGCTGGCCACAACCGGCGCGTCCGACACGTCGGGGCCGGACTGCCGCGGCGCGGAGCGTCCCGTCGTCGGCCACTCGGCCGAGCGTCTCGTGGCCGTCACTCAGCCGGACGCGCCGCCGGCTCAGTCCGTCTGCGCGGCGCTCGCCTGGTACTTCGCGGCAGATTTCTCCTCCGCGCAGAGCACCTTGGTGACGTAGGGCGCGGCGGCCTTCTCCAATCGCGAACCCAGCAGCGGAATCTTCGCCGTCAGCTCCCCGTCGATGACGACGCCGCTGGCCTGCTCGCCCGCCGGGGTCAGGCGCAGTGACGCGGTCATTCCTGCGGGAGTGCCTGCGACTTCGAGCTTCGTGGTGCCACTGCGGCTGCCGTCGGCCTCCGGTGCGGACCAGGTCTGGACCTCGTGGATGGTGACCGACGACCCCACGAACGGGCGCACGACGTCCGGGACCCGGTCGGTCGGCATGGCGAGCTCGGTACGCACGGTGAAAGCGCCGGCCGGGTCGCCGTCGGCCGTGGCCTCGGCGCGGGTGGCGCCGAGCGTCTGCTTGCGGATCTCGGCATATGCCGGATCGGTGTACATGGCGGCAGCGGCACGGGCCGACAACGGCAGGTTCAGTGTCTCGCGAAGCTTCATCCTCGTCCTCCCCAGGGGTTTCGTCAGCCCTCAGCCTAGGCCAGCTCCGCACCCGGTACGACACGAGCTTTCAGCGCAGCGCACTACCCTGGGACCATGCCGAGCCTGTCCAAATTCCTCGCTGACAATCGCGATCTCTCCGAGAAGGAGGCCGACTGGTTGCAGCACCTGGTCGGAGACTGGAATCTGGTCTCCGATCTGCTCCGATCCGACCTCGTGCTGTGGATCAAGGGGGAGGACGGCCCGCTCGCCGTCGCCCACTGCCGCCCTGCGACCGGTTCCACCGTGTATTACGAGGATCCTGTGGGCAGTGGCCTCGAGGATGCCGGCGGCTCCGAGATCGCCGCACTGCTGGATGGCGCCGAGCCGTCCGGCGAGATGGTCCCGATCGAGCGCGAGGGCCGTGAGGCCACGGGCCTGCTGGTGCCCGTGCGCAAGAGCGGGCGGACCCTCGCGGTCCTGGCCGTCGAATCGCCCGTCGCGGACGGGGCACCGTCCTCGAGCGCGGTGAGGGAGCGCCAGCTCGGCATGCGGCTGCTGACGATGCTCGAGAACGGCGCGTTTCCCATCGATGGCGCCCCGATCCCGCCGCGCCGCGGAGCCCCACGCGTCGGGGACGGGGTCGTCGAGCTCGACGGCGCCGGTGTCGTCCAATGGACCTCCCCGAACGCGCTGTCGGCCTTCCACCGATTCGGGATCGAAGGGGACATGGAGGGCATCACCCTGGCCGAGCTCTCGACCGACGTGCTGCAGTCGCGAGCACCGGTGGATGAGTCGTTGCCGCTGGTGCTGATGGGTCGGGCCGCCTGGCGCTCGGACATGCAGGCACGTGGCGGGACCCTCTCGCTGCGCGCGGTGCCGCTGACCGAGCGTGGCCAGCGCACCGGAGCGATCGTCCTGGTGCGTGACGTGACGGAGCTGCGGCGCCGGGAGCGCGAGCTGATCACCAAGGATGCGACGATCCGCGAGGTCCATCATCGCGTCAAGAACAACCTGCAGACGGTGGCGGCGCTGCTACGGATGCAGTCGCGGCGGATGAAGACGGACGAGGCGCGCGACGCTCTCACGGAGGCCATGCGAAGGGTCTCGACGATCGCCCTGGTCCATGAGTCGCTGCTCCAGGGCTCCCAGGAAGCGGTCCACTTCGACGAGGTGATCGATCGTTGCCTGCGCCTGGCCGTCGACGCCGCCAGTGCCACCGTCCATCGCGCCGGGACCCCGCGGCTGACGGAGACCCAGGTGGAGGTGCGCACCGAGAAGATCGGCCGGGTCGGGTCGATCCGGGCGGAGGAGGCTACGCCGCTGGCCCTGGTGGTGACCGAACTGGCCACGAATGCCGTCGAGCACGGCTTGTCCGAATCCGGGGGGACCCTGACCGTCCGCAGCGAACGGACCGGTTCGCATCTCGTCATCGATATCGAGGACGACGGGACCGGCATGGCCGGGTCGAAACCGACCGGGCTGGGCACGAACATCGCCCACACGCTCGTGCAGGGTCAGCTCGGCGGGACGCTGACCTGGCAGGGACGGCCCGAGGGCGGGACCCGGGCCACGATCGACGTCTACTTGGACCCGCTGACCGTCTGAGATCCGCTGACCGTCTGAGGCTCAAGCCTGTTCTCCCGCGGCTCCGTCACCGGCGCAGCCGGGAGCGGGCCGCAGGAGCGCGAGTCAGCTGGCGCGGCGGGCGCGCGCGTTGCGGCGCTTGAGCGAGCGGCGCTCATCCTCGGAGAGGCCGCCCCAGACGCCGGAGTCCTGGCCGGTCTCGAGAGCGAACTTCAGGCACGCCGTCATGACGTCGCACCGCTGGCACACCGCCTTCGCCTCCTGGATCTGCGTGATCGCCGGCCCTGTGTTCCCGATCGGGAAGAACAGCTCGGGATCATGGTTGAGGCACTCGGCACGGTGGCGCCAGTCCATCGTCACTCTCTCTTTCCAGAACGCCACGCCTCGCCCCGTAGGGGTGCGACGCGGCGAGGTTCGCTCCGGGTGGGGCGTTGTCGGGTCACCGGCTCGGCGCCACGAACCCGTGAGCGGCACAGGCTGCTGCGGGTCACGGTGGCGGTTTCGAGCCGTAATCCATTGTCTGAGCCGGTCGCGGCGCCGACAAGGGCCTACGTCCTCGACCTGGGTGGTACTTCCCACACGGCGCGATCCCGTGCCATCGCGGGCGTGATGCCCGGCACGGAGGCGTTGCGCTCGAGCCGATGGAGTGCTTCGGCGGGCCGGTCCTCGCGCCGCCGGGCAGCGGCCCGCGGACGCGCCCCGGGCACGCCGCGACCTCTCGGGCCTCTCGCGAGCTGCGATGAGAGATCGGGTGAGGGGGATGCCGGATACAGTTCCCCCATGCCCCGAGACGCCCGTGCACGCAGCTCCGCCGCCTCGGACACCGGCGTGTCCGGCCCCGCCGACGCCGCCGATCCAGGCCCCCGGACCCGGCCGGGCGCCGCAGTGCTGCTGGTGGTCGAAGCCCTGATGCTGACCGGGGCCGCCACCTTCTGCTTCGTGATGGTCACCGCTGGTCAGCTCCAGGCCCGTCTCGGCACGGGACTGGGACTGTTCCTCGTGCTCTTCGCGATCGCCTGCGCGGTCGCGGCGCGCTCCGTGCTCACCCGGGGACGGTTCGGGCTCGGCTTCGGTCTGACCTGGCAGATGTTCCAGGCTCTCGTCGGCGCGAGCATGCTGCGCAGCCAGATGTACTGGCAGGGCACGCTCGCTCTGGTGCTGGCGATAGCCCTCTTCATGCTGCTGACCCGGCTCGTGCGCTCCACGCCGCTGCCGCGTGGCGAGGACTGAGCGGGCCCGATCACGAAAGGACTCGCACCGGAACGGTCCGGTGCGAGTCCCTCCCGCCTCGAGCTGGCGGCCGTTCTCGAGCCGCCGGCCCATCCGGCGTCAGCTCACCCCCGTGGGCTCACTCGCCACCGGCGAGAGCAGCGGCCGGGGCCGTGCGGGCGGCGGCTCGCCCCGGCAGCACCGAGGCCACCCCGCCGGCGACGATCGCCAGCAGCAGCACCAGTCCCACCTGGCCCCACGGGATCGTGACCGAGACCGGGTAGGCCGAGCCCAGCAGGGCATTGATGCCCAGAACGCCGTAGACGGTGCCGATCACGATGCCGAGGACCGCTCCGACCAGAGCGAGCAGCACGCCCTCCCAGCCCAGCATGGAGCGCATCTGACGCTTGGTGGTGCCCAGGGCCCGCAGCAGCGCATTCTCGCCGGTGCGTTCGATGACGCCGAGGCTCAGAGTGTTGGCCACCCCGACCAGCGCCACCAGTACGGCCACCGCGAGCAGCCCGATGGTGATGCCCAGCAGGACGTTCAGGATCTGTGCGTAGGACTCCCGCTCCAGACCGCCCATGTCGGCCTGGCCCTGGACGAAGCCGTCGCTGGCGGCCGTGTCCCGGATGTCCCGCGCCAGATTGGTCATGCCCACGCCGTCCCGGTCGGGGGAGCCGGGGTCGGCGAAGTCGCCGAGGACGACCGGCGTGGCCGCATCTCCGACGAGCTCTTCGAGCGTGCCCGGGGTGACCAGCGACATCTGGAGATTCGCATCGACCTGGACGCGCAGCTCGTGCGGGGCACCGTCGGCGCCCTCGATCTCCAGCACCTGGCCGTCGGTGAGCCCGAACTCCTCGGCGCGTTCCTGTCCGAGCAGGACCACTCCCTCGCGGAGCTCGTCGGCCATCTCCGGTCGGTGCGAGGTATCGCGCACCGCTTCCGGGTCGGCGCCGTACAGGGTCATCGGGATTTCGGCTCCCACCTCGACGTCCCCGCGCGCGGCAGTGTGCGTGGCGTCCATCCCGTCGATCGCGGCCACCTGCTCGGCGGCGTCATCGGGCATCTGCTCGGCGGACAGGACCATGTCGATGGGCCGGCGCGAGTCGAGCTCGGAGGTCAGGGTCGCCTCGGCGCTGCGTGCGCCGACGGCCATCATCGTCATCAGGGTGGTCCCGATCAGCAGGGCCGCGACCGTGGCGGCGCTGCGCTTGGGGTTGCGGGCCACATTGGCTCCGGCGATCCTCGCGGGCAGACCCCCGATCCGGGCCATCACCCGGGCCACGAGAGCCGACAGGGGGCGGGTGAGGACGATCAGGGAGGCCAGCACACCGCTGAAGCTGATCACGCCGCCGGCCATGGCGAGCAGGATGCCCGGCCCCGCGGTGCCGTTGAGCGCCAGCGCGGTGCCTCCGGCCAGCGCTGCGACTCCGACGACGACGGCGACCAGCCCCAGCACACCCTGCACGCCGAGACCCCGGTGCTGAACGGGCGGGGCCGGGCGCAGCGCCTGCAGCGGAGCGACCCGGGTCGCTGCACGCATCGGTGCCAGGCTCGCCGCCAGGGTGATCAGCATCCCCGCGAGCAGCGGGAGCGCCACCGAGAGCACGCTGACGGGCACCAGGGCGACCCCGTCGAGCCAGCCCAGCCCGGCGGCCGCGGCGAGCGCGGCCTGGACCAGCAGGTGCCCGCCGAGAGCGCCGGCGACCCCGCCGATCAGTCCCACCGTCAGCGACTCGCGCAGCACCACGCCGCGCACCTGGGAACGGGTGGCGCCGAGAGTGCGCAGCAGTGCCAGGCTGCGGGTGCGCTGGGCGATCGTGACGGCGAACGTGTTGGCGATGACGACGGCACTGGTGAACAGGGCGATCACCACGAACACCGCGAGGATCAGGCCCACGGCACCGAACCCGGCGAGGGCCTGCTGGGTGGCCTCTTCCTCGGCCTCTTCCACCGTGCGCACGGTGACGTCGCCGGAGTCGGCGTGCGCCGCGACCTCGGCGGGGTCGGTGCCCTCGGGGACGGTCGCCAGCCAGGTCTCGGTCAGCGTCCCCTCGGTCGGACCGTTCAGCTTCTCGGCGTTGACGTCGGAGATGAGCACGCGCGGGGTCGCGCCGAACGCCGATCCGTCGGCCGCGGGGGCGAGGCCGACCACGGTGAAGGTGGCTTCCTGCCCGTCCATGGACATGTCCGCGGGCATGGTGACGGTGTCGCCGAGGCCCACGCCCAGCTGCTCGGCGGCGGCCGTATCGAGCACGATCTCGGACTCCGAGCTCGGCAGCTGTCCCTCGGACAGGCGCTCCTGGCCGGTCCCGTCCGGCGGGAGCATCGTGGAGGTGAGGAAGATGTCCTCGCCGGAGCCGGAGGTGAGGACGAGGGAGCTGCTCAGCTGGGGCCATACGGCCTCTGTGCCCTCGACCTGCGGCGCCTCGAGAGGCTGCTGGGACTCGTAGTCCTCGTCGGAGAGCGGGCGCTGGATCTCAAGGTCCGCGCCCTCGTAGTCCTGGGCGGTCAGGGTGGACATCGCCGAAGTCATGAGGTTTCCGGCGACCACCATGACGGCGACGAACGCGCAGGACAGGGCGATGGTGATGACGGCGGCCAGGTGCCGCCGCAGCGGGGTCAGCTTCACGGAGGTGCGCAGTGCCATCAGCGCTGCCCTCGCAGGTCTTCGTCGCTGGCGATGCGGCCGTCGGCGAGGGTCACGATGCGGTCGGCGCGCTCGGCGGCCTCGCGCTCGTGGGTGACCATCACGACGGTCTGGCCGAACTCGTCGACCGACAGCCGCAGGAAGGAGAGCACTTCCTCGGTGGTGTGCGAGTCGAGGTTGCCGGTGGGCTCGTCGGCGAAGACGACGGCGGGGGAGGTGACCAGCGCGCGGGAGATCGCCACCCGCTGGACCTGCCCGCCCGAGAGCTGCGAGGGCAGGTGGGAGAGACGATCGGTGAGACCGAAGGCGGAGGTGATCGTCTCCAGCCAGGCCCGGTCCACCCGCTTGCCGGCGAGCTCGAGCGGCAGCAGGATGTTCTGCTCCGCGCTCAGCATCGGCAGCAGGTTGAAGGACTGGAACACGAAACCGATGCGCTCGCGGCGGAGCTTGGTCAGCGCGTCATCGCCCAGGCCGGTGATCTCGGTGCCGTCCAGCCGGATGGAGCCGTGGTCGACGACGTCGAGACCGGCCAGGGTGTGCAGGAGAGTGGACTTGCCCGACCCGGAGGGACCCATGATCGCGGTGAATGCGCCGCGGGCGATGTCGAGGTCCACCGCGTCCAGGGCGGTGACCGTCCCGGCACCGGTGCCGTAGGTGCGGGTGACGTTCCGGGCGACGATGGCGGGGGCGGCGTCTCCGGTGGGGGCGGCGGGGGCGGCCTGAGGTTCGGCGGTCATCGGTGTCCTTCGCGAGGAGGTGTGCGGTCACCACCGATGTTTCCGTACCGGGGCCAGGGCCGACGTCCTCCTGCGGTCTCGACGCTGCGAGGCGGCCGCGACCACAGGATGGGGTGGTGTCATACCGCAGGCTGACACACCGGGCCATCCGCGAAGGGGCGGGCATCTCAGTCGGCTCCGGGAGCGACCAGTCCGGTCTCGAACGCGATGATCACGGCCTGGACCCGGTCGCGGGCCCCGAGCTTGGCCAGCACCCGTCCGACGTGGGTCTTCACCGTCGCCTCCGCGACGAACAGCTCGGCGCCGATCTCCTGGTTGGAGAAGCCGCGCCCCATGAGCGTGAGCACCTCGCGCTCACGGTCGGTCAGCTCGTCCAGGACGGAGGTGTCCTTCTGCTGCGGCTCGGGGGTGGCGACCACACGGGCCAGCAGCCGGCGGGTGGCCGATGGGGCGATCACCGCGTCCCCTCTGTGCACGGTGCGGATGGCCCCGAGCAGATCCTCGGGCTGGGCATCCTTGAGCAGGAACCCGCTGGCTCCGGCCCGGATCGCAGCGACCACGTATTCGTCGAGGTCGAAGGTCGTCAGCACCACCACGCGCGGGGCGCGTCCTTCGGGGGCCTGGACGAGGATCTTCTCGGTGGCCTCGATCCCGTCCATCCGGGGCATGCGCACGTCCATCAGCACGACGTCGACGGTGCGGGCGCGGAGCTGGTCGACGGCGGCGGCGCCGTCGGCCGCCTGGACGACGACCTCCATGTCCTGCTGCGAGTCGATGACCATGGCGAACCCGGCGCGCACCAGCGGCTGGTCATCGACCAGAGCGATGCGCAGGGGGCGGTCGAGGGGCTCGGTCATGGGGTCTCCTCCGGAGGAATGCGGATGGTTCAGGGGTTCAGGGACTCAGGGGCTCTATGCGTCAGGGGTTCGGGGAGGGAGCCTGCCCGGGAGGGGGCGGCACGGATCGGTTCTGCGGGGACCGACTCGGCGAGGAGTGGCTCAGCGCGGACCGGGCGGGCGCCGATGGGATCGTGCCGGAAGAGGGCGCGGCGCCGTCCAGAGGCACGGTGGCGAGCACCCGGTATCCGTGTCCCGGCAGGGGCCCGGCCTGCAGGACCCCGCCGAACACGGCGACGCGCTCACGCATCCCGGTGAGCCCATGGCCCTGCCCGTCGGAGCCGGCAGCGGCGCCCTGGCCGTCGTCGACGATCTCGACCTGGAGGCGCTGGGGGTTCCGGGTGATCCGCACCGCGGCGCTGGCACCGGGCCCGGCGTGCTTGAGGACGTTGGTCAGTGCTTCTTGGACCAGGCGGAACAGTGACATCCCCAGCGCCTGGGGCAGGTCGTCCAGCCGGCCCTCGATCTCGAGGCTGACCTCGAGGCCTGCGGCGCGCACCCGCTCGGTGAGGTCCTGGAGCATCTCGGGTCCGGGTTGGGGTCCGTACCCGGTCTCGTCCTCCTGGCGGAGCACGCCCAGCAGCGATCGCATGTCCGACAGTGCGGCGCGGCCGGTCTCCCCGATGGTGCTCAGCACCTCGCCTGCCTTCTCGGGTTGCTGGGAGGCGATGAAGCGGCCGCCGTCGGCCTGGGCGATGATCACCGAGAGCGAGTGGGCGACGACGTCGTGCATCTCGCGGGCGATGCGGGCACGCTCGTCGGCGACCGCGAGCGCCGTGCGCTGCTCGCGCTCACGCATGGCCTGCTCGGCGCGCTCACGGGTGAGGGCCAGCTGGCGCACCCGGGCACGCTGAAGGTTGGCCAGGGCCCAGATCGCGGTGATGGTGACGATGCCGACGACGAACAGGCCCGCGGATGTCCCGGCCGCCTGGAGCGGATCCCCGTACGGGTCGCTCGCGAGGAATATGCCCCAGTACCCCGACTGGACCAGCACGCCGAGGAACCCCGCCGCCATGCCCAGGGCGTGGACCGCTGGCCTGCCGTACGCGACGGCGCAGAACATCGCATAGAACGTGAGGACGTCTCCGAGGACGACCGGGACGACCGGGACGTGCATCACGGCCAGGCACCCGATGAGGATCACGCCGAGCCCGGGCCGGACCCGGCAGACGGCGGCCGAGACGATCATCGGCAGCGAGAACAGGGTCCACCAGCCGATGCCTCCGGAGCCCGCGGCGAACAGCAGCACGAGGAATGCGGCAGCGGAGAAGACGATCGCATCGACCTTGCCGGGATTCTCGATGATCCAGCGGAACGGGTCGCGGAACCGGACGCGCCTGGCCGGTGCGTCCGGCCGTGCATCGGGTCCGTTCGTCATGGCCACGAGGGTACGGGGGCGGGGCAGCGGGCGCGTCAGACCGCGGTCGGATCCCGCGGGACAGGCCTGCTGGGCTCAGAATCCTTCCCGCGGGCCGCTCACAGACCGCGTGTCGTCGACTGCGTCAGTGCTGCCGGTCGGTCCCGTTCGCCCCGTCGGACTCGTCGGGCCCACCGGTCCCCTCATGGTCGGGCGTCACGGTCGGCACGCCGTGGCGCGGAGTGAGTCGGGCATCCTCGCCCGTGTAGGCGTCCGCGTCGCGATGGAGATTGCGCAGGCGGATGTCGCGCCCCTGGTCGATGAGGTCCTCGTGCTTCGCCTCGGCCTTCTGGGCGCCCTTGTCCTCGCGCAGGGGTAGGTCCAGGCTCTCCTCGGCCGGCTTCCCGGCCTCCAGCTCCCGGGCGCGCTCGAACTCGGCGTCGACCTCCGCACCGATCAGCACGACGATGTTCATGACCCACAGGGCGAACAGCACCGCCATGATGCCGCCGATCGCGCCGTAGCTGGAGTAGCCCGCGACCGTGGTCATGTAGATCGACAGCGCCACGGCCGCGAACGCGATGCCCAGGATCGCGACCACGCCGCCGGGCGAGATGAGCCGGAACGGCTTGTCCACGTTCGGCGCGCCCCAGTACAGGATCGAGATCAGCGCGAAGGCGAGCAGGAGGATCACCGGCCACTTCACCCACGCCCAGATGGGCAGGAACGACTGGGTGAGGAAGATCAGCAGATCATTCATGCCCAGCGGGGTGGCGATCGGGCCCAGTAGGCCTTCGATGATGGACTGGCTCAGCAGCAGGGAGACGAGCATCAGCAGGATGCCCAGGATCATCACCACGGTCAGCCCCAGCATCCAGGCGTTCATCCGGATCGCGCCGCGGCCCTCGGGGATCTCGTAGATCAGGTTGGCCACCCGCCCGTAGGCCTTCACATAGGCCGACGCCGACCACAGTGCCGTGGCGACACCGATGATCAGACCGATCGTGCCACCGGTGGAGGAACCCATCAGCGACTCCACCGTCGAGTCCACGGCATCGCCCATCTGCATGCCGCTGCCGCCGACGGCGGCCTGGATCGTGTCCTTGAGCAGATCGGCGATCTGCTCCTGGAACCCTCTCAGCAGCAGCGTGGCCAGGGAGAACAGGGCCAGCAGCGTCGGTGCGATGGAGAGCACCATGTAGTAGGTGAGCTTGGCCGCCTGATCCGTCCCGCCGTCGCGCGAGAACTCCGCGAGGACGCGCTTGGCCATGTACTTGAGGGTGGGAACGCTCAGGCGCGGGGCTTTGGTGCCGGGGGACTCGGCCATGAGGAGGCCTCCTGGGGTGTGGCGATCTCGCGGGCGGATGCATTGTCATCCTGCCATGAGTGCGAGCTGAGAGAGTTGTCCACAATTCTCGGGAGAAGCGAGCAGGGGATCTGCCTTCATGCATACAGTGGCGGTCGTGTGCGAGATGCAGCACACACCGGGCCGGGGACGAGGGGTCCGGGGACACGGGGCCGGGAGGGGACTGGATGGATGCCGCCACCATCATCGAGAGCGAGTCGCGCGAGCTGATACGCCGCCGCGGCCTCGATGCGCACGCCGACCAGCTCGAGCCGCTGATCCGCGAGGTGGTCGCCGACTACGACCGGCGCTCATCCTCCGGCGAGGTGCCCGTACTGCACGGCGATGACTCCACGGTCGCCGAGATCGCCGCGAGGATCGGCGGCTTCGGCGCGCTCCAGGAGATGCTCGATGATCCGACCATCGAGGAGATCTGGCTGAACTCGCCCAGCCAGGTGTTCTGCGCCCGCAACGGCCGCAGTGAGCTGACCACCATCGTCCTGGGGGACGCCGAGGTGCGCGGGATCGTCGAACGCATGCTCGTCAGCTCCGGCCGCCGGCTGGACATGAGCACCCCCTTCGTCGACGCGCTGCTGCCCGATGGCTCGCGCCTGCACGTGGTGATCCCGAGCGTGACCCGCACGCACTGGGCGATCAACATCAGGAAGTTCGTCGCGAAGGCACAGGATCTGCAGGGGCTGGTCGCACTGGGGTCGCTCACGCCCCAGGCGGCAGATTTCCTCGACGCGGCCATCGCCTCCGGCCTGAACGTCATCGCCAGCGGCGCTACCGGCGCGGGCAAGACGACGTTCCTGCGCTGTCTCGCACAATCCGTGGGCGCACGGGAGCGCGTGGTGACCATCGAGGAGGTCTTCGAGCTCGACCTCGGGCTTCGCGATGTGGTCGCCATGCAGACCCGCCAGGCGAACCTCGAGGGGACGGGGGAGATCTCCATGCGGCGTCTGGTGAAGGAGGCGCTGCGGATGCGCCCCAGCCGCGTCATCGTCGGCGAGGTGCGCGAGGCCGAGTCGCTGGACATGCTGATCGCGCTGAACAGCGGCTTGCCGGGTCTCGCGTCGATACATGCGAACTCGGCCCGCGACGCTGTCACCAAGCTGTGCACCCTGCCGCTGCTGGCCGGGGAGAACGTCTCCAGTCGTTTCGTCGTGCCCACGGTGGCCAGCGCCATCGACCTCGTGGTGCACCTGGACATCATGGCCGACGGCCGTCGTCGCGTTCGGGAGATCGCCGGCCTCAGCGGACGGGTGGAGGACGACGTCATCGAGGTCTCCGACCTGTTCTCCCTGCGCGGCGATCGGCTCATGCGCGGGGACGGACGCCCGCCGCATCCGGACCGCTTCGCACGTGCCGGCTTCGATCTGACGGCACTGCTGGGGCGTGCGGAGGCGGCATGAGCGACGGCGCATTCCTCGGGCTGGTCCTCGGGCTCGGCCTGCTGGCGATCTGGTGGTCGCTGTGGGAGCAGGATTCCCGCCCGACCCGTCGCGGTCTGGTCACTGCCGTGACAGAACGGGTCCGCGACGATCTCATCGCCGTCGGCCTCGCGTCCGTCCCGCCGGCCGCGGTGCCCGCACTCAGCGCAGGCCTCGGCCTGGTGGTCGCGGCCGCGCTGTGGGCCGTCTCCGCCGCCGTGGTCCCCTCCGTGACGATCGGGACGGCGACCATGATTCTTCCCCCGGTGCTGCTGCACTCCGCTGCCCGCCGTCGCGCCACGGCGATGCGCGAAGTGTGGCCGGAGGCAGTCGACCACATCAACTCCGCTATCCGCGCCGGGCTCTCGCTGCCTGAAGCCCTCGTCCAGCTCAGCCGCAAGGGTCCGGAGGAGCTTCGCCCCGCCTTCGTCGAGTTCTCCTTGGACTACCAGGCCAGCGGCGACTTCGCCGCCTGTCTCGATCGGCTGAAGGTGCGCCTGGCAGACCCCGTCGGCGACCGCATCGTCGAGGCGCTGCGGATCACGCGCGACGTCGGCGGCACGGACCTCGGCGGTCTTCTGCGCACCCTCGCCGCATTCCTGCGGGAGGACGCCCGGACGCGGGCCGAGCTCGAGGCCCGCCAGTCCTGGACGGTCAACGCGGCACGTCTCGCGCTCGCCGCCCCGTGGGTGGTGCTGGCGCTGATGGCGACCAGGCCGCAGGCGGCGCAGGCCTACGACTCCCCGATGGGGATGGTGATGATCCTCGTCGGTGCGGCGGTCTCCCTGGTCGCCTACCGGATCATGATCCAGATCGCGCGACTGCCGCAGGATGAGCGGGTGCTGCGATGACCGGATCCGGAACTGTACTGGTCGGCGCGGCACTGGGCCTGGTGCTCGGCATGGGCCTGGCGCTGGTGGCCGGGCAGCTTCCGTGGCTCCGCTCGCGCGACCTGGCGGCGCGCATCGACCCCTACCTCCGCAGTTCACGGTCCACATCGCTGTTCGAGGCACCGGCTGCGACCAGTCGTGCCCGTATCGTCGCGGAGAACCTGCTGGGGCCGGTCGCCCACCGGGTCCTCGGCGTTCTCGAACGTCTCACCGGGGGAGCGGACCAGCTCGAGCGGCGCCTGCGACTGGCCGGGCGACGCGCTTCTGCCGACTCGTTCCGCATCGAGCAGGTCGTCTTCGGAGTGATCGGCCTGGCGGCCGGGATCGTCCTCGCCCTCGGCGCCATCGGCCTGCGCGGGGCCAGTCCGCTGCTGGGGCTTCTGATCGTCGCACTCGGCGCGCTCAGCGGAGTGCTGCTGCGGGACTACCTCCTGGGCGTCGAGATCAAGCGCCGAGCCTCGCGGATGATCCGCGAGTTCCCCACGGTCGCCGATCTCCTGGCCCTCGCGGTGGCAGCCGGGGAGAGCCCGATCGCCGCCATGGAGCGTGTCGCCCGCACCTCCTCCGGAGCCCTGCCGGACGAGTTCGCCGCCACCGTCGCCGACATCCGGGCCGGCACGACCATCTCCCAGGCGCTCACCTCGCTGGGCACTCGTACGCCGCTGCCATCGCTGGGGCGGTTCGGTGAAGGTGTCTCGATCGCCATCGAGCGTGGGACGCCTCTGGCCGACGTGCTGCGCGCCCAGGCGCAGGATGCCCGTGAGTCCTCCAAACGCGAGCTCATGGAGACCGCGGGCCGGCGCGAGATCTACATGCTGATGCCCGTCGTGTTCTTCGTGCTTCCCCTGGTGATCGTCTTCGCCATCTTCCCGGGCCTCGCCGTGCTGGAGATCTCGCTGTGACCGCCTCCGGGGCCTGCCGCCACCCATCCGCCGTTCAGGTCAAGCGCCTGAGCCCGACGACTGACTTCCCATCCGTCATCCCATCCGGGCGCTCTGCCCGGCCCAGCCCGAGGAGGCACGCATGACCATCCACCGCACCACGCTTCACCGCCGCGCCCGCCCGGCCTGCGAAAGCGACCCCACCCGCGCGATCCCGCGATCGGGCCCCCAGGTCGATCGGAGCCGGCCCACGCTCACCGCCCGGCTGCTCGCCCGGCTCAGCTCCACACGCGGGGACGTACCGGGCTGGGTTCTCATCACGCTGATGACTGCCGGCATCGTGGTGGCGCTGTGGGCCGTCGCCTCCGAGCAGATCGTCCAAATCTTCCAGAACGCCATGGCCCCGTTCCTCGACGGGTCCATGTGACCGACCAGAGCGAACTCTCACCAGCGTGAACGCCTCGGCCCGCTCTCTCCCTGACCTGCCCTCGCACCGACGGCAGGGCCGTTCTGCACGCCCTCGGCAGCACGTGGCGGAGCGGCTGCGAGCAGAGCACGGCGCCGCGGTGGCCGAGTTCCCCATGGTCGCCGTGCTGGTGATCATGATCGCGCTGGGAGTCGTCCAGGCTGCACTCATCGTCCACACCCGCAACACGCTCATCGACGCAGCCGTGCAGGGAGCGCACCACGCCGCTCTGGTCGGTTCGACGCCCCAGGACGGTGCCGATCGCACGGAGCGCTTGATCGAGGATCGTTTCGGCTCAGCACTCGAGGCGGAGTCCACCGCGGTCCAGGACCCCGACGGCACCATCCACGTCGAGGTCACCGCGGAACTGCCGCTGGTGGGGCTCTTCGGACCGTCTGCGGGCCTCACCGTCCAGGGCCGCTCGATCGACGAGGAATCGTGGTGAGCGTCGGCCGGCCGGCCGACGAGGACGGCAACGCTCTGGTCGAATTCGTCGTGCTCGCCGCAGCTCTCCTGATCCCGTCGCTCTATCTCGTGCTCACACTCGGCTCGGTCCAGTCCGCTGTGTTCGCAGCCGACACGATCGCACGGGACGCTGCCCGCATCCACGCGACCCAGTCCGACCCCCGGGTCGCGGCGGCCCGCAGCGAAGAGCACGCTGCGCTGGTGCTGGGGGACTACCGGCTCGCCGCGAGCGACGTGGTGGAGATCAGCTGCAGCGAGGACCCGTGCGCGACGCCGGGAGGGACCGTGACCGCACAGGTGCGGATCCCCGTCCAGGTGCCAGGGCTCGGCCCGGTGCTCGGCAACGACGGCCCGGTCGCCGTGGGAGCAGCGCACGCCGTCCAGGTCGACCGGTACCGGGCGGGGTCCTGATGGCGGGGCACGGCCGGACGGGCCCGGGCACATGCCTCGCCGCCCGGTTGCGGGATGCGAGAGGATCGATGACCGTCCTGACCACTGGAGTGCTGGTGGTCATCCTGATGGTGACCGGCGTCGGCGCAGCGGTCACAGGGGTCCATCTCGAGCGCAACGGGCTCCAGGACGCCGCGGACAGCGCGGCCCTGGCCGCGTCCCAGGCGGTCGACCCCGCCCGCATCTACGATCCCGATGACGGCGCGGCCATCCATGCCGGCTCCGCGCGCCGGGCCGCGCAGGACCAGCTGCGCGACTATCCGCTGCGCAGCGACCGGACCGAGGACCTGCACGTCGCGGACGTCTCGGTCGATGCGGACGGCACGGTCCGGGTCACGCTGGTCGCGACCACGAACCCGCCTCTGGTGGGATGGTTCACCCGGGGGACCGGGACGTCCATCCCCCTGAGAGTCGAAGGAGAAGCCAGAGCCCGATGACCGCCGTGCCGCCCCGACCTCCCGCCCCCACCGTTCTCATCGCCCCGGACAAGTTCAAGGGAAGCCTTAGCGCCGCCGACGTCGCGGACGCCCTCAGCCTCGGGATCACCGAGACGGCACCCCGAGCGACGGTTCTGCGCTGCCCCATCGCCGACGGCGGGGACGGCACCGTCGACGCCGCCATCGCCGCCGGTGCGCAGCCTCGCATCACCACCGCGACGGGACCGACCGGCGAGCTGCGCCCGGCGCAGTGGGCACTGCACGGGGACGATGCCGTGGTCGAGCTCGCCGAGGTCGTCGGCCTGCGCGCCCTGCTGGGCGGGACGCTCGCACCGCGCACCGCGTCCACCAGGGGGTTGGGCGAGCTGATCCTCGCGGCCGTCGACGCCGGAGCTCGCACGATCACCGTCGGCCTCGGAGGGAGCTCCTCGACCGACGCCGGAGCCGGGATGCTGCAAGGCCTCGGGGCACGCCTGCGCACCTCCGCGGGGCTCGAGATCGGCCCTGGCCTCGACGGCGTGGCCACCCTCGCCTCGGTCGATCTCGGCCCGGCGCGCGCCGCTCTCGACGGCGTCACCCTCGTCGCGGCGAGCGATGTCACCAACCCCCTGCTGGGGCCGGACGGCGCTGCCGCCGTCTACGGACCGCAGAAGGGCCTCTCGGCCGCGGACATCGAACACGCCGACGGGATCCTGGCCCGCGCCGCAGCCCTGCTGGACCCTGAGCACACCCGTCTCGACCTGCCCGGGGCCGGCGCGGCGGGCGGGACCGGGTACGCCCTGTTCCTGCTGGGCGCCGAGCAGCGCTCCGGAGCCGACGCCGTGTTCGAGCTGGCCGGGGTCGACGGCCTCCTGGAACGCGCAGACGTCGTGATCACCGGCGAGGGAAAACTCGACGCACAGACCCTGCAGGGCAAGGGGCCCGCCGAGGTCGCGCGCCGCGCCCGGGACAGAGGCCTGCCCGTGGCCGCCGTGGCCGGTGCCATCACCCTGAGTGCCCACGAATTGCGGGAGGCGGGCATCACCCGGGCCTGGGACCTGCTCTCGCGGGCCGGCTCGGCGCAGCAGGCGATGGAGAATGCGCCGGTATGGCTGGTGGAGGTGGGCCGCGACGTCGGAGGATGGCTGTCCAGCGGCTCGGTCTCCGACTCCGGCGACGGGGACGCGAGCTCGGCGCCGGATGCGGAGCCGGGCAGGACATGAATCACGGCGGACACTGCTGAACAGGGCGATCGCCTCGGCCCGATCCGGACCTCTGCCGTAGACTCACCCCTCGTGGCTTCCATCAACTTCTCCGAAGAGATCCCCCGTCTGCGGTCGACCCTGTCGTCGATCGAGCAGGTGACCGACATCGAGGCGCTCGACGCCAAGATCGCCGACCTGGAGAAGCAGGCCTCGGCCCAGGACCTCTGGGACGACGTCGAGAACGCGCAGCGGGTCTCCTCGAATCTCTCCCACGCCCAGTCCGAGCGGCGCCGCATCAGCGAGCTGTCCCAGCGCATCGAGGACATCGAGGTGATGGTCCAGCTCGCCGAGGAGGAGGACGACGCCGACACCCTCGCCGAGGCCGAGCGCGAACTCACCTCGATCCACCGCACCCTCGACGAGCTCGAGGTGCGCACCCTGCTCTCCGGCGAGTACGACGAGCGCAGCGCCGTGGTGACCATCCGCGCCGGCGCCGGCGGGGTGGACGCGGCGGACTTCGCCGAGATGCTCATGCGCATGTACCTGCGCTGGGCCGAGCGCCACAACTACCCGACCAAGGTGATGGACACCTCCTACGCGGAGGAGGCCGGGCTGAAGTCCGTCACCTTCGAGGTCACCGCTCCGTTCGCCTACGGGACCCTCTCCGTCGAGGGCGGCACCCACCGCCTGGTGCGCATCAGCCCCTTCGACAACCAGGGCCGCCGCCAGACCTCGTTCGCCGCCGTCGAGGTGATCCCGCTGATCGAGTCCACCGACTCCATCGAGATCCCCGAGAACGAACTGAAGATCGACGTGTTCCGCTCCTCCGGCCCCGGCGGGCAGTCCGTGAACACGACGGACTCCGCAGTCCGCATGACCCACATCCCCACCGGCACCGTGGTCTCGATGCAGGACGAGAAGTCCCAGATCCAGAACCGCGCCGCCGCCCTGCGCGTCATGCAGTCGCGGCTGCTGCTGCTGAAGAAGGCCGAGGAGGCCGCCGAGCGCAAGGAGCTGGCCGGCGACGTCAAGGCCAGCTGGGGCGACCAGATGCGCTCCTACGTGCTGAACCCGTATCAGATGGTCAAGGACCTGCGCACCGAGCACCAGGAGGGCAACCCCTCCGCAGTGTTCGACGGGCAGATCGACGAGTTCATCGACGCGGGCATCCGCTGGCGCGCCGAGCAGGGCAAGCTCGCCGACTGAGGCGGGCAGACCCGCCGCCTGCCCCGAGCCCGACGAGATCCACCGGACCGACGGGCTCCACCGGCCCGGCGAGCTGTACGGGGCCGGTCAGCTGCCCGGGCCGGTGAGGCCCCGGATCGGCGACGGTGAGCGCCCGCACCCGCCTTTGACCAGGTTTTGACTCGTCAGCTCATCGCGCCTGCGGCGCGTCGCGGCAGTGCGGCCCTACTCTGGAACGGCACCACGTTCCCCCGATGTGACAGGCTCCCGTGATCCGTTTCGACAACGTCACCAAGACGTACATGCGAGGTCAGCACCCCGCGGTGGAGAATCTCGACATCGAGTTCACCCGCGGGGAATTCGTGTTCCTGGTCGGGGCCTCCGGATCCGGGAAGTCGACCATGATGCGGATGGTCCTCAAGGAGACCGCGCCCAGCCGCGGCACGGTGTACGTGGCCGGCAAGGACCTCTCGCGCATCCCGTCATGGAAGGTGCCGTCCCTGCGCCGGGATATCGGCATGGTCTTCCAGGATTTCCGGCTGCTGCCCTCGAAGACGGCCTACCAGAACATCGAATTCGCCCTCGCGGTGATCGGCACGCCTCGCAAGGTCGTGCGCCGCCTGGTCCCCGAGATGCTCGAGATGGTGGGCCTGGAGGACAAGGGGCGTCGGATGCCCCACGAACTCTCCGGTGGTGAGCAGCAGCGTGTGGCCATCGCTCGCGCCTACGTGAACCGGCCCTCGATCCTGCTTGCCGACGAGCCCACCGGCAACCTCGACCCCTCGACCGCCGAAGGAATCCTCGACCTGCTCGCCGAGATCAACGAGCGCGGCACCACCGTGGTCATGGCCACGCACGACCAGGCGGCCGTGGACCGGATGCGTCGCCGCGTGGTCGAGATGGTCGGCGGCAGGGTGGTTCGCGACGAGGCTGCCGGGCTGTACGAGACCGTCGTGCCCCACAGCGTCATCTCCGGCAACCTGCCGGACGACTCCAGTCGTCGCGGCGAGCATTCGCTGAGCGATGACGCCATGGCGACCGGTGAGGACGCGCGCTCCGGCGACGTCCTGGAGGAGGAGCTGATCGACGAGCGCGACGCCCGCCGCGCCCAGGAGGAGGATCCCTTCGCCGAGGACGGACACGAGCATGAGCACGAGGACGAGGGGAGGCGGCGATGAGGGCGCGGTACATCCTCGGCGAGATCTTCACGGGCCTGTGGCGGAACATCGCCATGGTCATCTCCGTCGTCATCGTCACCGCGGTCTCGCTGACCTTCGTCGGCACCGGATTGCTGATGCAGAAGCAGATCATGGACATGAAGTCGACCTTGGTCGAGCAGTCCCAGGTGACGATCTTCCTGTGCTCGCCGCATTCGACCTCCTCCTCGTGCGCCGGTGGCGCGGCGACCGATGCGCAGATCGACTCCGTGCGGCAGGCGCTGGAGGGCGATGTGCTCTCCCCGTACATCTCCTCGTACACCGAGCGCAGTCAGGACGAGGCGCTGTCGATCTACCAGGAGCAGTTCGCGGGGGAGGGATTCGTCTCCAACTTCACCGCGGAGGACATGCCCGTCTCCTTCCACATCACCCTCGAGAACGCCGATGAATCCGCTGCGGTGGTCGAGTTCTTCCAGGGCCGCGACGGCGTCGACGAGGTCACCGACCTGCTCAGCGCATTCGCGCCATTCATCGACGTGCTGAACCAGTCGACCATGTTCGCGCTGGGACTGGCCGTTCTCATGCTCATCGCCGCCCTGCTGCTGGTGGCCACGACGATTCGCATGTCCGTCGCCAACCGGCGCCGGGAGATCGCGATCATGCGCCTGGTCGGCGCCTCCAACCTCTTCATCCGTCTGCCGTTCCTGCTGGAGGGAGCCGTCGCCGCGATCATCGGCGGGGTGATCGCCTCCGGGATGCTCTGGGTCGGCTTGCACTACATCGTCCAGGGCTGGCTCGCTCCGACCCTCGGTCAGCAGCTCGTCACGGTCGGCGCCGAGGACCTGATCTGGGCCGCACCGATCCTGATCGCGCTGGGCGCCGTCCTGTCCATCGCCTCGTCCGTGGTCTCCCTGAACCGCTATCTGAAGGTGTGAGCATGTCCCAGAACATCCTGCGGCGTCCGGCCGGCTTCCTCGCGGTCGCGGCCCTGGCCCTCGTCCCGCTGCTGTCCCCTCTCCCGCCGGCCGCGGCCGACGGGGACAAGGACGAGAAGATCGCCGAGCGCGAGGAGGTCGATCAGCAGCTCGAGGACCTGCGCCTCGAACTCGAAGGTGTCAACGAGGACCTGGCCGACACCTACCTCGCGCTCGCCGAGACCGAGCTGCTGATCCCTCAGGCTCAGCAGGATCTCGAGGATGCTCAGGAGGAGCTGGAAGCGGCGCGCGAGGAGGACCGCGAGACCGGGGAGCGGCTGGACGCGGCCCAGGAGGAGGAAGAAGAGCTCTCGGGCGAGGTCAAGTCCGGTCAGGAAGAGGTCGACCGCAGCGATGAGGAACTCGCCGAGGTCGCGATCGCCGCGTACAAGGGGGGCGGCGTCCCCAACCCCTCCAGCGTCTACGTCGGCGGGCAGGAGCCGCAGGACACCGTCGACCGCTCGATGAACTACCGGCTGACGCTCTCCTCGCAGGGGTCGCGGCTGGACACGCTGCGCACCGACCAGTCCGTCACCGAGAACTCGGCGGACCGGCTCACCGCGGTGCGCGAGGAGATCGACGACCTCAAGCAGGAGGCCGAGGAGGCCGTCCAGCGCCGCGAGGACGCCGAGGATGAGGCCGCGCAGGCGAAGCAGGACCTCGATGACCTCTACGCGGACCAGAAGCGCCAGCGGGACGAGCTCGAGGACAAGAAGACCGAGTACGAGGACCAGGAGTCCGAGCTCGAGACGCGCAGCAGCACGCTGGACGACGAGATCGAGGAGCTCGCGCAGCAGGAGCGCGAGCGTGAGGAGCGGGCGCAGCAGAAGGCACAGAGCAGCGGAGGCGACTCCTCCAGCGGCTCTGCGAACACCGGCGGCGCCTGGCAGCACCCGGTCGGCGGCCGACTGAACTCGAACTTCGGCTGGCGCGTCCACCCCATCTACGGCACCCGCAAGCTCCACGCCGGTGTCGACTTCCCGTCGGCCTGCGGAACCCCGGTGGGAGCCACCCACTCCGGGCGCGTCATCCAGCGCACCTGGAACAGCGGGGCCGGGAACAAGATCATCCTCAGTCACGGCATCCACAACGGCCACCTGATCACCAGCTCCTACCACCACCTGCAGAGCTACGCCCTGCCCGTGGGCGCGCAGGTCTCCGCCGGGGACACGGTGGGGTACGTGGGCACCACCGGCTCCTCGACGGGTTGCCACCTGCACTTCGAGATCCATGAGGACGGCAACGCCGTCAATCCCACCAAGTACATGTGAGGCGTCCCGTCGGCCCGGAAGCTCAGGCGGCGGTTCCGGCCCGATCGGCCCGGCCCTCCGGCCGGGCGTGACTGACCGGCCATATTCGCTCGCGTCGCACAGACGCCACGGCGTAAGCTGGGACGTCCGGTTGCACCCAGAGCGCAGCCGGGCATGCACAGTGGATCGATGGCAGGTCGGAGGGACATCATGGCGGCGAAGAAGGCTGCGGCGAAGAAGACCGGCACGGCCGACGGTCCCGAGAAGAAGCTCATCGCCTCGAACAAGCGGGCACGTCACGACTACTTCATCGATGCCACCTGGGAAGCCGGGATCGCGCTGACGGGCACCGAGGTGAAGTCGCTGCGTGAGCGGGGAGCGTCTCTGGTCGACGGCTACTGCTACGTGGACGGCGGCGAGGTGTGGATGGACGCTGTGCATATCGCGCCGTACGTGAAGGGCACCTGGACGAACCACGCCACCCGCCGCAAGCGCAAGCTGCTGCTGCACAAGCAGGAGATCGTGAAGCTGGCGAGCAAGTCCCGCGAGAAGGGATTCACGATCGTGCCGCTGGAGCTGTACTTCCTCGGATCGCATGCCAAGGTGCTCATCGGCCTGGCACGCGGCAAGAAGGAGTACGACAAGCGCCAGACGCTGCGCGAGAAGCAGGACATGCGTGAGGCCGAGCGCGCGATGCGGCGACGCGAGCTCGCCTGAGCCGAGCTCGCCTGACGCGAGGCTTTACCCTCTTTTGACTTTGATCGTGTCCGCTGGATAGCGTCGCGATGTGTCGGTGATCACCGACGCCACCGATGCATCGCGGATCTTCCTGCGGTCGATCACGAGAGGCCTGTCCATGCGTTCGAGCCTGCCCCTGCGTCGAGCTCTGGTCGCCGCCGCTGCCCTGGCGCTGGCAACCACCAGCGCCGCCTGCACATCAGCCGGCGAGGACGCGGCCCCGACCTCGAACGACGGAACCTCGGCCAGCGATGGCCAGGACCCCGCTGCGAGCGGCGAGGACACCGAGCCGTCGGACGGAGAGGAGGGCGCGGAGCCCTCCGACGGGGACGGGGCCGGTGGCGCGGCGATGAACCGCCCACCCGCAGTGCTGTATATCGTCGACGGCGTCTCGGACGTGGTCGACACGGACCAGGAGACCTGGAGCGCCGCAGCAGGAGACATCGCGGAGATCCTCGCCGACCACACCGCGGTCGACGGGGCATCCGAACCCTCGTGCGACGGGGACCTCACCTACGAGGACGGGGCGTCCGTCGACTGCACCGCGGAGTTCGCGATCGAAGGCCTGGACGGGCAGCAGGACCTGACGGTCATGGCCGTCCGGGCGCCCTCCGGGTACGATCCCGCCGGCTCGCCGGCGCTCTTGGTCAGCGTGGGCGAACCCCCGTCCGACGACGCCCTCGAGGTCTTTACGGATCAGGGCAGCAACCTGGTCGGCGTCGGCCAGGGCTCGATGTTCAACGCGGAGGAGGTCCCCGCCGACGAACTCGCCGCCACGGTCGAGTCCACGGTCAACAGCCAGAACGGTTACGGGGTGCTGGATGCACCCATGGTCGCCCCGGAATGCTCCGAGCCGCTGCCGGCAGGATCGACCGAGCCCGTCGAGTGCACCGTCGCCTGGGAGCACGACCCCGAGGTGACCTTCGGGGCCGAGGCGATGGGCGTGTGGTACCTCGACTCGGAGCCCGGCCTGCTGGTCGCGCTGGACGTCGCCGAGGCCGATGCCGCCGGTGACGAGGACTGATCTCCGCTGCTCTCAGTCAGCGCGCTCGAGCCGCGCGACGACCTGCCGGCTGGCGTCCAAGGATGCGTCATCGGTACCGCTGAGGTTCTCCCGCATCAGCAGAGCACGCCGGGCGTCCTCGAGCGCACGCTGTCTCAGCATCCCCGCGGCACGCGGCCGGTCGGCCGCCAGCTCGTGCGCGGCATGCTCGAACCGGCACTTCGCACGGTGCTGGAAGACGGAGGCGAGGACCGACAGCGACGACGGGGACGTCGGATCGTCGAGCCCCGTCTCCTCCGCGGCGAGGTCGAACTGCTCCTCGGCGGGGACGAAGGCCCCCTGCCACTGCAGGACGTGCCCGTAGCGCACCCGCCGGACGGCTCGGACCAGCGGTGGGAGGCCGGTGCTCTCGAGACTCCGGCGTGCCGCGACGGCGGCCTCCTCGAGCCGGCCGAGCATCCGCAGGTAGGCGGCTGTGCGGGGATCCTCCGGGTTCGACGCGCACCACTGGGCCAATGCCGTCGGATCCTCCACGACCTCCCGCAGGGTGTCGTCGTCGAGCCGAACCTGCACGCCTGCCGCCGAGAACCCGATCATCGCCGTATCGTCTCGCGGGCTCGGCTGCGCCGTCCAGCCCGGCCGCAGTTCGCCGTGAGCTGAGGAATAAACTCTTCGGCTGCGGGGTTGGGCCCTGTAGAGTAGATGCACGACGCACGGGGAGACCCGTCGTTCGTGGGTGTTTGACAACTGCAGAGTGAGTGCATGGGCGGCCTTCGAGGCCGTCACAATCTGTGCTGCCACCCACGCTGGGGGACGATCGGTTTCGACGGTAGTTGTCCAGCGAGGGGAAGCGGGTCGAGAACCCAGAGTCATCTCGTTAATGTCCTCTGGAAACCAATAAGTGCCGAACCCAAGCGCACTGACTTCGCTCTCGCTGCCTGATCAGCGATAGCAGTCTGGAACCCCGGGCTTGCTCCTGACCCGGGTCGTTCCATCATCTAAGGAGCCACTGCTTCCGGCCCTCGTCATCGGGGTCGGGTGAACAACTCAGAGTGACTGAGTCCGCCGACGACGTGTCCGTGCGAGCGTCGGGACTGAGAAAGCGTTACTACGGACTGCGCCCGGAGAAGCCCTCGCTCCGCACTATCGGACGCGGGTTCGATTCCCGCCGTCTCCACCATTGCACTCACGATGAAAGGCCCCCTCACCTGCACTGACGTGCGGGGGAGGGGGCCTTTCTCATGCCCGGCTCTCATGCCCTGCTCGCATGCCCTTCGGCCAGCCTCGCCGTCAGCCGGTGATGAGCTCTTCGTAGCCGAGCTCGACCAGGTGGGCCCGGCTCATCGCCAGCGACTCGAAGATGTCTCGCCCGTAGGTCTGATCCTGCTCGATCAGCAGGTGCTGCGCGCCGGAGGCGATGCCCTGCTCGATGACCGGCTTCCAGTCCAGCGTGCCCTGACCGACCTCTGCGAACTGGACGATGTCGCGGGCCCAGTACTCGCCCCAGGCGGCGCCGTCGCCGCTGTCCAGCCGGTCGAAGAGCTCCTGACCGGGCAGCACGATGCGGTAATCCTTGAGATGGACGAGGTCGAGGACGCCCTCGAAAGCCGCCAGGGTGCGCTCAGGATCCCGCCCGCCGCGCTGGACCCAGTGGCAGTCGATCTCGAAGCGCAGATGCGGGGCCTGCTCGCGGATGATGTCGAGCACCGTCGTGCCATCGATCATGGCGAACTCGACGTGGTGATTGTGATAGCTGAGGCTGAGCCCTTCGTCCGCGAGGCGCCGCGCGTAGTCGTCGGCCTCCCGGCAGAAGGCCAGGAGGGCGTCGCGGGAGCGCATCGCCTCCCGCGGCATCATCCCGATGCGGATCAGAGAGGTGCCCAGGCGCCGCGCATCCTCGATATGACGATCGAAGTTCTCGGCGAGGCTGAGGTCGTCGCTGCCGGCGGGGACGGACGTCTTGCCGGAGATCGCGGCGTACTCGATGCCCAGACTCTCGCGCGCGGCCTCCATGCCGGCCACGTTGTCCTCGGTCATCGGGATCTGCGAGACCTCCACGACCTGGAATCCGGTGTTCTTCACGCGCTCCAGGACGGCCGTGATGCCGTCGCGGGCGACGTGGTCCTTGAGCATCATGAGCTGGATGCCGATTCGTGCCATGGGAACCTCCTGGGTCGGTCCGGGCCGCATCGCCCGGGGACGGCGGTCCGACCGCCGCTCATCGCCGCCACGGTATCCAGTGGCGCGGGTCATATCGGAGGTTTGCCGCAGGTTGCCCGTGCAACGGCGTGCAACTGCTGTGGAATCCTGCGATGTGACCCCAGTCTCGGGTCAGTCCTGCAGGACTCTGGTTGATGGCGGCCTGCTCCGGTCGCTGCGGCAGAGGCGAGATGAAAGGCGCAGCACATGACGACGACGTCCACTTCCGGTGCGGAAGCCCCCCGAACCGAGCCGGTGGTGCGCCTGGGCATCCTCGGAACGGGCACGCAGGGCTCCGCCTACGCGCGGTTCATCGCCGAGGGTCTCGTGCCGCACATGAGCCTCGGCGCCCTGAGCGACACCGATCCGGCAGCACGTGCCGCGGCGAGCGAGACGCACCCCGGGGTGCCGACGTTCGCGACCCTGCACGAGATGCTCGCCTCGGGGTCCGTCGACGCGGTCGTCACGACCATCCCGCACTACGAGCACCCCGCGGCCGCGATCACGTCGATCGAGGCAGGCTTTCCGACCCTGGTGGAGAAGCCGGCCGCCGTGCACACGAGCCAGGTGCGGAGGATGAACGAGGTCGCGGCCGCGCACCCGGAGGTGCCGTTCGCGATCATGTTCAACCAGCGCAACAACCCGCTGTACCGGCGCATCAAGGAGATCGTGGAGGCCGGCGAGATCGGTGAGGTGCTGCGCTCGACGTGGATCATCACCACCTGGTGGCGTCCGCAGGGCTACTTCGAGCAGTCCGCGTGGCGCGCCACCTGGGGCGGAGAGGGCGGCGGGGTCCTCGTGAACCAGTCGCCGCACCAGCTGGACCTGTGGCAGTGGATCTGCGGCATCCCGAAGTCCGTGTTCGCCAAGGCCGGCTTCGGATTCCGCCGCGACATCGCCGTCGAGGACGAGGTCACGGCGCTGGTGGACTACGGCGACGGCCGCACCGGCACCTTCATCACCTGCACCCACGACATGAAGGGGACCGACCGGCTGGAGATCCTCGGCAGCCGCGGCAAGATCCTCGTCGAGGGATCGAAGACGGCCACCGTGCACCGCTACGCCAAGAGCGAGAAGGAGATCTCCGACGCCACCACCCCCGAGAGCGCCCGCGAGCTGATGCGCGGGAACACCGCCGGGCAGGGCGACCTGGTCAGCACCGAGACGATCGAGGATTCCTCGGTCTGGGGCGGCCAGCATGCCGGCGTGCTGGAGAACTTCGCCCGCCACGTGCTCTTCGGAGAGGATCTGCTCGCTCCCGGCTCCGACGGCATCCATGGGGTGCGCCTGGCCAACGCGATCCACCTTTCGGCCTGGACCGGGCGCGAGGTGCCCTTGGATTTCGACGAGAGTGAGTACCTCGCCGAGCTCAACAAGCGGATCGCCGCCGAGGGCAAGTACCCCCAGCAGCAGGGCTGAGTCGATCGGGCGGAATCAGCCTCCCCGAGCCTCGCCCGGCCCTACACTGCCGCGGAGGACTACTCACTCGACCAGGAGACGTTCATGCCCCGCCCCGGTGACCCGGCACTCGCCAGCCGCCCCGACCGCTTCGAGCTCGCCACGCACCCGCAGTCGCGCTTCTTCCTCCTCAATGCCCTGCTCTCCGCCGTCATCATGCTCGCGCTGGTGATCTGGGGCCTGGTGGAGGGGATGTGGCCCCTGGTGATCGGTGCCGGCGTGCTGCTCGTGGGCTCCCCGGCGACGATGCTGTGGCTGGCGGGGCGCAACCGAGTGTGGCGGCTGCGTGACGGCCGGCCGCTCGAGACCCTGATGCTCGACCTGCGCGAGGACCCGGGGGAGGCCTGGCGCCGCCTGTCCACCGGCGACCCGGCGGTATACACCCCGCTGGAGGTCCGGGACGCCACCGAGCACACGCAGCAGACCCTCGAGGCGTACTGGCCCGAGGACGAGCCGGTCACCTACGTGGTCATCGTCGACGGCCGCAACGACCGGGCTACCGAGATCATCGAACTGCGGGACGATCGGCACGAGGCCTTCCACGCCGCCAAGGACAAGGGGCTGGCCACTCAGTACAGCTGAGCGGAGGCGCGGAGACGTTCCCGCGGGAACGCTCTCGCGCGCGGTTGCTACTGTGCTTCCACCCATCGCGCCGGGACCGCCGCGCTGCCGCGGACCGGTCGGACACGTCGAGAGGTCATCGTTCCCATGCTGCATCGCCGAACACTGCTCGCCGGACTGGGGGGAGTCGCCCTCGGAGGCGCGGCGCTCTCCGCGCCCGCCCTCGCCGCCCCGCCGCGTCGGGATCCGGGCCGCATCGCCTCGGTCGCCTACATCGAGGTCAACCACAACAATCTGGAGAACGCCGGCGCGTACACCCTCGATGACGGCACCGCGGCCTTCGACATCGCCTCCATCTTCGCGGCCAACATCAACTACGACGGCACCTCCGCCTACCTCCACTGCAACGAGAACGTGCAGCACGTGCTCGACGAGGCCGAGACCACGATCCGCCCGCTGCAGGAGAAGGGGATCAAGGTAGTTCTCTCGCTGCTGGGCAATCACCAGGGGGCGGGTTTCGCGAACTTCCCGGACCGGGCCGCCGCGGACCGCTTCGCCCAGCAGGTCGCCGGGACGGTGCGCCGGTACGGGCTGGACGGCGTGGACATCGATGACGAGTGGTCCCGGTACGGCGAGAACGGGACCGGTCAGCCCAACGACCACTCCTTCGTGCACTTCGTCCAGGCTCTGCGCAAGCGACTGCCGAACCGGCTGATCACGTTCTACGTCATCGGGCCCTCCGCCGAGCGCCAGGAGTACCAGGGCGTGCGCGTCGGCGACATGATCGATTACGCGTGGAATCCCTATTACGGGGCGTACCGCGAGTACCCGGTGCCGGGCCTGCCGCGCGATCGCTACGGAGCGGCAGCCGTCGACCTCACCCCCGGTTCCGGCTCGGACGAACCGGCGTTCGTGCGGGACCTGGCCGAGCGGACGGCGGCCGACGGGTTCGGGGCGTTCGTGACCTACCAGCTGCAGGCGGGGGACCGCAGTGACCAGGTCTCCGCCTTCACCGAGCCTCTGTACGGCAGCGCGGCGCACTACGAGGGCTGACCCGGGGACCACGAGCCCGTGGCACGTGGAGCCCGGCGCCCGCTCAGGGGCCACGACCGCGGCGAGACGTTCCCGCGGGAACGATCCGTGAGGCTGCCGAGGCGTTCCCGCGGGAACGTCCTGCCGGGGACGGTCAGCCCTGCACCGCCGCCCGGGAGTCGACGAACGCGGCCACGGCGGCCTCGACGTCGGCCTCGCTGTGAGCAGCGGAGAGCTGCACGCGGATGCGGGCCTTGCCCCGGGGGACGACGGGGTAGGAGAACGCCGTGACGTAGACGCCGCGCTCGAGCATGGCGTCGGCGATCCGGCCGGCCAGCGCGGCGTCGCCGAACATCACCGGGACGATCGCGTGCTCGCCCTCGAGCAGGTCGAAGCCCTCCTCGCTCATCCGGCGCCGGAAGAGCTCGGTGTTGCGCATCAGCGTCGCCCGCAGGTCCGCGCTGCCCTCGACCAGCTCGAGCGCGGTCAGGGTCGCGGCGACGATCGAGGGGGCCAGAGAGTTCGAGAAGAGGTAGGGCCGTCCCTTCTGCCGCAGCAGCGCCACGATCTCGGCCCGCCCGGAGACGTAGCCGCCGCTGGCCCCGCCGAGGGCCTTGCCGAAGGTCCCGGTGTAGAGGTCGATCCGGTCGGAGACCCCGAAGTGCTCGGGCGTGCCGGCGCCGGTGGCTCCCATGAACCCGACGGCATGGGAGTCGTCGACCAGCACCAGGGCGCCGTACTCGTCGGCGAGGTCGCAGATGCCCGGCAGCGGCGCGAGGTAGCCGTCCATCGAGAACACCCCGTCGGTGACGATGATGGTGCGCCGTGCGCCCGTGCCATCGTTCTGGGCCCGCGTCGCCTCGAGCTGGGCGCGCAGATCCTCCAGGTCGGCGTTGCGGTACCGGTAGCGAGCGGCCTTCGACAGCCGGATGCCGTCGATGAGGGAGGCGTGGTTCAGCTCATCGGAGATGATCGCGTCCTGCGCGCCGAACAACGGCTCGAAGACGGCGCCGTTGGCGTCGAAGCAGGAGGAGAACAGGATGGTGTCCTCGGTGCCGAGGAATCCGGACACGGCGCGCTCGAGCTCGAGATGGAGATCCTGCGTGCCGCAGATGAACCGTACCGAGGCCATGCCGAATCCGCGCTCGTCCAGGGCTCGCTTCGCGGCCGCGATGATCTCCGGATGATCGGCCAGGCCCAGGTAGTTGTTCGCGCAGAAGTTCAGCACCTCCGCGCCCTCCTGCCCGAGCGGGCCGGCGGTGATGCGGTTGCTCTGCGGGCTCGAGATCACCCGTTCACGCTTGAGCGTGCCGGCCTCGTCGATCTCGGCGAGCTCGGCGGTCAGCTGGTCCTTGAGGTCCGAGTACACGGTGCTCCCTATCTCTCGGCCGCTCTTCAGCGGCACGTCAGTCGAGGTTCTCCCAGTCCAGCAGCACCTTCCCGCCGCTGCCGGACCCGGCGATGTCGTAGGCGCGCTCCCACTGCGAGGCGGGCAGCACGTCCGAGACGGTCGCCAGAACGCGTTCGCGCAGCAGGGGGCTGGTCGAGATCATCGCGCTCATCGCGTTCCAGGTCTCGAACATCTCGCGCCCGTAGATGCCCTGCAGCGTGAGCATGTGGGTGATCACGGTGGTCCAGTCCAGCTCGAAGTGCCGCGAGGGCAGCCCGAGCAGCGCGACCCGGCCGCCGTGGTTCATGTTGGCGATCATCTCCTGCAGGGCGCTGGGCTGGCCGGAGATCTCCAGGCCCACGTCGAAGCCCTCCTTCATGCCCAGCTCCCGCTGCGCCTGGGTCATGGTGGTGCGGCCGACGTTGACCGCCAGGTCCACGCCCATCGAGCGCGCCAGTTCGAGGCGGTGCTCGTGCAGGTCGGTGATCGCGATGTAGCGGGCGCCGGCGTGGCGGGCGACGGCAGCCGCCATCAGACCGATCGGCCCCGCGCCGGTGATCAGGACGTCCTCACCGATCAGGGGGAACTTCAGGGCCGTGTGGACGGCGTTGCCGAACGGGTCGAACACCGCTCCGAGCTCCGGGGTGATGACCTCGGTGCCTGCGTCGTGCTCATGGACCCACACGTTCAGGTGCGGGACCACGACGTACTCGGCGAACGCGCCGTCGCGCTGGACGCCCACCGAGCGGGTGCGGATGCACATCTGCTTGCGCCCGGCGCGGCAGTTGCGGCACGTCCCGCACACCACGTGGCCCTCCCCGGAGACCCGGTCGCCGACCCGCACGTCGCTGACCTCCTCGCCGACCGCGGTGACCTCGCCGTAGAACTCGTGGCCGGGCGTGAAGGGGACGGTGTCGCACATGGCTTCGGCCGAGGAGTCCCAGCTGAGGATGTGCAGGTCGGTGCCGCAGATGCCGGCGCGCAGCACGCGGATCTTCACGTCCCAGGGGCCGCACTCCGTTTCGGGCAGCTCCACCATGGTCAGGCCCGGGCCGGGCTCGGTCTTGCGCAGGGCACGCATCATCGCGGCAGCAGTCCTCCTCGGGTCATGGCCCGCCGCCGCGGGCCCGCCCGTCGATGGTAGACCGCGTCGGGGCATCCCGGCGCGCGGCGGCTGCTCGCGGGTCGAGGCGTCGACGGGCCGACGAAAATCACGAGGGCCTGCAGGCCTTCCGCCCCGTAGAGTGGAGGCGCCATGACCACGCCCTCCACCGCCGCCGGCCCGCGCCTGTCCTATCCCGCCGAGCTGCCCGTCTCCGGGCGCCGCGAGGACATCATGACGGCGATCCGCGAGAACCAGGTCGTCGTGATCGCGGGCGCCACCGGCTCCGGCAAGACCACCCAGATCCCCAAGATGCTGCTCGAGCTCGGCTACGGGCAGGGCAAGCGCCTGATCGGCCACACCCAGCCACGACGCATCGCCGCGCGCTCGGTCGCCCAGCGCATCGCGAGCGAGATGGGCGAGAAGCTGGGGGAGGGGACCGTCGGCTTCCAGGTCCGCTTCACCCGTGAGACCGGTCGCGGCACCCGGCTGAAGCTGATGACCGACGGCATCCTGCTGGCGGAGATCGGCCGCGACCGGCTGCTGAAGCGCTACGACGCGATCATCATCGACGAGGCCCACGAGCGCTCGCTGAACATCGACGTGATCCTCGGGTACCTGCGGCAGATCCTCCCGCAGCGCCCGGATCTCAAGGTCATCATCACCTCGGCGACCATCGACCCCGAGCGCTTCGCCGAGCACTTCGGGCAGCGCCTACCCTCCGGCGAGACGGAACCGGCTCCGATCATCGAGGTCTCCGGGCGCACCTACCCGGTCGAGGTGCGCTACCGGCCGCTGGTGCTGGAGGCGGAGGTCGAGGAGGACGACGAGCTCGAGGACGTCCACTCGATCGAGCGCGACCTCACCCAGGCCGTCATCGACGCCGTCGACGAACTCGCCGCCGAGGGCCCCGGCGACATGCTCGTCTTCCTCCCGGGAGAGCGCGAGATCCGCGAGATCTCCGATGCCCTGAGCACGCACCTCGATCGCGGCACGAGGGGCCGCAGCGCCCTGCCGGTCGAGGTGCTGCCCCTGTTCGGGCGGCTGTCCGCGCAGGACCAGCAGAAGATCTTCTCCCCGCCGCCTTCGGGCACCTACCGTCGGATCATCCTGTCGACCAACGTCGCCGAGACCTCGCTGACGGTCCCGGGCATCACCTACGTCATCGACTCGGGCCTGGCCCGCATCTCCCGCTACTCCCAGCGCACCAAGGTCCAGCGCCTGCCGATCGAACCGATCTCGCAGGCCAGCGCGAACCAGCGCTCCGGCCGCTCCGGCCGTACCGCCCCCGGCATCGCGATCCGCCTCTACTCCGAAGAGGACTTCGAGGGACGGCCCGAGTTCACCGAACCGGAGATCCTGCGCACCTCGCTCGCCTCCGTCGTGCTGCTGATGACCAGCCTCGGGCTGGGGGACGTGGAATCCTTCCCGTTCGTCGAGCCGCCCGCTTCCCGCGCCATCACCGATGGCGTGCGTCTGCTCGACGAGCTCGGCGCCCTCGAAGCCGCCCCCGATCAGCCCGGCGGGCGGCAGCTGACCTCCGTCGGCCGCACCCTCGCCCGCTTCCCGCTGGATCCGCGGATGGCCCGCATGCTGATCGAGGCGCACCGTCTGGGCGCCCTGCGCGAGGTGCTGATCATCGTGGCGGCACTGTCCATCCAGGATCCGCGTGAGCGGCCGCTCGGCCAGGAGCAGCAGGCGAAGGAGAAGCACAAGCGCTTCGAGGACGAGACCAGCGACTTCCTGGCTTTTCTGAACCTGTGGAACCATCTCCAGGCGCGCCGCAAGGAGCTCTCCGGCAGCGCGTTCCGCCGCGAGGTGCGCGCCGAGCACCTCCACTACCTGCGCATCCGCGAATGGTGGGATCTGCACTCCCAGCTGCGGGACATGGCCAAGGACGTCGATCTCTCGGCGAACGACAACGACGCCTCCCCGCAGGCCATCCACCAGTCCTTGCTGGCCGGGCTGCTCTCCCACGTCGGCCTCCACGACGAGCGCACCCGGGAGTACAGCGGCGCCCGCGGCGCGAAGTTCGCCGTGTGGCCGGGATCCGCGCTGGCCAAGAAGCGCCCCGACTACGTGATGGTCGCGGAGCTCGTGGAGACCTCCCGCCTGTGGGGCCGCACCGCCGCCCGCATCGATCCCGCCTGGGCCGAGGAGACGGGCGCGCACGTGGTCAAGCGCTCGTACTCTGCCCCGCACTGGTCCTCCAAGCGTGCCAGCGCCATGGCGCACGAGAAGGTCACCCTGTACGGGGTGCCCCTCGTCGCCGATCGCGTCGTCGGCTACGGCCGCATCGACCCGGTCGCGGCCCGCGAGATCTTCATCCAGAACGCGCTGATCGAGGGGGACTGGCGCACCCGCCACCACTTCTTCCGTGACAACCGCGCCCTGATCAGCGACCTGGAGGAGCTCGAGGCCAAGACCCGCCGCCGGGATCTCCTGGTCTCGGACGAGCAGCTGTTCCGCTTCTACGACGAGCGGATCCCCGCTCACGTCGTCTCCGGTAGGCACTTCGACTCCTGGTGGAAGAAGCAGCGCCACGAGACCCCGGACCTGCTCACCCTCACCGAAGGGGACCTGCTGGCCGCGGACGAGGATGTCACCGAGGCGATCCGCGCGGACTTCCCCGACACCTGGGTCCAGGGCGACATCACCCTGCCGCTGAGCTATTCCTTCGGCGAGCTCGGTGCGAAGGGCGCCGACGGGGTCACCGCCACCGTGCCGCTGGCAGTGCTGAACCGCCTCGAACCGCGCGGGTTCGACTGGCTTGTCCCGGGGATGCGCGAGGAGCTGGTCACCGAGCTGATCCGTTCCCTGCCCAAGCAGATCCGTCGCCATCTCGTCCCGGCTCCGGAGCGGGCGAAGGCGGTGGCCGCGAAACTCCACGACGACGATCCCGACAGCGGTGAGCCGTTCGTCGAGGCCGCGGCCGACGAACTCGTGGACCTGCCGGGCGTCCCCGACGACCTCCCGCTGTACGGACCGGAGTTCGACCTCACCAAGCTGCCGGCCCACCTACGGATGCATTTCCGAGTGGTCGATTCCAAGGGCCGCGAGATCGGCTCGGGCGATGACCTCGAGGCTCTGAAGCAGCGACTGCAGAAGCGGGTCGAGGCCTCCGTCTCGTCCCAGGGCGATGACCTCGCCCGGACCGATCTGCCCACGTTCCCCGAGCAGGGGATCCCGGCCGTCCACGAATCCACCGTCGGCGGGCTCAAGGTCACCGGGTACCCCTCCCTCGTGGCGCGGCGGGGCGCCGACGGGCGGCTCGAGCGCGTGGACCTGGCGGTGCTGACCACCGCCGACGAACAGGCACTCGCCCATCGCGAGGGCGTGATCGCGCTGCTGGACCGCGAGCTGGGTGCGGATCTCTCGTCCGTGCTGAACGCGCTGCCCAACCCCACCAAGCTCGCCGTCTCCGGCTCCGACTACTCCTCGACGGCGTCGATGCTCGCCGACGCGTCCCGCGCCGCCACCTCGCATCTGGCGGGTGAGGCCCAGGTGCGCACGCGCGCCGAGTACGACCAGCTGCTGGACCGGGTGCGCAGCGAGCACGACGCTCTGGCCGCCCAGGCGGTGAAGGATGCCGCCTCGGCCCTCGCCGTCAGCGCGCGCCTGCACAAGGAGCTCAGCCGGGTCCCGTCCCTGGCCGTGCTCTCCCACCTCACGCAGATCCGAGAGCACGCCGCCTCGCTGCTCGGTGACGGGTTCATCTCCCGCACCGGCATCGATCACCTGCCTGACCTGCGCCGGTACCTCGAAGCCGATGCGATCCGCCTGGAGAAGCTGCCGGAGAACCCGCGCCGCGACGAGCAGCTGGCCTGGCAGATCGCCGATCTGACGAACTACTGGCACACCGAGCGGGCCAAGCTCTCGCCCCGTCGGCGCGCCCAGCCCGACGCCCGCGAGATCGACTGGATGCTCGAGGAGCTGCGCGTGAGCCTGTTCGCCCAGCAGCTCGGCACCAAGCAGACCGTCTCGGACAAGCGGATCCGCAAGGCGATCGCCGAGCTGTCCACCGGCGACGGTCGCTGACCGCAGGCGCGCTCCGGAGCCGCCGCCCCCGGAGGCCTCACCGTCCCCGTGGGGCGTTCTCGCACGGCTCGGCATCGACCCGAATGCCGCGGCGACTCACGGGCATATGCCCGAATACGCCGCACTCGGGATCCCGGCGCGGAGATATGACCTCCAGTGTGCCGGAGCGCATATATCCGCCGTGGTGCAGACCACCTCGGCGGCGTGTTCCACGACGCATTCGGAAGCTTTGCCTTTTTGTGCGAGTGGTGACGGCGGTGCCGGAACTTCTGGGCCGGGGGGTCGGTGCAATCACCGCATGGCCTGCCCAGACGTCACGTGATGAAAGTGTGCAGGAGTTTGTCCCACGGTCATGGGAAGGGAAACTCGAGGTCGCGGTGAAAACCCTGGCGCTGCGCCGGGTATTCACACCCCGTGATCATCCCGTTACGTTGGCGGAGCTCGGAAGGTGCCGAGCGCCTTCCACTGTTGTTCGAGCCCGAAGGGTGCCGCTCTCTTGTCTTCTCTCTTCGTTCCTGCCTGCTTCGTCCTCCGCCGGCCGGTCCGCCGCGGCCTCCGCACCGCTGTCCCGCCGCGGCCTGTTCGCCGCCGGGACGGTCGGGCTCGCCTCGCTGACCTCTCTCGCCGTCGCCGCACCCGCCTCCGCGCAGGGCGAGACGTGGACAGAGGCGTTCATGACCCGTGAGGAGACCCGCGAGGGCTTCGAGATCGGTGCCATGGACCAGTGGCAGGTGGAGAACGCGCAGTTCATCATCGCCGTCTGCAAGGGCCACGGCCTCGAGGAGGCGGTCACCACGGTCACGCTGATCACCGCCATCGTGGAGTCCTGGCTGTACAACTACGAGCCCGCCGTCGACCTCGACTCCGGCGGTCTGTTCCAGCAGCGGCCCTCGATGGGCTGGGGGAGCGCGGCCGATGTGCGGCACAAGAAGAAGGCCATCGACGCCTTCCTCGGCCTCGGCGAGATCTCGTCCGCGCCGGGCCTCCTCCAGGCGGTGCCGGACGTCGCGAGCTGGGAGCCCGGTCAGGCTGCTCAGACGGTGCAGGCCTCGGCCCACCCCGAGCGCTACGCCGAGCAGGTCACCAGCGCACGGACGATCATGGACCGGTACTCGCGCAAGGTCGCGCCGTTCACCGCCTGAGATCGTGAGCGGCGGCCGGAATCGTCGCTCCGCCGCGGGTCGGTGCGTGCGCCGCTGAGCCGCCGACATCGTTAGGCTGTGCCTCATGTCACCGATGCCCTCCGTGAGCTACTCCATCACCATCCGCCTCGAGTTCGCGGCGCGATCCGCCGCGGTCAGCGACATCACCGGGCGCATCGAGAGACACGGCGGTTCCGTGACCGCGCTCGATGTCTCCGCCTCCGGGCCGGAGCGCATGCGCGCCGACATCACCGTGCTGACCGCCGGCCATGACCACGCCATGGAGGTCGTCGATGATCTCCGGACGATCGAGGGCGTCGAGCTCGGCAAGGTCTCGGATCGCACCTTCCTGGCCCACCTCGGCGGCAAGCTCACCGTCGAGTCGAAGATGCCGATCCGGCATCGCGACGACCTCTCGATGGTCTACACGCCGGGCGTCGCCCGCGTGGTCAAGGCCGTCGCCGAGAACCCCGAGGACGCCCGGCGACTGACCATCAAGCGCAACACCGTCGCCGTCGTCTCCGACGGCTCCGCGATCCTCGGGCTGGGAGACCTCGGCCCGCTGGCCGCGATGCCCGTGATGGAGGGCAAGGCCGCGCTGTTCAAGCGGTTCGCCGGCATCGACGCCTTCCCGATCTGCCTGGACGCGCACTCGGTCGACGACATCGTCGCCCATGTCAAGGCGATCGCCCCCGTGTTCGCGGGCATCAACCTCGAGGACATCTCCGCCCCGCGCTGCTTCGAGATCGAGGACCGTCTGCGCGCCGAACTGGACATCCCCGTCTTCCACGACGACCAGCACGGCACTGCGATCGTCGTCGTGGCCGCCCTGCGAAATGCCCTCCGCGTCGTCGAGAAGGACCTGACCACCGCTCGCATCGTCCTGGCCGGGGCCGGCGCGGCCGGTACCGCGATCCTGCGCCTGCTGCGCGCCGCCGGCGCGCGCGACGTCGTGGTCACCGACATCGACGGCATCATCCATGAGGGCCGTGAGAACCTCGCCGGTCGCCTGCCGTGGATCGCGGAGGTCACCAATCCTCGCGAGCTCACCGGGACCATCGGTGACGCGATCGAGGGGGCCGACGTCTTCATCGGCGTCAGTGCCGGCAACATCCTCACCGCACAGGACGTCTCGACCATGGCCGAGCGCTCGGTCGTCTTCGCGATGGCCAACCCCACCCCGGAGATCGACCCGTCCGAGGCCGCGAAGTACGCCGAAGTGGTCGCCACGGGCCGCAGCGACTTCGCCAACCAGATCAACAACGTGCTCGCCTTCCCCGGGGTGTTCCGCGGACTGCTGGACGCCCATGCCACGCGGGTCACCGACCGGATGCTGCTGGCGGCGGCCAACGCGCTGGCCGACGTCGTCACCGCCGAGGAGCTGAATCCGACCTACATCGTGCCCAGCGTCTTCCACGACGGGGTCACCAAATCCGTCGCGGGGGCGGTGGAGCAGGTGGCCCGGGAGGACGCCGGAACGGTGGACACGATCACGGGCGCGATGCCCACGGTCTACGCGGACGAGATCACGCTGAACGGCTGAGCTGCCGAACGGCTGACCCTCCGCCGAGGCGTCAGTGCTGGGAGGCGGTCTCCCCGCGCTCCTGGTCCCTCTCGCCGAGAGGATCGTGCTCCGCGGCGTCCCGGTGGCGCCGACGCTCTGCGAGCCACAGGCCCACGCCGAGCGCGATGCCGAGGACGTCGAAGAGGAGGTCGACGACGTCGCCCGTGCGTCGGGGCAGGGCGATCAGCTGGATGAGCTCGATAAGCAGGGCGTGCGCGAACGCGGCGATCACCACCCATCCCATGGGGAATCGTCTGTGCGGTGCCAGCAGGCGGCCGGCCGCCCAGACGAGCAGGGCGAAGAGCAGCAGGTGGACTGACTTGTCCAGGCCGGGGACGCCGGCGCCCGGGGTGCCCGCGGGGATCGAGGGCAGATAGAAGCTGGCGTTCGCCACGATCGCCAGGGCGAGCAGACCGACGCGCCACGGCAGGGAGCCGCCCACCCGTCGGACCTCGTGCGGGAGACGGCGGAGGAACTCGGCGACAGCGTCCATGGCGGGCATTGTTCCAGGGGTGACGCCTGTCTCCGTGGAGGCTGGGCCGCTAAGCTCGCCCCAGCACGACATCGACCGAGGGAGTTGCCATGTCCTCCAGCACGTCCGATCCGTCCCGGATGGACCCGTACAGCGATGACCCGGGCGCGTCACCGGGCAGCACCGCGGTCCTCGACCGGCAGCTGCAGGAGCAGGAGCAGACCACCGACGACGGTGACCACGACCGGTTCGCCCACTACGTGCGCAAGGACAAGATCACTCAGGCGGCGCTGGACGGCACGCCCGTGATCGCGCTGTGCGGCAAGGTGTGGGTCCCCGGGCGCTCGCCCGACAAGTACCCGGTGTGCCCCGAGTGCAAGGAGATCTACGAGGGCATGCGCGAACCGCAGGACGGCGGCGGCGACAGCAAGGGCGGCTCCGGGCGCGGCGGCGGCTTCCGCGGCTTCTTCGGCGGGCGGCGCTGAGGGAGAGCTGACTTCCTCACATCGGACCCGGCGGCGGGTCGTCGTACCGCGGCGGTACCGTGGTGCACGCTGTGAATACCTCCCCCCTGTTCTCCGCGAACGATCCCCGCCAGCCCTCCGAGGCGGCCGCGCGATCGCTGCCGCCGGCCTACCCCGAACGCGCCGCCTGGGGCACGGTTCCCAAGCTGCGCGCCTGGCAGTCCGAGGCGCTCGAGCTCTACCGCAGCACCGCCCCGAAGGACTTCCTGGCCGTCGCGACCCCGGGCGCCGGTAAGACCACCTTCGCCCTGCAGGTCGCCGCCGGCCTGCTCTCCGAGGGCACCGTCCGGCGCATCACGGTAGTCGCGCCGACGGAGCATCTGAAGACGCAGTGGGCCGACGCCGCCGCCCGCGTCGGCATCTCCCTGGACCCGAACTTCACCAATGCCCAGGGCGCTCACGGCTCCCACTACCAGGGCGTCGCGGTGACGTACGCCCAGGTGGGCATGCATCCCGCGCTGCATCGGGCCCGCACCGAGGCCGATCGCACCCTGGTGATCCTCGACGAGATCCACCACGCCGGCGACTCACTGACCTGGGGCGACGGCGTGCGCGAGGCGTTCGACCCCGCGACGAGGCGCCTGGCGCTGACCGGTACGCCCTTCCGTTCCGACTCCTCGCAGATCCCGTTCGTCACCTACGAGGACGACGGCCAGGGCTTTTTGCGCTCCAAGGCGGATTACGTCTACGGATACGGGGAGGCGCTGCGCGATCACGTGGTCCGTCCCGTGCTGTTCATGACCTACTCGGGCCGGATGCACTGGCGCACCAAGGCCGGTGACGAGGTCTCCGCGCAGCTCGGGGCGATGGAGACCAAGGACATCACCCAGCAGGCCTGGCGCACCGCGCTGGACCCCAAGGGGGAGTGGATCCAGTCGGTGCTCTCGGCCGCGGACCGACGGCTGACCGAGCTGCGCCGCCACGTCCCCGACGCCGGCGGCCTGGTGATCGCGACCGACCAGAAGGCCGCCCGCGCCTACGCCGCGACCCTGCAGGAGATCTGCGGCCAGGAACCCACCGTCGTCCTGTCCGACGATGCCGGCGCCGGCCGGCGCATCGAGGCCTTCTCCGAGTCCGACGATCGCTGGATGGTCGCAGTGCGCATGGTCTCCGAGGGCGTGGACGTGCCGCGCCTGGCTGTGGGCGTCTACGCCACCTCCACGGCGACCCCCATGTTCTTCGCCCAGGCCGTGGGCCGCTTCGTGCGCTCTCGGACCCGCGGCGAGACGGCCAGCGTGTTCCTGCCGACGGTGCCGATCCTGATGGCCCACGCCGGCGAGCTCGAGGCCGAGCGCGATCACGTGCTGGACCGTCGGCCCGACGAGGTCACAGGCCTCGACGAGAGCCTCATCGAGCAGGCGAACCGCTCCGAGAAGGCCAGCGAGGACCTCGAGATGTCCTTCGAGGCGCTCGAGTCCGAGGCGTCCTTCGACCGGGTCCTGTTCGACGGCGGCGAGTACGGCGCCGGGGGCATGGCCGGCAGCGAGGACGAGCAAGGATTCCTCGGCATCCCGGGCCTGCTGGATGCGGATCAGATGCGCACCGTCCTCCAGCAGCAGCAGGCCGAGCAGCAGGCCCGCCGTCAGCGCAGCGGGCCCACCGAGCAGCCGCAGACGCCGGGCGTGGTGGATCATCGCCGACTCATGGAGCTGCGCAAGGAGCTCAGCACCCTGGTCTCGGCCTGGTCGCGAAAGTCCGGCACTCCGCACGGTTCGGTGCACAACACGCTGCGCAGCCGCAGCGGCGGGCCGGCGGTCGCCCAGGCCAGTGCCGAGCAGATCCAGGCGCGAATCGACATCGTGCGCGGCTGGTTCGTCGGCCGTCGCTGAGGGGGCGCTGCCGGTCAGCGCGTCAGCGCAGAACCCGTGCCGCCTCGACGCCGTCGGTGACGGTGGGGATGGCGATCGGGCCGTCGGGCCCGTCGTCGGCCGGCAGATCCAGTTCGCGGATCGAGTCCGCGTGCCGCTGACGCGCCTTCTCGACCCGCTCCGGGGGACGCAGCGGGTCCGTCGGCTCGCCGCCGAGGATCATCGGGACCTGCAGGGGGCGCAGATTCGTGCGGCTCCAGTCCGGGTTGGCCTCGGCCGCCAGCAGCTCCGCGGTCAGCTCCCGTTCGAACTCGGCGATCTCCGCCTCGCCGGGCAGCACCAGCTCCGCGTGGGCGCGATCGCCCACCAGCATCCGGAAGGCACGCTTGCCGGCGCCGAGCGTCGCCTTGTCCAGCGACTGCTTGCCGACGGGGTGCATCGCCCCGTCGGCCCCCTCGCGCTCGACCAGCTTGTACACGAACCCGGGCGCGGGGTGGCCGCCGCCGGTGACCAGGCGGGTGCCGATGCCGTAGCCGTCCAGCGGGGAGGAGGCCAGCTCCTCGACGCGGTACTCGTCCAGATCCCCGGTGGCGGTGACGCGGGTCGTCGTCGCCCCGAGCGAATCGAGCAGTCGACGGACCTCGCCGGCCTGCTCGGCGAGATCGCCGGAATCGAGTCTCACCGCTCCGAGCTCCGGCCCGGCGAGGTCCACCGCGGTGCGGATCGCGGTCTCCACGTCGTAGGTGTCCACCAGCACCGTCGTGCCGGTTCCCTGGGAGACCAGCTGGGCGCGGAAGGCCTCCTCCTCGCTGTCGAACAGCAGCGTGAAGGAATGCGCCGCGGTGCCGGCGACGGGGATCCGGTAGTGCGCGCCGGCCGCGAGGTTCGAGGTGGAGGCGAAGCCGACGACGTAGGCGGCGCGGGCGGCGGCGATGGCGGCGTCCTCGTGGACGCGGCGCCCACCCATCTCGATGCAGGGGCGGCCGCGGGCCGCGGTGATCATGCGCGAGCCGGCCGAGGCGATCCCGCTGTCGTGGTTGAGGATCGAGAGCACCACCGTCTCCAGGATCACCGCGTCCTCGAAGGTGCCCTCGACGCGCAGCACGGGGGAGCTGGGGAAGAACAGCTCACCTTCCTCGTAGCCGTGGACATCACCGGAGAAGCGGTACCGGGCCAGATGCTCCAGCGTGTCCTCGTCCAGCACGCCCGCCCCGCGCAGATAGCGCAGATCGGCGTCGTCGAAACGGAAGTCGGCGATCGCGTCGAGCACGCGGCCGGTGCCGGCGAGGACGCCGTAGCGGCGGCCCTCGGGCAGGGAACGGGTGAACACCTCGAAGACGCAGCGTCGCGACGCGGTGCCGGCCCGGCGGGCAGCTTGCACCATCGTCAGCTCGTAGAGGTCGGTGAGCAGGGCGGAAGTCACAGTGTCCACCGTAATGCGTGCCGGGCCAGCAGATCGCCGGGCGCGCCCCGTAGACTCGACGGGCACCGCGTCCCGGCAGATCGGGACGTGGCGGGACACAGGAGGAGCACGAATGCCGGTCGAGCTGCCGCGGGCTGAGCCCGACACGGGCTCGCTGACCGATCTCTCCCACAGCAACCAGCTGACGATGGACGCCGAGGGGCCCTGGTGCACGGTGGTCTGGAACGACCCCGTGAACCTGATGAGCTACGTCACCTTCGTCTTCCGCCGCTACTTCGGGTACTCGCGCCTGGTCGCCGAGCAGCTCATGACACAGGTCCATGAGGAGGGGCGGGCGATCGTCTCGCGCGGGTCCCGCGAACGCATGGAGACCGACGTGCAGGCCATGCATTCCTACGGCCTGCGGGCCACGTTGGAGAAGGCGGAGGAGGACTGATGGCGCATGCGTTCCGCCGTCGGCCCGACGGCTCCCTGGCCTGCCGGCTCGACGGCGAGGAGAAGGCGATCATCGCCCAGGTCGCCCAGGAGACCGCGGAGCTGATCCGCGGCGACCTCGGGATCGACTCGGATGCCGATCCGCTGCGTCGTGCCGCCGAGAGCGAGGACCCGCTGCGCCGGCTGGAGGCCGAGTTCGCAGGCCGCGATGCCCGCGAGCCCGCGGACTCCGCCGTCAAGCGCCTGTTCCCGGCGGCCTCGGAGGATCCGACGCTCGCCGCCGAGTACCGCCGGCTGGGTCAGCAGGACCTCGCCGACGGCAAGCTCGCCGACCTCCGCCGCGTGATGGCGATCCTGGACGCCAGCGGCAGCGAGCACAGCGAGGTCGTGCTGGACGATGACGACGCCCTGGCGGTGCTGCGCGCGCTGAACGACGTGCGGATCGTGCTCGCGGACCGTCTGGACCTCCAGCGCGACGGTGACTTCGACACCGTGCGGATGCTGCAGCAGATCGGCGAGCGCGTGGAGGGGGCGAGCGAGACCGACGACGACACCGTCGGCTCCGACATCGTCATCGCCGTCTACGAGCTGCTGTCGTGGCTGCAGGAGAGCCTGCTGCGGGCATTGGACTGAACGACGACCGGCGAACCCGCAGTGGTCCGCGAGGAACGAGCGGGCCGCGCAGGGTGAGCGGGAGGAGTTCAGTCGGTTGGATAGTGGACTGAGCGACGAACTGTGAGCCCGTCGTGGTCCGCGAGGAACGATTGGGTCGCGCAGGGGCGCGACTGTGAAACTGCACCCAGTGAGCGCGCCACGAGTGTTTCGGGGACCCCGCGACACTAGCCTTGCCGGGATGAACAACGCGCCGATCGGGATCCTCGACTCCGGGGTGGGCGGGCTGACCGTGGCCCGAGCCATCCTCGACCAGCTGCCGCAGGAGGAGCTGGTCTACATCGGCGACACCGCGCACAGTCCGTACGGGCCCCGCCCCATCGCCGACGTGCGCGCGCTGGTGCTGGGGATCATGGACGATCTCGTCGAGCACGGCGTGAAGCTGCTGGTGATCGCCTGCAACACCGCCTCGGCCGCCGTGCTGCGCGATGCCCGCGAGCGCTATCAGCTGCCGGTGGTCGAGGTGATCCAGCCCGCTGTGCGCCGCGCCGTCGCCGCCACCCGCAACAACCGCATCGGCGTGATCGGCACGCAGGGCACGGTGACCTCCCGTGCCTACGAGGACGCGTTCGCCGCGGCGCCCGATCTGGAGATCGTCACCCAGGCCTGCCCCCGCTTCGTCGAGTTCGTCGAGAACGGGGTCACCATGGGCGACGTCGTCGCGGAGGTCGCCGAGGAGTACCTGGCCCCGGTCCGTGAGGCCGGCGTGGACACCCTGGTGCTGGGCTGCACCCACTACCCGATGCTCGCCGGCCCGATCAGCTACGCGATGGGACCGGACGTCACCCTGGTCTCCTCCGCCGAGGAGACCGCGCTGGACGTCTACCGCCAGCTGCGCGGCACCGACCAGCTGCGTCAGTCGGAGCGCTCGCCGCGCCACGTCTTCGCCCAGACGGCCGACGGGGATGGCAGCGAGTCCTTCGCCCGCCTCTCGCGCCGCTTCCTCGGGCCGACGCTCGACATGACCGCCTCCCTGCCGGTGGTCTCGGCATGAGGCTGACCGTCATCGGCTGCAGCGGCAGCTTCGCCGGCCCCGACAGCGCCGCCTCCAGCTACCTCATCGAGCAGGAGGACACCAGCGGCCGCCTCTGGCGGGTGCTGATGGACCTCGGCTCCGGCGCGTTCGGCCCGCTCCAGCGCGTGATCGACCCGGCGGAGCTGGACGCGGTGATCATCTCCCACCTCCACCCCGATCACTACCTCGACCTCACCGGTCTCGAGGTGTTCTGGGCCTACCACGAGCGCGACGACCTCCCGCAGCTGCCGATCCACGCCCCGGAGCCGCTGCCGGACCGGCTCTCAGCGGTGCTGTGCCGTGAGGGGTACGTCCCCGCCGGCGTCGACGGCGTGCCGTTCGCCTACCACGCCCTCGCCGACCGCCGGGACTTCTCCATCGGCCCCCTCGACATCGAGGTGCGCGCGGTGACCCACCCCGTCGAGGCCTACGGCTTCCGGATCACCGGCGGGGGCGGCGTGCTCGCCTACTCCGGGGACACCGACTCCTGCCCGGCCCTGGACGACCTGGCCGTCGGCGCGGACCTCTTCCTGTGCGAGGCCGGGTACATCGAGGGCCGCGACGACCGCTTCAGCGGCGTCCACCTCACCGGCCGCCGCGCCGGGCAGTGCGCGACCCGCGCCGGCGTCGGGCAGCTGGCGCTGACCCACATCCCGGCCTGGACCGAGCCCGCCGTCACCCTCGCAGAGGCCCGCGCCGCCCACGACGGCCCGATCCAGGTGGTCCGTCCCATGGATATCCTCGACGTGTCCGCCTGAACATCCCCACGAAGGGAGCTCCGTGAGCTCACAGACCCAGACCGAGCCCGCGCCGGCCGGTGACCGCGTCGACGGCCGCACCCCGGATCAGCTGCGCGAGGTGCGCATCACCCGCGACTGGCTCGACCACGCCGAAGGCAGCGCCCTGATCGAGTTCGGCCGCACCCGTGTGCTGTGCGCCGCCTCCTTCACCGAGGGCGTGCCGCGGTGGAAGCAGGGCTCCGGCTCGGGCTGGGTCACCGCCGAGTACGCGATGCTCCCGCGCGCGACCAACTCCCGGTCCCAGCGCGAGAGCGTCAAGGGCAAGATCGGCGGCCGCACCCACGAGATCTCCCGCCTGATCGGCCGCTCCCTGCGCGCGGTCATCGACCTCGACGCCCTGGGGGAGAACACGATCCAGCTGGACTGCGACGTGCTCCAGGCCGACGGCGGCACCCGTACCGCCGCGATCACCGGCGCCTACGTCGCCCTGGCCGACGCGATCGCCTGGGGCAAGCGCCACACCTCCCTCCCCGCCGCCCGGGAGATCCTCACCGACTCCGTCAGCGCCATCAGTGTCGGCATCGTCAGCGGGCGTCCGCTGCTGGACCTGGAGTACCGCGAGGACGTCGAGGCCGAGACCGACATGAACGTCGTGGTCACCGGCGCCGGGTCCTTCGTCGAGATCCAGGGAACCGCCGAGGGCGCCCCCTTCGACCGCACCGAGCTCGGATCCCTGCTCGACCTGGCCACCGGCGGGTGCACCACCCTCGCCGGCATCCAGCGCGAGGCCCTGGACCAGCCGCGATGAGCGCGAGCGTCGCCGGCGTGCCCGAGGGAGCCCGGGTCATCCTGGCCACCCACAACGCCAAGAAGCTGCACGAGCTGCAGCGCATCCTGGTGGCCGCGGTCCCCGGCCTGGAGGCCGAAGCCGTCATCTCCTCGGCGGGGATCGACCTGCCGGACGTGGTGGAGGAAGCGGTCACCTTCCAGGGCAACGCCCTGCTGAAGGCGCACTCCGCCGCCGAGGCGACCGGCCTGCTGGCGGTGGCCGACGATTCCGGCCTCTCCGTGGATGTGCTGGGCGGCTGCCCGGGCATCTTCTCGGCTCGCTGGAGCGGGCGCCACGGTGACGACGAGGCCAACAACGATCTGCTGCTCGCCCAGCTCGCGGACATCCCCGACGAGTACCGCACGGCACGGTTCGTGTGCGCGGCGGCGCTGGTGGCCCCCGACGGCACCGAGATCGTCGAGCGCGGCGTGATGACCGGCCGGCTGCTTCGCGAGCGCCACGGCGAGGGCGGCTTCGGGTACGACCCGATCTTCCTGCCCGACGGGGAGGGACGCTCGGCCGCCGAGCTCGCCCCCGAGCAGAAGGATGCGATCTCCCACCGCGGCGAAGCCTTCCGCGCCATCGCCGAGCACGTCGCCCAGCTCCTGGGCTGAGAAGTCACGGCGCACGGCGTGAACCCAGCGGAGGCGCCGTGGCGCGAGGCCGTCGCTGCCATGATCGGCACCTCGAGCGTCGATCTCGAGGACGTTCGACGCGAACCCCTGGACTACGACGCGTTCCTGGCCCACCGTGACGTGCACCGGCTGCGCGGTGCGGCCGTCACCGGCACCGGACGCCGGCCCTGGTCACTGATCGAGAAGGTGACCGAGGGCCCGGCCACGGCCTCGCCGTACCTGCTGGACAACGGCCGACGCGAGCACGCCGCCTACACCTCCGGCCTGCTCGAGGACCTGGCACCGTCGCTGGTGGCGCCGCGCCTGTACGGCTCGCAGGTCAAGGCCGACGGCCGGATCACGCTGTGGCTCGAAGAGATCCGCGACGAGGCGCCCCGGCCCCTGGAGGGCGGGTCGCTGCTGGCGATCTCGCGAGATCTCGGCGCGATGGCGGGACGGTGGCTGGACCGGGTCCCGTCTCACCCCTGGCTGTTCACCGGCTGGATCGACCGGCACGCGCAGCCGGAGGCGATGGAGGCCGGACTGGCCACTCTGGAGCGCGCGAGGACGCCATCGAGCCTCTCGTGGACCGGCCGCGTGGGCGAGGCACAGGAGCTGATCCGCGCGCAGCCCCGTGTGCGCACGATTCTCGAGGCGCTTCCGCAGACGCTGTGCCACCACGACGCGGTGGGCGCGAACACTCTGCGCAGCGGCGGTCGCAGCGTATTGATCGATTGGGAGTCGGTGGGGCCGGGCCCGGTGGGCGCGGATCTCGCGTCCCTGCTGTTCGCCTCCGTCCGGCGCGGCGACGCGTCGGCGCACGTGGTCCGCTCGCTCGTCGAGGACGCCTTCGACGCCTATGTCGAGGGGCTGCGCTCCGAAGACGCGGAGGCCGACGTCGCTGCCGCTCGCCGTGGGTGCGAGGCCGCGATCTGCCTGCGCTGGAAGCTCGCCGCCGACGTCGCCGAGACGGCCCTGGAGGGCCGCCCGGCGCGGCGGGGGAGCGCGCCGGAGGAATCTCCCGAGCAGGCGCTCGAAGAGCTCACGCAGCTGGTCGGCATCCTGCTGGATGCGGCCCGACGCGTTCTCTAGAGGGACGAGGTCAGTTCCCGCGAGCGGGCCGTCAGCGCCTCAGGTGGCGCCGACGTAGGCGAGGGCACGGCGCACGATCAGGTCGCGGCCACCGGTCATCTCCTCGAGCGGAGAGGGCTCCGCCAGCAGCTCGTCGAGCCCGAACCACGCCATCTCCAGCGCGTCCTCCTGCGGGGCCGTCTCCCCGTCGATCGGGACGATGTAGGCCATGGAGACGGCGTGCTGGCGCTGATCGTGGAACGGCGAGATCCCCGGGGTGGGGAAGTACTCGGCGACCGTGAAGGGCACGGGGGAGACGGGGATGCGCGGCAGCGCCATCGGCCCCAGGTCCTTCTCGATGTGCCGGGAGATGGCCTCGCGGATCGTCTCGTGGATCAGCACCCGCCCGGAGACGATGGCGCGCACGATCTGCCCGCCCCCGTCGGCCCGCAGCAGCAGTCCGACCTCGACGACGCTGCCGTCCAGGTCGGTGCGCACCGGCACGATGTCCACGTACGGGATCGGGAGACGGCGACGCAGTTCCTCGATGCCCTCGGGTTCGAACCATGCGCCCTCGGTGTCCACGGCGGTGCGGTTGGTCATCGGGTACCTCCCTGGAGAGCGTCGGTCGGGTCCTGGTCGGCGACGGCCTGGGCCGCCTCGGGCTTCTCGGCGAAGAATCGGGGGTTGCGGTCGCGGGAGGGGACTTCCACCTCGTTGTCGACCGTTCTGCCCGCGATCATGCGGATCCGCCAGGTGGTGTCCTCGAGCTCGATCACCGAGAGGGTCGCGTTCGGGATCGAGGGCAGGGGCCGCTCGATGATGCCCGACAGCAGGAACCGGATGAGAGTGCCGTGCGCGACGACGAGCACCTTCTGGCCGGGGAAGCGCTCCTCCAGCGCTTCGAGCGCGTCATAGCCGCGGTCGGCGACGGCCTGGTAGTCCTCGCGGCCCGGGAAGGACCGGTCGGGGTAGAGCTCCTGCATCTCCTCGACCGGCCGGCCCTCGGCCTCGCCCCAGTCGATCTCCACCAGCTTCGCCTCGGTGCCGCCGAAGGGGATGCCGTGGTCCGCTGCGATGATCCGCGCCGTGTGCTCGGCGCGCTGCAGCGGCGAGGAGACGACCACGTCCCAGACCATGTCGGGCAGCTCGTCGAAGGCGCGGTGGGCCTGTTCGACACCGGTCTCGTTCAGCGGTATGTCCGAGGAGCCCTGGAACAGGTTGTGGAGGTTGTAGTCCGTCTGCCCATGGCGGACGAGCCCGAACAGGGTCATGAAGCGTCTCCTCGGAAAAGGGGTGTGTTCCGTGCGCGAGAAGGGACTCGAAACCCGCTCTCACGTCGTCAGGAACAGCGTATACGCACGGCACCGTGGGTTCACGCCTCCCTGCCGTTCCCCCGGCTTCTCCGTGAACCGGCCGGGTTCTCTGCCACTGGTTTGCGGGTTCGGGCCCTCGGGTGAGGGCCTCGTAGTAAAGCGTCTCGAACTCTATCGGGGTGAGCATCCCGAGAGAGCCGTGGAGGCGCCGGTTGTTGTACCAGTTAACCCATCCGGCCGTTGCGTTCTCGGCGCCTGCGAGGGTGCGGTAGTTGTAAAACCGCGATCTCGCCGGTTCGGGGGTTGACCTTGATGAGGTGGTAGACCTCGCGGATGACGTAGCGCTTCAGTCAACGGACGACGTCGCGCTTGCTCCTGCCTTCGGCCGCCCGACGGGCGACGTAAGCGGCATAGATCCCGTAGCGAGAGTTGAGTCCCGCATAGTGGTGTAGCGCGGTGGCTGCCGTGATCGTCCCGGACGGGGACGCGGCCACCGTGTGATCCTTCGAGTGAACCTTCCACAGCACTCTCGAACGGAGTCATCACGATGACCGCTCCTCATATTGTCGACCCTCACGGCCTGCTCGGTGAAGCCCTGGCCGAGGCCTCCCCGGATCTGATGCGCAGCATGCTGCAAACGATCATCAACGACCTCCTCTCGGCGGACGCCGACGCGGTCGCCGGCGCTGAGTACGGCCGCCCCAGCACCGACCGTGTCGCTCAACGCAACGGCTACCGCCACCGTGACCTCGACACCCGCGTGGGCACGGTCGATGTCGCCGTCCCCAAGCTCCGCACCGGCACGTACTTCCCCGAGTGGCTGCTGGAGCGCCGCAAACGCGCAGAATCCGCCCTGATCACCGTGGTCGCCGACTGCTACCTCGCCGGTGTCTCCACCCGCCGCATGGACAAGTTGGTGAAGACCCTCGGCATCAACTCGCTTTCGAAGTCGCAGGTCAGTCGCATGGCAGCAGATCTCGACGAGCACGTCGAGCAGTTCCGCCACCGTCCCCTGGACGAGGCTGGGCCCTTCACGTTCGTCTCCGCTGATGCGCTGACGATGAAGGTTCGCGAGGGCGGGTGATCAACGCCGTGGTCCTGCTCGCTACCGGCGTCAACGGCGATGGGCACCGCGAGGTCCTCGGTATGCGGGTGGCAACCTCCGAGACCGGCGCGGCCTGGAACAGCTTCTTCGCCGACCTCGTCTCCCGCGGCCTGGGCGGAGTCCGCCTGGTCACCTCCGATGCCCATGCCGGGCTGGTCGAAGCGATCGCCGCCCATCTGCCTGGCGCGTCCTGGCAGCGGTGCCGGACCCACTACGCGGCGAACCTCATGGGCATCTGCCCCAAGGGCATGTGGCCTGCGGTGAAGGCGATGCTGCACAGCGTCTATGACCAGCCCGACGCCGCGGCGGTGAACGCCCAGTTCGAGAGGCTGCTGGACTACGTCGGCGAGAAGCTTCCGGCTGTGGCCGAGCACCTCGACGCCGCCCGAGCTGATGTCCTTGCGTTCACTGCTTTCCCCAAGGACGTCTGGGTCCAGATCTGGTCGAACAACCCCACCGAACGCTTGAACCGCGAGATCCGCCGGCGCACCGACTCCGTCGGGATCTTCCCCACCCGCGACGCGATCGTCCGCCTCATCGGCGCAGTCCTGGCCGAACAGACCGACGAATGGGCCGAAGGCCGCCGATACCTCGGCCTCGACGTCCTCGCCCGCTGCCGCCTGACCATCACCACCACCCCCGAGAAGGAGATGACCACCAACTCCCTACCCGCCCTGACAGCCTGACCCCTCTCATCGAAGGACCGCTACACCACTACCCGGGACTTGACCGTAGCGAGCCGCACGAGCGGTGAAGCCCGGCAGATCCTCGACGAAGAGCGTGACTCGAGAGCGCCCCGCACCTTCTGGATCGAGCTCGGTGTAGATGTGACATAGATCAGACATTGTCCAGACGCGCCCGGTCTCATTCGGCGCGAATGCCGGAGCACCAAAGAACGCCTCGAACCCGCTTTCAGCGACATCGAGGTCGCTCACGGCCAAGCCTGCGAACAATCGCGCGCCGGAGAGTTCGGGTGCCACACTCACCAGACGTCCCCCTCGGCCAGCGGAACGACCCAGGCCCGGCGCTCACAGATCAGACCTTCTCGCATCACGAAGACCTCTGCCATGGCCAACCGCTTCATCGATCCATCCGGTTGGGGCACACGCCCCCGAAGCTCAGCCATGATCGTCTCGTGCTCTTCCACCATCCGCACCACCTCCAGCTCGGGGTCTCCAGCAAACCCCGGGCCCTCGATGGCGGCATCATAGGCAGCCTTTCCTTCCAGTACGAAAGCGCCAAATACCGTCCAACGGATGTCATCGGTCAAGCAGGCCAAGATCTGATCATGATCCGTGCGCCGGAAACCATCGAGATAACGCTCTACGGTCTGCTTGTTAGGACTCGTTTCCATGTGATTCTTCCTCCTCGTCGCAGCGATTATGCTGCCTCGTCGTCACCGGGCTGCCGAAAGGTGTCCGGCACAACTCATGCGCCGTTCAAATCGACATGCATCTCGAAGTTTGGCACCAGGATGCCACGGACTATGTTGATACGGTTCTCACGGTCAACCACGAAGCCGCTCCGCGCGAAGGCAGCTCGTGCGCCACGACTCGCTCGGGTGGTGACACGCGTGCACCCACGCCGTCGCGCTTCAGCCAGCGCCGCCGCGATCAGCTCCTGGGCGACGCCGCGTCCGCCGACTCGGGGAGCGACGAACAGCATGTCCACCTCGGCTTCGTCGGTTAGGTCGCAGAAACCCACGAGCGCGCCCTCCCACTCGGCCACGATCGTCCAGGCACGCGAGCGAGCAGGGGCCCAAGTTGCCACATCCAGTTGTGGAGGACACCATGCGTTGATCTGATCTGATCTGATCTGATCTGATCGGGGCGGTAGTGTGCCGACGCGGTCTCTCGGATGGCGCGCACGTAGACCTTGAGGGTGTGCTGTGCATCCGCGCCGCGATATCGTCTGATCTTCAGCGGCAACTGAGCACCGTGAGCGGCTTCGAGACAACTCACCCTACTGCCGAGACACCCTCGTAGGCCGCGAAATCCGGCCTCCCCCGCGTCTCGAAGACCTGGATGGTCAGCCCCTGAGGTGTCGTGCGGCTGCTCATGAGTTCGAAGCCGAGCGGGGCCGCGCCATCGGGGAACAGCCGTCGGCCCTGCCCTACGACCACGGGCGCTACGACCAACCGCAGCTCGTCGACGAGGCCGGCCGAGAATAGGCTCTGGGCCAGCGACGAGCTACCGTGCACCTGCAGGTCGCGGCCTGGTTGGGCTTTGAGGCCAGCGATCTGCGCCTCAACATCCCCGGTCAAGATGGTGGTGGGATTCCACTCGCCGTCAGCAAGGGTCTGCGTAGCGACATACTTCGGCAGATTGTTCATCCGCACTGCGAAGGGGTCCGCGGGATCAGTGATCTGGGGCCAGTCACGGGCAAACGCCTCGTAGGTGCGTCGGCCGAGCAGGAGCGCATCGGCATGCTCCAACCAGTCGGAAGCCTGATCCACGAATGTTGCGTCCATGTGCGGTACCAGCCACCCGCCTCGTGTGAATCCTCCGCTGGGATCCTCCTGCGGCGAGCCTGGGCCTTGCGAGACCCCGTCTAGACTCACGAACTGCATAACGGTCAACTTCATTGTGGAACTCCTTCTGGATGAGAGCCGTGCCGTACACCATGCCGCGATCGCCGCAGCGACACAACGGACGTCGCTCCTAGACTTTGAGGCAAGCGACGCACCGGAACATCCGCCATCAAGGTCGATCAGCATCACCCAATCGGGCGATAGTGACGCACTGCTGGGACTGCCGCACGGGACTGCTGCACGGATAGGTGACATCTGATCTGGCTTGCCCGCTGGGCGGCCAGGAAGGATGTGCACCGTGCCCGCTCCCTATCCCCAGGAGTTCCGCGACGATGTCGTGCGAGTGGCCCGGTCCCGCGAGGACGGCGTCACGATCGCGCAGATCGCCAAGGACTTCGGCGTCCACGAGATGACGCTGCAGAAATGGCTGCGCCAAGCCGACATCGAGGACGGCAACCGGCCCGGCAAGACCCGCGAGGAGTCGGCCGAGCTGCGTGATGCCCGTAAGCGGATCCGGCTGCTGGAGCAGGAGAACGAGGTCCTCCGCCACGCAGCGGCCTAGCTGTCCCAGGCGAACCTGCCGTCAAAAGGCTCTACCCGCTCGTGAGCGAGCTCGCCGCCGACAAGATCCGTGTCGCGGTGTCCCTGCGGGTGCTGAAGCTCTCCCGCCAGCCCTACTACCGCTGGCGGAAACAACAGGTCACCGAGACCGAGCTGATCGAGGCCTACCGTGCGAACGCGCTGTTCGACGCGCACCGCGACGACCCCGAGTTCGGGCACAGATTCCTCGCCGGTGAAGCGGCCGAGCGTGGCGAGGTCGTCTGTGAGCGGACCGCGTGGAGGACCTGCCGGGACAATCAGTGGTACTCCGCCTTCGGGAAAAGCGGGGGAAGAATGGCAAGAGGCCGGGCCCGCCCGTGCACGATGACCTCGTCAAGCGGGACTTCACCGCCGATGACGTCAACGAGCTGTGGCTGACCGACATTCTCCCGCAAGCGGGAGGTGCCCCCTCCGAGCACCCCACCGATGAGGGCAAGCTCTACCTCTGCGCGATCAAAGACGCGTTCTTCGGGCGGATCGTCGGCTACTCGATGGACTCGCGGATGAAAGCCCGCCTCGCAGTGAACGCCCTGGACAGCGCCGCATCGCGACGGGGTGACACAGTGGAATGCATCGTGCATTCCGACCGCGGGTCGCAGTTTCGGGCGCGGAAGTTCGTGCGCGCTCTCAACTGTCATCACCTCATCGGATCGATGGGCCAAGTCGGTGCCGCCGGGGACAACGCGGCCATGGAATCGTTCTTTGCTCTACTGCAGAAGAACGTGCTGAACCGGCGTCGCTGGCGGACCCGCGAGGAGCTCCGGATCGCGATCATCAGCTGGATCGAACGCACCTATCACCGACGCCGCCGGCAGGCCCGCCTGGGCCGATTGACCCCCATCGAATACGAGACCATCATGAACCCGACCGTCACCCTGGCGGCATAACACCGCAACTGTCACCTATCCGTGCAGCAGTCCCTTCCAGCGATGATCAGGCACCAGCAGAGCGGTGAGGACGGAGCCGTTCTTGCGGGTGCGACTCGTCTCCCCCCTCGACGACCGAGTCGTCCTCCGGGAAGCCCCCGCTCTCCGAACCCCCGCCGGGAGAGGGGGGGTGTTCTGCGTGGTGGAGCTATGATCGCGTCATGGATCCCGCACTCGTAGGGGCACTGACGATGTTGCTTGTCTGGGCGATCGTAGTGCTCGGTGCTGTGCTGCTACTGATCGAGGCGTACTGGCTCGCCCGAGGGGCCGCCGCTGGACGATTCCAGCACGTGATCTCGTGCGTCCACCCAAAGGGCAACGACCTGGACCCTGTCGGCTTGCAGTGAGGTCTCCCGGCCGCCCCCGGATCTCCAGTCTTCCGGCTCGTTTTCATTCCGATCGGTCGGCTCCTTTGAGCCCACCGCCCACCTGGGGCTAGGTTGTGACTCAGTACACGCAGTCGACAGGATGATCAGTGTGCACTCGCTGTCATCGAAGCTCCCGTAGACGTCACGCTTCTCGTGCCCTCGCGGCACCTGAGCGAGGCTCACGCGATCGGAGGATTGTTGATGAATACCCCTGACCGCTCTCCCACTGTGAATGATCTCGGCCGTACTCCAGTACAGATCGCGGCTCTGGTGTACGGTGTCGTGTTTTTCCTCGTCGGGATAGCCGGGTTTATCCCCGGCCTGACCACCGACGTCGGCTCGATGCAGTTTGCGGGGCATCATTCTGAAGCGATGCTACTGGGCATTTTCCAGGTCTCGATCCTGCACAACGTCGTGCACCTGCTGTACGGCGTAGCAGGGGTCGCCCTAGCCAGCCGCGCATCACTCGCCCGCCTCTATTTGCTGATCGGCGGCATCGTCTACCTGGTGCTGTGGATCTACGGCCTCGTCATCGGCGAGGAGTCGATGGCCAACTTCGTGCCGCTGAACACCGCCGATAACTGGCTCCATTTCGTCCTCGGCGTCACCATGATCGCGCTGTCGTTCCTCCCTCGCCGTCGACCAGGCCGCGCCGTCACCGCGACCCAGCACGACGGGTAATCGAGAGGGTTTCGACGCCTGAGCCCACCGACCCGCTCTGCGTCTCTATGGCACCGCGGAACGGCTCAACCTGGTCGAGTAGGCCACCGGGCCGCGACAGGCGCGTTGAACAAGCAATATGGCCCGCCCGTCTGACACCGCACCACCACACTGAATGGAGAACATCATGCTGAAAATGCTGAGCGACCTCGGGCTGAGGTCGGATCATATGTACACCGCTGGTTTTGCGTCGATCGGCCTGACGGTCGCCCAGTGGACAATGTCCGCCATGAAGTCCAGTGACTCGCGCGCTCAGGCCGACCGCTGGGGGCTATTCGTCGGTCAATGGGCGCCAACATTCTTCGTGCTGGGCGTCGCTATGAAGCTCGAGGAGCAGCGCTCACTGCCCGCCCTTGGGAAGAAGGGCTAGCAGCTACCGCGCGTCGTAGCAGTGGAAGGTGGGGGCGAAACGAATTGCCCCCACCTTCCGCTCGTCCCGCAGCAACCCAAGACCACGCCACAAAGCAGTCCGACATGGCACCCCGCGGCACCCTGCTGATGCCCGGGAGTTGCTATGTCCGATAACAACGGATCCATCCTCTGATCCCAACCCGTTCAGGCACCGACGCAGATCCCAGCGCGTCGGCATTCAAACCCGTTCACCAGCAATTAATTTGCAATCGGCCCCGGCTCACTGAGGCAACGTCGTGTCGAGCTTGGAGTGCACCGAACGGGCATCGGGCCCTCGACCGTGAGCTGATACTGGTTCACCAGCCCGTGCACGATCCGCACGGCGGCCTGATGCGCGGAGAAGACAGCGAGGTCGCTCATGGGGGCCAGCATGCCGCGAGGGCCAGACAACCATGAGTGCCCATCGCGGTCGTACCCCAGGGGGTGCAGTGCCCATTCCGTGCCCACCACGCCTGTGCAGTCCCGACTGCAGTCGGGAAGTGTGAGGTCAGAGACGAAAGGCTGCGTGCGCGAGAAGGGACTCGAACCCTCACGCCCTCAGGCACTGGAACCTAAATCCAGCGCGTCTACCAGTTCCGCCACTCGCGCGCCCGCCCAGCTTATCGGCCACCGGGGGATGCTCCGGTAGGCTCGGGGAGCTGGTGGCGCGATGCACTCGGCCCGTCCCCGGAGGGTGCGGCCGCTCGCCCCTCGTCATCTCGAATCCTCACCACGAATCATCACAGGAGTTGCTCATGAGCGCCCTCGCAGGCAAGACCGCCGTCGTCACCGGATCCTCCCGCGGAGTCGGCGCCGCCACCGCGAAGCTGCTCGCCGAGCAGGGCGCCAACGTGGTCATCAACTACCGCCAGAAGGCACCCCGCGCCAACAAGGTCGTCGGCGAGATCGAGCAGGCCGGCGGCTCGGCAATCGCCGTCGGCGCCGACCTCACCGAGACCGAGGGCGTGCGCGCCCTCATGCAGGCCGCGGTCGACACCTACGGCAGCCTGGACCTGCTGGTCCTGAACGCCTCCGGCGGCATGGAGGCCGACCTCGGCGAGGATTACGCGATGCGCCTGAACCGCGACGCCCAGAACGACGCACTCAGCGCCGGCCTCGAGCACCTCTCGACCGGCGGCCGGGTGGTCTTCGTGACCAGCCACCAGGCGCACTTCATCGACGACGTCGAGACCATGCCGGAGTACGAGCAGGTCGCGCGTTCCAAGCGCGCCGGCGAGACCGCGCTGACCGCACGGATCGACGAGATGTCCGCCCGGGGCGTCTCCTTCGTCGTCGTCTCCGGCGACATGATCGAGGGCACCGTCACCGCGACCCTGCTGAACCGTGCCCGCCCGGGCGCCCTGGAGCAGCGCCGCGAGGCCGCCGGCAAGCTGTACTCGGTCGAGGAGTTCGCCGCCGAGGTCGCGCGCATGGCCACGGCGGACGTTCCGACGGGGCACATCGAGCTCGTCGGTGGGGCAGAGGACTTCCTCGCCCGCACCCGCGGCTGACCCGCGCCCTCGGCTGACCAGTCACGCGGCGGAGGATTCCGAGCGGCACGCCTGCTCGCGATACGATCGGCGCAATCAAGCCCTGACGACCCCCCGGAGGCAGTGGTGGCCAAGAAGAAGAGCCTGGACGACATGCGCGACGAGGCCTATCGCCGGCAGGACAACCTCGCGTCGGACATCGATGAGCTGGTCGACCGTGTGAACCCCAAGAACGCGGTCACCCGCTGGAAGAACGAACTCGTCGGTTCGATGAAGGGTTTTTCCGCCGCCGGTGACGAGAAGACCCCCGTGACGCTCCCGGTAGCGATCGCGGGCGGCGTCATCGGCGTGGTCCTCATCGGTGCAGGCGTCACGGCGGCGATCGTCCTGTCCGGCGGCGACGGGAAGGCGCCCGAGGCGGCGCAGAAGAAGGCCGGCACAGCGGCCACGAAGAAGACAGCGGCGGCCAGGCGTGACGTCGCCGGTGCCAAGAAGGCCGTGACGAAGAAGGCTGCTCGCACCACGGGGAAGGCCAAGGCGACGACGGCCGCCACGGTCGCACCCGTCAGGACGAAGGCAGACCGCGCTGCGCGGAAGACGCGTGCCGCCGCGAAGCACGGCGCGAAGCAGGCCCGCAGAGCGCGTCGCTGAACCGGCCCGACCACCGGGCCCGACCCGCTGATATCCGGCACTCGGCGCCGGCCGCCCCGCGCGGCCGGCGCCGATGAGTCTCTGCAGCCTCGACGGCTGCCTCTACAGCGCACCGTCGACGTACAGCCAGCTGCCGTCCTCCCGGACGAAACGGGAGACCTCGTGCTGCTCCTGGCGGCCCTGTGGCGTGCGCGCGATGGCGGTGAACTCCACGGTCCCCTCGCGGTCGAACGGGCCGCCCCCGGTCGTCTCACCGAGCTCCAGCCGCAGCCATCGCACGTCGGCCGCGACGGACTCCGCGAGGTCGCCGCGGTCGGGGCGCCGGGTGGGATGCCAGGTACGCAGCAGATGGTCCACGTGCCGTATCGCGAAGGCCGTGTACCGCGAGCGCATCAGCGCCACCGCCGTGGCTGCTCGCCGCCGCTCGCTCAGCACGGGCCCGCAGCACGCACCGAAGGTGTCACCGGTGCCGCACGGGCAGCGCGAATCGTCGGCCGGGGGAGTGGACGGAGCGCTCATCCCACGAGTATCGCCGAGACCGCCATGCGCCGATCCCAGCGAGTGCCGGTGGCAGTGCGTGCCTGTGTCCGGTGTGACCCGGCCGAGCTGCACCGGTGCCCGCAGATCGCGGGATCGCGGATGGCAGGATCGGAGCATGCCCGAACGTCACTCCGCACCAGGCGAGCACCACCACGTCGACCTCCCCTCCGGGTACCGCCTCCTGAACGAGCCGCCCACGAGCGATGAGTACGTGCGCCTGCGGCAGATCGTCGGGCTGAGCCCACGCACCCATGCACAGGCCGCCGGTGCGCTGAGGGCCAGCTGGGCCTGGACCACCGTGCGCACCGACGACGACGCCCTCGCCGCGATGGGCAGGGTGCTGAGCGATGGCACCTGGTACTTCCACCTCGCCGACATCGCCACGGACCCCGACCATCAGCGTCAGGGCCTCGGCCGCGCCGTGATGGAGGAGCTCATCGCCCGGATCGATGCCGCCGCGCCGCCGAATCCGTACATCACCCTGCTCGCCGATCCACCCGGGCAGAAGCTCTACCGCTCCCTGGGCTTCGTGGACTCCGCGCCGAGCCTGGGGATGCGCCTGCCGCGCTGACCCCGGTGCCGTGCCGGCCGCGCGGAGCATCCCGACCGGTACGACCGCTCGCTGCTTCCGCCTAGGCTCGGATCATGCAGAGCTTCCATGTCGACGAGAACGACCAGCGCTCCCCGCTGGAGAAGATGAGGGCCGGGGACTGGTACCTCGCCGATGATCCTGCGATCCAGACGGCCTATCGCCGGGCACTGGCCCTCTCGGCGCGCTTCAACCGCGACTACGCCGAGGACCCCGACACAGCCCAGGAGATCCTCGGTGATCTTCTCGGCACGTTCGGCAGGGGCGCGCATGTGCGAGCCCCGCTGTACCTCGACTACGGGAGCAACCTGCATATCGGTGCGGGCACCTTCGTCAACTATCACCTGACGGCACTGGACGTGGTCGAGATACGCATCGGTGACAACTGTCAGCTCGGGCCCAACATCCAACTGCTCACTCCCGTCCACCCGCTCGAACCCGAGCCGCGTCGCCAGGGATGGGAGGCGGCCGAGCCGATCACCGTCGGCGACAACGTCTGGATCGGCGGAGGCGCGACCATCCTGCCGGGAGTCAGCATCGGCGCGGACTCCGTGATCGGGGCGGGAGCGGTCGTCACCAGGGACGTCCCTGCCCGCAGCGTCGCCGTCGGCAGCCCGGCGCGGGTCGTGCGGACGCTCTGACCGGCTCCGGCCACGACGGCGGAGGCGTCCGATATCGAGGCTCCGATCGGGCCGCGTCAGCGGCGGGACCAGCCCGGGGTCGAGGGGCCGATCGTCGGCCACCATCCGGTCTCCGACATGAAGCGCACCGAGGAGACGCGCAGCGAACGCCGCTGCGTGTCCAGCCGGGTGCCGACGATCGCCTGGGTGATCTCCGGGTAGAACTTCGCGGGCTGATCGACACCGGCCTCCATGGCCAGGTCCTTCGCCCAGCGCCGACGGGGGATCGGCTCCCCGCCGACGTTGTAGAAGCCGCTGTCCGCGCGCAGGGCCGCCACGAAGGCGCGGCCGGCGTCGGTGTGGTGCAGCAGCGTCACGTATCCATCGGGCCGGCCCAGCAGGATCGGGTCCCCCGAGCGGGTGGCCTTCAGCGCGTAGGTGGTGTGCGGGTCACGGCCGAACAGCTGGCCCAGGCGCAGCACCACGCTGCTGCGACCGGAGGTCGCGAAGTCCACCGCGGCCCGCATCTCCTTCACCCGCGGGCGGAACGCCTGGTTGTGGACGCTGAGCGGCTGATCCTCGGTGATCCAGTCCGACCCGTTGTCCGGGTACAGGAAGATGGTGGACTCCTGGATCAGCTTGCGCACGCCGGCCTCGGCGGCCGCCTTGGCGATCGCGACGGACGCCTCGAGGTGGAGCTTGTCGTCTTCCCGCCAGGCCAGGGGGCGCAGCCCGGCCATGCCGACGGGCACGTGGGCGAGGGTGTTGATGACGACGTCGTGACCGCGGAAGGCACGGGCGAGGTCGGAGGCGTCGAACACGTCGGCGACGACGGCCGCGCCGCCTCGTCCCTCGACGATCGGTACGCCGGAATCGCGGCGGGTGATCCCGGTGACCTCGTGTCCGGCGGCGACCAGAGCCTCCACCGCCTCCTGCCCGAGCACACCCGTGGCACCGGTGACCGCGATCCTCACTCCGACCTCCTCCGCCGAGCGTCCACCGGACCCTCGCGCGCCGACATTCCTGGGATGGTCGAGTCTAGGCGATTCCTGGATGCCCGGCCGCTCCGTCTGTACGAGGCGGAACCAGCCGGTGACCTGTTCGCTCGCTCACAGAGCGCCCGCCCACCTTGGACGTGAGGGGATGAGCGGGTAAAGTCTTCATCTGTTCGCGCCATTAGCTCAGTTGGTTAGAGCAGCTGACTCTTAATCAGCGGGTCCGGGGTTCGAGTCCCTGATGGCGCACCCGCGAGAGAGGCCCCACCGGATCGGTGGGGCCTCTTCGCATCTCTACAGGTCGACCTGGTCCGAGGGCGGCGCCGATCGATCCGCGCCCCGTGCGTCCGATGATGGGCCTGCGCCCGAACGACCGCCGGGTCGGGAAGGTGTTCTTCACGCCACACGGGCGTTAGCGTCGGCCACGAGAGTCCGGCCCCGTCAGCGGGGCCCGGTCGTGCCCGCACACCACCCGACGGAGGGACACCGTGACCGAGACGCAGAGTTCGCAGCAGGACGTCGTCGACGTTCTCACCGCCGACCATCACGCCATGCTGGACCTGCTGCGGCAGATCCAGGGAAACCCCGACCCGCAGGAGCGCCGGGACACCGCCGATACCGTGATCGCCGAGGTCATGCGTCACTCGGTGGCGGAGGAGATGATCGTCTACCCCGCGGTGCAGAAGCACGTCCCCGGCGGCGACGAAGAGGTCGAGCACGACAAGCAGGAGCACGACGAGCTCGTCGACGTGATGAAGCAGCTCGAGGACGTCGACGCCTCCGGCGCCGAGTTCCTCGACCTCATCAAGACCTTCGAGGACAAGCTCGACCACCACGTCCACGACGAGGAGGACGAGCAGTTCCCGAAGCTGCGGGAGAACATCCCCCAGGGGGAGCTCGTGGAGATGGCGGAGAAGGTCGAGAAGGCGAAGCAGGCCGCTCCGACCCGGCCGCACCCGAACGCACCGCACTCGGAGCTGTTCCACAAGTCCGTCGGCCCGGGCGTCGGCATGGTCGATCGCCTGCGCGACAAGCTCACCGGCCGCAACACCGACTGACGACCCCACGGCGCCCGCCTCCGACGCGGCCTGACCGGGCGCGTCGGAGGCGGGCGTGCGTCCGGCGAGCCCTCGCTCCGGTGCGGGCCTCGCGGTGCGTGGACCCGGCTCGTGGATCTACCTCCCGGTCCGTCCCGCCGCTGAGGGACGCAGCAGCGGCCGTGGTGTGCCTACAGTGTCCCGGTGCAGGGCCGGTCGGGGCATGACCGGCCGCATCGGAGGAGATTTCATGCTGAGCACACGGATCACACGATTCCTGGTCCTCATCGGGATGCTGGTCATCGCCGCGACCGGATGCCAGGGCCACTTCCCCGCAGACGCGCAGGGAACGCTCGACCGCGCCACCGGCGGTGAGCTGCGCGTCGGGATCAGCGAGAACCCGCCGTTCACCGAGGTCGGTCCCGAGGGTGAGGTCAGCGGCTCCGAGGTGGAGCTGGTGAGCGAGTACGCCGAGTCCATCGACGCCGAGATCACCTGGGTGCCGGCGGGGGAGAACACCCTTGCCGAGAAGATGAAGGCCGGCCAGCTCGACCTCGTCGTCGGCGGTCTGTCCTCGAAGGCACCCTGGTCCTCGAAGATCGCCCTGACCCGGCCCTATACGACCACCGAGGGTCCCGAGGGCAAGACGGTGAAGATCGTGATGGGTGTACAGCCCGGTGAGAATGCCCTGATGGTCGATCTCGAGCGGTTCCTCGCGAAGGAGGCTGGTGAGCTGTGAGCGAGCATGATGGTGAAGGCGGCGAGGAGGACACCGGTTCGGGCCGCGATGCGATGGGCCAGGAGCAGCGCAAGGCGCTGCAGCGCGCCATCCGCCTGGAATGGATCACGCTGGCGTGGATGTCGGCCACCGTCGCCCTGGTGGCCCTCGTGGCAGGCCAGTCCCAGGCGATGCGGGCGGCCTGGGCCGAGGACATGCTCTCTCTGCTGCCCCCGATCGCCTTCCTGATCGCCACCCGCCGTATTCGCAAGCAGCCCGATCGCCTGCACCCCTACGGATTCCACCGCTCCATCGGGGTCGCCCATCTGGTTGCTGCGCTCGCACTGCTGGTGATGGGCGCGTACCTGTCCATCGACTCGGTCAAGACGCTGGTCACGGTCGAGCGACCCCCGATGGGGCTGACCGTGATCGCCGGTCACGGCATCTGGTCGGGCTGGCTGATGGTGGCCGTCATGGCCGTCACCAGCATCGGACCGGTGGTGCTGGGCCGGATGAAGCTGAAGCTGTCCGAGCCGCTGCACGACAAGGTGCTGTTCGCCGACGCCGACATGAACAAGGCGGACTGGACCACCGCTGTCGCGACGATCGGCGGTGTGCTGGGCGTGGGCCTGGGCCTGTGGTGGGCGGACTCGGTGGGCGCACTGATCGTCTCCGTCTCGATCCTCCGCGACGGCCTGAAGAACCTCCGCTCCTCGATCGGCGGTCTCACCGACACCGAGGCTCGCACCTATGACGACTCCGAGCCGCACCCGCTGACCCTGGAGATCGAGCAGCATGCCGAAGCGGCGCCATGGGTGCGCGAGGCGCGCGCTCGGGTGCGCGACGAGGGCCACGTCTTCCACGCCGAGGTGTTCGTCGTCCCCCATGAGCAGCATGGGGGAGGGGCCGGGAACTGCGCGGAGCTTCGCGATCGGATCCGTGACCTGGACTGGAAGGTCCACGACGTGGTGGTCGCGCCGGTGCCGGAGCTGCCGCCGACCCAGACCTTTCGGTCGACCCTGCGGACGTGAACGCCCCAGGCCTCTACCGTGGAGATCTCCGCACGGATGACATCGAGGCGAGGACACGATCATGAGAGCAGTGACCTGGCAGGGTACCGAGCACGTGAGCGTGGAGGACGTCCCCGACCCCACGATCCAGCAGCCCACCGACGCGGTGATCAGGGTGACCTCCACCGCGATCTGCGGCTCCGATCTCCATCTGTACGACGTGCTCGTCCCGTTCATGAGCCCCGGGGACGTCATCGGCCACGAGCCGATGGGGATCGTCGAGGAGGTCGGCCAGGACGTCACTCACGTCCGGCCCGGTGATCGCGTCGTGGTCCCCTTCAACATCGCCTGCGGCCACTGCGGCATGTGCTCGAGCGGGCTGCAGTCCCAGTGCGAGACCACCCAGGTCACGGAGTACGGCTCCGGGGCGGCCCTGTTCGGCTACTCGAAGCTGTACGGACAGGTCCCCGGCGGCCAGGCCGAATACCTCCGCGTTCCGCACGCCGACTACGGGCTGGTCAAGGTCGGTGCGGAGCTGCCCGACGAGAACTACCTCTTCCTCAGCGACATCCTTCCCACGGCCTGGCAGGGCGTGAAGTACGCCGACGTGCCAGACGGCGGGACCCTGGCCGTGATGGGGCTGGGTCCCGTCGGCCAGCTGGGCGCGCGGATCGGGCGCCATCTCGGTGCTCGTGTGATCGGCGTCGATCCCGTTCCTGAGCGTCGCGCCATGGCCGAGCGTCACGGCATCGAGGTGTTCGACCTCGGCGAGGACACCGTCGACGAGATCCGGGAGCAGACCGGTGGCCGCGGACCCGACGCCGTGCTGGACGCGGTCGGGATGGAAGCCGAGGGGAGCCCGTTCGCGGGCCTGGCCCACTCGCTCGTCGCGAAGCTGCCCAAGGCGATCTCCGGGCCGATGATGGAGCGCGCCGGCGTCGACCGCCTCGCCGCCCTGCACACCTCGATCGACCTCGTCCGCCGGGGCGGGACCGTGTCGCTGTCCGGCGTCTACGGCGGCACCGCCAGCCCGATGCCGCTGCTGACCATGTTCGACAAACAGGTCCAGATGCGCATGGGCCAGTGCAACGTGCGCTCGTGGACCGATGACCTGCTGCCGCTGGTCGAGGACCCCGCCGATCCGCTCGGCGTCGGGGACCTGGTGACCCATCGCCTGCCGCTCGAGGAAGCACCCGTCGGCTACGACCTCTTCCAGAAGAAGCACGACGGGTGCATCAAAGTCGTCCTCGACCCCTCCGGCGCCGCACCGTCCAGCTGATTCGCGACCGGCGGCCGGGCCCGAGCCGGCGGCCACCTGCGGTCCGGCACGTGGTCCCACAGCAGCGTCCCGCGACCGCCCATCGGGCCTCCCAGACCGGCGGCCACGCACACCGTGGCCGTCACGCACAGATGAACCGCACCGAGGAGAGGATCCATATGGCCTCGAACGACCAGCTCGCACTCGTCAATCCCGTCGACCGCTTCCCCGACGTCTCGCCGCCGAAGCAGGACCAGCCCGAACCCGGTCTCGACGCCGAACTGATCCCCGGCACCGACCGCGGTGAGGACACCTACCGCGGCACCGGCCGTCTCGAGGGTCGCAAGGCACTGATCACCGGCGCCGACTCCGGCATCGGCTCCGCCGTCGCCATCGCCTTCGCCCGCGAGGGCGCGGACGTGGCCATGAACTACCTTCCGGCCGAGCAGAAGGATGCCGAGCACGTCGCCGGCGTCATCGAGCAGACCGGTCGCAAGGCGGTGCTGCTGCCCGGTGATCTCTCCGACGCGGCGTTCTGCGCCCAGCTGGTCGAGGACGCCGTGCGCGAGCTCGGAGGCCTGGACGCCCTGGTCAACAATGCCGGGCGCCAGATCGCCATCGAGAGCCTCGAGGATCTCGAGGACGAGCAGTGGGTCAGCACCTACGAGGTCAACATCCACGCGATGTACCGCATCACCAAGGCTGCTCTGAAGCACCTCCCCGCCGGGGGCACGATCGTCAACAGCACCTCCATCCAGGCGTACCAGCCCTCGGAGACGCTGATCGACTACGCCTCGACCAAGGCCGCGATCAACAACTTCACCAAGGGCCTGGCCCAGCAGCTCGCCCCGCGCGGCATCCGCGTCAACGGTGTGGCGCCCGGGCCGATCTGGACGCCGCTGCAGGTCTCCGACGGGCAGCCCAAGGAGGCCCTGCCCGAGTTCGGCAAGAGCACGCCGCTGGGCCGCGCCGGTCAGCCCACCGAGCTGGCCCCGGCCTACGTCTTCCTCACCTCCCCGGAGTCCAGCTACGTGCTGGGGGAGACGCTGAACGTCAACGGCGGAATGCCCTCGCCGTGAGGCGCTGCGGATTTGTGGAATGTCGATGAGACCGCCCGAGAACGGCGCGCCCCGGGGGAGTCGGAGAACGCCGGGGCCACCCGATGGCTTTCGCGAACAAGCAGGCACTGACCACTCGGCAAGGCCTGTGACCTCGATTCGCGGGGCGGGGCTTGTCCGTTCCCGGCGGCGGTGTTAAGCCTGTATCAGCCGGGTTTACCGGTGACACGTCGCTGGAGGTGAATCGCCTGGTGCGCCCTCCGGCCGATCTGAAGGAGGAATGCATGCCTGCTGGACAGACTGGTTTCGACGACGTCACGTTCGACCTGATCTCCGTGCAGTACCACGCACTCAAGGCCGGCCATGATTACGGCCAGTACGTGCGCGATGCGCGAAATGCGGAGCAGGAGGAGATCGCAGCCTTCTTCGAGAAGGTCATGGAACAGGACGCCGAGCGTGCGAAGGAATGCCATCGGTTCCTCCGCGAGCTCGGCGGGACCGACAACACGAGCCCCAACTGAGGGGCAGCCCGAGACTCAGCGGGGAACGCTCATCGGCTTCCGCGATGACGTGACCCCCGGACCGGGCCCGCCCGATCCTCACCACGAAGGCCCTGCCGGCATCCCGGCGGGGCCTTCGCCGTGCCGGCACCGCGATGCAGAGCGCACGCGCAGCGGCAGCTGGGGCCACCTGAGCGCTCGCTCAGCGAGACGCCGGGAGCGAGTCCCCGGCCCGACCCGCGAAGCCGCGCAGGCGCAGGCTGTTGATGACCACGAAGACGCTGGAGAACGCCATCGCCGCCCCCGCCAGCATCGGGTTCAGCAGCCCCAGCGCGGCCAGTGGGATGGCCGCCACGTTGTACGCGAAGGCCCAGAACAGATTGCCCTTGATGACGGCGAGGGTGCGCCGGGAGAGGCGGATGGCGTCGGCCGCGCTGCGGAGATCTCCGCGCACCAGCGTGAGGTCGGCCGCCTCGATCGCGACGTCGGTGCCGGTGCCCATCGCCAGGCCCAGGTCGGCCTGGGCGAGCGCGGCGGCGTCGTTGACGCCGTCACCGACCATCGCCACGACCTTGCCGTCGTTCTGGAGGCGGGAGACCACGTCGATCTTGTCCTGAGGCAGCACCTCGGCGATCACCTCGTCGATGCCGACCTCCGCGGCGATCTGCTGCGCGGCGGCGCGGTTGTCCCCAGTCAGCAGGATCGGTGTCAGTCCCAGCGCGCGGAGCGAGCGGATCGCCTCCGCACTGGTGGGCTTGACAGTGTCGGCGACGACGAGGACTCCCTGCGCCTGTCCCTCCCAGCCGACGATCACGGCGGTGCGGCCCTGACGCTCGGCGTCGGCCTTCGCGGTGGTGAGGGCAGGATCCAGGAGCCCGGCATCCAGCCCGTGCGAGCTCTCGCCCGGGACCGGCTCGGCGAACAGGCCCTCGCGACCGACGAGCACGGTCTTCTCCTCGACGGTGCCGCGCACGCCGCGGCCTTCGAGGTTCTCGAACTCGGCCGGCGTGGGCAGCGTGCCGATCTCCTCGGCGGCGCCGCGCGCGATCGCCCGGGCGATGGGATGCTCGGAGGCGTCCTCGACGGCACCCGCCAGGCGCAGCAGCTCCGCGCGGTCCACGCCGGCGGCGGGGACGACGTCGAGGAGCGTCATGGTGCCCGTGGTGACGGTGCCGGTCTTGTCCAGCACCACGGTGTCGACCCGGCGCGTGGACTCGAGGATCTCAGGGCCCTTGATGAGGATGCCCAGCTGGGCGCCGCGGCCGGTCCCCACCAGCAGCGCGGTCGGGGTGGCCAGGCCCAGCGCGCACGGGCAGGCGATGATCAGGACCGCCACGGCGGCGGTGAAGGCGGCCTCGACGGGGAACCCCGCGACGAGCCAGCCGATCAGCACCAGGACGGCGAGCGTGAGGACGACGGGGACGAAGACCGCCGAGACCCTGTCCGCCAGTCGCTGGACCTCGGCCTTGCCGGACTGCGCCTCCTCGACCATCGCGGCCATCCGCGCCAGCTGGGTGTCGGAGCCGACCCGCGAGGCCCGCACCAGCAGACGGCCGCCGGCGTTGACGGTGGCTCCGGTGACGTCGTCACCCTCGCCCACCTCGACGGGGACCGCTTCGCCGGTCAGCATCGAGACGTCGACCGCGGAGCGCCCGGAGACCACCGTGCCGTCGGTCGCGATCTTCTCGCCGGGACGGACCACGAACTCATCGCCCACGGCCAGCTCGGAGACCGGGATGCGGCTCTCCTCGCCGCCTCGCAGCACGGCCACGTCCTTGGCGCCCATGTCCAGCAGGGCCCGCAGTGCGGCACCGGCCTGTCGTTTGGACCGCTTCTCGAGGTAACGGCCCAGGAGGATGAACATCGTGACCCCGGCGGCCACCTCGAGGTAGATGTTCGCCGCCCCGTCGGACGGCGCGATGCTCAGCTCGAAGCTGTGCCTCATGCCGGGCATGCCTGCCGAGCCCAGGAACAACGCATACAGCGACCACAGGAACGCCGCGGCGGTGCCGACCGAGATCAGCGTGTCCATGGTCGCCGCGCCGTGGCGGAGGTTGACCCAGGCGGCACGGTGGAACGGCCAGCCGGCCCAGACGATGACGGGGGCGGCCAGGGCGAGCGAGGCCCACTGCCAGTAGGTGAACTGCAGCGCCGGGATCATCGCCAGGAGGATGACCGGCACCGAGAGCACCACCGATCCGATCAGCCGCTGTCGCAGCGAAGCGAGTTCCGGATCCTGCTGCTTCTCGCCGTGCGGGTCCTCGTCGGCGGCCGCGGGCTGCGGAAGCGTCGCGGTGTACCCGGTCCGCTCCACTTCGGCCACCAGATCCTCGGGGGAGTAGCCCTCGGGCATCGTGACTCGCGCCTTCTCGGTCGCATAGTTCACCGAGGCGGTCACACCGTCGAGCTTGTTGAGCTTGCGCTCGATCCGGTTGGCGCACGAGGCGCACGTCATCCCGCCGATCTCGAGCTCGATATCGGCGCCGAGGGGCAGCTGGGACGGTGACGTGGGCATGGGGTCCTCTCTCGGGAGGCGGGTTCGAATACGGGAGGTGTGGTCGACTCGGGCGTCCGGTCGTGCCGGGTGACCGGTCGGTTCGCCAGGCTTCGGCTCTCAGGCCCGGGTCGCGGAGTAGCCGGCTTCCTCGACCGCAGCGAGGACGTCGCCGTCCTCGACGGGCTGATCCGAGGTGACGACCAGGTCGCCGGTCTCGTGGCTGACCTCGATGTGCTGGACCCCGGGAATCTCGCCGACCTCCTCACGCACCGACATCTCGCAATGTCCGCACGTCATTCCGGTGACCTGGAATCGGCTCGCGGTCGCGCTCATGAGGCTCTCCTTCGTGTTCTCGGGCGCCGACGGGGTCTCCGGCCGGCGGTCGTCTCTCCACGATTTATACCCCTGGGGGGTATGAAAGGTCAAGCGTGACGAGATTGATCGCGCGGAGCGTGGCGCCAGCTCCTGCCGGGTGCGAGACCTTTCGGGGCCGTTGCCTACGATACCCCTGGGGGGTACGGTGGCGTCGTCGCGGCCGGCGGTCCGACGCCGTCACGCCTTTCGACGCCGTGCCGCCGCCCAGCACGACCCACCGCCCTGCAGGTCCGCGTCGATCAGGAAGGACATGACGATGAGCAGCGTCCCGACTCCCGATGGCGATGCCCGGGCAGATCTGCGCGAGCACGACAGCCACGGGTCCCACGGAGGCAGCGGAGCCCATCACGGGTCCGGCGGCCACGACGAGCACAAGAGCCAGGAGAGCCGCGGGAGCCGCGAGCACCACGGGGATCACCAGGATCACGGGAACCACGGAGGCCACGGGAATGAGGAGGGCCACGGCGGGCACGGCGGGCATGAGGACCACGTCGCGATGTTCCGTCGGCTGTTCCTGATCAGCCTGGTCCTCTCCCTCCCGACAGTCCTGCTCAGCCGCACGTTCGCCGACCTCATCGGCTACACCCTGCCGGCCCTCCCGGGCCTGGCCGCGGTGCCGCCCGTGCTGGGCACGATCATCTTTCTCTGGGGCGGCAGGCCGTTCCTGACCGGAGCGGTCTCGGAGCTCCGCTCCCGCACCCCCGGGATGATGCTCCTGATCGGCATGGCGATCACCGTCGCCTTCGTCGCCTCGCTCGGGGCCAGCCTCGGCCTGCTCTCCTCCGAACTGGACTTCTGGTGGGAGCTGGCCTTCCTCGTCGTGATCATGCTGCTGGGCCACTGGCTGGAGATGCGCTCCCTCGCCCAGACCTCCTCGGCCCTGGACTCCCTGGCCGCCCTCCTGCCCGACGAGGCGGAGAAGCTGGTCGGAGACGATGATGTGGTCAGGGTCGCCCCCTCGGAGCTCCAGCGCGGAGACCACGTCCGGGTCCGTCCGGGCGGGCGCATACCGGCCGACGGCACCGTCGTGGACGGCGAGGCCGATGTCGACGAATCGATGATCACCGGCGAATCCCAGCCCGTCCACCGCGAGGCCGACGCGACGGTGGTCGCCGGCACCGTCGCGACCGACAGCGCCCTGACGGTGCGCATCGACGCCGTCGGTGACGACACCGCGCTGGCCGGCATCCAGAAACTGGTCGCGGACGCACAGTCCTCGAGTACGCGAGCACAGCTGCTGGCCGACAGGGCCGCCGCCCTGCTGTTCTGGTTCGCGCTCGGCGCCGCGCTCCTCACCGCGATCGTGTGGACGCTCGCCGGCAGCCCGGACCTCGCGCTCACCCGGACGATCACCGTGCTGATCATCGCCTGCCCCCACGCCCTCGGCCTGGCGATCCCCCTGGTCGTCTCGATCGCCACCGAGCGCGCCGCCCGCGCCGGGGTGCTGATCAAGGACCGTGCGGCCCTGGAGCGGATGCGCACGGTCGACACGGTCCTGTTCGACAAGACCGGTACCCTGACCAGGGGTGAACCCGCCCTGGCCGACCTCGAGGCGATCGACGGGGACGACGGCGAGCTCCTCGCACTGGCAGCGGCGGCCGAGTCCGAGAGCGAGCATCCGCTGGCGCGCGCAATCATCGCCGCCGCCCGGGAGCGGGAGCTCGAGGTGCCCCGCGCCGAGGATTTCCGCGCCTCCACCGGGGTCGGCGTCACCGCCGACATCCGCGGACGAGCGGTGGCCGTCGGCGGCCCGAAGCTGCTCGAGGAGAACCGGCTCGAACCGATGCCACAGGCCGACCAGTGGTCGGATCGCGGCGACACCGTGCTGCACGTGGTCCTCGACGGTCAGGTCGCCGGCGCCCTCGGCCTCCGCGACCAGGTGCGCGAGGAATCGCGAGAGGCGATCTCAGCCCTGCACGACCGCGAGGTCCGGGTCGCGATGATCACCGGCGACGCACGTCCGGTGGCGGAGGCGGTCGCCGGCGAGCTCGGCATCGACGAGGTCTTCGCCGAGGTCCGTCCGGAGCACAAGAGCGAGAAGGTCGAGGAGCTGCAGCGGCAGGGCCGGACGGTCGCCATGGTCGGAGACGGTGTCAACGATGCGCCGGCACTCGCCCAGGCGGACGTCGGGATCGCGATCGGCGCCGGGACGGATGTCGCGATCTCCTCGGCCGGCGTGGTCCTGGCCTCCGACGACCCTCGCGCAGTGCTCTCGGTCCTGCGTCTGTCCACGGCGGTCTACCGCAAGATGACGCAGAACCTCTGGTGGGCCGCCGGCTACAACATCATCGCGGTGCCGCTGGCCGCGGGCGTGCTCGCCCCGATCGGGTTCATGCTGCCGATGGCCGTCGGCGCTCTGCTGATGTCGGCCTCGACCATCGTGGTCGCCGCCAACGCGCAGCTGCTGCGCCGCCTGGATCTCGACCCACAGGCAGTCGTCGCGGGGGAGACGAAGAGCTGAACGGCGCGACCCGCAGCGGCGAGGAGCGTCAGGACCCCTGGGGCCAGGTGTCGCGGACGTCCGCTCCGCCTTCGACGACCTTCTCCGGGGTGTCGGTCAGATCCGTCCAGGAATCCTGGGGACGGTAGCCCAGCTCGAGGGTCGTGTTGGTCAGCGACCAGCGCCGGTTGGGATTGTCGGAGATCGCGTAGTACAGCCCGAACCGCACCTCGGCCTCGATGGCGCGTCGCACCACGCGGGCGCAGTCGGAAGGGCTCAGCCACATGGCGCGCAGGACGTCCTCGTCGGCCTCGAGCGGATCCTCCGAGACCCAGCCGATGCGCAGTGCGATGAAGTCCAGGCCGTGCTCGTCGTAGTAGAAGCGGCCCAGGGCCTCCCCGAAGATCTTGGACACGCCGTACAGGGAATCGCCGCGCTGGATCTGATGGGGGTAGACCGGCCACTCCTCGTGGCGGTCGTACATGCCCATCGCGTGGTTGGAGGAGGCGAAGACGATGCGGCGCACCCCGGCCTCACGAGCGGCTTCCAGGACGTTGCGCAGCCCGATGAGGTTCGCCTCCAGCACCAGATCCCAGCTGGACTCGGGGGAGGCGGCGCCGGCCAGATGCACCACGGTGTCCACGCCGTCCATCATCGCCACCAGCTTGTCGTACTCGGCGAGGTCGGCGACCTGCAGCTCGGTGCCCGGCGGGGCCTTCTCGGCGCTGCGGCCCTGCAGCACCAGGTCGTAGTCCTGCTTCAGGTCCTCCGCCAGGTGGGAGCCGACGCCCCCGGTCGCTCCGGTGATCAGTACGCGCTTCGTCGAGTCACTCATGCGGCCATTATGGGTCGCGGGGCGCCGGCACGGAACCGCGCCGACCGTGCGGATCGGAAGCGTGCGGACCGAGGGCGTGGGGTCCGCCGCTGCGCGGACCGCAGGGGCGAGCGGGGGAGAGGGGCTGGTCAGGCGCCGGGGGCCCGGCCGTCGCGCGACCCCTCGGGCTCGTCCCCGCGCCGGCCGCCGTCGGCATCGCCGTCCGTATCGCCGTGCTCGGGCATCGGCCGGATCTCGCGGCGCATCCGCTCCATGCGGTCATCGAGATCGGTGGCCACGCGGGCGGCGTCGTCGAGCTCCGCACGCAGGTGGGCCGGGAGCTGCCGGCGGTACTTGTAGGAAAGCTTGTGCTCGGTGCTGGCCCAGAAGTCCATGGCGATCGTGCGCAGCTGCATCTCCACCGGCACATGCTCGGTGTGCTCGGAGAGGAAGACGGGCACGCGCACCAGCAGGTGCAGCGAGCGGTACCCGTTGGGCTTCGGCTCGGCGATGTAGTCCTTGACCGTGAGCACCTCGAGATCCGGCTGCCGGCTGAGCATGTCCGCGATCCAGTACACGTCCGAGACGAAGCTGCAGGTGATGCGGATCCCGGCGATGTCGTGGACCCGTTCCCGGATGGCCGCGATGGTCATGTCGCCGCCGGTGCGGACGGCCTTCTCCAGGAGGCTCTCGGTGGACTTCAGGCGCGAGCGGACGTGCTCGATGGGGCTGTAGTCGTGGATCTGCTCGAACTCCTGGCGCAGCACGTTGACCTTCGTCTCGACCTCGTCGATGCCGAACTGGTAGTGCATCCGCAGCCTGGTGAACTCCTGGTGGACCTGCTGGAGCTGCGCGGTCAGGAGCTCTGGATCGTCCTGGCTCTGCAGCACGCGGTCCTGCCGCGCACGCACGAGGTCGCGCACCGTCTCGGTGGGGTCGTCGGCGCCCGGGTCCAGCTGTTCCATCCACGTGGTCCCTTCGGGGGAGGTCTGAGCCCTCCCGACCCTGCCAGATCCGCCTGAGCGAGTGGTGGGACCGTCCCGGTCGCCGCGTCGATGGGGACGCCGCTCAGCTCGCGGGCCGCCTCTGCTCAGGGCTCTGCCTGGCCCACCATGTGCCCGTGGTCTCCAGCGAGTTGAACGTGTACACGTGCAGGCCCTCGAGCCGCAGGGCCGGATCCTCGAACGCCGGGGCCAGCTCGGTCAGCAGCGCATCGGGGCTCCAGGACCCCGGGCCCAGCAGGTGCCGGATCCCGGATCGGTGGCTGCCCAGCAGGCGCAGCGACGGCCCGACGCCGACCTTGCCCGCGATCCGCAGCAGCCGTTTCATGCCCGTCGGCGCCGCCACCCCGGGACGCACCGGCAGCTCGATGCCGTGCTCACGGACCTGCCGCGTCCAGCGCAGCAGCGGCTGCGCGGAGAAGCACATCTGGGTGACCAGGTAGGAAGCGGTGGCCGCCTTTTCCTGGAGCAGACGTATCGCCTCCTCCTCGTCGACGAACGGGTGACCCTCCGGATGCGCGCCCACGCCCACCGTGAACCCGTGCGCGGTGCCGGCCATCGCGGCCAGCAGGTCCGAGGCCCCGGTGAAGCTCCCGGCGGGCTCGGCCGCGTCCCCGGCGATGACGAACACCTCCCCGATCCCGTCGGACTCCAGGCCCGTCAGGATCGTCTCCAGAGCGGACTCGCCCGGCACCTGCCGCGCGGCCAGATGCGGGATGGCGGTGAATCCGAGAGAGGAGAGTTCTCGCGCCGTGGCCAGCGTCGCCTCCAGGCCGTGGCGCCCCGAGGCCGTCACGGTCACCCGTGAACCGGCCGGCAGCTGCCGGGCCGCCTCCTCGGCGACGCCTGGCAGCGGGATCACCTCGAACTGCGGGGCGTCCGTCATGGCCACCGGCCACGGCGCGGAACTCTCAGGCTGCTGTGGCGCCACTGCCGGACAGCTCCTTGACGTCGCTCTTGGGCAGCTCCTTCGTCGGGTCGATGAACGGCTTGGGCACCACCACGGCTGCGACGGGCTCGGAATCCGAGACGCCACCGGCCCCGGTGGGTTCGCCGGTCTGGACGGTGAACTCGGTGCCCAGGTCCGAGAGTCCGGCCGGGACCAGTGCGAGGCCGATGTTCTTGCCCAGGCGCGGCGAGTGGCAGGCGGAGGTGACCTCGCCGACCCGTTCGCCGTCGTGATGGACGGGGAAGCGATCGATCATCGACCCGTCGTTGTACGAGCCCAGCTCCGGGCCGGCGATCTCGAGGCCGACGAGCTTGCGCTTCGGCCCCTCGGCCTTGATCCGGGTCAGGGCCTGCTTCCCGATGAAGTCCGCCTCCTGGTTCAGGTCGACCATCCAGTCGTAGCCCATCCCGACCTCGAAGGGGTTGGTACCCACGGTGATATCCGCACCGTGGGCGAGCATGCCGCCCTCGATGCGACGGATATGGCAGGGGCCGATCACCTTTATGCCGTAGGGCTCACCGGCCTCCCAGACCAGCTCCCACAGCCGCTCGGCATCACGGGAGGCGTTATGGACGTAGATCTCGTAGCCGATCTCGCCGGTGTACCCGGTGCGCGAGACGGTCACGTCGATCCCGTCGATCTGGAAGTCGTGGAGGTAGTAGTACTTGATGTCGGCGACGGCGTCCCCGAGCAGATCCCGCAGCACGGCGTAGGACTTCGGGCCCTGGACCTGGACGGGACCGACGTCGATCTCCTCGATCTGCACGTCCATCCCGGCGTAGGTGGCGACGCCGCGGGCCCACAGCAGGATGTCGCTGTCGGCGAGGGAGAGCCAGAAGCGGTTCTCCTCGACCCGCAGCAGCACAGGGTCGTTGAGGATGCCGCCGTGCTGGTCGGTGAGGAAGACGTACTTGCACTGACCGACCTTGCACTTCGACAGGTCACGTGTGACGAGCAAGTTCGTGAAATCGAAGGCGTCCGGCCCGGAGATCTCGATCTGCCTCTCGACGCCGACGTCCCAGAGGGTGACGCCCTCCAGGAGCGCCCAGTACTCGGCGACCGGGTCGCCGTAGTGGCGGGGGTGGTAGGTGTGGTTGTAGACGCTGTACTTCGCGACCCCGTGACGCCTCGATGCGTAGAAGAACGGGGACTTGCGAAGACGCGGGTAGAGCAGCATGCCTGGGTTCTGGTTCACGGTCATCGTGTGCCTCCAATATGCGTCCGTACTCCACTGTGACACCATGGATGCGCTATACGCAATGCTTTGCGTATAGCGCAACGATCGCGGCGACGTCGGTCGGACGGGCGCTGCGAGCAGGCGGTATCAGCAGGAGGGATGGAAGGAATCGCATGCCGGGAACGGGAACGGTGCAGTCGGTCGAACGAGCGGCGCAGGTGCTGGAGATCCTTGCGCGCGACGGGCAGTCGGGCGTGGGGCAGATCGCGCGCGAGCTCGACGTCCACGTCTCCACGGCGTCGCGCCTGCTGGGGGCGCTGGAGAATCATGACCTGGTCGAACGTTCCGAAGCGGGCTCCGTCGTGCAGCTCGGGGTCGGCGTGCTGCGGCTGGCGGCCTCGACCCGCTCCGGGCTGGACCTCACCGACCAGGCGGGCCCGGTGTGCGACGCGCTGGCCGAAGAGCTCGGCGAAACGGTCAACCTCGCCGTCTACCGCTCCGGATCCGCCGTGAATCTCTACCAGGCGGAAGGGACCCGGACGGTCGCGCTGCACAACTGGGTCGGAGGACGGACGGTCCTGCACGCCACCTCCAGCGGGAAGATGCTGCTGGCTCATCTGCCTCGCGACGAGTCCGAGCCCTTGATCGCCGCCGACCTGGAGCGCTTCACCGAGCGCACCATCACCGCGCCCGACCTGCTGCGGCGGGAACTGCGGATCATCCGCGAGCGCGGCTGGGCTCAGGCCGTCGAGGAGTTCGAAGAGGGGCTGAACGCCGTCGCGGCCCCGATCTACGGCCCCGAGGGCACCGTGATCGCCGCGCTCTCGGCCGCGGGGCCGACGTACCGGCTCGCCCCGGACGAGCTGCCCGCTGCCGCCGAGACCCTGCTGAGCGGGGCCCGGGAGATCTCCCGACGGCTCGGGCACCGGGTGGAGGTCACCGGCTGAGACGAGGAGTGCCCTCTGCGCGCCGCACTCAGGCCTTCATCCGGGTGTCCTCGGGGTCGAACGGGGGCGTGCGCCCTACGGTCAGCACCGAGACGGGGTGATGACCGCCGAGATACTCCACCTGCAGCCGGGTCCCCTCGCTGGCCAGCTCCGGCGGCAGGTAGGCCATCAGCAGATAGCGGCCCAGCGACGGTGCCGGGCCGGCGGAGGTGACGTAGGAGCGCCGACCGCGGGCGTCGACGATCGGGGCGCCGTCCGGCGTGAGGACGGGCTCGCTGCCGGTCATGAAGCGCGGTGGCGTCCCGTCGGCCGGTGGCTCGAGGGCGAGGGTGCACAGTGTGGTCGCCGGGCCGCTCTCGCGTGCCTCGAGGTAGGCCTGCTTGCCCACGAAATCCGGTCGCTTGACCTTCGGCAGTGCCAGCCCGGCCTCGACCGGGTCGTACTCCGCCGTGAGCTCGGCTCCCATCAGTCGGTAGGCCTTCTCCATGCGGCCCGTGGTGCCGTACACCCCGATGCCTGCGGGACGGACTCCGTGCTCCTGGCCGGCCTCGAACAGCATGTCCCACAGGCGCAGACCGTGCTCGCTGGGGACATGGATCTCCCAGCCGAACTCGCCGACGTAGGAGATCCGCAGCATCGAGACGGGCACCGAGCCGAGCTCGACGTCCTGCGAGGTGCCGAAGCCGAAGGCGGCGTCGGACAGATCATGTGTCGTCAGCGACGAGACCAGCGCCCGTGCCCGCGGGCCCCAGACACCGACCGTGCTGAGGGCCGAGGTCCGGTCCTCCAGGTGCACGGTGCCGTCGGCCGGCAGGTGGTCGCGCAGCCACTTCAGGTCCCTGCTGCCCTCGGCGCCGCCAGTGATCACCCGGAACTCCTCGGGCCCGCGGCGCACGATGGTGAGGTCACAGCGGAACCCGCCGGCGGGGGTGAGCATGGGGGTGTAGACCACGCGCCCGACCTTCACGTCGACCTTCGCCATCGCGAGATGTTCGAGAAGGGCGAGGGCGCCGGGCCCGGAGATGTCGAAGATGGCGAAGGCGCCGAGGTCGATCATCGCGACCCGCTCGCGCATCGCCAGGTGCTCGGCCTCGATGATCGGGGACCACCACCGCGCGTCCCACTCGCTGTCGCGCCGGGTGATCTGCCCGGTGTACTCCTCGACCAGGTCGGCGTTGGAGGAGTACCACTGCGGCCGCTCCCACCCCGCGGCCTCGAAGTACTCGGCCCCCAGCGCGTCGGTGCGCGGATGGAACGGACTGGTGCGCAGGGGGCGATCGGAGAGCCATTGCTCCCGGGGATGGCTGATGCCGTAGATCTTCGGGAAGCCCTCCGCGGCGCGCGCGAGCACGTGGGCCTGGGTGCGGGCGGCGGGGTGGAAGCGGGCGATGTCGGATCCGTGGTGGTCGATCTCGCTGACGCCGTCGGTGATCAGCTCGGCGAGCATGCGGCCCACCCCGGCGCCTTCCTTGATCCACACGGCCGCCGCCGACCACAGTCCGCGCACCTCGGGGGTCTCGCCGACCAGCGCGCCGCCGTCGGGTGTCACCGACAGCAGCCCGTTCAGGGCCGATTGACGGGGCGGCTCGGGGTCGGTCAGCAGCTGAGGGAACATCTCCCGTGCGTGCTCGAGCTGCTGGGTGAAATCCTCCTCGGTGAACGGGAAGGAGGTCGGGGAGGCCTGACCCGGCGCTCCGTAGGGCGGGATCTCCTCGGGACGGTGCAGCAGCGGCCGGTGCGCGTAGGAGCCGATCTCGAGGTCGGGCCCGCGCTGGCGCTCGTACATCAGGCAGTCCATGTCCCGCAGCAGTGGGAAGCTGATCCACTCCTCGCTGCGCTCGAGCTCGGGGATGGGGCCGACGTCGATCATCTGGTGCACGGCCGGGGTGAGCGGGATCGATGCCCCGGCCAGCGCGGCGATCCGTGGACTCCAGACGCCGCAGGCCACGACGACGAGCTCGGTCTCGATCTCGCCGCGGTCGGTGACGACGCGTTCGACCCTGCCGGAGGTGACCTGGATGTCGGTCACCTCGGTCTCGGGACAGACGGTCAGCGCGCCGAGATCCTCCGCGTACTGGCGGAAGAGGGCGCCGGCAGCCAGCGGGTCGACGATCGCGCCGGTGGGCGTGTGGAACCCTCCGATCAGGAGGTCCGCGTTGCAGTACGGCACGAGCTCCTGGATCTCGGCCGGGCTGATCAGATGCGCCTCGACGCCCCAGGATCTCGCCGAGGTCATGCGGCGGGTGAGCTCCTGCATCCGTTCCTGGCTGCGGGCGACCTCGATGCCGCCGCAGATCGAGAGCACGCCGAGCTCCTCGTACTGCCGAAGCGAGTCCACCGTCAGGTCGGTGACCTCCTTGGAGTGGTCGACGGGGAAGACGAAGTTCGAGGCGTGCCCCGTCGAGCCGCCCGGGTCCGGCAGGGGACCCTTGTCGATCTGGACGATGTTGCGCCATCCGAGGTCGGCGAGATGCCGGACAGCGGCATTGCCCACCACCCCGGCCCCGATGACGACGATGTCTGCGCGGTCCGGCAACTGTGCCATGGCGTCCTCCCGAACTCTCCGTGGGTATCCTCAAGATATATCAGCGAGGGGAGTGACGCCATGGGTTCGGACGACGAAGACCGCGACGACGACGACCGCGACGGTCGGGGCGGGGCGCTCGACGGCCTGACGGTGCTCGTCCCGCCCGGGATCACCCCGGCGTCGCTGTCACAGATCGCCTACTACCGCATCCGAGATCTGCTGGTCACCCTGGCCCTGCCGCCGGGGTCCGGGCTCGATGAATCCGAGCTCCGTGACCGGTTGCAGCTGGGCCGGACCCCTGTGCGCGAAGCGGTGCGGCGCCTGGCCGACGAAGGGCTGGTCACCGTCTATGCCCGTCGCGGGATGGTGGTCGCGCCGGTGGAGGTGCGCGATCTCAAGCACGTCTCCGAGGTGCGGGTCGACCTCGAGGGGCTCGGCGCCCGCCTGGCGGCCGAGCGAGCCGACGTCGAGGACCGGCGCCTGGCCGCGGAGCTGCTGGCGGAGATCGAGCAGGCCCGACATGCCCAGCAGGCCCAGACTATCCGCGCACTGATCCGCACCGACCAGCGCGTCCACCACTGCGTCCATCGCGCCACGCGCAATCGCTACCTTCAGGACACCCTCGGCACCTACCTCACTCTGAGTCTGCGCCTGTGGTTCCTCGGCCTGGAACGGGTCCAGCGCCTGGACGAGGCGGTCGACGAGCACGTCGATGTCCTCACCGCGGTGATCGAGGGCGACGCGGACCGCGCGGAGCAGGCGGCGCGCGCCCACGTCACCGGCTTCTGGCAGGAGATGCGCGAGGTCCTCATCGAGTGACCCGCGCCTCCGGCTCTCATGGTCGTCACAGCCGTGAGTGCGTGGGCATGGGGCCAGGCGGTCATATTCGGCGACCGGTCCGGGCCTCCCAGGCTTCGGCCAGCAGCTCCGCCAGCTCGTCCGGGCAGATGCGCTCGAGGCGCACCAGCACGCTTGCGTGCCCGCGATAGTGCGGCGTGGTGAAGAACGCGGCGGGGTCGGCAGCCAGCAGCACCTCGCGCTGGTCGAGGTCGGAGCGCCAGCAGACCAGGACGCCGGGTTCCTCGTGCATCCGGGCGAAGATCTTCCCGGCCGCATAGAAGGCCGGGGTGCCGTATGAGGTCTTCTCCGTGACCTGCGGCAGCGCCATCGCCAGGCGCCGCACGTCCGATTCGTCGCTCACCGGCGGATCCGTTCCGGATCAGGCCTGAGCAGATGTATCGGCGGGGACCGGTGTCTGCTGATAGAGGGCGAGCCGCCACCGGCCGTCCCGCCGCGTGTACGTGGAGGACATGAGGGCGTTGAAGGGTTCCTCGTCCCCGCGGAATGCGAGCGCCGAGTAGACCACGATCGCTGTCTCCGCACCGGCGCCGATCAGCCGTTCGTCGCGAATCGCGTAGCGGTCCCACGTCGGGGCATCGCGCAGCGAGGAGATGACGCTCTGCCGGTCGAAGACGTAGCCGTGGGCCAGGATCATGACGCCGTCCTCGGTCATGATCTCGCCGTAGAAGTCCGCCCCGGTGCCGTCGCAGAGCGCGCCCCAGCCCTGGTGCTCGAGTTCGAGCAGTTCGTCGATGTCCATGCTTCATCATGGCCGCGCGCGGCACACAACGGCAAGAAGGCGTTCCTGGTGAGCGCGACGCTGGCGCCGTGAAGTCAGCTTGGGAGCAATCGTGCCGTCCAGAGCGATCTCCGGACGGCACGTTGGACCTGTTTCCGCAGGTCAGATGGGGTGATCGACGGGATTTGAACCCGCGACCGCCTGGACCACAACCAGGAGCTCTACCAACTGAGCTACGACCACCATGTGCGAACCGTGGCCCGCAACGAGAGACGAGCATACCGTCTCCGAGCCTCGAACACCGCCTCCAGAGCGCCGGTGAGCATGTGAGACGCATTGCACCGGGCGTTCATGGGGCGGAGACTGCACCCATGATCGTTGCCTTCTCCATCCAGCCCACCGGTGAACCCTCCGACCCCGCCATCGCACGCCGGCTCACCGACGACGCCGACAGTGCCAGCGTCCACGATGCCGTGGCCGCCGCCGTGCGCATCGTGCGCGACTCCGGCCTCCCACATCGCACCTCCTCGATGTTCACCGAGATCGAGGGGGAGTGGGACGAGGTGATGGACGTCGTGCGGCGCGCCACCGATGAAGCGGGCCGTTACGGCTCCCGCGTCTCGCTGGTGCTCAAGGCGGATATCCGTCCCGGCCGCACCGGTGAACTCGACGGGAAGATCGATCGGCTCCAGACGGCCATCGACCGGCTCGACGAGAGCTGAGACGACGCCGCCGGAGCGGCGTCGTCCTGTCGAGCGGCTAGCGCAGCGACCGGCTCAGAGGTTCGAATCGAGCTGGCCGTCGGCCAGAGCCGCCGCAAGCGTCGGCGTGACCGGCAGGCGGGGGATGAGCGTGGCCTGGAAGGCGTGGTAGATGTCCGGCTTGCCGGGCCACGTCACGCCCTGGGGCTCGTTGTCCGCATCGAGCTCGTGGAACCAGGAGCCGCCGTCCGCGTCGAGCAGGTAGGTGGAGATGTACTCCCACCACTGCTCGTAGCGCTCGGCCCACACGCGATCGCCGGTGACCTGGTACATCACGGCAGCGGCGCCGACGGCCTCGGCGGCGACCCAGTGCATCCGCTCGCGGGCCACCGGGGTGCCGTCCCAGTCCACGGTGTAGACGAAGCCGGGCGCTCCGTCGGCGCCGAAGCTGGCGGCGGACTTCTCCATCAGCGCGGTGGCGGCCTCCAGCATCCACTCCGGCGCCTGCCCGTCGGCCGCGATCAGTGCGGCGCGCCCGTGCAGCACCAGGCGGGCCCACTCGATCCAGTGGCCGACGGTCGCGCCGTAGGGCCGGAAGGGGTGGTTCGGCTGGTCGCGGTTGTAGTCCAGCAGCGGGTTCCAGTCGGTGTCGTAGTGCTCCGGCAGGGCCCAGTCGTTGGCGCGGGCGAACTCGTCGATCGCGCGCGTCATGATGCCCACGGCGCGGTCCAACCAGCGACGCTCACCGGTGACGTCGGCCGCCGCCAGCAGGGCTTCGACCGTGTGCATGTTCGCGTTGATCCCGCGGTACTCCTCGCACTCGGTGAAGGTGCGGTCGAAGGTATCGACGCTCATGCCGGCGGATTCCTCGAAGAACTTCTCGTCGAGCACCGCGAGGGCCTCGTCCAGCAGCTCCTGGGCACCGGGACGGCCGGCGGCGAGAGCGGAGGAGGCGGCCAGGACCACGAAGGCGTGCGCGTAGGCCTGCTTGGAGTCGTCGACGGGCTTGCCGTCGGCCACCGAGGCGAACCAGCCGCCGTGCTCGGCATCGAGGAAGACGCCCCGCAGCGAGGCGACGCCGTGGTCGGCGAACCGGCCGAAGTCGGGCCGACCCAGCAGGTGGCCGAGGGCGAAGCTGTGCGTCATCCGGCAGGTGATCCACAGTTCGGAGGGGCGCGAGAGATCCGGGGCGCCGTCCTCGTCGAGCCAGGCGAAGCCGCCGTCCTCGCGGACCGATTCCGAGCCGAACACGAGCAGCTCATCGCCCTCGCCCTCCAGCCAGGTGCGGTGTGAGAGGCGGTCGAGCCAGGGGGTGTGGGGGCCGGGCGCAGGGGTCACGGACGTCTCCTCGGTGAGTTCGAAGGTGCGGGACGCCTCCTGCGCCTGGGCCGTGGTCGGGCCCGGCTCGGCGGTCAGCAGCACCTGGCGGTAGTACTTCAGCTCCTGGATGGACTCGCGGATGTCGGCGAGGGCGCGGTGGCCGCCGTGCTTGGCGGGGATGTTGTAGTAGACGCGGGGGAACCAGCGCTTGGCGAGCTCCTTGAAGCTGGAGACGTCGATCGTGCGGTACGACAGCCAGCCCGCGAACACCGGCAGGTCGCGGTCCAGGAAGACGCGGTCGGTGCCGACGCTGTTGCCCGCCAGCGGTGCCTTGCCCGGCTCGGGGCAGAACTCCTGGACGTAGGCAAGACACAGCTCCTCGGCCTCCTCGAGGCTCATTCCGGCATCGAACTCGTCGATGAGTCCCGAGGTGGTGTGCATGTTCACCACGAAGGGATCCATGCCCTCGACAGCCTCGGCCGGAGGCTTGATGACGAGGTCGATGCCCTCGCCGAGGATGTTCAGATCGGCGTCGGTGACGAGGACGGCGATCTCGACGAGCGCGTCGCGCTCCCTGTCGAGGCCGGTCATCTCGCAGTCGACCCAGATGATGCGGTCGTTGATGGCGCGGGAGGAGGTGGATGTCACCGGACCACACTATCGCGGGCGCGCGAGGGCGGGTCGGCTCTGCGACGGGCACGCCGACGGATCTCCTCGACCGCGCTGAGCACCAGCAGGACGGCGACCACCACCAGCAGCACCCACGCCTCAAAGATCACCGCGAGGGCAGCGGCGAGCACCAGCGCCAGGAGATAGACCACGTTCAGGACGCGGACGGAGACCCCGAGCAGGCGGGCCCCGAAGCGTCCCCGCAACAACCGGAGCGCGAGCAGGAGGGCGATGCCGCCGACCGTGAGGGCCTTGATGATCATGGGGGCTCCTCGGGAGTCGAATGCTCGGGCTGATGCTCGGACACTGGACGCGCCCGCCCGCTCGCAAGAGCTGCGCGGTGCCTCGACGCCTCAAGCCATGGACCGTCCTCGAGCGTAGTCCTCCTCCGCCACGGTGCCGACATGGTGACGATGTCCGGTGCCGATCGGGCCCGACGGGCTGTGCGGTCGGAGATCTCCGTGGCTCTCGGGCACCCTTGACTTCAACCATTGTTCAGCCCTCAGTGTGAGTCAGTGCACGAAGACGACCACCACGGAGGAGAGACGATGACACCCTCGATCCTGGTCACCGGCGCCACGGGAAACACCGGCCGGCACGTCGTAGCAGGGCTCCTCGCCGAGGGGTATCGCGTGCGAGCGCTGACCCGCGACCCGGAGCGAGCGGCTCTTCCTGAGGGGGCGGACGTCGTGGCGGGCGACGTGAGGCGTCCCGCCGACGTGGCGGCCGCGGCGCGGGGCGCGACAGCCGCCTACCTGATCTGGCCGGGAACGGACGACGAGGCCGCCGGCGCGGGGGAGGTCATCGAGGCCCTGGCTCGTCGCGTCGGACGCGTCGTCTACCTGTCCGCGACCGAGGCGGAGGAGGGCGGCGTCTGGGGTGCAGTGGAGCGAGCCATCCGGGACTCGGTTCCCCAGTGGACCTTCCTGCGGGTCTCCGGGCTGGCGGTCAATGCCCTGGCGTGGTCCGACCAGATCCATCGCGGAGTCGTGCGGGCGCCGTTCGGCCGCATGCGCCGCTCGCTCGTCCACGAGCAGGACGTGGCGGCGGTTGCCGTGCGAGCTCTCGTCGACGACGGTCACGCGGGCCGCTCCTACGTCCTCACCGGACCGGAGGCGATCAGCCAGATCGATCAGGTCCGCGTCATCGCCGAGGAGGCTGAGCACGACGCCGTCTGGGAGGAGCAGACGGCGGCTGACGCGCGGCCCGCTCTGGCCGCAGAAGTGGGAGAGGACTTCGCCGACATGATCCTGGCGGCCTGGGCTGCAAGTGCCGACACTCCTGAACCGGTCTCGGAGGACGTCGCTCGGGTCCTTGGCAGGCCGCCGCTCACCTTCTGTCAGTGGGCACGGGACCACCGCGCGGACTTCGCAGCATCCTGACCACACCCGACGTCGTGCCCGGCACACGGAGATGCTCGCGACGGTACGGGGCCAGATCGACGCGGTGGACGGCACCGCCATCGATGGTCAGCCTGACGGTGATCAGCGGGATGCCGCCGGGAGCGATCACCGCGCCGGGAAGACCGTCGATGAGGAGCGGGACGCCCATGAGGATGCGGTGGCGGAACGAGCGGGTCTCCTTCGCGACGGCTCGCGCCCCGTGCACGACGGTCGGAGTCTGAGACGGAAGCAGAGTGCGATCTGCGACGCGCACGGCATCGGGAGCGAGGAGGCGGGTGAGCCGCTCGAGATCCCCACTGCCGGCCGCCTCGAGGAAGGCGGCCACGACGCGCGTGTGCTCCGCGTGCACGGCCGGATCCGTCGGCTGCTCGGGATCGATTCGATGACGAGCACGGCTGGCCAGCTTCTTCGCCGAAGCAGGTGAGGTCTCGAGCACCGAGGCCACCTGCTCGAAGGGGACGCCGAAGATGTCATGGAGGACCAGCGCGACTCGCTGGGGCGGGGTGAGCTGCGTGAGGACGACCAGCAGTGCCCGGGAGACGTCGTCGCGCCGGAGCGCGTGCTCCTCGGGCGCGAGCGCCTCGTCGGCGGGATCCTTCTCGGGCAGGGGAAGCTCCCGGTGGCGCCGCTGGGAGCGGAGATGGTCGAGAGACAGTCGCGCGGTGATCGTGGTCAGCCATCCCTGCGGGTTCTGGATCTCAGCGGAGTCGGCCCGTCGGGCACGCAGGTAGGCCGACTGCACGATGTCTTCCGCATCGTGCACGGAGCCGACGATGCGGAGGGCGACGGCGAGCAGATGGGGCCGAACGTTCTCGAAATCCTCGAGCATGGGTCACCTTTGTCGGGGGCGGGACGTCAGAAGGAGTGAGGAAGCCCCACCTGACGACCCCCGCACGAGAGGCCTGACCATGACTCTACAGATCGTTCGCTTCCGACCTCACGCGAACCGTCTGGCGGACATCGAATCAGCGCTCCACGAGCTCTTCGTCGCCCTTGCTGTAGCTGCCCCGGACGGCGTGGAGTACACGGCCATCCGGGTAGGAGAACCTCCGGAGATACTGCTGCTGCTGGATCTGCGCGATGCCGCTGAGAATCCCCTGACCAGCCTGCCCGAGTCTCTGGCTGTCCGGGAGAGGATCGCCGACTGGGTCGGGCGACCGGTGCCGCCGCAACCGGCGACGGTTCTCGGGCACTACGAGGCATGAGCGCGCCATGCTGATCACGGTACTGAACGTCCTCCTGGTCGTGTGCATCGCCGCGATCATCGCCATCGTCGTGGCGGATCTCCTTCCCGCGAAGTTCGTGCTGGAGAACTCCGACGAGGTCGGCCTGAGCAGATCCGTGCTTCCCCTCCTCGCGGCTCTGAAGGCGGCCGGGGCTCTCGGCCTCGTCGTCGGGCTGCTCTGGCTGCCCTGGGTAGGCCTCGTGGCAGCCACCGGCCTGGTGCTGTTCTACGTCGGCGCCGTCTGGAGGCATGTGAGCGAGCGCGTGCTGCACAACATCGCGTTTCCGCTGGCCTACCTCACCCTCGCGGTCGCGGCGGCGGCACGCTTCACCCTCGGGTGAAGCTGCGGGGCGCCCCCAGCAGGACTCGAACCTGCAACCTACGGATTAGAAGGCCGTTGCTCTATCCATTGAGCTATGGAGGCTGACGGCCCCGGAGTCTACCGAGGATCCGACAGGCCGATCGTACGGACGAGCCCCACGGTGACCGGGGCAATGGTTGTCTGGTCACCATGGCGGAGAACACATCGCGCTCCCGGCGCCGGCAGCTGCAGGTGGCAGCTGTGCTGCTGCTGGTCCAGGGCGTCCTCATGGAGGCCTCCGCCGCCCTCGGCCTGCTGGCGCTGCTGGCCCTGCGCATCCCGCCGGAGGTGATCACGGAGCGCACCGAGATCTTCGCTCTCGCGTATCTCCAGGACAACCTCTACTCGATGATGGCTCTCAGCGGAGTCTTCGCCGCGCTGAGGATCATCGGCGGCATCGCGCTGCTGCGGAACCGGCTCTGGGGGCTGGTGCTGTCTCTGGTCAACTGTGCGGTCACGCTGGTGCTGACGGTCCTGCTGCTGCCGGTGGGGATCGCCGACGGGGTCCTCTCCGGCGCCGCGCTGGTGCTGATCCTGCGGGGCTGGCTGGGCACGGACGAGGCGGGGGCACCGCGTCGGATCGTGCCCTGAGGGATCGTGCCGCTCAGGACTTGCGGTTGTAGATCACCATCGAGATCGGCCCGAACACGGCCACCAGGGCGGCGCAGTAGATGAACACTGTCAGCAGCGACCCGCCGTCGTACGTCCCGCTCATCAGCTCACGCACGGTGCCGACCACCACGGAGATCGGGTTGACCTCGACGGCCGCCCGCAGCCAGCTCGGCATCGTCTCGGGGCTGACGAAGATGTTCGAGGCGAAGGTCAGCGGCATCAGGATGAACATTGAGACGCCCATCGCCGCCTGCTCGCTGCGCACCATCAGCGCGATCATCGTCCACACCCAGGACAGGCTGAAGGAGAACACCAGCAGCAGGGCGAAGGCCGCCAGCACCCCGATCAGGCCGCCGTCGGGACGGAATCCCATCACCACGCCCACCAGCAAGATGATCACTCCCGCCAGCGCATAGCGCACCTGATCCCCGAGCAGCGCGCCCACCAGCTGCGAGGGCCTCCACACCGGCAGGGAGCGGAAGCGGTCGAAGACTCCCTTGGAGATGTCACGGTTCAGGGTGAGCCCGGTGTACATCGTGATCATGATGAGGGTCTGGACGAAGATGCCCGGGATCAGGAACTGCACGTACTGACCCACCGACCCGGCCAGCGCCCCGCCGAAGATGTAGGTGAACATCACCGTCATCATGATCGGGAAGATCGTCACGTCGAACAGCTGCTCGGGGACGTGCTTGATCTTCAGCAGGGCACGCCAGCCGTAGGTGAGGCAGGCGCTGAGCGCCGAGGCGCGGCGGGGACGATCCCCGGGGGCGACGAGGACGCTGCGGATCCGGTCCGGGGCCGTCGCGGTCGCGGTGCCCGGTGAGACGGTGGCCTGGTTCATGACGTGCTCACACTCTCCTCGTCGGCGCGGGTTCCGTCATCGTCGGTGCTGCGGGCTGTGTCGGCGTGCTCACCGGTGAGCGCCAGGAAGACCTCGTCCAGGCTGGGATGGCCCAGAGCGAAGGACTCGACCTCGACATCGGACTCCTCCAGCGCTCGCAGTGCGCCGGCGGCGCCGCTGGTGGACTCCAGTCGCACCACCAGCGCCGAGGGATCCGGCTCCCGCGTGGCCTCCGCCGAGGTGGCGCGGGTGAGGACGTCGGCCGCCAGTTCCCGCTGCGCGGGGTCGGCGACCCGCACCTTCAGTGCCCCGGCGCCCACCTGGGCCTTCAGCTGTCCGGAGGTTCCCTCCGCGATCACGCGGCCGTGATCGATGACGGCGAGGCGGTCGGCGAGCTGATCGGCCTCTTCGAGGTACTGGGTGGTCAGAAGCACGGTCGTCCCGGCGGAGACCAAGGTGCGCACGATGTCCCACACCTGGTTGCGGCTGCGCGGATCGATGCCGGTGGTCGGCTCGTCGAGGAAGATCAGCTCGGGGGTGACCAGCAGGGACCCGGCGATATCGAGGCGGCGGCGCATCCCGCCGGAGTACTTCTTGACCTGGCGGCCGGCGGCGTCATCGAGACCGAAGGCGTCGAGCAGCTCGAGGCCGCGGGAGCGGGCGCGGCGATTGCTGTAGCCCAGCAGGCGTCCCAACAGCATCAGGTTCTCGATGCCGGTGAGGTCCTCGTCCAGCGACGCGAACTGTCCCGTCAAGGCGATCTTCTCGCGCACGGTGCGGGCCTCGGCGACGACATCGTGGCCGAGCACCTGGGCGTGGCCGGCGTCGGGCCGCAGCAACGTCGCGAGCATGCGGATGGCGGTGGTCTTGCCGGCGCCGTTGGGGCCCAGCACCCCGTATACCCCACCGCGGGGGACGACGAGGTCGATACCGTCCACCGCGACGTTGTCGCCGAACCGTTTGACCAGGCCCTCGGTGCGGATTGCTTCACGGTCGGCGTTCACGGGGGCGCCTCCTGGACGTGGACGTGGTCGGCGGGGGCGGACGAGGATGTGCTCGGCCCGGGCAGCTGGGCCGGGCCGTCGGACGAGGCGCCCGCAGGGCGTCACCCGCCATCGTCGACGGCCCGGGCCGGTCAGTCCAGTGCTTTTCGGACATCGTGACCGCTCAGAGATACTCAGCGGCCGACGGTCGCTCTCCTACCGCCCGTGGAAGCGGAGGCTCTTGGGGGCGCGGGAGAAGCCGGCGCGCAGCAGGGCGTCCACGGCTCGGCGGGACGCGGCGGTCTGCTCGGCCTCGGGGGCGGTGACGGCCACGCCGTCGATCTTCTCGATCGCGACGCGTCCCAGGCGCCCCGCATCGGCCGCCTGCGCGAGGGCCGAGGCCGCCTCGTGCTCGCAGCCCTCGTCGTGCTCGAGCCACCACCGCAGCGACCTGCCACCGGCTTCGAGGTAGGCGGCCGCCCGGCCACGGACGATCACCACGTGCGCCCCGGCGCGACGCTGTGGCCGCCCCGCCGCGCGGGACTCCGGCCACGGGAGCACCGCGCCGAAGGGGTTCGCCGGATCCAGCGCGGAGAGGACCACCGTGGGGCCGCCGGGCTGGGCCGAGCGCAGTCGGTCCACGGCAGCGGCCTGGGCGAACTGGGCGGCGCCCAGGCCCTCGACGAAGTAGCCGCGGCGCACAGAGCCGGAGTCCTCGAGATCGGCCAGCTCGCGGAACACCGAGGACCACCCGCCGGGGACAGCTTCCTGGGTGACCGCGCCGCGGGTCAGCAGTCCGTGGCGATCGATCAGCAGGGCGACCCGTGCCGCACGGCGGGCCGAGGGGTCGACATCCGGGATCCGCACCGCGCTCCAGCGCCCCCGGGCGGCCGGTCCCGTCAGCGACGCCAGGGCCGAATCCTCGCTCTCCGCGCGCAGCAGGGAGGCCGACAGCCGGGCGGCACCGCGTCGGCCCCGCCGGGAGGCGGACCCGCCGCGGCGGCCGGGAGACCGAGCGGGCGCGGGACGGGAGGCGGCCTGCTGGCCCGGCAGCGCGGTGAGCGAACCAGGGGTCGCCAGGCCCGCCAGGGCCAGCTCCTCGAGCGCCGCGGCCACCTGGGCCAGCGACAGGGAGGAGTCATCCCCGCGCCGTCGGCGCACCGCGGCGGCCAGGTCGGACAGGCGCACCGGGCCGACGGCATCATCCAGCGCGTCCAGGACCAGCCGAGGAAGGGACCCCGCCTCCAGGGCGGCTCGGGCCCCGGCGATCTCCTCGCCATCGATCCCCAGCGCCATCGCGTCCGCGAGATGGAGCTTGACCAGAGGCTCTCGGGAGCCGCCGCCCCCGCGGGCGGTCAGGACCACCTCGCCGCGCGACAGGGACTCCTCGAGCAGACGCTGGGCGGAGGCCCCCAGTCGCACGGGCAGCAGATCCTCCCGCCACACGCTCAACGGCGCCTCCAATCCGGTGAGCTGGTCGATGACGTCCGCCACTGCGTCCGCGGCAGCATCCGGGTCGGTTGCAGGCGTTGCTGGGGTTGCCGGCTCCCTCCCCACGCCGTGCCATCCCAGCGTGAAGGTGGCGAAGGCAGCGGGCGAGACGGGCGCGATGTCACGGCGGGAGGCGGCCAGCGAGGCCCGTCGGATCCGCCGCAGCACGTCGGCATCGACCCACTCCTCGCTCTCGCGGCCCGGGAGGAAACCGCCCCGGGAGAGCACCCGCCGCGCGGAGAGCTCCGCGAGGGTCGACCGCACGGTCTCGGGCGGCAGCGGAAGATCCTCGATGAGTTCCTCGGCCGTGAAGGGGCCGTGCGAGCGAGCCCACCGCGCCACGACCTGCACCGCGGCGTCCTCGACGGGGTCGAGCACCACCGCCGGCAGCTGTCCCTCAGCGCCGCTGGGCAGCACCTCGTTCCCGGCGGCGTCCCGCCACAGGCCTGCCTCCTCGACCAGGGCGAGATGCTCGTCGTCGTGCCAGTGCAGTCGCAGAATCCTGCCCGCCGCTTCGAGCTCCGCGACAGCGCCGCGGACGGTGGCGGGGTCGGGCGCGGGCGCAGCATCGGTATCGGTATCGGTATCGGAATCGGCAACCGGGCCGGTGCGCGAGAAGCGCGCGAGCACCTGCGCCTGGGTCAGCGGCCCCAGCCGGCGCAGGGCGTCGGCCAGATCCTCAGCGTCCCGGATCGCGCGCTCGGGGCTGAGCAGCTGCGCGTCCGCGCAGACGCGGGCAATCGCCTCCGGCACCAGCAGCTCGCGCAGCGACACGGTCCCCAGCAGCTCCGCCAGGACCGACTGATCCAGGGTCAGGGCCGCGGTGCGGCGCTCTGCCAGCGGGGCGTCGGCGTCGTAGATGAAGGTGCCCTCGTACCCGAACATCACGGCGCGGGCGATGGGGCTGGGCTGGTCGACGTCGACCTCGACCAGCTCGATGCGGCCGGCCTCGAGATCGCCGAGCAGAGCGGTCAGGGCCGGCACGTCGTACTCGTCCTGCAGGCACTCCCGCGCCGCCTCCAGCATCATCGGGAAATCCGGATGGTCCCGGGCGGCGTCCAGCAGGGTGGCCGAGCGCTGTCGCTGCTGCCACAGCGGCGCCCGTGAGGTCGGCACCCGGCGCGGCAGCAGCAGCGCCCGCGCCGAGCATTCGCGGAAGCGGGAGGCGAACAGGGCCGAGGAGCCCACGAGGTGGTGGACCGTCTGTTCGATGACGTCGGGGGAGAACAGCACCAGGGCCGCGGTCGGTGCGGCCGCACCCTGCGGCAGCCGCAGCACGATGCCGTCGTCCGTGGCGACGACCTGGACCTGCGAGCCGCCGGTCTCCCGCAGCCGGTCGCTGATCGCCAGTGCCCACGGGGCGGTGACCCGCCGGCCCAGCGCGCAGTGCACCACGATCCGCCAGTCGCCGAGATCGTCGATGAAGCGCTCGAGGACCAGGCGCCGGCTGCTGGGGATCACCCCGGCGGTCTGGTTCTGCCGCTCCAGCAGCAGGTGCACCTGGGCGCGAGCATGGGGATCCAGACCCAGGCCCGTGAGCGCCTGCTCGCGCTCGCCGGGATCCTGCTCGGCGAGCTCCTCGAGGTACTCGCCGATCGCCTGACCCAGGGTCGGGGGCCGGGTCGCGTTGTCGGCGTGCCAGAACGGGAGCCGCCCGGAGAATCCGGGGGCGGGGGAGACGGTGACCCGCTCATGGGTGATCTCCTCGATCCGCCAGCTCGAGGTGCCCAGCGTGATCACATCACCACGGCGGGACTCATAGACCATCTCCTCGTCCAGCTCGCCGACCCGGCGGGGCTGCTCCGCGCCGGCTTCGAGGAACACCGGGAACAGGCCACGGTCGGGGATCGTGCCGGCATTGGTGACCACCAGGCGCTGCACGCCGGGCCGGGCCGTCAGCACGCCCCGCTCGCGATCGTGGATCAGCCGGGGCCGCAGCTCGGAGAAGGCGGTCGAGGGGTATCGCCCGGTCAGCATGTCGACAACGGCATCGAACGCGCTGCGGGGAAGCTCCGCATAGGGGTGGGCGGACCGGGCCACCTCCAGCCACCGACCGACATCCAGCTCGTCCAGGGCGGCGGCTGAGAGCGTGTGCTGGGCCAGCACATCCAGGGCGTTGCGAGGCACCTCCAGCGGCTCCAGCCGGCCCGCCGCCGCCTCGCGCACCATGAGCGCCGAGTGGACGACGTCCAGCGCATGCAGTGGATGCAGCCTCCCGCGGGAGACGTCGCCGACCCCGTGGCCGGCCCGGCCCACGCGCTGCAGCAGCGAGGCGACCGCGAACGGCGCGGAGACCTGCACGACGCAGTCCACCGCCCCCATGTCGATGCCCAGCTCGAGCGTGGAGGTGGCGACGACGCAGCGCAGCGACCCGGCCTTGAGCAGGTCCTCCGTCTGCCGGCGCGCCTCCTTGGACATGGAGCCGTGATGGACGCGGGCGATCTCGCCGGCCTCAGCGCTACCGCTGTCGCCCTGGAGGTCGGCACGTTCGAGGATCGCCTCGGGCTCGCTCGCGCGCAGCCGTCGATGCAGGAGGTTCAACCGCTCGGCGATCCGCTCGGCCTGACGCCGGGAGTTGGAGAAGACGATCGTGGAGCGGTGCGCCTCGACCTCGGCCAGGACGGCCCGCTCCACGTGCGGCCAGATCGTGCCGGAGACGTCCTCCTCGTCGACCGCGTCGGCCGGGGGAGCGACGTCGTCCATGTCCGGTACGGGCACCGTGACGCCGAGGTCCCACTGCTTGGCGCCCGGCGGGGAGACCACCCGTGCCCTGGTTCCGGCGGGGGAGAGGAAGCGAGCGACCTCCTCAGCGGGCTCCACCGTCGCCGAGAGGCCCAGTCGCTGCGGCCGACGGCGCTCGCCGGGCGCGTCGCCACCCGTGATCAGGGCATCCAGCCGCGCCAGGGACAAGGCCAGATGCACGCCGCGCTTGCTGCCGGCGACCGCGTGGACCTCGTCGAGGATGACGGTGTCCACGTCCATCAGCGTCTCCCGCGCGGCGGAGGTCAGCATGAGGAAGAGCGACTCGGGCGTGGTGATCAGGATGTCCGGCGGGTGAGCGATCAGCCGTCGCCGCTCGGAGGAGGTGGTGTCCCCGGAGCGCACGCCCACTCGGACCGGTGCCGCCTCGTGTCCGGAAGCCTCCGCCTGCGCGGCGATGCCGGCGAGCGGGCGGCGCAGATTGCGCTCGACGTCGACGCCCAGCGCCTTCATCGGGGAGATGTACAGGACCCGGGTGCGCTCCCTGCGCTGCTCCTCGGCCGACGGGGCGAACATGAGATCGTCCAGCGCGCGCAGGAAGGCCGCCAGCGTCTTGCCGGAACCGGTCGGTGCGATCACCAGGGCATCCTCGCCCGAGGCCACGGCGTCCCAGGCGCCCAACTGCACAGGGGTGGGCGCACCGAGATCCCGGGCGAACCATGCCCGCGTGGCCGGGTGCAGGCTCTCCGGCAGCTCGCGGTGCTGTGGTGCGTCGACCGACCTGTCGAACGTCCGGTCGGTGCCGGCGCCCTCCGCGCTCTGCACGGAGGGCGTGATCAGCCGCTGGTCATCGTCGCTCACCCGCCCATTGTCCCGCGGGCGGCTGCCGAGCGGAGCGGATCGAGGATGATCTCGGCCCTGCCACGGGCGGCGAAAAGTGGAAGGATGAGAGGCGATGCGCTTCGAACGCGGAGCGCGCGAGCACGACCGAACGTCTACCGAAAGGGAACGACATGGCGGAATACACGCTTCCGGATCTCGATTACGACTACGGGGCTCTCGCGCCGTCCATCTCGGGGCAGATCATGGAGCTGCACCACTCCAAGCAC
>NZ_JBHTCW010000009.1:0-147620 GCF_042666305.1 Brachybacterium sp. GCM10030268 | reverse complement strand
TACCCCCGAGCAGGAGGTGACCACCAACTCCCTACCCGCCCTAACCGCCTGACCCCTCTCACCGAAGGACCGCTACACCACTTCCCGGGACTTGACCTCACCCTCCAGCCGTCGGGCGGTCTTCGCGTGATGCGGCGATGAAGCGCTCTCATAATCACGCAGGTACGGGAGGACGAGTTCGGTCCCGAAGCTAGGGTCGAATATAAGGGTTCCTTCCTGTGCGGATAGCCCATCGTCGACCCCATCAAAGACGTGCCCTACTCGAACTTCGGTGTCGCGCCTCGGCGTCCCGTTCTTCATTGAAATCACCATTCTTCTCGATCGGAACTTTCGTCAAATTGTGTCGAACTGGTCACGGGGTCAAGGTCGCCCGCATTTGCCAGACTCGCAGGTATTGGTTAGAAGGTGTCGAGGCGGCGGAGCTGGGCGCGGCGCTTTGAGCGCATTGCGTACTCGTCATTTTGTCTCCGAGGCTCTGTGCGAGCTCCTGTGCTCGGATGTTTGAGAAGCATCGGTGTAGGGGGCGTGGGTACGCCCCTCTTCTGTTTGAAGTGCCGTTACGAAACCTCTGGCCGTGAGAGGCCCATGCGCCCCTTCGACGCGGCTATGCCTGCCGACGTGCAAACTGTTCGATCTCGATATTAGCGCGTGTGATGGGCTAATGTAATTTTTCGCCTTGACCATACGATCCGGCACGATGCGAACTATGCCGCTCAAGGGAGAGAGTTTGGCTCATGGGACTTGTCTACCTGCACGAGGCCGCGATCCAGCGTGCCCTCTCGCTGCCGGCGACCGCGCTCGAGCACCCCTTCGGGCCCGAGTACGACGTCATCAAGGCGCTCGGGAAGATGGTCCTGTTCGCCGCGTTCCTGCAGCGCGAGCCCATCGTGGTGCTCAAGGCGGACCCGGACGATGCGCGGATGCTGCGCGAGAACATCGCCGGTATCGATCGCGGCTATCACATGAACAAACGGCACTGGATCACCGTGCGCGCGCATCCCAGCGTGGACCGCGCCCTGCTCGAGGATCTGGTGACCGACTCCTACCGCCTCGTGATCGCCTCCCTGCCGAGGTCGCGGCGGCCGATCGACCCGGAGACGTTCGAGGGGCCGTGACGAGAGGGTGTCGCGCTGCTGAGGCCGGCGGGTGGATCGACCGTCGCAGCGCCGAGACCAGCGGACCGATCGACCGTCGCAGCGCCGAGACCAGCGGACCGATCGACGCTGTCAGCCGCCGAGTATCTCCCGCTCGCTCATCCGGCGGAGGCGGGCAACCCGCTCCTCCGTCGGCGGGTGGGTGGAGAACAGCTGGCCGAGGCCGCCGCCGGCCCGGAACGGGTTCTCGATCATCATGTGCGCGCTGTCCTGGAGCTCCTGCTCCGGCGGCAGCGGCCGGGCCTGCACACCGCGGGAGATCTTCTCCAGCGCCGAGGCGAGCGCCTGCGGATCACCTGTCAGCCGGGCACCGTCGTGGTCCGCGTCGTACTCGCGGGTGCGGGAGACGGCCAGCTGGATCAGCGTCGCCGCGATCGGCGCCAGGATCATCGCCAGCAGCGCGCCGATGATCCCGCCGCCGCCCTCACGCCCGCGACCGCCGAACCACAGCGCCATCTGGGCGAGGGAGGTGATGACCCCGGCGATGCCGGCGGAGACCGAGCTGGTGAGGATGTCGCGGTTGTAGACGTGCATCAGCTCGTGGCCCAGCACTCCGCGCAGCTCCCGTTCGCTCAGCAGCTGGAGGATGCCCTGCGTGCAGCACACGGCGGCATGGCTCGGGCTCCGGCCGGTGGCGAACGCGTTGGGCTGCGCGGCCGGCGAGATGTAGAGGCGCGGCATGGGCTTGCCGGCCCGGTCGGCCAGCTCGCGCACGATCCGGTGCAGGCCAGGAGCCTCGTGCTCGGAGACCTCGACGGCCCGCATCGAGCGGATCGCGATCTTGTCGCTGTTCCAGAAGCTGATGGCGGTCCCGACCAGGCCGATCAACGCGAAGATCCACAGCGCGCTGCCACCGATGAGCCAGCCCACGGCCAGCAGCACGCCCCACAGCAGCCCGATCAGAGCCGCCGTCTTGACCAGGTTCCCGACGCTGCGTCCCACGATCTCCCTCCCTCGATGCGCTTGTGTATCGAGAATAGATCCGGTGGCTCGCAGCCGGTAGGGAGTTCGCTGTGGGATGACGGCGCGGTTCACGCCCGCGCGACGCGCTGCCGCGCGGTTCGGCCTGCCCCTGGTTGCCCGCGGCTCACGCCCGCGCGAGGATCGCCTCGGCGAAGGTCTCCGCGACGTCGGGGACGAGGTGGAGGTTGAAGAAGGGCTCGAAGAGCTCGGCCTCCAACAGCACCAGCCCGTGCTCCGCGGAATTGACGGTGTCGATCCGCCCGTACAGCGGCGCGGCCAGTCCGGTGACCTCCGAGACGGCCGCCAGCACCCGCTCGGCGAATGACCGCTCGAGCGTGGAGGTCTCGACCACGACGGGGCGCTCCTGGTAGGTCCCGCCGCGCAGGCCGCCCCCGCGGGCGAGCAGCGCGCCCTTCGCGATCGCGTGCGTGACGTGGCCGTCGACCACGTAGAGCGCCTTCTCCCGGCCCTCGGACAGCTCGGGCACCTCGGGCTGCAGCATCACCACGCCGTCCTCGGCCAGGATCACGCGGGCCAGCTCCGCAGCGGCCGGGTCGTCATGCGCGAAGAGTCCGGTATGGAGGGAGCCGGCGCCGACCGCCGGTTTCACGACCACGTGGCCCGGCGCTCCGGTGCTCCCGGTTGCCCCGAGCTCCGTCAGTGCCGACGAGAACGACTGGAGATCCTGGTGATACGTGGTGGGCACGACCGGTACGCCTGCGGCGTCGAGCTGTGCGAGGTAGCGCTTGTCCATGTTCCAGCGCACCAGCTGCGGTTCGTTGAGCACCCGCGTCAGACGGCCCGCCCGGTCGAGCCAGGCCTCGAACTCCTCGGCCCGCAGCACGTAGTCCCACGGCGTACGGATCACGGCGAGGTCGTAGGAGGACCAGTCCACCGCGGGATCGTGCCAGATGGCGCGCTCCGCCTCGGCGCCGCGCCGCAGCAGCGCCTCCAGCAGCGGCGTGACATCCCGTTCGGGATCGGTGTCGACGCGGAATCCGGCGTCGGTGACGACGATGGCGATGCGGGGCATGGCTCGAGATTACCGGCGGGGCACCGCGGCCGCGGGCCACGTGGCCTCGCCGGGCATCGCGGCCGCGGGATGAGGGCGGCGCATCGAGGGTCGTGACGGCGAACATGCCGTTCGGCTCCTCGAGCACCCCCTCGTTGAGGCCGTTCAGCGCGGCCCATACCGGCCTAATCGAGGGGGTGCTCAGATGGGGAGCACCAGGTGCAGGCGGGCGCAGCTGGGGGTGCTCAGATGGGGAGCACCAGGTGCAGGCGGGCGCAGCTGAGGGTGCAGTGCGGGCGCATACGACGAAGCGGGGGCTGTGGCAGGTAAGCGGGGGCTGTGGCAGGTATGCGGGGACGCGGGCAGGGCGCCGCCGCGCCCTCTCTGAATATGCATCGGATGGATACAGTTGCACCATGGACGCCCGGATCGTCGGGTGTCCGTTTGTCGGACAACTGATTTCAGCGCCATGACCTGCTGCTCGTAATCATTCAGTGATCACTCAGGTGGCTATGGGGGAGCCGCTGTGCGAGGATCTATGCGGTCCCCAGCGTGAGAGCGACGTGCTGGAGTGTGCCCTGTGAGGGGTGCAGATCCGGTTCCGGCCTCCGTGTGCACGTCCCCGGAGCAGATGCGCGGCATCGCCCGGGTCGACGGCGGACGGCGCACGCACGGGGGCCGATTGCCGGTCGGCCGCCGTGGGGAGTCACTGCGGCCGAGCGCGCCCGCCCATGCCCTGAGCGTGGCGGGCGGACCGGCGCGAAGTGCCCGTACTGCTGCGACGAAAGGACCCTGCATGCCGCCCGCCCCAGGCGACATCTCCCAGCTCGGAACCGTCGGAATCCTCGTCCTGCTGCTGCTGTTCTACGGCGGCACGATGTGGATGTCCGTGACGATCTCCCGCAAGAAGGAGAACGCCGACGGCTACATGACCGCCGGCAACCGCATCGGCTTCGGCGTCTCGGCCGCCTCGATGACCGCCACCTGGATCTGGGCGTCCTCGATGTACGCCTCGGTCACCGCCGGCTACACCTACGGCGTCTCCGGGCCCATCCACTACGGGCTGTGGGGCGCCCTGATGATCCTGTTCATCTACCCCTTCGGCAAACGGATCCGAAAGGTCGCGCCCAAGGCGCACACGCTCGCCGAGGTCATGTACGCCCGCCACGGGCGCTCCTCGCAGCTGATGCTCGCCGGCTCCAACGTGCTCGGCTCGGTCATCTCCCTGACCTCCAACTTCATCGCCGGTGGCGCGCTGATCGCGATGCTCTCGCCGCTCAGCTTCGGCGTCGGCATCCTCATCGTCGCCGCCGGTGTGCTGCTGTACACGCTGTGGTCCGGCTTCCGCGCCTCGGTGCTGACGGACTTCGCGCAGGTGGTGGCGATGCTCGGCGCCGCCGTCGTGATCATCCCGGCGGTGTTCTTCGTCGCCGGCGGGCCCTCGATGTTCACCGAGGGCGTCGAGGCCGGTCACGTCACCCCGGAGCAGGGCAACTTCTTCTCCTCGGACGCGTTCATGAACCAGGGCGCCCCGTACATCGCCGCCGTGCTCGCCTACGCGATCGGCAACCAGACGATCGCGCAGCGGCTCTTCGCCGTGCGCGAGGACCTCATCAAGCCCACCTTCATCACTGCCACCATCGGGTACGGCGGCACCGTGATCGGCGTGGGCATGCTCGGCGTGATGGCCCTGTACCTGGGCATCTCGCCCATGGACGGCGACGTCAACAACCTCATGCCGCAGATGGTCGGCAGCTACCTGCCCCTGATCCTGGTCGCGATCGCCTTCGTGATGATCATCGGCTCGCTGTCCTCGACGGCGGACTCGGACCTCTCGGCGCTGAGCTCCATCGTCATGGCCGACATGTACGGCCAGTCCGTCGGCCGCGACAAAGCCAATCCGCGGACCATGGTGTTCATCGGTCGCGCGACCATGATCGTGGCCACCGGCGCCGCGCTGTACTTCGCCACCGCGAAGTTCAACATCCTGGACCTGCTGGTGTTCGTCGGCGCCCTGTGGGGCTGCCTGGTGTTCCCGGTGATCGCCTCCTTCTACTGGCAGAAGGTCACCAACTCCGCCTTCACCGTCTCGGTGATCGCCGCGCTCGTGGTGTTCCTGCCCGTGCGCTTCCAGTGGATCCCGCTGACCGGCGCCTGGGCGCTGGTGGTGGAGCTGCTCGCCATCCTCGGCGTCGGCGTGGTGCTCGGCATCATGGCCTTCGGCTTCTTCGGGCTGCGCCCTGCGCTGGTCACCGGCGTCGTCGCCACGATCGCCCTGCTGCCGCTCGGGTTCGGCTTCTTCCGCGACTACGAGACTCTCAGCGGCTCGCTCGTGGCCTACTCGGTCTCGTTCCTGGTCTGCTACCTGATGAGCTTCCGCTCCGGCCGGGATTTCGACTTCTCGGTGATCCGGGACGTCACCGGCGACTTCGACCACGAGGACGAGGCAGCCGACGCCAGTGCGCCGGCCGACGACGGGGAGGGGCCGTCCCTCGACGCCGTCCCCTCGCGCGACTGACCGACCATCCCCGCGGCGGGGCTGCGCGCCCCGCCGCGCCCGACCTCCACCCCTGGAAGGAGACACAGCCATGGCTGCAGCCCTGACCCTCTACGTGCTCATGTGGCCCGTGATCGTCGCCGGCGTCCTGTTCGCCGTCGTCCGCGGCTTCCTCAAGGACATCCGTGCCGCCCGCAAGGAGGGCAAGACGGTCATCTGATCCGTCCGGCGGCGATCCGAGCCGTCCCCACGCCGCAGCGCCCGCCGGCTTCGAGCAGAGGGGCCGACGGGCGCTGTTCTGTGTCGGGGGTCGAGCGGATCAGGGCACGATCCAGCCGGCGGCCCGGAACAGCTCGTACCACTCGGCGCGGGTCAGCGGGATCTCCGAACCGGCCGCGGAATCCTGCACGCGCTGCGGGGTCGTCGTCCCCAGCACCACCTGCATCTGCGCGGGGTGCCGGGTGATCCACGCGGTCGCGATGGCCTCGGGGGCGACGTCGTACTTCGCGGCCAGGCGGTCGATGACGGCGTTGAGCTCGGGGTGCTTGTCGCTGCCCAGGAACACGCCGTCGAAGAAGCCGGCCTGGAATGGCGACCACGCCTGGATGGTGATGTCGTGCAGGCGGCAGTAGTCCAGGATTCCGCCGCCGTCGCGCACCAGCGCCTGGTCGGTGCCCTGCATGTTCGCCGCCACGCCCTGGGCGACGAACGTGGAGTGGGTGATCGACAGCTGCAGCTGGTTCGCCACGATCGGCTGGTTCAGGTGCTTCGCCAGCAGGTCGATCTGCCGCGGGGTGTGGTTCGAGACCCCGAAACTGCGCACCTTGCCGGACCGGTGCAGCTCGTCGAACGCGCGGGCGACCTCCTCGGGGTCGACCAGTGCGTCGGGACGGTGCAGCAGCAGGATGTCGATGTAGTCGGTCTTCAGTGCCTTCAGCGATCCCTCGACCGATTCGATCAGGTGGTCGTAGGAGTAGTCGAAGTACGGGCCGTCGGGCACGATCCCGGCCTTGGTCTGGATGGTGACCTGCTCGCGCTCGGAGGCGCTCAGCGCCATCGCCTCGGCGAAGCGCGCCTCGCACGTGTGCTTCGCCCCGCCGTAGACGTCGGCGTGATCGAGGAAATCGATCCCGGCATCGCGCGCGGTGCGGACCAGGGTCCTGATCTCGTCGTCGGACTTCTCCGCGATCCGCATCAGTCCCAGCACCACGTTGGGTGCGGTGATGTCGGTGTGCGGCATGGTGAACTGCTTCATGGATGAGCCTCCGGGCGCAGGGGAACGGATGGGCCGCACCGCTCGGCGGCGCCGCCGAGGTCGAGCCTATGCCCCTCGACCCTCGGGGCGCATGGCAGTCCGTCGTCGGCCCCGTGCGCTGGACCTCCGTCTCAGGGAGCGTTTTCCGAGGGGCGGGACGGCGATGCGACCGGCACGGGCCCCGGCATAGGCTGTGCTCAGTGAGCACCCCCTTCCCCTCCTCCCACGTCCCACCGACCACGACACGACGGGAGAAGGCAGGTGCCCGCCTCACCCTGACCCTCGCCTCGCTGGTGATGATCGGCCCCTTCTCGATCGACACCGTCTTCCCGGCCTTCACCCGCATCGGCCAGGAGTTCGGTAGCGACGACGTCGCCCTCCAGCAGCTGGTCTCCGCCTACCTGGCGGCCTTCGCCGTGATGTCCGTCTTCCACGGGCCGCTCTCGGACGCCCTGGGCCGCAAGAAGGTCATCGTCGGCGGCCTGGTGATCTACATCCTCGGCATGTTCGGGTGCATCCTCGCGCCCAACATCGGCAGCCTGGTGCTGCTGCGCGTGCTGCAGGGGATGAGCGCCGGCGCGGCCACCGTCGTCTCCCGCGTGATCATCCGCGACATGTTCTCCGGCTCCGAGGCGCAGCGGCTGATGTCGCGGGTGATGATGATCTTCTCGGTCGCCCCCGCCCTGGCGCCCATCTTCGCCGGCTGGCTGCTGCTGCTGGGGGACTGGCGCTGGGTGTTCGCCGGCGTCGGCATCTACGCCCTGGTCGTGCTGGTCCTGGCGCTGCAGCTGCCCGAGACCCTGCCGCCGGAGGCGCGCACCCGCCTGCGGGTCGGCGCCCTGCTGGGGTCCCTGGCCCACGTCGGCCGCTCGCCGGTGATGCTGCGGGTCGCCGCGGCCTCCGCGTTCGGGTTCGCCTCCCAGTTCGTGTTCATCGCCGCCGCCTCGATCTTCATGGTGGACCTGCTGGGTCTGGGCGAGCAGGACTTCTGGGTGCTGTTCGTCCCGCTCATCATCGGCATGGTCTCCGGCGCCTGGGTGGTGGGCCGGGTCGCCGACCTCATGGAACGCAGCCGGCTGATCACGTTCGGCTACCTCGGCACGTTCCTCACCGCGGGCGTGAACCTGCTGCTGGTCTCCCTGGCCCCGGAGTACACCGGCGGGCTGACCTGGTCGCTGCTGCTGGCAGTGGTCGGGCCGATGCTGATCGCCTTCACCGTCGCCCTGATCTTCGCCCCCATCCAGCTCGAGGTGCTCGACCTGTTCCCGCACCAGCGCGGATCCGCGGCCTCCCTGGGCACCTTCTTTGCTCTCGTCCTCAATGCCGTGCTGGCCGGGCTGATCGCGCCGCTCGTCGCCACCAGCCTCGTCTCCCTGGCTCTGGCCTCGCTCGGGTTCTCGGTGCTCGGCGGGGCGTTCTGGGCGTGGCATCTGCGGGCGGTGCGCACCCCGTCGGCCGTGTGAGCGGCCGCGCACCCGGGTAGAGTCACCAGCGCACGTCAGGCACCGATCGGCCTGTCGCTCCGGCAGGCCGTCGGTCAGGCGCCGCTCCCTGAGTTCGACGACGACGGAGGACCCCGTGAACACCATGCCCAGCGATGCCCCCTCGGACGATCACACCGCCAACGGCCCCGACCGGAACCTCGCCCTCGAACTGGTCCGCGTGACCGAGGCCGCCGCCATCGCCGGGGGCCGCTGGGTCGGCGCCGGCGACAAGAACCGGGCCGACGGCGCCGCCGTCGACGCCATGCGCTCCTTCATGGACACCGTCCGCATGAACGGCACCGTCGTCATCGGCGAAGGGGAGAAGGACGAGGCCCCGATGCTGTTCAACGGCGAGAAGGTCGGCGACGGGAACGGGCCGGACGTCGACGTCGCGGTCGACCCCATCGACGGCACCCGCCTGACGGCGATGGCGTACAACAACGCCCTGTCGGTGTTCGCCGTCGCCGAGAAGGGGAGCATGTACGACCCCTCGGCGGTGTTCTACATGGAGAAGATGGTCGTCGGCCCCGCAGCGGCCGAGTTCGTCGATCTGCGCCTGCCCATCCGGCAGAACATCAACCTCGTGGCCAAGGCGCTCGGCAAGCCCGTCAGCCAGGTCAACGTCTGCGTCCTGGAGCGGCCCCGCCACGAAGCGCTCGTCCGCGAGATCCGCGAGGCCGGGGCGCGCGTCAAATTCATCATGGACGGCGATGTCGCCGGGGCCATCGCCGCCGCCCGCGGCGCCGGCGTGGACATGCTGCTGGGCACCGGCGGCACCCCCGAGGGCATCATCGCCGCCTGCGCGGTCAAGGCCACCGGCGGCATCCTGCAGGCCCGCCTCGCCCCGAAGGACGACGCCGAACGCCAGCAGGCGCTCGACGCGGGCCACGACCTCGAGCGCGTGCTGACCACGGACGATCTGGTCACCTCCGACAACTGCTACTTCGCCGCCACCGGCATCACCGACGGCGACCTGCTCAGCGGCGTGAAGTACCAGGCCGACCGGATCACCACCGAGTCCATCGTCATGCGGTCCACCTCGGGCACCGTGCGGATCGTCGAGGCCGAGCACCGTGCCGAGAAGTGGGCCCGCTGGATCGCCGTGTGAGGGAGTGCGCGCCGGTCCGGGGCTGTGAGTCGCACTGCAGTGGGGGCCGGGGCGAGCTCAGGCGGCTCTAACCTGAACCCATGCCCTCCTCAGACGAAGCCCTCGCCCCGGCTCCGGACCGGGCCCCGGCGACGGACGGCGCCCCTGCGATGGGGCGCGCCCCGGTCACGGGCCGCGCCCCGGCCACGGAACAGGCCACTGACCAGCAGGTCCATGTCGCCGTCGACCTGATCGTGCTGACCCTGCGCGGGGGTCGGCTCAACGTGCTGCTGGTGCGGCGCGAGGACGAACCCTTCCGCGACGCGTGGGCGCTGCCCGGTGGCTTCGTACAGCTGGACGAGGACCTCGAGGACGCCGCCTACCGGGTGCTGGCCGACGAGGCCTCGCTCGGGGACTTCACCGTCCATCTCGAACAGGTGCGCACCTTCGGTGCCCCGGACCGCGACCCCCGCGGCCGCGTGGTCTCGGTGGCCTTCATGGCCCTCGGCGCGGACCTTCCCGATCCCCAGCGCGGCGAGGACGTCGCCGACGCCCGCTGGTGGCCCGTCGATGATCTCGCGGCGATCGACCTGGCCTTCGATCACGACGTCGTCCTGGACAGTGCCGTCGAGCGGGCGCGCGCGAAGCTGGAGTACACGACGCTCGCGGTCACCTTCCTGCCGCCGGAGTTCACGATCTCCCAGCTGCGCGGGGTCTACGAGAGCGTCTGGGGCACGACGCTGGACGCCGGCAACTTCCACCGCAAAGCCACCCGCACCGAAGGCTTCCTGGTCGAGCTGGACCGCCATGCCGCGCCGACGGGCGGGCGCCCAGCGCGGCTGTACTCCGCCGGTCCCGGCACCGCACTGATCCCGCCGCTGCTGCGCTCGGGGCAGTAGGCGGCTCCCGGCAGCTGGCCACGCATCGTGGCAGGATCGCTGTGTGACCACCACCGACGCCGCCCCCGCTCACCCTGATCCCGCCAAGGCCGCGATCGCCGCGTCCTACCGCGACCGACGGGACGACGTCCACGCCCTCGCCCGCGCAATCCACGCCGACCCCGAGATCGCGTTCGAGGAGCAGCGAGCACACGACCGCTGTGCGGACCTCCTCGAGGACGCGGGCTTCGCCGTCGAGCGCGGGATCGCGGAGCTGCCCACCGCGTTCCGCGCCACCTACGGCAGCGGATCCCTGGTCGCCTCCCTCTGCGTCGAGTACGACGCCCTGCCCGAGATCGGCCACGGCTGCGGGCACAACCTCATCGCCGGCTCCTCGCTCGGCGCCGCCCTCGCCCTCGCCGGCATGGTCGACCGCCTGGACGTGACGCTGCAGGTCATCGGTACGCCGGCGGAAGAGCACGGCGGCGGCAAGCAGCTGCTGATCGAGCGCGGCGTGTTCGAGGGAGTGCATCTGTCGTTGATGTCCCACCCCACCGCGCACACCGGGACCTATGACGTGCTGGGCTCGACCAGCCAGGCCGTCGGCCGCTGGCGCGCGACCTACACCGGTCGCGGCGCCCACGCCGCCGCCAACCCCACCGACGGCGTGAACGCGAACGATGCCGCGGTGATCGCGCAGGTCGGGGCCGGCCTGCTGCGCCAGCGGGTCAAGGACGGCCAGCGCCTGGCCCTGGTGCCGCAGCAGTCCGGGGTCACCAACATCATTCCCGAGACCGCGGTGATCGACCTCGAGTGCCGGGCGCTGACTATGCCGGAGTTCGAGCAGCTGCGCGAGAGTCTGTTCGCCTGCCTCGAGGCCGGAGCCGTGGGCACCGGCTGTTCCCTGGAGATCGCGGCCTCCGAGCCCGTCTACGAGCCGCTGCTGCAGGACGAGGTGCTGGGCACCGCGTGGAACGAGGCCATGGAGGTACTGGGGCGCCCGCTGGAGGGCTCGCTCGGCGTCATGGCGGCCTCCACCGACATGGGCAACGTGTCCCAGCGCGTGCCGGGCCTGCACCCGTTCGTCGGGATCACCGGAGCCGGCGGTGCCCTGCACACGCGCGAATTCGCCACCCATGCCGCCAGCGAGCAGGGATACCGGCTGATGGACGATGCGGCCGTGGCGATGGCCTGGGTGATCCACGACGTCGCCGCCGACCCCGAGCGCCGCGCCGCCATCCTCGCCCGTGCGGCCGAGCTCGCCGGCGTCCACGACGACGGCTGAGGCGGTCCGGGCCGGGTCCGGTCCGTCCCCGATCGATGAGCAGCGGGATCAGGTCGCGAGATCGACGGGCAGGACGCGGCGCAAGATGTCGGAGAGGGTGACCACTCCGACGAACCGCTCGCCGTCGTCCATGACCGCGATCAGCTGCTCACGGCCATCGCGCGCCCGTGCGAGCGCGTCGTAGACCGGCGTGGACGCGGCCAGGGTGAAGGCCGGGCGGGCCAGATCCCGGGCGGGACGGTCGGCGGATTCCAGGAGCACGTCGCGCACGTGGACGACGTGCGGGGCGCCGCGCGGGTCCTCCACCAGGATGCGCATGTGATGCGAGCGGGCCGCGGCGGAGCGCACGTCGGCGACCGTGGCGTCCGCGGGAACGGTCGTCGGCCGTTCGCGTCCCTCGACGAGGTCGGCGAGCCGGAGTTCGGCCAGTTCCAGAGCGCCGGACAGCTGGGGATGGAACACGGGGTCGAGAGTGCCGCTTGAGGAGGAGTGCTCGACGAGCTGGCGGATGGTGGCCGCGTCCTGGCCGCCGACGGCGGCCCGCTCCGCCGGCGTGACCCCGCTCGCGGCGACCAGCCTGTTGGCCACGGCGTTGACGAAGACCAGCAGCGGCCGGACCACCGCCACGAACAGGCGCGAGGGCACGCCGATCAGCTTCGCCGAGAGCTCCGGATGGGCGATCGCCCAGGACTTCGGTGCCATCTCGCCGACGACCAGGTGCAGGAAGGTCACCAGCAGGAGCGAGAAGGCGAAGGCGGAGACGTCGGCGAGGGAAGCGGGCACGCCCCACCCGGTGAGCACCGGCCCGACCCACGCGTCGACCGCCGGCTTGGTCACGGCGCCGAGGGCGAAGGTGCAGGCTGTGATGCCGAGCTGTGCACCGGCGAGCATCATGGTCAGCTCGTTGATGCCGCGGAGGGCGGCCCGCGCCGAGCGACTCGTCGGCGCCTCCGTCTCGAGGCGGTGCCTGCGTGCCCCCAGGAGCGAGAACTCGATGATCACGAAGAACGCACTGAGCACGATCAGGGCCACGGTGACCGCCGTGACCACGAGGGGATTCGTCATCGCTGCTCCTCCTCGTCCGTCGTGGCCGATGACCGGTCACCGCGGCTGTCCGGTTCCCCGCCCTCGGAGCCTCCATCAGCGCTCTCGGATGCTTCGACGACTCCCTCGGATGTCTCGGCGGCTCGCTCTGCCGCGTCGTCCGCCTCGGTCAGCCGCAGGTGCAGCTCGCTGGGGACATGTCGGGCCACCTCCCGCACCACGATCTCCAGGGCCCGTCGCGGAGGTTCGTCGAGGATGAGTTCGCGGGGATCGGGCGGGAGCTCGACACGCACGACCTGCCCCGGTTCGGGAAGCTGTTCGTGCGTCGCGATCACCAGGCCCGCGAGTGTCTCGTAGTCACCTTCGGGCAGCTGCGCGCCGATGGCGCGTGCGACCTCGTCCACGTGGACGTCACCGTCCATCGTCCACGCCGTCTCCGACTCCGACTCGATGGACGGAGGAGGCTCATCGTCGTGCTCGTCGCCGATCTCCCCGATGAGTTCCTCGGCGAGATCCTCCAGGGTGAGGATGCCGGAGAATCCGCCGTACTCGTCGATGATGCATGCCAGCTGACGACCCGACTCCGTCATCGCGTCGAGGGCTTCGGGCAGAGGGGCCAGAGTGGGCAGCACGAGGGGATCACGCATCACGCCCGAGACCGGGGCATCCCCGAGGTCATCGCGCTCGAGCAGGTCCCCGAGCTGGGCGACTCCGACGGGTTCCTCGTCCTCGGAGAGCACCGGGTACCGGGTGTGACCGCCGGCCATGCGCCCGTACAGCTCGGCGATCGTGGTCTCCGGAGTCACGGTGCCGGCGCGGGAGCGGGGGATCATGGCGTGCTCGACCGTGCGATCGGGGAACTCGAGGACCCGGTCGATGAGCATCGACAGCTCTTCGGGGAGATCTCCGCTCTCGCGGGAGTCGGCGACGATCCGGTCGAGGTCGGCCGCGGTGGCGGTCGTGTCCACGTCGTGGACCGGCTCTATGCGCAGCAGGCGCAGCAAGGCGTTCGCCGCGTGGTCGAAGACCGTGATCAACCATCCGAAGGCGGCGAGATAGATCCGGGTCGAGCGCGCCAGGGCGCGGGCCAGGGGCTCCGGCGCGGCGATGGCCAGGTTCTTCGGATAGAGCTCACCGAAGACCATCTGCACGACGGTGGCCACGGCCAGGGCGCTGACCGTGCCCACCGAGATGCTCACCACCGAGGGGACGCCGACGCCGCCCAGCATCATGCCGAGCGAGCGGCCTACCAGCGGTTCGGCGACGTACCCGACCATCAGGCCGGTCACGGTGATCCCGAGCTGGGCTCCCGAGAGCATGAACGAGGTACGGCGCGTCACCGCGAGAGCTGCTGCGGCCGCCTTGTCGCCTTCCTCCGCGCGCGCTCGCAACCGCGCCCGATCCACAGACATGTAGGCGAATTCCTGGGCGACGAAGTAGCCATTGGCCGCGATGATCGCCGCCATCGCGAGGATCCCCAGCAGGAGCAGGACGAGGGCCTCGATCATCGCCTCGGCCCCCAGGGGCCGAGGCCGGCGGGGTCGCCGGCCCTCAGGCGGTCATCGGATGCGGTCGAGGTGCAACAGTCGCCCGGGTCATCAGGAGACCCGGGGCGGCTCGAAGGTCGGCCCATGGCGGTGATTCTCACGCTCCTGGTGTGTGGTGACAGGAGCGTACAAGATCGGCGGCCGGCGTCATACAGCAATGGTCCCGAGTCCTCTGCGACGTCGCGGCGCGGCCGACCGGCGTCGGCTGGGCGCAGATCGAGGGCACTGACGACGAAGGGGCCGTATCTCTGACGATCTCGGTGTCCTGCCTCCGACGGTGACACACTGAGCACCGTCATCCCGCCATCCCCGGCGGACCGCGACCCGACGTCTCCCAGGACCACCACCATGCCTTCGCAGTCTCCTTTCCTCGCGCCCGGCGCGCCCGCACACCGCTCGGAGGTGACCTTCGCATGAGGACCGTCCCGACTCCCGACCATTCCGCCGAGGATCAGATGCAGGGATTCGCGGCCGACGATGCGACCGGTGACCGCGGCCCCGCGGAGAACGCCGGCCCCGCGGAGAACGTGGAACCGGCGGCGAACGCGGAAACAGCGGAGAACAACTCCGGTGAGCCGGCGCGGCGCACGCCGTCGTTGCCGTGGTCGGAGGAGGAACAGGCCGACGTCTGGTCCGGGAGCGCCTCGGACGGGGTCGGCCAGGACGACGCCGTGGAACACGGCGATGCGGAGGACGGCGACGTGCAGGTCGGCGACGCACAGGATGGCGACTCGCAGGTCGGCGACGCGCAGGATGGCGCGCAGGCGGCCCGCGAGCGCGTGGCTTCACCCGGCGTTCATCCGGTCGCGGCGCCCATCGCCCGTCGCGGCGTGCGCGTGCGTCGGCCCCCGCGGGCGAGCCACAACCCGCAGCCCTTCCGCCACCTCGTGCCGGGCGCGGGCGTCTCGGCGCCCGCGGACGACGGACCTGTGACGGGCGGAGACCTGACCCACGGGGTCGGCGAGCGCGCCGAGGAGGTCCCTGCCGGAGCCGACGAGACGGGCTTCGCCTCGGCCTCGCCGGGGGAGGACGCCTGGGTCCAGGGTCCGGTCGAGGGCATCGATGAACCGCAGTCAGAAGTCCTCGGAGCCGCGGAGGACGTCGACGGCCCGACCGAGCACGACCCGGCCGAGCCGATCGAGGATGAGCTGGCCGAGGATGCGCCGATCGAGCACGACCCGGCCGAGTCCGAGCCGATCGAGCGCGACCCGGCCGAGCCCGAGCCGATCGAGCACGACCCGGCCGAGGCCTTCGACATAGATCCCGGCACCGGCAGGCAGTGGACCGTCGTCGACGAGAGCGCCGGATCGGAACAGTCCGCGGACGCCGCAGACCCGGGGAGCACGCCGACAACCGTCCCGCCCCGCACACGCCCCGCGGACGCCGACGCCCGCGGCAAGGCGTATCCCGTGCCCGGCACGCTGGGGTCGCCCGGCGGTGAGCCGGTCACGACACCGACTGCGGAGCCGGTTGCGCAGGCGAGCGAGGAGAAGGGTCCGACCCCGCTGCAGCGCACGCTCGACCTGCTCAGCCCCCATCTGCGGGCGCATCGCCCCGGCTACATCACCGGCTCGATCGCCCTCCTGCTCAGCGTGTGGCTGCTGGTCGCGCTGCCGTTCCCGCTGAAGTACGCGGTCGATGCCGCGATCGCCACGACCGGCGCGGAGATCCCCGCCATCCGCGGCGTCGGGGGCGATCCCGCCGGCGCCCTGACGACCAGTGTCATCGTCCTCGCCGTGCTCCTGACCCTGCAGGTCCTCACTCGCTTCATCGGCATCGCGGCTCTGGGCCGCGTCGGCACACGGATGGCCACCGACCTGCGCAGCCGTCTGCTCAGTCACCTCCACCGGCTCACGCCCGAGCCCGGCACCTCCGGGGAGAGGAAGGCCGGCGCCGCACCGGCCGCAACCGCCTCATCCAGCGGCTCGGAGGCCGACGGAGAATCAGCCGTCGCGCTCATCGAGGACGTCGCCCGTCTGCGCGACCTGTTCTCCCACTCCGGGCCGCGTGTCGCCGCCGGCGTGCTGACCCTCGCCTCCCTCCTCATCGTCACGGTGATCATCGAGCCGCTCGCCGCCCTCGTGCTCCTGGTCACCGGGGTGCTCTACGCGGTACCCGCCGTGTTCGTGCTGCGCCGGGCCGGCGCCGCCGATCGCCGGGCCGCCACCGAGGAGCGCATGCTCGCCGACACCGCCGAGGAACTGGTCTCGGCCACCGGCACCATCCAGTCCTACGGGCTGGAGACCCGCTCCGAGCGCGGCCTGACCGAAGCCGGCAACCGCGCCGGTCGCGCCGTGACCGCGGCCCGTCGCTCCCAGTCGCTGCTGCAGCTGCTCGCCCAGATCGTCGCCGGGATCGGCGTGCTGGGCACGCTGCTCCTGGCAGGCGCCAGGGTCGCCGCAGGCTCCATGTCTCCCGGAGATCTCGTCCTCGTCCTCGCCTACGTGGCGATCACGATCCTGGTGCTGCGCGAGCTGCTCCCGCACACCGGTGTTCTCCGCGACGCGACCAGCGCGGGCGAGAACCTCTCCGCACTCCTGGAGCGCCGCGCCGGCATCGCCGAACCCCAGCGCACCCAGCCCGTCGGCCGTGTCCGGGGCGAGATCGTGTTCTCCGCGCTCGATGCGAAGGACGCAGAGGGCGGCCACCTGTTCGATACGGTCTCGCTGGTGGTGCCCGCCGGCCAGCACATAGCCCTGCTCGACGAGACCGGCCACGAGTCCTCGGCCCTGATCGCCTACCTCCAGCGCTTCGACCAGCCCGACACCGGACGAGTCCTGCTGGACCGCTTCGACACCCGCACCGTCGCGCTCGCCGACCTGCGCCGGCAGATCGCCGTCGTCCAGCGCGAACCGGTGCTGTTCACCGACACCGTGCGCGAGAACATCCGCATCGGCCGGCCCGACGCCACCGACGCCGACGTGCTCGAGGCCGCGCGGAAGGCCGGCGTCGACGAGTTCGTCGCGCAGCTGCCCGACGGGCTGGACACCGTGCTGTACCGGCGCGGGGACGTCCTCGCCGACGGTCAGCGCCGACGGGTCGCGATCGCCCGGGCGCTGGTGCGCGACGCCCCGGTCGTCGTGCTCGATGCCGCCGACGCGGACCTCTCCGGCCCGGAGCGCAGACCCGTGCTGCGGGCCCTGGCCACGCTCATCGAAGGCCGCACCGCGCTCGTCCGCAGCCGCGACCCCGAGACCATCGCGGAGATGGACCGCGTGCTGTGGCTGGACGCCGGAGACATCCGCGAGGACGGGGCGCCGTCGACCCTGGCCACCGATCCCGGCACCCGCCTGGCGACCTGGCTCAGCCGTCAGGACGACTCCGTGCGGTGACCGCAGCGCGGTGAGCGGCGACGAACCGTCGCAGGGCTCTCGACTGCGCTCAACCGGGCGGCAACCTCCCGGCCATCTCGGCGCGCCACACTGAGCGGACTGTCCGAGCCCTGGCGGGTTCGTCGGCCGAACCGGTGAGCTCCGGGGCAGCGCGAGAAAGCTGGTCCACGATGAAGATCTCCGTCATCGGTGTGGGGTACCTCGGGGCCGTCCACGCCGCCAGCATGGCCGAGCTCGGCCACGACGTGATCGGCCTGGACGTCGACGCCCGCCGCATCGACCTGCTCTCGGCCGGCGAGGCCCCGTTCCACGAACCGGGTTTCACCGAGATCCTCCGCCGCGGCCTCGATGCCGGGCGGCTGCGCTTCACCACCGACTACGCCGAACTGGCCGATGCGGAGGTCCACTTCCTGAGCCTGGGCACACCGCAGCGGGCCGACGGATTCGGCGCGGACCTCACTGCGCTGCAGGCCGCCGCCGGCTCCCTCGCCGAGGTGCTCCCGGCCCGGGCCGGCCGGCCGACGCTGGTGGTCGGCAAATCCACCGTGCCGGCCGGCACCGCCCGCGGTCTCGCCGACCGTCTCGAACGGCTCGAGGGCGTGCGGGTGATGTGGAACCCGGAGTTCCTCCGCGAGGGCTTCGCCGTCAAGGACACCCTGGATCCCGACCGCCTCGTCTACGGTGTGCGTGATCCGGACGGTGCTGACACGGAGATCGCCATGCTCGACGAGGTCTACGCCGGCATCCTCGAGCGCGACGTGGAGCGCCTGGTCATGGGCTTCGAGACCGCCGAGCTGGTCAAGGTCTCCGCCAACGCGTTCCTGGCCACGAAGATCTCCTTCATCAACGCGATCGCCGAATTGTGCGAGGCCACCGGCGCCGACGTCACCGACATCTCCCGCGCCCTGGGCATGGACGACCGCATCGGCAGCAAGTTCCTGCGCGCCGGCGTCGGCTTCGGCGGCGGCTGCCTGCCCAAGGACATCCGCGCCTTCATCGCCAGCGCCGAGGACCTCGGAGCCGGCCAGGCGCTCGGCTTCCTGCGCGAGGTCGACGCCGTCAACCAGCGCCGGCGGGTGCGCGTGGTCGAGCTGGCCCGCGAGATGCTCGGCCCGTTGCGCGGCCGCCGCATCACCGTTCTCGGCGCCGCCTTCAAGCCCGACAGCGACGACGTGCGCGACTCCCCGGCGCTCGAGGTGGCTTCCCGCCTCATGTCCGCTGGTGCTCACGTCACCGTCACCGACCCCGAGGCGCTGGCCAACGCCGCGCGCCGCTTCGAGGGCATGACCACCGTGGCCGACACCACCGAGGCGCTGCGAGGTGCGGAACTGGTGCTGCTGCTGACCGAGTGGCGCGAGTACCGGGAGCTCGACCCCGTCGCCACCGCGCAGCTGGTCGCGGCCCCGCGGATCGTCGATGGCCGGGGCGTGCTGAGCCCGCGTGACTGGCGTGAGGCGGGCTGGGAGTTCCGCGCCCTGGGCCGCCCCGACGCCCCGGCCGCGGACACGGCCTCCGCGCCGGAGCTCGCCCTGTCCTGACGCGCGGGCCCCGCCACCGCGCCGCCCGCTCCCTCCCGCGTCCAAGATTGGCCAGTGCCGTCGCACAATCACCCGAAAATGCGACGTCACTGGCCAAAGTTCGGCGCCCGACCGCGGGCACGGGTGCTGCCGGGCGCGGGGCCGTGGTGCTCACCCCTCGGGGAGGGCGCCCGGCTGCTCGTGCTGGAGCCGCAGGGCCCGGCGCCGGGCGAGGACCGCGCCGGCCAGACCCATGGCCACGCCGAACAGCAGCCAGCCGCCCAGCCACGTGAGGTCCCCGGTGGGATCGACCCAGCCGCCGCCGATGGCGCCGCGGAACGCGTCCACGGCGTGGGTCATCGGCAGGTAGGGGTGGATGACCTGGAAGAACTCCGGCAGGGTGCCGGTGGGATAGGTGCCGCCCGCCCCGGAGATCTGCAGCGCCACCAGCACCAGGGCCACGAACTTCCCGACCGGCCCGAACATCGCCCCGAAGCCGTGGTTCAACGCCACGAACACCAGGCTGGTCAGCGCCGAGAGGCCGAACATCAGCGGCAGATCGTGCATCTGGATGCCCACGCCCCAGCGCAGCGCCCCGACGGCGATCGCGGACTGGATCAGCCCCAGCAGGAACGCCGGGACCAGACCACCGGCCAGCAGCCGCAGCGGCCCCACCCCGCGTGAGGCGGCGGCAGCGGAGAACGGCGGCATCATGAGGAAGATCGCCATCCCGCCGACCCACAGGCTGATCGCCAGGAACAGCGGAGCCAGGCCCTCGCCGAAACGGGAGAGCTCATGGGCGCGATCGAAGCGCATCTGGACCGGGTCCGAGGCGGTTCGGGCGAGGTCCTCGGACTCGTCCTCGCTGTAGGAGGGCACCTCGTCCTCGGAATCCTCGAGTCCGTCTCGCAGCTCGGCGGATCCGTCGGCGAGCTGCCCGGCCCCGTCGTCGAGCTGGGTGGCGCCGTCGGCCAGTTCGTCGGCGCCGTCGTCGACCTGGCGGGCACCGTCTGCGAGCTGACCGGCGCCGTCCTCGAGGTCGCCCGCCCCGTCGGCGAGCTGTTCGGCACCGTTGCGCGCGTCCGTGGCTCCGTCGGCCAGCTGATCCGCGCCGGTGACGAGTTCCCCGGAGCCGTCGGCGAGCTGTTCGGCGCCGGTGCGGGCGGTGCCGACGCCGTCGGTGTACTGCCCCACGCCGTCGGCCAGCTCATCGGCGCCGCTGGAGGCCGTCCCGGTGGCCTCGGCCAGCTGCTCGGCCCCCGAGGAGACGTCCTGGGCGCCGTTGTTCAGCCGCTGCACATCATCGGCGCCCTGCTGGAGGGTGTCGTAGGCCGCGGGGAGCGCTTCGGCTGCGGTGCGCGCCTGCTCGGAGAGGTCATCGGCGAGGTCACCGGCATCCTGTCCCTGCTCCGGATCGCTCACGGCGTCGGCGGCCTCGGTGGCGTCGGTGCGCAGGGTCGAGAGGTCGGTGCTGAGGGTGCTGGTGCTGTCGGCCAGGGGGCCGGTGTCCTCGGTGAGGGCCGAAGTGTCCTCGGCGAGGGTCGTGGTGGTGGCTGAGAGCTCGTCGAGGTAGGTGGTGATCCGGTCGGAGGCGCCGGTCATGCCCTCGGCCGTCTCGGCCACGCCGGTGGACTGCTCAGCGGCCGTGCCGGTGGCGTCGTCCGCGGCGGTCGCGTCCTCGCTGGCCCGGCCGGCGTCCTGACGGGTCTGCTTGGAGGTGTCGGAGACGGCCGAGAGCTCCTCGCAGAACGAGGCGTCGGCGCCGGATTCCTCGCAGCGCTGGGCGAGGTCGTCTACGGACTGCGTGTACTCCTGGACGCTGTCCGAGGAGGCGGCGGCGCTGTCGGCCGCGGCAGATGTGGCCGTCTGGGTGTCGGTGACCGCAGTGTCGAGCTCGGAGACGTCGCCGGCGATGCTCGAGGCGCCGTCCTGCAGCGTGCGGGCGTCGTCAGCGCGGTCCTCCGTGTCCGTGGCGAGCCCCTGCGCGGTCTCATCGAGGCTTCCCGCGGCGTCATCTACGTTGCTCGCGCTCTCGGAGATCGTGCCGGCGTCGGTGGCGGGCCGGTCGAGATCCTCGGCGATGCCGCTGACGGTGCCGGCGGCGGTCTCCAGGTCATCGACGGCCGTGACCAGGTCATCGCTGGTGCGCTGCACGCTCTCGGGCGTCACGCCGAGCTCCTCGGCGCGCTGCTGGGCGGCGGTGATCGTGTCGCTGAGCTCCTGCGTGCCGCCGGCGACCTGCCCGGCCCCATCGGAGAGGTCCGAGGCGCCGCTGGCGAGCTGGTCGGTGCCCTCGGCGAGGTCCTCGGCCCCGGTGCGCAGGGGAGCGCCCTGCTGATCGAGCGTGGTCAGGCCGCTGCTGAGGTCCTCGGCGCCCTCATGCAGCGTGGCGGTTCCGTCGCGCAGCTGAACCGCGCCGGCCGAGAGCTGATCCAGCCCCACCACCAGGTCGAGGCTGCCCTCGTGCAGGTTGGAGGCGCCGGTGGCGAGTTCGTCGGTCCCGCCGACCAGCTCGCCGGTGCCGTCGGTGAGCTCTGCGCTGCCGGAGACCAGGTCGCCGGTACCGTCATGGAGCTCGGAGGAGCCGTCGGCGAGTTCGCCGGCCCCGTCGGCCGCATCGACGATCCCGCCGTGGATGGTGGTGAAGCCGACGTAGATGTTGTCGAGGTAGTCCTCCAGCACGCTGGCGCGCAGCGAGTCGGTCAGGGCCGTGCCGACGGACTTCGAGAAGTTCCCGCCGACGTAGTTGATCGTGTCGTTGGTGGTCACCGTCAGCAGTGCCGGCGCCGCCTGCTCCGCGTCCCCGCCGAGCGAGGCGACGTTCGCGGAGAAGTCCTTCGGGATCTCGACGGTGGCACCGTAGGTACCGTCCTCCAGGCCGCGCTGCGCCTCGGCGGCGGAGACCTCCACGAAATCGAAGACGTTCTCCTCGTCCATGTCCACCAGGGTGTCGGTGAACTCGCGGCCGACGTCGACCTGCGTCTCCTCGCCGCTGGGAGTGGTCGCGGTGGCGCCTTCGTCCTCGTCGACCACGGCGGCGGTGATCTGGTCGAGGTTGTTGCTGGGGTCGTGGAAGGACCACGTCATGTTCCCGGAGTAGATCACCGGGACCAGGGCGAGGCCGACGACGAACAGCGCCGCGATCGGCTTCTTCCACTCAGCCGGCAGCAGCGCGGCCGCGCCACTGCCCGCGGCGGAGAGGCTGCGACCGACGGAGCCGGCGACAGAGCGGGCGGCGGCGAGGAGGGCATGGGCCACCGAGGAGAGGGCGGCCAGGAGAGCGCGGAGGATTCCCATCACGAACAGCACGATACATTCGTGTATCGAGCGTGTTACCGATCAGTAGTAAAGTGTGGTGAGAGGAACGGCATCAGGCCGGCAGCCGCACGACCCAGGGCTCGCGGGGGAGGGAGGCGGGATCCCACCGCTCGAGCACATCGGCGGCAGTGCGGCACCCGCTCAGGCCGAGGGACTCGCCGATCCGGCCGACGACGTCCGCGGCGCTCTCACCGCGTTCCAGCCGGTCGCGCAGCGTGACCGCACCGTCGCGCTTGGCCAGCCGCGCCCGGTCGGCGTTGACCGCCAGCGGGACGTGCGCGTACTCCGGCTCCGCACGCCCCAGCAGATGAGCGAGATACGCCTGGCGAGGCGCCGAGCTGAGCAGGTCGTCCGCCCTCGCCACCTGATCCACCCCTGCGGCCGCATCATCGACGACGACGGCGAGGTTGTAGGCCACCACCCCGTCGCCGCGGCGCAGCACCAGGTCATCCACGGCCGCGGTGACCTCACCCGCCCACAGGTCGCGCACCGTCCACTCGGCAACACCGGCACGCAGGCGCAGAGCAGGCTCGCGCCGCAGCTCCCGCATCCGGGCCCGGCCCGCCTCGCACTGGGCAGGGGTGAGGTCGCGGCAGGTGCCGGGGTAGGCGCCGGGCGGGGCATGCGGGGCGCTCGGTGCCTCGAGGATCTCTCGCCGGGTGCAGTAACACTCGAACACCAGGTCACGAGCGAGGAGCTGTGAGAGCGCCTCGTCGTAGGCCGCACCGCGCTCGGACTGGCGGACCACTTCGCCGTCCCAGTCCAGGCCGAGGGCCTCGAGGTCCTCCAGCTGACGCTGTTCGGAGCCCTCTCGCACCCGGTCGAGGTCCTCGACGCGCAGGTGGAAGGCGCGGCCGCTGCGGCGGGCCAGTACCCAGGCGAGGATCGCGGTGCGCAGATTGCCCAGGTGCAGGTCGCCGCTGGGGGAGGGGGCGTAGCGGCCGGCAGCGCGCGGGCTCGGGGGAGCGGGCATGGGCGTCAGTCTAGGAACCGTCGGGCTCGGCTGCCGGGTGGGAGGCGCGGATTCTCACTCCTGGGCGATCGCATCGAGCCAGCTGTAGCGCAGGCGGGTCGCTCGTTCGACGCTGGCCGTCGCAGCGGCGAGACCGAGCGCGACATTGCCCCACGTGGGCACGGCGACAGGCGAGGTGAACTGTCCGAACTTCTCGGTCACCGGTGGAATGCCGGTGAGCACTTCGAGGAGCTGGGGAACGGCGAGAGCCGTGCACGTGAGAAGGACGAGCAGCGAGAGGACTCCGATCGCCCGACTGCGAAGGGGGTGCTCCTTCTCCAGCCGCGCCCGTCGTCCTTCGGCCGAGCGCGTGTCCGGCAGCAGCTGGCGCTGGGGTCCGTGCTCGGGAACGTAGTGGCAGCGGCGCAGCCCGAAGGCCGAGGGGGTCACCTCGATGACCCCTCCCTCGACAGGGAAGGCGGCGGGAAAGGTGGAGGTGGCGATGTGTCGGTCGTCGAGGAAGAGGTGTGCTTTTCCCTTGCCGTCCTCGGTCGCGATCCGCTGCCAGTAGGGGACGTCCACGGCGTAGACCTGCTGAGTCTCCAGAGGGAGGTAGAACAGTGCGCGGGAGAGCTGGTGCCACCAGCGGAACGGCCGGAGGCGTCGACCGGTACCGGGTGTGATGCGCCGTGCGGACCGCTTGTGGCGTCGGCTCCGATCCATCTCACGTCTCGCTCGGGGGCTCGCTGACGGGTGCCTCGGCGGCGACCAGTGCCTCGAGCCGCTGCAGGGTTCGGAGCTGGGCGCCGTGGTAGAGCTCCACCAGGGCGTGCGCGAGGATCAGCCCGGCCGCCTCGGCCCCATGGGGAGAGCGCTCCAGGGCGTCGGTCAGCTCCGGGTGCTTCGTGCGCGTCCGCCGAGCCGCGGGAACCATGCGGCGGGCGAGATCCTCGATCTCCGCGTCCGTGGCCTCGGCGGGAAGACGATCGAACTCGAGATCGGTCGGCTCGGGTTCGAGGACGGCCTGGCGGAAGGACTCCAGCGTCGGACCGTCGAACACGGTGGTGTACACGGCGAGCAACCCACGCTGTGACTCCGAGAGACTCGATGCCACCGCGGCGAACCCGGCCGGGGTCTCGGCGGGAGCCTGATGGGACATCAGCTCTGCAAGGTCCTTGCGTGCCCCCTGCAGACGACGGATCCTCGCCTCGAGCTCGGCGTCCAGGCTGCGGATCTCCTCGAATGATGCGGCGGCGCCCGGAGCCGAGGCGGCGATCCTCGTCAGCGGGATCCCCAGTGCACTGAGCCGACGGATCCGCACCAGCTGCACCAGATGCGGGATGCCGTACTGCTTGTAGCCGTTCGAGGCCCGCTCGGGCTCCGGCAGCACGCCGATCCGGTGATAGTGCCTCACGGTGTTCAGCGTGGTGCCTGCGATCCGCGCCAACTGACTGGTGCTCCAGACCATGCGGACACTCCTTTCCGGTGCACCCATCATGGCGCAAGCAGACCGAAGACCACGGGCAGCAGGTATACGAGCGACAACGCCTCGTAGACGGCTCCGGCCACGAGCAGTGCCAGGGCGGCGAGGGCCAGCCAGGCCATGCGCCGCAGCCCGCCGAGGTAGCCCCGCCGGTGGCTCTGCTGGCCGACCGTCGCGGGGCGCAGCCATGCCCGGCCCAGGACATAGGCACCGAGCATCATCAGCACGTACGCCTGGAACTCGATGACCATGGTCGGCACATGCGGGATCAGGGAGATCCGCGTGGCCGTGTCCACCGGAGCGAGGGTCATCCCCGTGGTCACGGCGAAGTAGGCGAAGACGGCGATCCCGGAGAAGGGGATCACCAGCGACGGGACCACGATGGTCGCCACGATGATGCGGCCGATGTTGACGGCGAGGATGGTCAGGGCGAACAGCCACGGCGAGGACAGCAGCGAGGTCACGAGGTCCGCGTCCCCACTCGCCTGCAACCCGGTGCGCTGCGACGCGGTGACCTCAGGAAACAGCATCCCGATGGCCATCCCGAGCACCAGCAGGCCGTACGCCATGACGTTGAGCAGACGATAGGCACGGCGATGCTCTCGCATGAGCGAGAGCGGTTCATGTATCAGACGCACGGCGGGTGCTCCTCGGTGACCGGTGGGGGACCGACGGGATCGCCGGTCACCACGAGGGCACACCATGTCCTCGGTACATGGTCAAGCGCAGGCGTCAGGAGAGGTGTTCGCGCACCGGCTCGTCAGGCACCCGGCCGGACGAGGAGTACGTCGCCCGGGCGATCGCCGGGGACGGGGCGGTCCGGCGCAGCGGCGCGGAAGCCCAGGCGCGCGGCCAGGGCACGGGAGGCGGCGTTGCCTGCCGCCGTCACGGCCACCACCTCGCATTCACGAGCCCCGACCACGGGGTCATCGAGCACGGCGGCCATCGCCTCGGTGGCCACACCGCGACCGACCGCCTCGGGATCCAGCCGCCAGTAGGCGCTGAGCAGTGCGGAGTCACCGGAGGCGGAAGCTGCTTCGGTTGCGCGCTCGCCGTCGCCGTCGGCCTCGAGCGTGGCGAGCCCGACCACGCCGAGCAGGCCGGCAGGCAAACCGGTCCTCCCACGCGCTCGCACCGCGAAGTACCCGAATCCGTGCCGTTGCCAGTGCTCGATCCAGCGGGAGAGCACCCAGCGCATCTGGGCGCGCGCGGTCAGCGGCTCGGTCAGGTCGTCGACGAACGCGCGGGCATCGGCGTGGAGGGAGAACAGTTCCTCGAGATCGCCCTCGCTGACCGGTGACAGCCGCAATCGAGGCGTGGAGATCTCGGCTCCGTGCGCAGCAGATCCAGCGGACTCACGCCCATCGGACGTACGCGGAGCAGGCGCAGACCCAGCGGGGACAGACGCATCGGGGACAGACGCAGCGGGACCAGGCCCAGCGGGCGCAGACGCAGCGACGGCGCGACGATCACCGTCGGAGGACGGGATCGCCGCGCCGTGCACTGAACGTTCCGCTGCCCGCGTCGTGGAGCGACGCGTCAGGGGTGAGGACTCAGGAGTCGCCGCGGTGGGTGCCGCGCTTCTCGTCGTCCTGCGCCGCATCGCTCTCGGCCGGGTCCGAGTCGACCTTGACCTCCTTGGGCTCCACATCGGAGGGACGATCCTCGCCCTTCAGGGCCTGGGCCACGTCACCGGCGTCGGCCGAGCCGACGGTGTCGGAGACGGTGGAGGAATCGGACTCGCTGGAGGCGGAGGCCGGGTAGTGGGCGCGAGCGAAGTCCGCCGGCGGGGCCCAGGGGTCCTCGACCGGACGGGTCTTCTGCCACACCACGTAGCCCGCGGCGGCACCGGCGGCAGCCAGGCCGAGGACGAGCAGCACCTTGCCGGCGCGGCCCTTCTTCTTCGCCGCCGGGGTGGGCGCCAGAGCGGCGGCCTTGATGTCGCCCTGCCCCTTGTCGATCTCCTTGCGAGCGGCCTCGACCGCGGCGCGCAGGACGGAGTTGGTCGTCTCGGCGGTCTTGCGGGCGCGGGGGAGGTAGTCCTCCTGCACGTCACGCTTGAACTTGTCGGCACGGGGGCCGAGGTTCTGCGAGAGCTCCGAGAACTTCTCGCTCTGCTGACGGAAGCGCTCTTCGACGCCGGGACCGTACTGGTCCACCAGCCCGCTCGCCCGGAGGCGGGCCTCGCGCGCGCCCTCGGACACCACCGGACCGACGTTGGCCGCGAGCTTCTGCAGCTCCTGGACGGCCTTGTCAGCGCTCCCGGCCGTCGCCCCGGCGGCAGCCGCCGTCTTCGCGGCCTGCTTCTTGGCCTTCTTGGTTTCCCGCTTGGTGGTCAGCGCCATGAGCTTCCCCTTTCGGTCGAATCCGCCGGGTCGGGCCGACGGTGGTCCCTGGGCCGCGGCACCCCTGAGGGGATGACTCGACCCGTGTGGCACAACTCTAACGCGAGCGAGTATGAACGCACCCAGACGACCGGTCAGGATCGAACCGGCCGACCGGTCGGCGCCGGCCCCGTCCGACGCTCTGCCGTCCCTCTGCTGTGCGATGGGGACGCAGGATTCCTGCAGCAGCGTCTGTGCGAAGATGACGCCATGTTCGCAACTCTGCACACCAACCACGGGGACATCCGTCTCGAGCTGTTCCCGGACCACGCACCCAAGACCGTCGACAACTTCGTCGGCCTCGCCGAGGGCACCCGCGAGTTCACCGACCCCGAGAGCGGCGAGAAGGTCACCCGTCCGTTCTACGACGGCGTCGTCTTCCACCGCATCATCTCCGGTTTCATGATCCAGGGCGGGGACCCGATCGGCACCGGCACCGGCGGTCCCGGCTATACCTTCGACGACGAGATCTCCGAGAAGAACTTCAACGAGCCCTACGTGCTGGCCATGGCCAACGCCGGCAAGCGCATGAACGCCATCACCGGCCAGCCCGCCGGCACCAACGGCTCGCAGTTCTTCATCACCCTCGGCCCCACCCCGCACCTGCAGGGCAAGCACACCGTCTTCGGCCAGGTGGCCGACGAGGACTCCAAGAAGGTCGTCGACGAGATCGGTGCCGCCAAGACCGATATGCGCGACCGCCCCCTCGAGGACATCGTCATCAACTCGGTGACCATCGAGAAGTGAGCCCCACGGCCTCGAACTCGACCCGGACGCAGCCCCGAGGCCACCGCGGCCCGATCCCGGCCCGGTAACCGCGCGGGCCGGATCGCCGCCCGACGCATCGGCACCTCCCGGAGCAGATCTCGCACGAGACGCTCCGTGAGGTGCCGCTGTCGTATGCAGCCGGGTCCGTCGGCCCCCGCCACTAGTCTCGCGTCATGACGCAGCGACACCTCGCCGGTGCCCGGATCCTCGCGCAGGGCCTCGCCGGCCCGCGCCGCTTCGACAGCCCGACGGAGGCGGCCCATGCCTTCGGCGCCCACCAGGGACAGGACCTGCCCGGCGTGATGGCGTCGCTGGCGCTGCGCACCGGCGGCGAGCTCGAGCCGGTGCTCGCCGCCTTCGACCGCGCAGAGATCGTGCGAGGCTACCCGATGCGCGGAACCGTCTTCGCCGTCGCCGCGGACACCCTCGCCTGGCTCACCCAGCTGTGTGCGGCCGGCCCGCTGCGCGCCTCGATCGGTCGCCGAGCCCAGCTGGGCCTGGACGAGGAGCATTTCCGGCGGGCCGCGGACGTGCTCGTCGAACTCGTCGCCCCGGCCTCGCAGCGCGGCGTCGGACAGGGCGTACTGCGCACGGACGTCATGGCCGCCTGGGAGGCGGCCGGCGTGGCGACCGACGGTGGCCGCGGCTATCACCTGCTCACCTATTTCCTGGCCTCCGGGCTGGTCGCTCTCGGCCCGTGGCGCGAGCAGGAGACCGCCGTGGTGCTGGCCTCCGCGTGGCTGCCACCGCGCTCGGACCTCGAGGGGGCTTTCGGGGGCGATGAGACCGCGGCGATCGCCGAGCTCGCCCGGCGGTACTTCACCAGTCACGGCCCGGCAGGGGAGCGGGACCTGGCCTGGTGGTCGAAGCTCCCGCTGGGAAGGATCCGGTCAGCGCTGCCCCAGATCACGGACCGACTGGAGACGGGCTGGGCCGACGGGGACGGGCGGCTGCGCACCACTGCGGCCGACGCCCGCTCCGGCGGCGGCGAACAGCTGTGGTGGCGACCGGGACTGGCCGAGGACTATGCGGCGCGGGAGAAGGAGACCATGCGGGAGATGCTGCTGCCGGGGTTCGACGAACTCGTCCTGGGCTACCGGGACCGCCTGTACCTGATGGACGAGAAGCGCCACCAAGCGCTCGTGCCCGGCAACAACGGCGTCTTCAAGCGCGCCGCGATCCGCCGTGGAGAGATGCGCGGGACCTGGACCCGGAAGGGCCCTGCCGGCCGACGGAAGCTCGACCTCACCGAGCTGCACCCGATCAGCGCCTCCCAGCGAGCCCGGTACGAGAAGCTCTTCGCCGCCTTCCCCTACACCTCGCCCTGAGCCGAACCTCTTGGCAGCGCGCGGCTCCGGCCCAGGTCCCCGTGGTGGAATGGACGCCATGGAACGCCCCAGCTACGGCTACAGCGCCGAGGACAACCCTGACCCGCAGGGCCAGCCGGTCTGCCCCCGCCACCCCGACCGGGTGAGCTACGTGCGCTGCAAGCGCTGCGACCGTCCGGCCTGCCCGGACTGCCAGCGACCGACATCAGTGGGGGTGCTCTGCGTCGACTGCGAACGGGAGATCTCCCGGCAGCAGGCATCGGCCCGGCCGCGCAACGCGATGGGCGGGACCATCGGGGCTCGTCGGCCCTACGTCACCTACACCGTCATGGCCCTGTGCATCCTGGCCTACGTCGGCCAGACGGTCGCGGGCGATCTCGTCTACCAGCTGGGCGTCTTCGCCCCGTTCCGTGCCCTGGTCATGCCGTGGACCTTCCTCACCGGCGGCTTCCTGCACGGCGGCATCATGCACCTGGTGCTGAACATGTGGGCCCTGTGGGTGGTGGGCCAGTACCTCGAGCAGACCATGGGCCACGTGCGGTTCGCGGCGGTCTACTTCGTTTCGGTCCTCGCCGGCCACACGGCCGTCTACCTGCTCACCGACCCGCTCAGCCAGGCCTGGTACGGCGGCACGCTCGGGGCCAGCGGCGGCGTGTTCGGGCTGTTCGCCGCGATGTTCGTCGTCAACCGGCGGATGGGCGGGCAGACCGCCCAGATCGCGGTGCTGATCGTGCTGAACCTCGTCATCACCTTCACCGTTCCCAACATCTCCTGGCAGGGTCACCTGGGCGGGCTCATCATGGGCGGCCTGGTCACCGCCGGGATGTTCGCCCTGCGTCCCAAGGCGACGCCGGGGGTGGACCGGCAGGCGCTCGCCCGGCGCTCGGCGATGGTCCACGTGGGGATCGTGGCGTGCGGGGTGCTGCTGTGCGTGGCGCTGGTCGCCGCCAAGACGGTCATGCTCCCCGTCTAACGTCTAACGCCTAACGCCTGACGCCTGACGCCTGACGCCTGACGCCTGACGCCTGACGCCTGACGCCTGACGCCTGACGCCTGACGCCTGACGCCTGACGCCTGACGCCGGCGCGCTCTGGCTCGGCGCAGGCCCCCGAGATCGGCCGGCACAGAGACCCCCGCGGGCGAATCACATGGCTGTGACTATCCCCAGCTGTGGACGGGGATGTGGAGAAATGGCCAACGGCGGGGGACCGAGCGAGCATCACTGTGGAAAACTCGCCGTCCGTGGTGGACGCGCGGTGTGGACGGCTGGAGCGACGATCCTCCGTGCCTTCCGCAGCGCGCTGTGCCTGAACTGCTCTGGCCAGCGTCTTCGTCGCGCACGGGTCCGGTGCAACCGCATCCGGCCGTCGGGCCCCTGCTCGACTGATGATGCGCATGACCTGCGCGTTCGGTTCTCGGTCCTGCAGACGGCCACGAGCCGGCGGCTGGTGTGGACAACGCTCGTCCGCCATTCGCCTGGGGACACGCTGTACATGGGCTCGATGTGGCTCGTACCTGGTGAACTACACGTCTGTCATTCATCCACCGTTGTGGACAGTGATGTGGACAGCCGGGCTCAGCGGTCCGTGCACGAGCCGTCGGCCGCGGCAGCACGGAGCGCGATCGGGAGTTTTCCACGTGCTCGGCCCGTCAGGAAGAGCCGATGTGCGGGCTCAGGCAGAAAGGCGTTCGCAGCGACCGGCCGGCGCCACCGGGCCACGCCGGTCGCGGACGGTCAGTGCAGTGCGCCGCCGCTGACTCGTACATCCGACGGGGAGCCCAGTGCGACCTCCGTGAGACGCGCCAGGCCGGCAGCGGCCACTCCGACGTCGACCGCGTCGGTCGACGGCACGTGGACGAACCCGCCGCGGATCGCGCCGGCGGCCCCGGTCCCGGTGGCCGCCAGGTGCTGCAACCGATAGAAGACGTCGTTGCACACGTAGGTGCCCGCCGTCTGCGACACCGAGGCCGGGATGGCTTCGGCGGACAGTGCTGCGACCATCGCCTTGATCGGAAGATCGGTGAAGTACGCGACCGGGCCGCCGGTGATCACCGGCTCGTCGATCGGTGCGGCTCCGGCGTTGTCGGGGATGCGGGCATCGCGGATGTTGATCGCCACCCGCTCCGGCGTGATCGCGGTGCGCCCGGCGGCCACGCCCGTCGCGATCACGAGCCCTGGACGGTGTTCGCGCACAGCCGTCTCGAGCAGGTCCCCGGCGCGACCGAACTCGACGGGCAGTTCGACGTCCTGGACCGCGACCCCGCGGTCACGCAGCATGGGCGCCGCCCGCCGCACCGCCTCCCACGAAGGGTTCTCGAGCTCGCCGCCGAAGGGCGCGAAGCCGGTCAGGAGTACGTCGATGGTCATCGTCGGAGCCTATCGCCGGCACCGGGACGGCCCGCTGCGCGAGCGGTCACGCGGACACCCGTGAGACGTGATGCAGACCACATGAGTCTTAGGGGCTCAACTTTGGAATACGGCGCGGGGCACAGGTGTTGTGCGGGGTGAGAGCGCCAGGGACGGCGCGCTCCGCAGGTTCTTCGATGTACGACCGAGACACTCCAGGAGGTTCATCATGGCTCGCACGTTCTCTCCGTTCCAGGAAGTCGATCGACTCTTCACCGATCTCACCCGTACCCCCGCCTCCGTCGGCATGCCGATGGATCTCTACCGTGACGGCGACAGCTTCACGGCGGAGATCGACCTGCCGGGCGTGGACCCCTCCAGCATCGACGTGGACGTCGATGACCGCACCCTCACCGTCCGCGCCGAGCGCTCGGGCTCGACCCCGCAGAGCGAGCGCACGTGGCTGACCCGTGAGCGTCCCAGCGGCACCTTCGCCCGACAGATGACGCTGGGCAGCCGGGTCGCTCTGGATCGCATCCAGGCCGACTACGCCGACGGCGTGCTGCGCCTGACGATCCCGATGGCCGAGGAGGCCAAGCCGCGCAAGATCGCGGTGGGCCACAGCGACCGTTCGCAGGAGATCACCTCGAGCGAGAGCGGCTCGGGCCAGGACTCGAACCAGGCCCAGACCCTCGAGGGGTCGACGTCGGACCAGAAGGCGGAACCCGTCGGCGTGTGACCGGACCGGCCGGGACCCGGGTGCGTTCAGCAGGCTGACCCTGCCGGGTCGCCGGCAGGGTCAGCGCAACGCCCCGCCCGGGGACCCGACCAGCAGCCCAGGCCGGGGTCGGTCGCCGCAGCCAGTCAGCTCGCGCGACGACCGGCCCCGGCCTCCTCATGCCTGATCCCGGCGCGGTCCCCGCTGACCCCGACGCCCTCCCCGCCGGGCCCGACCCCTCTCCGCCGGGCCCGACGCCTCTCCGCCGGGCCCGACGCCCTCTCAGCCCGGCTCGGGCGTCTGCCACGGCGGCCTCGCGAGCGTGGTCGTGGAACGGGCATCCGGACGGGCTGCGGGATGCGGCAGGTGTGCCTAAGGTGGGGCGATGGAGACGCGCCCCGGCCTCGACGTGCTGTACCCGCCCCTCGGCCTGAGCATCCGTGCGGGCGACCTCACCCTGCGCCCGCTCGGCGATGCCGATCTGCCGGAGTACGCGGAGCTGATCCGTCGGCCGATCTTCGAGGATCCCGAGGTGCCCTACGCGTTCCCCTGGTACCGCGCCGAACCGGATGTGCGCGTGCGCGAGGCGGTGAAGTTCCAGTGGCGGATGCGCTCGAACGTCTCGCCCGAGGCGTGGGCCCTGAACTTCGGGATCTGGGCCGACGGGCGCCTGATCGGCTGCCAGGACGTCTCCGCACAGCGCTTCGCCGACCGGCGCACGGTCGGGACGGGCTCCTGGCTGACCCTGGACGCCCACGGCAACGGCTACGGGAAGCTCATGCGCCAGGCGATGCTGGTCCTCGCCTTCGATCACCTCGGAGCGCAGCGGGCCGAATCCTCGGCGGGCATGGGCAACGACGCGTCCTTCGGCGTCTCCCGGGCCTGCGGGTACGTCGACAACGGGACGCACGTGTCCACCGACGGGGATCCGATCGTTCTCGAGCAGCGCTTCCTGGTCACGCCGGAGACGTTCCGGCGCCCGGAGGTGCCGGTCGAGGTGGAGGGGTTCACCGGCGAGCTGCGAGCGATGCTGGGAGCCTGAGCCGGATACTCGTCCGGCCCCCTGCTCCCCGGGCTCGCGCTGCCGCGCCAGTGGCTCCCGGGTCGCGGTCCACCGGCTCCCGGGTCGCGGTCCACCGGCTCCCGGGTCGCGGTCCACCGGCTCCCGGGTCGCGGTCCACGGACGCCGCTGATCCCCGCTACATCGACTCCTGCCACGCCTGGTACAGCGCCGCGAACCGGCCGCCGGCACGCACCAGCTCCTGCGGGGAGCCGTCCTCGACCACCTCGCCGCCGTGGACCACGAGCACCCGGTCCGCGATCATCACCGTGGTCAGGCGGTGGGCGATGATCAGCGAGGTGCGCTGGCCCAGCAGGCGCGTCAGGCCTTCCTGGACCATGCGCTCGGAGGGGATGTCCAGCGAGCTGGTGGCCTCGTCGAGGATCAGCACCCGCGGGTCGGCGAGGAAGGCGCGGGCGAAGGAGATCAGCTGCCGCTGACCGGCCGAGACGCGCCCGCCGCGTTTGTTCACGTCGGTGTCGTACCCGTAGGGGAGGGACTCGATGAAGGAGTCGGCGCCGATCGCCTTCGCGGCCCTCTCGATCTCCTCGCGGCTCGCGCCCGGCTTGCCGAGCGCGATGTTGTCCGCGACGGTCCCGGAGAACAGGTAGGCCTCCTGGGTGACCATGACGATGTTGCGCGTGAGGTCCTTCATCGAGATGTCCCGCAGGTCCACGCCGTCGAGCTTCACGCTGCCCTCGGTCGCGTCGTAGAAGCGCGAGATGAGCTTGGCGACGGTGGACTTGCCGGCACCGGTCTGGCCCACTAGCGCGACCGTCTGCCCGGCGGGGATGTGCAGGTCCATCGGCTTCAGTACCAGCGGACCGTCCGCGCTGTAGCGGAAGGAGACGTCCTCGAAGTCGATCTGGCCGCTCGAGGTCGGCATCGGGGTGGGGTCCTGGGGCTCCTTGACGGTGGGCTGGACGGCCAGCAGGTTCGCGATCTTCTCGAGCGCGGCCACCGCGGACTGGAAGGCGTTGTAGAAGTTCGCGATCTCGTCGACCGGCTGGAAGAAGCGGCGCGAGTAGAGCACGAGCGCCACCAGCACGCCCACCTGCAGATCGCCGTTCATGACGCGGAACCCGCCCACGACCAGCACGGCCGCGATGGTCACGTTGGCCAGGAAGCGCAGCGTCGGCTGGTAGATGCCGAAGACGTTGACCGAGCGCAGCGAGGCGTCGCGGTAGTCCTGGGCGAGGTCGTCGAACTCCTGCTGATTGCGCTCCTCCTTCCGGAAGGCCTTGACCGCGCGGATGCCGGCCATGGCCTCCACGAAGTGGACGATCAGACGGGCGGAGTGGGAACGGATCGCCCGGTACTCGATCCGCGAGCGCCGCTGGAACCACTTGGTGAGCATCACGCAGGGGACCAGCATGAGCAGCATGACGATCCCCGTCTGCCAGTCCATGACCACGATCAGCACGATCGTGAACACCATGGACAGCGAGGCGCCCACCATCACGTTCACGCCCGAGTCCAGCAGCTCGCGCAGTGCCTCCATGTCGGAGGTCTGCCGGGAGACGATCCGGCCCGAGGTGTAGGACTCGTGGAACTCGAGGTCCTGGCGCTGGGTGAAGCGGAAGACGCGGCGGCGCAGGGACAGCAGCATCTTCTGGCCGACCACGACGGACTGGCGCACGTAGCCGTAGGTGAGCACGCCGCCGACGATCGCGGCGCCGAGGTGCATCGCCGCGGCCTGGAACGCCGGGATGCTGTTGCCCTCCATCAGCTGCGGCAGCGCGTTGTCGATGCCCCAGGCGATGATCGCGGGCCCGGCCACCACGGCGAGCTGGGCGATGATGACCATCAGAGCCATCAGAGCGAACTGGCCCTTCACGGGGGCGATCAGCTCGCCGAGCAGCTTGAAGGACCTCTGCCTCGAGAGCTTGTTCTCCTCGGGGGAGAGGACTCGCTGTTCGTCGTCGTTCTGGTCCTGCAGGGTCGCGGTGCTCATCGCTCCTCCTCCCGGTCGCTCTGGTCCTGGTCGGAACGGCCGGCGGCGGGGATCCCCGCCGTGACGGTCACGGCATCGGCATCGGCATCGGCATCGGCATCGGCGTCGGCGTCGGCATCGGCGCCGGTGCGGACCTGGCCCTCGTCCTGCCCCGCGCGGAGGTCAGGTGGCGCCTCGCCGTCACCGTCGGACCCGTGCTCCACGTCGGCGGAGCCCTGGAGGCCTCGCAGGTCGAGCTCCCCGGTGAGGGTCTCGATGTCCTGGTCGCGGCGCACCTCCTCCTCCTGGTTGGCGATCACCCAGCGGTAGCGGGGAGAGCTCGCCATCAGTTCGGTGTGCGTGCCCACGGCGACCACCCGGCCACGATCGAGCAGGGCGACGCGGTCGGCGAGGGCCACGGTGGAGGTGCGGTGGGCGACGATTAGCGTGGTCGTGCCCTCGAGCACCTCGCGCAGGCGGCCGGTGACGTTCTCCTCGGTCTTGGTATCCAGTGCCGAGAGCGGATCGTCCAGCAGCAGCACGGCCGGGCGGGCCGCGATCGCACGGGCGAGAGCCAGACGCTGGCGCTGGCCGCCGGAGAGGCTCATGCCCTCCTCCCCGATACGGGTGTCGACCGCGTCGGGCAGGTCGAAGGCGAAGTCGGCGTCGGCCGTGGACAGGGCGAGCTCGAGCAGCTTCTCGGACTCCTCCTCGCTCAGCGACCGATCTGCACCCAGCAGGACGTTCTCCCGCACCGACCCGGAGAACAGGGTGGCGTCCTCGAAGGCGAAGGCGGTCAGGGTGCGCAGGTCCACGAGATCCATGTCCCGGGTCTCGACCCCGTCGATCGAGATGGTGCCGGCGGTGACGTCGTACAGCCGCGGGACGAGCTGCAGCAGCGTGGACTTGCCGCTGCCGGTCACCCCGACCAGCGCCATGGTCTCGCCCGGGTCGATCTGCAGGTCCACGCCGTCCAGCACGTCGGGGACATGGTCGGGGGCGTCCTCGTAGCGGAAGTGGACACCGCGCAGCTCCACGGCGCCGCGGGCCGCCGCGTGGTCGATGGGCGTGGGGTTCTCCGGTGAGGTGATGCTGTTGAACTGATCCATCACCTCGTAGTGGCGATCCAGGGCGGTGGTGGCGCTGACGGCCTGCCCGAAGAGCATGCCGAGCATGCGCACGGGGCCCACCACCAGGGTCGCGGTCGCGAAGTAGGAGGCCAGCTGACCGGTGGAGATCGAGCCGTTCGCGGTCAGGTACAGACCCACCAGCAGAGAGACACCGAGCGCGAGCTCGGGGAGCATGAACATGAACATGTCGAAGCGCGCGATGGCCGTCGCCTTGCGCACCTCGGTCTGGCGCAGTTCCTCCGCCTGCTCGGTGAAGCCTTCGAGGGCCGACGGCCCGCGCCCGAACGCCTTGAGCACACGGATGCCCTGGACGGACTGCTCGATGGTGGTGGCCAGGTCGCCGTTCTGATCCTGGGACAGCCGCGAGAGGATCGAGAAGTTCCGGTGGAAGCGATAGGCGATGATCGAGACCGGCACGGCGGCGAGGAAGAAGATCAGCGCGAGGATCGCCGAGGAGCGCCACAGCAGCGCCATCCCCACGATCACCGTGACGGAGCTGGCCACGGCCATGATCATGCCGAAGGCGATCCACCGGCGGATGATGTTGATGTCGGTGAGCATGCGCGAGAGCAGCTGACCGGAGCCCCACCCGTCGTGGAAGGAGACCGGCAGGTTCTGGACCTTGCGGTAGAAGTCCACGCGGATCTGCTTCTCGACAGTGGTCGAGGGGGCGACGGCGAAGGTGCGACGCAGCCAGAGGAGGCCGGCTTCGAGCACACCGAGACCGAGCACGATGGCACCGCCGGTCAGGATGGTGGCGGCGACGGCGTCGTTCTCGAGGCGGTTGACGATGTGCTCGAGGACCTGGGGGATCATCAGCGCGACGATCGAGGCGGCGAGGGCGCTGAGCAGGCCGAGATAGAGGCGGAAACGAATCGGACGGACCGTCTGCCAGAGGCGGCTCATGGTGCCGAACATGGGGAAAGGAGTCCTCAGAGGGGGAGCGGGGGTCCCGGCGGTCGGGACCGGAGTATTAGCCTAGTCAACTATTGCCGCATCCGACAGTCGTTAAGCGCATTCCGTTCAGGTGGGCCTGCATCGCCACTGGTGAGGACGTGCTGATTCGCGGCTGTTCGGTGCCGTGCGGGCGCGCCGTTTTGAGGGACGTGCCGCGTTGCCCGAGGCGTCGCTCGCCGGACGCGTTGCTCAGTTCGGCGCGCTGCTCGGTGGACGTGCCGCTATGGAGGGTCTGCGATTCGTGCGGCGCTCGTGCGCCGGGTCGAACCACTCAGGCGTCCGGGTCCGCCGGGGTCCACTCCCCGTAGGCCGCGTCGGACAGCAGGGCGGCGGCGCCGGCGGCGACGCCGGTCACGGTGAGCACGGCGGGCCAGGCTCCGATCTTCTTCGCGAGCGGGTGGGAGAGTCCGAAGCCGAGCACGTAGGTCGCCCCGAGCACGGCAGTGGTCGCGGGGCCGCGACGGGCCAGCCACGTCCGGCCCGCATAGAGCCCGGCCGCGGCGAGGACGACGCCGCCGAGGGGGCGGATCCCCGTCTCCCGGGCGGTGAGCCAGCCGCCGATCAGTCCGGTGGCGACGACCGGGGCCGTCGAGACCTCGCCGGCGGGCTTGAGGGTCATGCCTGTGCGCTTCCCGGTGCTCATGGCATGAGTCTACGTCCGGGTCGACGGACCGTCGATCGCGGTATCTCGCCTCTCAGCGGACCACGGCGATGCCGTGCGCGGGCACGACCCCGGGCGCGGGCGGGCCGACGGCGTCGAGCATGTCGGCACCGCTGACGACCTCCAGCACCTCGCCCTGGACGGGTCGGTCCGCGTCGCCCAGATTCACGACGAGGGTGAGCTGCTGAGCCGCGGCGCCACCACCGGCGGCCGAGTCCTGCGCGCCCCCACCGCCTGGGCGCGGGGACAGCGTGATCTCGGCGAAGGTGTCCTCGAGGCTCTCGCGGCGCACGGTGACCTCCGCGTCGGCCAGCCACGGCTCGCGACGGCGCAGCGAGAACAGCCGCTGATGGACCTCGAGGATCCGCGGGACGGCCTCGCGGCTGAGCACGCTGAGGTGAGGTGAGGTCGCCGCGGACTCCGTGGGCGCGGAGGCGCCGACGCTGCCGGCAGCGCCCGCGATCTCGGCCGGATCGTCGGGGAACGCGGGGCGCACTGCGTCGTCCCCGCCGGCGCGGTCCTCCTTGATGCCGGTGGCGCCGAACTCATCGCCCGCGTACACGGCGGGGATCCCCGGCAGCAGCGCCAGCAGCGCGTAGGCCACGGCGAGATCCCGGCCGTCGGCGACCTGGGAGGCGATGCGGGTGGTGTCGTGATTGCCGACGAAGATCAGCGGATGCTCGTCCCCGTCGGCCGCCAGGAAGTCCCGGTGGCGACCGAGGGCATGCTCGAGCTCGAAGAGGTTGTGCTCGCGCAGACTCGACCAGATCGCCTTCCACAGCTCGTACTGGGTGATCGAGTGCGCCCCGGAGGCGGCGGCGATCGCCGGGTAGTCACCGTGGATGACCTCGCCGAGGATCCAGGCGTCGGGATGGGCCGCGCGGACCCGCTCGAGGATCGGAGCCCAGGCCTCGGCGCCCGCGGCGTACATGGCGTCCAGTCGCCACCCGTCGGCCCCGCGCTCGAGCCACAGCCCCATCACCCGCACGATCGCGTCCTGGACCGCGGGATCGGTGAGGTTCAGCTCGACCAGGTCGGCGTTGCCCTCGAAGCCGTAGGGCTGGTCCCCGGCCCAGCGGATGCGGTCGCCCTCCGGCGTGCCGGGGCCGGCGGCGATCGCGCGCCGCGCCTCGGGGTGCAGGTGGGAGACGTGGTTGAACACCCCGTCCAGCACCACGCGGATCCCGCGTTCGCGGCAGGCGGCGACCAGGGCGTCGAAATCCATCTCATCACCCAGGCGCGGGTCGAGCCGTCGATGATCGAGGGTGTCGTACCCGTGGGAGACGGAGTCGAAGATCGGGTTCAGCAGCAGCACGTTCGCGCCGAGGCCGACGAGATGGTCGAGCCATCCCTGCAGCCGGCGCAGGCGGTGGACGACGTTCTCTCCCTCGGCCCCGGCGTAGGACTCGCCGACCAGGTCCTCGCGGTGCAGGGGCGCTCCGCAGAACCCCAGCGGATAGACCTGCCAGCAGATCGCGTCGCGGATCCAGGCGGGCTCGGACGGGGCGGGCGTGTTCATGCCGCCATCGTAGGCGGGGCCTTCCCGGCGCACCCAGCCCGGCCCGGTGTTCAATGGGGTCTCGAGGCGGGCCGACGCGCCCCCACCGTCAACATCCCCGGGAGGGAGCACCGATGATCCGGCTGCGCACCGACTTCTTCGCCGAGTCCCTCGGTATGGGCACCTCGATGGTGGTGCTGATGCCGCAGTCCGCCGCAGGAATCGGCATGGAAGTGGCGGACCGCCGACCTGCAGGCGGCGCAGCGGCGCCGGTGCTGTACCTGCTGCACGGTCTCAGCGACGACTGCACCGTGTGGGAGCGCCGCACCGCGATCGAGCGCTACGCCGCGGACAAGGGCATCGCCGTGGTGATGCCCGAGGTGCGCCGCTCGTTCTACGTCGACGAAGCGGTGGGGGAGCAGTACTGGACCTTCGTCTCCGAGGAGCTGCCGGAGCTGGTCGCGCGGACATTCCGCGTCTCCACCGCCCGCGAGGACACCTTCGTGGCGGGGCTGTCGATGGGCGGATTCGGTGCGTTCAAGCTGGCGCTGAACCATCCGGACCATTTCGCGGCGGCCGCGAGCCTCTCCGGGGCGCTGGATCCGGCGTCGCTGTCACTCCACGGGAATCGTGGGAACCTCGCCGAGCGGGTCTGGGCCGGCCGCGATCTCGCCGGCACCGATGACGATCTGCTCGGGCTGCTCGCGGCCGCGGACGCGCAGCAGCTGCCGGCGCTGTTCCTGGACTGCGGCACCGAGGACGAGCTGGTCGGGCAGAACCGGCGTTTCATCGCCACGGCGGAGCGGCACGGCGTCGGCCTGACCTCGCGTCTTCGCCCCGGTGCGCACGCCTGGGAGTTCTGGGACCAGGGGATCCAGGACGTGCTGGACTGGTTGCCGATCCGGGGCTGAGCCTCACCCCGCGTAGAGCGCGACCGCGACCACGGCGAGATAGACGATCACCTCACCGGCGAGGTTGAGCCGGCTCGGGGGCCGCAGATTCTTGGCCTGCCGCGCAGTCGGCTCTGCGGGAGGCGAGCTGACGAGCGCGCGCCGGCAGGCGACGATCACGCCGGCGATCGTGACCAGCGAGAGCAGCCACGGACCCCACCACATCGACGCCGGCAGGATGCCTGCGAGCCCGAGGATGCCGATGATGCTGGCGGCACTGAGCGTCCGCAGGAAGATGCGAACCGGATGCTCGTATCGGATCCACAGCTGGACGATGGAGATGACCAGCAGCGCGAGGACCGCGACGCCGGCGATGAGGGGAAGGGAGGCCAGCACGGTGTTCACAGTTCGACCTCCCCGGTCAGGACGGCCACGGCGACGTCATCGAGCGACCGCGCGGTGTCGGTTAGGAGCACGATGCCGCGGCCCGTGGACGGGTCCCACCCGGTGAACGCCGCGAAACCCCCGGTCATGCCGTTGTGCCAGGTCATCAGCTGCCCTGTGCCCACGTCCTCGTGGAACCAGTTCATCGAGGTCTCACTGGACTGACTCTCGGTGAACAGGACCTCGGTGGCGGCCGACGCGCCCGGCGCGGTCCCCTCGATCATGCCGGTCAGGTAGAGCGCGAGATCCTCGGCGGTCGAGCGGATGCCGCCTGCCGGGGCGACACCGTGCATGGTCCATGCCGCGTTGGGAAGCCCGGCACTGGTGTGGCCGCGCGTGGCCGTATCCCGCAGGCCTTCCGGGGTGATCGGAGCGTAGGTCGAGGCCAGCGAGAGCGGTTCGAGGATCCTGTCTCCGAGCAGCGTGGCGTAGTCGGTGCCTGCGGCGCGTGCGAGCAGCTGGCCCTGCAGGGCGACGCCGAGGTTGGAGTACGCATAGGAGCCGCGGCCGTTCGGCGTGATGCCCAGCGCGTCGGCGATCACCTCATCGCCGTCCCGCGCGGGGTAGGGGTCCTGGCGCAGGAGCGTGCCGGTGAACCTGCCGGTCCACCAGCTCGGGGCGAGCGACGGGATGCCGGAGGTGTGGGTGGCGAGCTCGGCGAGCGTGACATCGGCGATCGCGCTGCCCTCGGCCTCGTCCCCGAGCACGTCGGCGACCGTGCTCTGCACCGTGACCTCCCCACGTTCGACGGCTGAGGCCAGCAGCGCGCCGGTGAACGTCTTGGTCACCGAGCCGACCTCGAACTCGTCGGTCGCCTCGGCCCCGAAGCCCCCGAAGCGGGTGGTGCCGCTGCCGTCGAGATAGGCGATCGCGACGCGGCGATGGCCACTCAGGTGGGGCTGCAGGGCGGCGGTCACCTGCTCGTCACCGGTCGGTTCGCCGAGGCGGGCAGGGCGCGGACCGGACAGCGCGGTGATGGCGAGGACGCCGGCCACAGCCGGGATGCCGGCTGCGAGCACCGTGCGCCGCGAGAAGGACGTGCCCGTCCGGGAGGGCGCGTCGGGATCGGAACCGGAATCGATGACGGTGCCGATGTCGGCATCGGGGTCGGTCTCGGTGCGGCCGGGATGCTGGTCGGTCATGGTCAGCCCTTCTCGGCAGCGGAGATGATGGTCAGCAGCGGTATCACCCGTGAGGCGGGGATCGTCCAGGTGCCGCGTCGGGGAGAGGTCGCCCATCCGGCGTTCTGCAGCGCGGACAGATGGTGGTACGCGATGCCGGTCGAGCCGAGCTCCAGCTCGTCGACGATCTGGGCGACGGTGCGTTCGCCGTCGATCAGTCGGCGCAGGATCGCCAGCCGCAGCGGATGGCCCAGCGCGGCCACGGTCTCTGCGTGCTCGGCCCAGTCCGTCTCGAGCAGGAACTCCGTCGGCCGTCCCCATTGGTACTCGAGATGACCGAGGCCGACGTCGACCGTCCCCGTGTAGACGACCGCTCCCGGCGACTCGACCTGCGCCTTCAGGGCGTTCAGCGCCCACCACGGGTTGCCCGCGGGCTCCGGCGTCGAGGTCGCCTGGTCCGATGACTGCGCGGCGGCCGAGCGCGTGTCCGCGACCGGGTCCGGGCGCGTCGAGGAGTGTGCCTGGTCCTTCTCGAGCTTCGCGATCCGCTGCTCGAGGTGTCTCAGGCGAGCCGCGAACTCGCCGGTGCTGCCCTCGTCATCCATCGCTCAGGTCCCCCTCGACGTCGGGGCCTCGCACGGTCGCGTCAGATCACCGTCGGACCGCGGTCGTGCCGGGTCGTTGCCGTGCCGGATCTCGGACGTGCTGAAGCCAATTCCTACGCAATTACGGAATAACAGAGTAGCAGCGGGGTGCGTGCTGTGCACAGGGGCGGGAGAGGCGTACGAGCCGGCATGCTCGGGTCGACCGCGAATGCGGCACGATGAGGGGTGCACCGTCGGACCGGTGGACCTCACCGGCCCGCGCCCCTCGAGCCTTCGGGAGAGTCTTATGGCCGTCTTCGCCGTGCAGTACACCTACACCGACGATGCCGAGAAGGTGCAGGCCGTGCGGCCGGAGCACCGCGAGTACCTGCAGGAGCTGCACGCCGCGGGGACGCTGCTGCTGGCCGGGCCGCTCGGCGGGACCCCGGGCGGTCTGCTGATCGTGCGCGCCGGCTCCGAGGAGGAGGCCCTGGCCGCGGTGGACGGCGATCCGTTCCTCCGCGACGGTGTGGTCATCGACCGCAGCGCGCGCGAGTGGACCGTCTCGATCGGGGAGCTCCCCGGCGCCTGAGCGTCAGGGCGTCTGAAGCGTCAGGGCGCCGTCACGCCCCTGTCGCTCCCGCGTCGAGCTCGCCGTCGTCCTCGCCGGCAGCTCGACGTCGGCCCGTGGCCTGCATGTCCAGCAGGTCGCCGACGGTCGCGGTGGCTTTGACGTCCTGGCCGACGATCACCAGGGGAAGGGCGTCCTCGCCGCCGTGCTCGTCCAGCAGGGCGCGGGCCTCCGGGTCACGGTAGGCGTTGACCCAGAGCACGTCCTCGCGGGGTGTGCGGATCGCCGTCTGCATGCGGGCCGACAGCGGGTTGCCGGGGGCCCACAGGATGATGGAGACGTCGTCGGCGCGCCGCTGCAGCGCCGTGGCCAGCGGAGTGTGCGGGCCCGATCGCAGCGGGGAGGTCCAGAACGCCATGAACAGGGCGAACAGCGCGAGGGCGATGGCGGCGATGAGCTGGTCGGCAACGACCAGGGCGGCGGCGACCGCGAGACCTCCCACGGCCAGCAGGCCCGGTCGCAGCCAGGCTCGCGCCGGGGGCCGGCCTGCTCGGCGATCTCGGCGTGCGGAGGCGTCGCGGCTGGTCATGGCACCAGGGTACGCAGGGACTTTCGGGATGGACTGAACGTCGGGCGGGCGGTTCAGATCAGCGCTGCGGTGCTGGAGCGCTTGTTGGTCTCGGCGACCAGGGCGTCGCGCACGGCGCTGACGGCCGGGATCGACTGGGCGCCGCGGCGGTTGATCAGGCCGATCATCCGCGTATCCAGATCCGGCAGCGCCCGCACCACCACGTCCTGCGTCGGGGCCGCCTCCAGTGCCGTCTCCGGCATCAGGGCGACCCCGCCACCGTGCATGATCAGCCGTTGGACCACGGTCGAGTCGTCGCTGGAGTGGCGCACCTTCGGCACGAATCCTGCCCGACGGGCGCTGGAGAGCATGTTCGCCCGGCACCGCTCGCAGCCGGCGATCCACGGGTCCTCGGAGAGGTCGGCCAGGGTCAGGTCGGGGTCCTCGGCGCGCGGGTGGTCGCGGGGGAGGACGGCCATCACGCGGTCCTCCATCAGCGGGGTCCACTCCAGGGTGCCCTCGGCATCGATGTCGCTGCAGGGGTAGCGGAACACCAGGGCCAGGTCGAGGTCGCCCTCGCGCAGCGCGGCGACGGCGTCGGGGGGCTCGAGCTCGTCGAAGGTGACGTCCAGATCCGGCGCGGTCTCCTGGAGGTGTGCCAGCACCGGCGGCAGCAGCACCGCGGCGGCCGACGGGAAGGTCCCGAACTTCACCGTGCCGCGACGCAGTGCGGTGATGTCGGCGAGCTCCTCCTCTGCGGCGTGCAGCTGGGCCGCGATCGCCTCGGCGTGTGCGGACAGACGTCGGCCCGCCTCCGTGGGCGTGATCCCGGAGGAGGAGCGCAGCAGCAGCTGGGTGCCGACCTCTTTCTCCAGGGCGGCGAGGTGCTGGGAGACCGCGGGCTGGGTCCATCCCAGCTCACGGGCGCCGGCGCCGATCGAGCCGTTGCGCACCACGGTGCGGAAGATGAGCAGCCGTCGAGGGTCCATGCTTCCATGGTAGGCACTCGTCGCAAGCAGTGCTTATGACTTTGTGTGATGTGCGCGGGCGGTGCTCGCGCACGCGGTCGTGAGATGAGATGCCGTGAGAACGGACGTTCCGAGAAGATTGTGTGCAACTAGGTTGCGCGCAATGCAAAACCGAGGAAGGATGGCCTCATGGCGACGACGGACGAGATGGTGTGCTTCTCCCTCTACGCGGCCTCGCGCGCCACGACCCAGGCGTACCGCGCGCTGCTCGAGCCCTGGGGCCTCACCTACGGCCAGTACCTCGTGCTGGTGGTGCTGTGGAGCGACGGGGACCAGAGCGTCTCGGACCTGGGGGAGGCCCTTCAGCTCGACTCCGGCACCCTGTCGCCGATGCTTCGGCGGATGGAGGCGGCCGGGCTGCTCGAGCGGCGCCGCACCGCGCCGGATGAGCGCGTGGTCACTGTCGTGCTCACCGAGCGTGGCCGCCACCTGCGAGGCGAGCTCGCCCACGTGCCCGGCTGCATCGCCGACGGCAGCGGTCTCGCCGGCCCCGAGGAGGCCCGAGACCTGATCTCGACCCTGCAGGAGCTCACGCGCAGCATGCGCGCGCTCACCGCCCCCGATTCTCCCGGCGAACCCGCCGGGGCCACCCGCCGGCCCGGCTCGGCGACAGCGAAGGAGACATCATGAAGGCTCTCTACACCGCAGAGGCTCTCTCGACCGGCACGGGCCGTGACGGCCACGTCCGCACGCTCGAGGGCACGGTCGATCTCGACATGGCGACTCCCACCGAGATGGGCGGTTCGGGCAACGGGGCCAACCCCGAGCAGCTGTTCGCCGCCGGCTACGCCGCCTGCTTCCACTCGGCCCTGAACCTGGTGGCGGGCAAGGCCAAGGCCGACGTCAGCGACTCCACCGTCGGCGGCCGCGTCCAGATCGGCCCGGACGACAAGGGCGGATTCCAGCTCGCGGTCCAGCTCGAGGTCGTCATCCCGAACCTTCCCCACGACCAGGCGCAGGAGCTCGCCGACGCCGCCCACCAGGTGTGCCCGTACTCCAACGCCACCCGCGGGAACATCGAGGTCACGGTCACCGTCTCGGACGACTGAGCGGCGCTCGTCGTCGTCCATCGCCTCGTGGTGCGAGGAATCCGCGTCGTCCGGAGCCGCCACACAAGACAATGAGCGCGGGCGCCCGGAACCGCACGGGTCGAAGGGAGGGTGGTGGATCGTGGCCGGCTCGCACGACGACCCGGGGCCCTCGGTGCTCGAGGCCCGGTACGGGACCGCCCGATCGCGGTGGATGAGCGCGTGGATCATCGCCGTCGCGACGCTGCTCGGGGCGGGTTCCTCGGTCCTGCTCGAACTCGGCCTGGGCGCGACGTGCGGCGTGCTCGTGTGGGCCGGTGCCCTGATGCTCGCTGATCGCCGTCTCGCTCGCGCCCGGATCTTCCTCCCGGCGGCAGCGGTCGCCTATGCGGCAGCACTGATGTGGCCGTTGCTGCCGGCGATCGTCTCCAGCCCTGAGTCCGTGCTGTCGGTATTCACGTGGGTCTATGCGCTGGCGTACTCGTGGGTCAACGGGCTGCTGCTGGGCGCGGCCACGCTCGTCGTCATCCTCCTCTGGTTCGTCCGGCACGGTCGCCTTCGGTGAACCGGGCCGGGGGGGGGAGGGGAGTTCTCCCCATCGCGGGTCGGGCGGATCCGACATACCGTTCATGACGTCCACAACAGCGCCGGCGCACGACGAGAGCTCGAGGCCCGGCACGACCTCATGGAGGAACCCGTGACCCGCTCGATCTTCACCCGCAGCGCCGCCGCCGGCGCGCTCGCCCTGTTCGCCCTGTCCGCCTGCGGCGGCTCTCCCGAGGAGGCTGCCGAGGGGGACGCCCCCGCCGTCGAGGAGGAGGCTCCCGCGGCGGAGGTCGACGCCTCCGACGGCGGCGGCGAGGCCGACGAGAGCGAGCCCGAGGAGGACGAGGCCGACGAGAGCGAGGCCGAGGAGGACGAGTCCGACGAGGACACCGGCTCCGCCCCGGCCGGCGAGTCCGTCGAGGTGCCGATCGACGAGACCTTCACCGATGAGGAGACCGGAGACGAGATCACCGTCATCTCCGCCATGCGCGACATGCCCTCCGAGCACGACTCGATCTACATCGAGGAGGGCGGCGAGGTCCTCTACCTGCAGATCGAGGTGACGCCCGGCGAGGAGTTCGGTGGCGTCGTCTCCATGCGCGACTTCTTCATCCAGTACGGGGACGAGGAGCAGAACGCGAAGAGCTCGTTGGGCGAGGAGATCTCCGAGGCCGGCTATACCGAGTTCGAGAGGGCCCCGCGCCGCGATGGTGCCACGGAGCCGGCGTGGATCGGCTTCACGGTCGAGGGTGAGCGCCAGGAGTCCTACACCGCCGCATACGTGCGACCGGAGACGGAGATCCTCGGCGAGGACGAGACCATCCCGGAGTTCCGCCACGAGTTCGAGATCCCCGCGCCCTGAGCCGGTCTCATCCGCTCGTCGGGCGCGGGATGCTCACGCCGATCTCCACGGTGCCGGCCTCCCGGTCCTGGGCGGCAGCCACGCTGCCGCCCAGGTGCTCGGCCAGCACCTGCACGATCGATAGGCCCAGCCCGCTGGTGCGCCCGGAGCGGGAGCGGTCCGCCGTGTAGAAGCGTTCGAACAACCGCGCGGCATCGATCTCGGTGCCGGGCGGGACGCCGTTGCGAACGCGGATCTCGAGGCCATCACCAGCGCCGAGCACCTGGACCTGGACCTGGAGCAGCTCCCGGCCGTGCTGAACAGCGTTGCGGACGAGGTTCTGCACGATCCGGGTCAGCTTCTCCCGATCGGTCTCGACCACCAGAGCAGCCGGCGGATCGTAGTCGACCTCCATGCCCGCGCCCTCGATCTCGGCCGTCATCCCCAGCAGGCACTCGGCGACCAGGACGCCGACGTCGACGGGTTCGAGCTCGAGCGCCGGCTCCGCATCGAGCAGGTACGCGTACTCGTAGAGCCGGTCGACGAGCGTGCCCAGCTCCGCGGTCTGCCGCTGGGCCACGGCCAGCTGCGCCCGCTGCTCCTCGTCGAGGGTGCTGCGCTCCAGCAGCTGAAGGTAGCCGCGCACCGTGGTGAGCGGAGTGCGCAGGTCGTGGGAGATGTCCGCGATGAACGAGCGGATCCTGCGCTCCTCGACGCGGGTGCGGGTCGAGGCGGCCTGCGCCTGGCGCACTGTCTCGTTGACCTGGGCAGCCAGTGACTCCAGCTGCGGCACCACCAGGGAGAGCGTCACGGAGCTGTGCGCACCCTCGCCCCGCTGCCGCTCCAGCTGCCGGCGCACCGCGCGGATCTGCCGCAGCACGATCACCAGGTATGCGGCGGTGAGAAACCACAGCACACCGAGGATCACGGCGAGGGCAATCACGGCACTCCCGGGCGGTGAGGCTGGCTGGACAGGACGTCGCTGGGGCGGGCGCCAGCTTATGCGCACCGTGACGGCGCCCGGGGGAGTAACGGTGGCCCGTGCGCAAGCCCCCGGCCACCCGGTTGCCTCGGGGTCGCGGGCGCGCGGCCCCGTATGCACTCACTTCACGTCGGCCCTCCGGAAGATCAGCCAGGTCACCGCGCCCATCAGGGCGATGAACACGATCGAGACCGCCACCGCGGCGAGCATCTCTGCGCCGCTGGAATCCGGTCCCGGCGAGTGCTCGGCGGAGAACGGCGTGAGCCGCACCAGGGCGTCCAGCCCGTCGACGTCGGCCGCGGTGGACGCCAGCAGATCCGCGACGAAGGACCACACGAATCCCGCCGCCATCACCACCAGTGGACGCTGCAACCAGATCGCCAGCGGCAGGCACACCGCGAGCTTCGCGGCCGTGAGGATCGCGCTGGTCAGCGTGACGGCGATGACGCTCGAGAGGGCCTCTGAGGTGAGCTCGCCGCTCTCGGTCAGCGCCAGCGAGAACGCCGTCGGGATGGCCGGAGCGAATTCCGCCCCGGTGGCTCGGCCGACGAGGACGGCCAGGCCGTAGGGGAGAGACAGCGAGGCCACCAGCAACGCCGCGATGACGGTCTTGGAGGCGACGAACGCTCCGCGCCCGGAGGCCAGTAGGGCGTTGTGCACGGACTTCGTCTCGAACGGCTGGGAGATGGTGATCCCGTACAGCAGCGGGCCGAGCAGAGAGATCAGCAGGATGTCGCTGAGTCCCTGCACGCCGTTGGCGGAGGCCGCTCCCAGGTCGCCGACGGCGAGCTGATGCTGCAGCCACGTGTAGAGGGCGGCGGCGATGGCGGCTGCCACCAGGCACAGGGCCGCGGTCGGGCTGTGGCGTAGGACGTAGAGGTCCGCGCGCAGCTGATTTGTCATGACCGGTCTCCTCCGATGACGGACAGGAAGAAGGATTCGAGGCTCTCGCCCTCGCGGGCGAGCCGGGTGGGCCACACATCGGCCGACACCAGCGTGCGAAGCACCTGCTCCGCCTGCTCGGCGTGGTGGGGCAGGCGCACCGTGCGATCGGGCATCACGCGCGGATCGGCTTCCGGGAACTCGCGCTCGAGCACCGTGACCAGGCGTTCGGTGTCCTCCGCGGCGAGTTCCAGGTACTGCTGGGTCTGCGCCTCGAGCTCGTCGAGGGTGAGAGTCATCCGCACCTCGCCGGCCTCGACGATGATGTAGTCGCTCGCGGTCTGGAACAGCTCGGGCAGGTTGTGGCTGGAGATCAGCACGGTGATCCCGCGCTCGGTGGCCAGATCGCGCACGAGACGTCGCACCTCGACGACTCCGAGGGGATCCAGCCCGTTGACCGGCTCGTCCAGCACCAGCAGCTCCGGATCGGCGATCAGGGCGAGAGCGATCCCCAGGCGCTGCCGCATGCCGAGCGAGAAATCTTTGACCCTCTTGCGGCCGGTCTCGCCGAGGCCGACGAGTTCGAGCAGCTCGCCTTCGCGGTTACCGCCGGGGACGCCGCGCATCAGGCGGTGCAGGTGCATGTTCTGCCGCGCCGTCATGCCGCCGTGGAGGCTGGGGGCCTCGATGAGGGTGCCGATCCGCGCGAGGTCCTCCTGCTGCGGGGTGTCCTGGCCCGAGCCGAACAGCTCGATGGCTCCGCTGGTGGGGACGCCGAGCCCGGAGATCAGGCGCATCAGCGTGGTCTTGCCGGCGCCGTTGCGGCCGATCAGCCCGTAGATCCGGCCCCGCTGCAGTCGCAGGGTCATCGACTGCACCGCGGCATGGCTGCCGTAGCGCTTGGTGAGATCCCGGGTGACCAGGACGTCCTCACTCATGGATGCTCCTCTCGCTCGATGCCTCGACGGTACGGAGCATGTGTCGGGCGGACGTCAGGTTCCGGCCCGCAAAGGTCAGGAATCCGTGAAGATCCCTCGCTCAGGGCCCAGGCAGCGCTCGCAGCCGGTACCCGAGGCCCCAGACCGTCTCGATCGGGTCCAGTTCCGGGGCGGTCTCGCGCAGCTTCGTGCGCAGGTTGGAGACGTGGGTCTTCACGGCGGCGTCGTCGCCGACGAACGGCTCCTCCCAGACGCCCTCGTAGATCCGGGGCCGGGAGAAGACCTGGCCGGGCTGCTCCATCAGCAGCTGAAGGATCCGCAGCTCGGTAGCGGTCAGGGTGACGTCGGCGCCGTCGAGGGTGACACGCGCGGTGGCCGGATCGAGAGCGAGCGGGCCGTGGGTGAGGACGCTGGGGGTCTCGGCCGCTGGGGCGGTCCGGCGCAGCAGCACCTCGATGCGGGCGGTGAGCTCGGTGAGATCGAACGGTTTGGTGACGTAGTCGTCCGCTCCGAGCCGCAGCATGTCCACCTTGGTGAACACGGCGTCCTTCGCCGAGAGCACCAGCACCGGCAGATCGCCGGCGCGACGGATCTCTGCCAGCAGCACCGAGCCGTCGACGTGGGGGAGCATCAGGTCGAGGACGACCAGATCGGGTGCGGGTGGGGGTGCGGGGGCTGGTGCGGCTGCGCTCGCCGGGAGCCCTCCCGTCGACGGTCCGGTCAGCCCCAATGCCCTGCGAGCGGCGAGACCGTCGCGGACGCCGCTGACCTCGTGACCTTCTGCGCTGAGCGTCTCGACCAGCAGGGCATGGACGTCCGGGGAGTCCTCGACGACGAGGATGCGGGCCATGGTCGTCCTCCGATGAGCGTGGATGAGAGGGATGGGCGCCGGCCGTCAGCCTATTTCCCCCTCTGACCCGACGCCTATGGCCGGCCGGATCCGCGACCTGGTGGGTATTCGGCGCCGATTCCCACCAGGTCACGGATCTGGCGAAACCGTGCCTCGCCGTGCGGCGCTCGACGGGGCGGTGTCGGCGGGTGCCGGTGGCCTCAGCCACCGAGTTCGAGCACGCGGATGGCGAGCTGGACCCGGTTGGTGACCTGCAGCTTGTGATACAGCCTGCCCAGGTGGGTCTTGACGGTCGCGACGCTCATGAACAGCTGCTCGCCGATCTCCGGGTTCGCGAGGCCCTGGGCGACCAGCCGGGCCACGTCCCATTCGCGCTCGGTGATGCCGTCGGGCGGGGGCGCTGCCGCGGAGGTGTCGGGCGGTGACGCGGCCGCGGAGGTGTCGGGCGGGGGCGCGGCCCCGGAGGTGGCGCCCTCCGGCGAGCCGTCGGCGCCGGGAGCCGCGGGAGGTGCGGCGCCGCCGAGCCCGTCCCGCCCCGACTGATCCGCCTCGTCCCCCGCCCTCGAGGCGCTGCCCTCGTGCGAGGCCAGGCGCACCAGGCGCGAGAGCACGTCGGGGGAGAAGCGGGGACGGTCCTCGGCCGCCTCGAGCACCGCCTGGACCACGTCCTCCGGCGGGGAGTCCTTGAGCAGGAAGGAGACGGCCCCGGCCCGCAGCGCCTGCAGCAGGAACTCGTCGGTGTCGAACGCGGTCAGCATCACCACCCGGGCCGGGGAATCCTCCGCGCGCAGGACGCGCAGGGCCTCGAGCCCGGTCATGCGGGGCATGCGGATGTCCATCAGCACCACGTCCGGCTCCAGGGCGCGCGCCTGGTCCAGGGCGGCCTGCCCGTCGGCCGCTTCCCCGATCACCTCGATGCCGTGGGCGCCGTCGATCATCAGGCGCAGCCCCGTGCGCATCAGGGCCTCGTCGTCCACCAGCAGCACCCGCACGGGCTCGCCGCCGCTGCCGATCCTGCCGCCGCCCTCGCCATCCGCGTCGCTCACCATGGCATCCATGCTTCCACCTCGAAGGTGTCCTGGCCGCGGCGGTGGCAGGAGTCCCCGCCCAGCAGCCGCGCCCGCTCCTGCACGCCGATGAGACCGTGGCCGGTGGAGACGGGGGCCGGGTCACCGGCGGTCGGAAGCGGATTGGAGGCGGTGAGCAGCACCCGATCATCGGCCGCGGCGAGCGTGATGCGCAGCGGCATCCCCGGGGCGTGCTTGGCCGCGTTCGTGGTGACCTCGGCCAGGATCCGGGCGAGGGTGACCACCAGGCTGCGCTCGCGCTCGGCCAGCTCGTCCGGCCTGATGCCTTTCCAGGTCAGCTCCACATCCTGGCCCTGTTCGCGGCAGCGCTCGATGATGTCGCTCAGCGTCGGCGCCGAGGCCAGCGGAGCATCGCCCTCGGTGGTGCGCAGGGTCATCAGCACCGTGCGCAGCTCCCGGTTGGCCTGCTGCGCCGCATCCCGCACGGTCCGCGCGGTGCGCCGCAGCTCCTCGGGCGGGAGATCCTCGCGGTAGGACATCGCGCCGGCGTGCATGGCGATCGCCGCCAGGTGATGGGAGATGCTGTCGTGCATGTCGCGGGCGAGGGCGCCGCGTTCCTCGGCCCGCACCCGGGCGGCGTCGGCGTCGCGCTCACGCATCAGCGCCGCGGCCTCGCGCTCCGCAGCGGCCCGCGCGCGCTCGGCGGTCTCCCGCTCGCGATCGGCGGAGGCGGCCCGCTCCCGCAACGACGCCACCAGTTCATGACGGGTGCCGACGACGCGACCCGCCAGCAGCGGCACCATCGCGGCCATGGCCATCACTGCCAGCGTGATCAGGATGAACACGTCCTCGCGCTCGCCCCGGATCGCGGCGTCCGCCAGCATCGACGCGGTGGAGGCCGCGACGACCAGCACGACCGCGGCGATGTCCAGCGGTGGCCTGCGCCGCAGCCCCACCCGGTACAGGGCGATCCCCGCCGCGGGCAGCGACCACACGCTGAGCCCAGCTGCCGTGGCGATGACCAGGTGGATCACGCTGTGGGCGCGCCCGGGGCGCAGGAAGCGCAGCGGTCCGATCGAGATCGTCATGGCGGAGCCGATCAGAAAATCTATGCCGGTCAGCGCCAGCAGTCCGCCGGGAGGGTCACCGCCGAATTCCTCCAGCGTGATCCCGAAGACGATGAGGAAGAGCAGCAGCCCCAGCAGGACGCTGCCGAGGGACTGCGCGAGCGCGATGGCCCATTCGCGCATGCTCCGCGCCGGGGGCGTCGGCGCGGCGTGGGGCATGGCGGCGGTCATGGACACAGCGTAGGGAGCCGAATGCGGCCGACGGATCGACCGCGCGGCCGATACCGCTCACGCCCCCTCAGCCATGCGACGGAGAGGCAGCCCGAGCCCAGCGGCGGATGCCTCCGGCAGGACGCCCGCGCGAGGATCGGATCATGACCGAGATCGCAGGAGCCCGGCCGAGTCCCGTCGCGGAGCACTCCCGGCCCGCCGTCCCCGAACCATCACCCGTGCCGTCGGCCGCGTCCGAGCCGGCCCCGTCCGAGCAGGTGGCCTTCCACCGGCTCCCGCGGGTGGTGCCGCATCGGCGCTACTGGTGGCGGCCGCTGCTCGCTCTGCTGGTCACCGCCGCGTCGTTCGCGGCGATGGTGCTGCTGCTCGCCGTGCCCGTGGTCGCCGTCTCGCTGATCTGGCCGGGCGCGGCTCCCAGCGAGATGATCTCGGATCCGCTGAACCCGATGGACCAGGTGCTGGGTCTGGGCGCGCTCGCCCTGCTGATCCCGGCAGTGCTGCTGGGGACACGGGTGGCCTACGGGCGCTTCGGCATCGCCCACTCGGTGCTGGGGCGCTTCCGCTGGGGGCTGCTGGGCCGGGCGGCGCTCGTCGTGGTGCCGGTCTACCTCCTGACCGGCACGGCGGCGAACCTCGTCCTGAACCGGGACGTGATCGCTCTGCCCCCGCCGACCGCGGGCGTGCTGGCGGCGTGGCTGCTCGCGCTGGTGCTGGCCCCGCTGCAGTCCGCAGGGGAGGAGTACGCCTTCCGGGTGCTGCCGCTGCAGGTTCTGGGGACCTGGCTGCGGTGGCCCGTCGTCGGGATCCTCGCTCCCGTGCCGCTGTTCGTGCTCGGCCACGGCTACACAGGGCTGGGACGGGTCGAGATCGCGCTGTTCGCCGTCGTCATGGGGCTGCTCGCCTGGAAGACGGGCGGCATCGAGATCCCGGTGCTGCTGCATGTCGCCAACAACTGGACGCTGTTCGTCATCGCCCCGATGATCCCGGGATTCACGGAGCAGGGCGAGGTGAGCCTGCCCTCGATGCTCCTCAGCGCCGTGCCGATGCTCGTGCTGGCCGCAGCGCTGTGGTGGTGGTTCTCGCGGCGCGAGGGCCTCGGGCTGTGGCAGCCGCAGCGGGTGGCGCTCGGCCACGGCGCTCTGCCCGCACGCCTCACTCGGCCCGCACGCGACTCGGTGAACCGTGGCCAGTCGCATCCCGCTGCACGGAGGAGCGGTCTAGTCCGGTCCGGGCAGTTCGCCCCGCGGCGGTGAGAGCTCAGAGCCGGCACGGTGTGCTCCATAGGAGGGGAGGCCCCGGATCCCGCTGCTCGCGCAGCCCGGAAGCCGGCTGCCTCCGCTCTCAGCCGGCCCGTTCTACAGTGGTGACGCCATGTGCCGCCCCCTCATCCCCGCCTCCGACCGGTCCCTCGCCGCATGAGTGCGCCCCCGCCCCCGCGCCCTGTTCCGTACCACCGGCTGGCGACCCTGCGCTCGACCTGGTCCCTGCCCGTCAAACCGCTGCTGACGCTCGCGACGGCGTTCGTCGTCTACGTCGCACTGGCCTCGGTGCTGCTGGTGCTGACGATCCTGGTGCTCGCCCTCGCGCCCGGCGTGAACATCGCCCTTGGAGTGACCAGCGGCGACCCCACCAGCCCGCTCGATGTGGGCCTCGCCCTCGCGATGGGCGCGCTGTGGCTGCCGGCCGGCCTGGCCGGCGTACGCATCGGCGGCTGGCGTCCGCCCGGGCCGACCTGGTCGGTGGCGGCCCGCTTCCGCCGTAAGCTGCTGCGGCCGACGGGCATCGTGGCAGGGCTGGGCGGCCTGGCGGTCGTGGCGGCCGCCGCGCTGGCGGGTGCGCTCGCCGGCTCCGCGGGCGGCCTCGTGGAGGCGACCTCTCCCGGAGCCTCGGGGGCCGACGGAGGAGCCGGGCCGCTCCAGCTCCTCGTGCTCACGCTGATCGTGCTGGTGCTGGTCCCGCTGCAGGCCGTGGGACTGGAGCTGACGATGCGCGGTGTGCTGCTCCAGGCTCTCGGTACCTGGATACGCACGCCCGTCGTCCCCGTCCTGGTGGTCGGAGCCCTCTCCCTGGTCGGCCGCGAGCTGACCGTCCCGGTCGCGATCCCGGCCGTCGCCCTCGCCGCGTGCGCCGCCGTCCTGGCCTGGAAGACCGGCGGCCTCGAGGTGCCGATCGCGCTGGCCGTGGCCGTCACCGTCGGCGCCCTGTTGGTCTCCGCGTTCGCAGCGGGGACGGGCGGCGGCGCCGGGGCCGCCGCGCTCGGTGCCGCCGCAGCCGCTCCCGGCACCTCCGCCGCCACCCTCGCCGTGGCCGATGGTGCCGCCCTGGCCGGTGGGATCTCGTCCGCGATCGCCCTGGTGCTGGTCACCGTTCTCGTCATGGCGCTGGTCAGCCGGCGCGAGCAGCTCGCTCTGCTCGAGCCCGTCGGCCGTGACGCCTCGGACCCTGCGCCGGATCCCGTTCCGTTCTGAGCCTGCCGCGCGGGCTCTCGAGCAGCCGGACAGTGATGGACACCACCGGGATTCTCACGTAGGAATATCGGGGCCGTGCACCTGCCCGGCCGATCCCGACGGAGAAGGAACAAGGACGATGACGCCCGACACCCACATCTCACGCCGCACCCTGGTCGCCACGGGAACGCTCGGGGCCGCCCTCGCCGGCGGCCTCGGCCTCGCCGCGGCCCCGGCCCACGCCGCCCGCGGTTACACCAACCCCGTGATCGCCACCAACCAGCCGGACCCCGGCGTGCTCGAGGTCGCGGGTCGCTACTACCTCTACTCGACCGCCGGGGCGATGGGGAACATGCCGGTGCTGCGCTCCAAGGACCTGGTGGACTGGAAGCCCCTGGGCGACGGGCAGCCCGAGATCGCCGCCTGGGCCAACCCCGGCCGGCACTGGGCGCCCGAGGTGCTCGACGTCGGCGGGAAGTTCCACGCCTACTACACCGCCTGGGAGCGCGCCACGGACCGGCAGGCGATCGGCGTCGCCGTCGCCGACTCGCCGGAGGGTCCGTTCGTCGACTCCGACGAGGCGCCGCTGCTGTCCACGCCGGAGGAGGGCGGCTGCATCGACGCCTCCCCGTTCCGCGACGAGGACGGCTCGCTGTGGCTGCTGTGGAAGAACGACGGCAACGCCGCCGACCAGGACTCGTTCCTGTTCGCCCAGCGCCTGGCCGAGGACGGCCGGAGCCTCGTGGGTGAGCGCACCCGGATCCTCGAGCGCGACCAGGCCTGGGAGATCTACACGATCGAGGGCCCCTCGGTCATCACCCACGAGGGCCGCTACTACCTCTTCTACTCCGCCGGCGAGTACTGGAACGAGACCTACGGCGTGGGCGTCGCGGTCGCCGACGCGATCGACGGCCCCTGGACCAAGATCACCGACACCCCGGTGCTCTCGGCCAACGAGGTCGCCGCCGGCCCGGGCCACGGCATGCCGGTGCGCACCCGCGACGGCCTCTGGTACGTCTACCACGCCTGGCAGCCCGAGCACATCGGCGAGGACCCGGGCCGGCTGACCTGGATCTCCCCGGTCACCATCGAGAACGGGACGGTGAGCATCGACGGCCCGAAGATCGAGAACCGCACGCGCCCCGGCGTGGGCCGCCCGCGGGTGTGAGCGCGACCGAGCTCTGCTGACCGCCGCAGCGCGCCCCGCGGACAGCAGCCGCGAGCCATGCTGGCGGAGCTGCGCGCTGTGCCGGCGGAGCAGGGCGATCGGGGCCGGGCGCGGTCGCGGAACGGAACATCCGGCCGCCGCCCGGCCCCGGCGTCGTAAGGTCACGAGCATGAACCCTGCCGACGCCGCCAGCTCCGTTCCTGCCCGCACCGACCCCGCCATCCCCGATCAGCTGCTGCTGCTCCCGCTGCGCCAGAAGATCATCGAGCGCGACCTGGGAGTACGCGCGCTCCACCTGCACCGCGCGGGCCATGAGGAGCTCGGTCACCGCTTCAGCGACGACACCGTCGAGAACGTCTACTCGATCTCCAAGACCGTCACCGCGCTCGCGATCGGCATCGCCGAGGAGGAAGGTTTGCTGGGCGTCGAGGACAGGCTCGTCGACCACCTTCCCGCCCCTGTTGCCGGCTACGGCGCCGGGATCGAGCAGGTGCGACTGAGCCATCTGCTCACCATGACCTCCGGGTCCCCGATCCTCGCCTTCGTCGACGAGCAGCGCGAGCACGAGGACCTCGCCGCCCTGTTCCTCTCCACCGACCTCACCGCGGCAGCGGGGGAGAAGTGGGAGTACTCCAACGGCTCGATCTTCCTGCTCTCGCGGGTGATCAGCGAACGCACCGGGCGCTCCCTGCGCGACTGGCTGATGCCGCGCCTGTTCGAGCCGCTGGGGATCCTCAACCCCCAGTGGCACACCACCCGGGACGGGTACAGCTGGGGCGCGACCGGCCTGCACCTGAGGAGCGGCCAGCTGGCCCGGATCGGCCGGCTGCTGCTGCAGCGCGGCGAGTACGACGGTCGCCAGCTCGTGCCGGCCGCCTGGATCGATGCCCTCCACGCCGAGGACACCTGGGTGTCCACCGGGGAAGCCGAGCCCGAGAGCGCGCAGTACGGCCGCGCGGTCTGGCGCTGCACGCCCGAGGGATCCTGGCGGGCCGACGGGGCCTACGGCCAGCTGATCGTGGTGCTGCCTGAACAGGACGCCGTCCTGACCGTCACCTCGCGGCTCGAGGGTCGCGGGGCGGCCGAGATCCTCCGCGCCGTGTGGGAGGAGCTGCTGCCGCTGCTGTGAGCGGTCCCAGGCTCCGCGGTGGGCCGGGGTAGCGTTGGCCCATGGACTGGACCGCGCTCGCGAACCTCGCCCTGGTGCTGCTCTTCGTACTGGTCGGAGGGCTGTTCGCCGGCACCGAGATGGCGATCGTGAACCTCCGCGAGTCGCAGATCAGGCAGCTCGAGCAGGGCGGCGCCGGCGGCGAGCGCACCGCGAAGCTGGTGCGCGACCCGAATCTGTTCCTCTCGGCGGTCCAGATCGGGGTGACCGTCGCCGGGTTCTTCTCCTCCGCCTACGGCGCCTCCACCATCGCGCCGTCCCTGGTCCCGATGCTCACCGGCGCGGGCCTGTCCGAGGCCACCGCCTCCACGGTGGCCCTGATCGGGATGACGCTGGTCATCGCCTTCCTCTCGCTCGTGCTCGGCGAGCTGGTGCCCAAGCGCCTGGCGATGCAGAACGCCCTGGCCATGACCCGGATCGTCGGCCCTCCCCTGAGCGTGTTCGGCCGCCTGATGAAGCCCGTGATCTGGCTGCTGTCGGTCTCGACCAACCTGGTCGTGCGGGCCGTCGGCGGTGATCCCCACGCGGATCGCGAGGCCGTCTCCGCCGAGGAGATCCGCTCCATGGTGCGCAACTCCGATGCCCTTGCCGAGGCCGAGTCCCGGGTGCTGGCCGACGTGTTCGACGCGTCCGAGCGCACCGTCGTCGAGGTGATGCGGCCGCGCCACCAGGTCCACTTCCTTCCCGGTGACGAGACCGTGGCCGGGGCCCGCGAGGTGATCCGGGAGACCGGCGTCTCGCGCTACCCCGTGATCGGGGAGGACGTCGATGACGTGGTCGGGTTCGCCCATGTGCGGGACCTGCTGCTGGTCGAGGACCCGGCCACCACGCGACTGGCGGAGATCGCCCGGCCCATCGAGCACATCCCCGGCACCGTCGAGGTGCTGGCGGCGCTGAACCGGATGCGCGCCCAGGCCGAGCAGATCGCGGTGGTGGTCGATGAGTACGGAGGCACCGACGGCATCGTCACCCTGGAGGACCTGCTCGAGGAGCTGGTGGGCGAGATCTACGACGAGTTCGACCGGGAGGGCCGCCCCACCGCCGGCGAGCTCGAGGGGACGATCCAGGCCGACGGTCGGATCGACGGCGGCCTGATCCTGCAGGAGTTCGAGGCGGCCACCGGCATCACCCTGCCCGATACCGGCGGCTACGAGACCGTCGGCGGATTCGTCATGGCGCGCCTGGGGCGGATCCCCGAGGCCGGGGACACGATCGAGATCGACGGCGGCCGCCTGGAGGTGCTCGAGGTCGACGAGAGGCGCGTCCAGACCGTCCAGCTCACCCACGTCGCCGCTCCGGAGCCGGGTGAGCGCCCGGTTTCGTGAGATCCGTGAGGTGACGGGAACTCGGTCGCCTTTCCCACCGGTTCACGGATCTCGCGAGGACCGTGGCATTCGGGGGCTTCGCGGCGGCCGCGCACATAGTGGGCTTCGTGGGGTTTGGGCTTCGTGGGCTTTGGGGTTCGTGGGCTTCGTGGGCTTCGCGGGGAGCGCGGGGCGCGCCGTGGGGGAACGAGGACGAGGGCGAGCCCCGGTGGGGCCCGCCCTCGCGTGTGCGACTGAGCCGGAACGCCTCGTGCGCCCCGAGGTGATCAGTCGGTCACGGTGAAGCGCACGGACTCCGTGAAGGAGTTCCCGTTGCGGTCCGTCGCGGTGATCTCGGCGGTGTGCGTGCCGGCCGCGAGGTCCTCGCTGAGCTGGTGGCGCCACAGGTGGGCGCTCGAGGTGGTCACGTTGCCGCTGCTGCGCAGGTTCTGCGTGGCCGCGACGGTGTCGGAGTACTCGAAGCCCTCCGCCAGCGCCTCACCCTCGGCGGGCTGGGTGTGCTCCGCCGGGCTGGCGGAGCCGCCGTCGATCGAGACCTCGACCGTCGCCTCGGTCGAGCCGCCGAAGAAGTCGGCGGTCAACCAGGTGCCCCCGGCGAGGTCCTCGCGCGTGACCGTGTTCGGATCGCCCAGCTCGGACATCTCGCCGGCCTTGTCGTCGTCCTGCCACGCCTGCGCCTGCTCGGCCCAGTCGCGCCAGGTCGGCGAGTTCACGCCCAGGGTCAGCTGCTCGTCGTCGTCCTCACCGCGCACCGTGTAGCGGGCGCTGAGGTCAGCGCCGTCCAGGCCGAGGGTCATGATGCCGGGGCGCGCCCCGTCGTTCATGTACGCGTACGGAAGGCCGTTCTCGTCCAGGCCGCCGGAGTACCAGTCCCCCGAGACGGCCCCGGCGATCAGGGCCTGGTGCGGGAGCTCGTCGATGCCGTCCTCGGCCCACTCGGCGCGCTGGTCGCCGGGGAGGTAGTTCTCCAGCGTGTGGGTGTGGCCGCCGACGGTGGTGACGTCGCGGCCCTCGAGCACGTCGTACAGATCCGTGGCGTTGTCGATGATCACGCCGTTGCGGTCCAGCACCGGAGCATGCGTGGCCAGCACGATCTTCTTGTCGTCCGGCACGTTCTCGAGATCCTTCGCGAGCCAGTCGAGCTGCTCCTGGTCGATCTTCTCGAGGTATTTCGCGTCGGTCTCGGTGTTGGGGTACTCGATGCTGTCGAGCACCACGAAGTGCGCCTCGCCCACGTCGTAGGAGAAGTAGGCCGGGCCGATGTGCTGGCGGAAGGTGTCGTTGCTGTGGCTCGACTCGGTGGCATCGAAGTCGAGGTCGTGGTTGCCCATCGCGGCGCGGATGGGGCCGTTGACGTCGGCGTAGATGTCCTTCAGCTCCGGGTACAGGCTGAGGTCGTCGCCGACGTTGTCGCCCAGCATGAGCACGCCGCAGCCGCCGTAGTCGTGGCGCTCGGTGAGCTCCTTGACGGCGCCGTCGCGGGCGTAGCCCATCTGAGTGAGGTCGTAGGCCTGGGTGTCGGCGGCGATCGGGCAGCTCTGCTGCGAGTCCTTGGTCGCCTTGGACTTGCCCATCGGGAAGTTGACCGCCTCGGGCAGCTCGCCCGTGGGCTCCAGCCCGCCGTACTTCAGCTCCGTGGAGCCCTCGGGCAGGTGGTTGTAGCTGAACTGCGCGAAGTTGTGCTCGTCCACGGGCACCTGCCACCCGGCGGGCTGGGTGACGAACACGGTCATGTTCTCGTACACCGGCAGCTCATAGCTGCCGTCCTTCGCGGTGGTGACGACCTCGCGGCCGTTGGAGACGGTGACCCCGGCGATGCCCTTCTCGCCACGGTCCTGGGCGGAGTCCTTGTCCTTGTCATCGAAGACGACGCCCTGGAGGGTCTCGGGATCGGCGGCCTGCCCGCGGCCGACCTCGACCTCACCCTGGTAGGCGTCGGAGGGGACATCACTGCCGGCGGGGTCGGCATTCGCCGCGGTGGGGACGATGCTCGCGCACAGCACTGCCGAGGCACCGAGGGCGAGGGTGGAGGCGAGACGGCGGCGAGCGCGGCTGGAGCGGGCCGCGCGGGACGAGCCGGGCGCGGAGGAGGAGGCTGCGCCGGAGATGGAGGAGGGGGAGGTGGCGGATGCGTGGGGCGCGGAGGAGGGGGATGCGGGGGAGGGGTGTGTCATGAGGAGCTTTCTCGCGGGAGGGGTCGGCTTCCGCCGTATGACGCTAGGGAGCCCAGGTGACATCGCGGCGGCTTCGACGTGACGAGGAGTTCAATCGCTGCCCGCAACCGGACATCGTGGGCACAGGGCCGGCGCGCTCACCCCTCGGCGCCGCCACCGCGCTTCCCGTGCCACCGCGCCTCCCCGCCGCCACTATGCCCCCGTCGTCACCGCGCCCCCGCCGCCACCACGTATCCCCGCCGCCACCGCCCGCCCTTCGCGAGATCCGTGAATCGGTTGGTATCCGGCCCTCAAAGCAACCGGGTCACGGATCTCGCGCGGGGCGGGGCGGCGTGAGGGGGGTGTCGTCGCGCGCGGGGCGGGGCGACGTGCGGGGGAGCGTCGTCGCGCGCCGGGACCCGGCGTGCCCCGGTAGGCTCGGAGCAGACGCACCCTGCGCCGGGACCGCGGTCCCGGCGCCCCGCTACCCGGGAGGGAATCCGATGGCTCGCACCAGCTTTGCCCAGCTCCTCGTCACCCAGCTCCGCGACCTCGGCGTCGAGCGCATCTACGGGGTCGTCGGCGATTCGCTGAACCCGATCGTGGACGCCGTGCGCACCACGGAGGGCATCGAGTGGATCCACGTGCGCAACGAGGAGGCCGGGGCCTTCGCCGCCGGCGCGGAAGCACGCCTGACCGGGAAGCTCGCCGTGTGCGCCGGCTCCTGCGGGCCCGGCAACACGCACATGATCCAGGGCCTGTACGACGCCCACCGCGACGGGGCCCCGGTGCTCGCGATCGCCTCGCACATCCCCAGCGGCAGCATCGGCACCGGCTTCTTCCAGGAGACCCACCCCGAGGCCCTGTTCCAGGAATGCTCGCACTTCTGCGAACTGGTCAACTCCGGCGACCACGGCACCACCATGCTGCACATCGCCGTCCAGACCGCGATCGCGAAGCAGGGCGTCTCCGTGCTCGTGCTCCCCGGCGACATCGCCGACCAAGAGGTCGACGACGGCCCGTGGACCCGGGACCTCGCCGCCGACATGGGCCGTGTCCAGCCCGCCCCGGGCCCCGTCGGCCGCCTCGCCGAGCTGATCGACGAGGCCGGCACCGTCACCCTGTTCACCGGTGCCGGCGTGCGCGGCGCCCGCGAGGAGGTGCTCGAACTCGCCGACCGGGTCAAGGCGCCGATCGGCCACGCCTTCGGCGGCAAGGAGTGGATGCAGTACGACAACCCCTATGACGTGGGCATGAGCGGACTGCTCGGCTACGGGGCCTGCTACGAGGCCATGCACGAGGCCGACCTGGTGATCCTGCTGGGCACCGACTTCCCCTACACCGAGTTCCTTCCCGGCCACGGCAGCTCGAAGAACCCCCCGAAGATCGTCCAGATCGACGCCGACGCCTCCCGGCTGGGCCGCCGCATCCCGCTGGACCTCGCCGTCCACGGCGACGTCGCACTGACGCTGCAGGCCGTGATGCCGCTGCTGACCAGCTCGAAGAGCCATCGCTTCCTCCACCGCATGCTGAAGAGTCATCACAAGGCTCTGACCGGTGTGGTCTCCGCGTACACCAAGAACGTCGAGCGGATGAAGCCCATCCATCCGGAGTTCGTCGCCGCCACCCTCGACGACCTCGCCGCCGACGATGCCGTCTTCACCGTCGACACCGGCATGTGCAACGTGTGGGGCGCCCGCTACATCACCCCCAACGGCAGGCGCCGCGTGTTCGGCTCCTGGCACCACGGCACCATGGCCAACGCCCTCCCGCAGGCCATCGGCGCCTCCCTCGCGTACCCGGACCGGCAGGTCATCTCCATGAGCGGCGACGGCGGGCTCGGCATGCTCATGGGCGAACTGCTCACCGTGAAGCTGCACCAGCTCAGCACCAAGATCCTCGTGTTCAACAACTCCAGCCTCGGCATGGTCAAGCTGGAGATGCTGGTCGAGGGCCTCCCGGACCACGGCACCGACCACGAGGACGTCGACTACGCCGCGATCGCCCACGGCGTCGGCATCCCCTCGGTGCGCATCACCGACCCCAAGAAGCTGCGCAAGGACCTGGAGAAGGCGCTGGCGACCGACGGGCCGATGCTGATCGACGTGGTCACCGACCCCGACGCCCTCTCGATGCCGCCGAAGGTCACCGCCCAGCAGATCCGCGGCTTCGCCACCGCGAGCACCAAGATCGTGCTCGGCGGCGGCGTGGGCCGCATGATCGACATGGCGGCCAGCAACGTGCGCAACCTGCCGCGCTGAGGCGGGAGATCATGACCCTCATCCATCCGCGCAGCCTGGAGCGCTGGCAGGAGTGGCGCGGCAGCCGGAGCCGGACCGACGCCGCGCGAGCTGCCGTGGCCGGCCTGGTGCGCTCCGCGCGACCGGGGAAGGCGGCCCGGAGAGCACGGGAGAGCACCGGCGCGGCCGCGAGCTCGCTGGTGCTGCACTCCCGCTCGGGCGAGGGCAGCGGCCGGATCCTGGTCGGCGTCGACTCCGCCACGGCCGCTGCCCGCGACGCTCTGCTCACCGCCCTGCCCTACCTCCACGTTCCCGTGGACGTGCTGGCACCGGCGTCGATCGAGCTTCCCGAGCTCGCCGGCACCGACTGGGAGCGCGAGAACCTCCCCGCCGCGCGCGCCGGTCTCGAGGGCCGCGGCATCACCTCGGCCATCACGCTGGGATGGCACCTGCCCGTGGGCCGGCTGGTCCACGAGTGGGCGCTGGAGGCCGACGTCCCCAGTGCCGTCGTCCAGCACACCGCCGTGACCCCGTACACGCCGCCGCTCCCACCGCAGACCACCCTGCTGGCGTGGAGCGACGCCGACGCCGAGTTCCACCGCTCCGGCCGCGACGACGTCGAGGTGCGCACCGTCGGCTCCCAATGGCTGTGGCAGGCCGCGCACGACGTGGCCGGTCCCGCCGGGCCGGGCCGCGCGACCGCCGGGCCGGGCCACGCGATCGCCGGGACCGGCCCTGCCCCCGATGAGGCCGGCACAGCCGCGGGCGAGAGCGACCGCAGTGATGAGCGCCCCGTGTTCCTCGGCCAGCTCGACGCCCTCGAGCTGCCCCGCCGGGTCACCGCCGGCGCCGCGTACTCCGTCTGCCGCTCCGCCGGTGCCTCGTACCGGCCCGGGCCGGGCGAGAGGGACCCCGTCGCCCGCGGCGTCCACACCGTGCTGCGCCGCCGCGGCATCGATCTCGAGGACCCTGCCGCGACGGTGGCGGAGCTGGGCCGTCCGGTCGTCTCGGTGTTCTCCCCCGAGGTGCTCGAGGCTGCGGTGCGGGGCCTGCCCGCCTGGGTGCACGCCCCGCGCGCGCCGTCGTGGGTGCACGAGTACTGGGAGCGGTACGGGATGCGCCGCGCCGGCGGCCCCGCGACCCCCGCGCCGCCGGTCGCGGCCGACGAACCCGCTCGCCTGATCGCCCAGATCCTCGAGGGCGGTGCGTGAGCATCCTGGGCCTGGACGGCCACCTGCAGCATTACGCCTGGGGATCGACGACGGCGCTGCCGGAGTTCCTGGGCCGCGAGGCGGACGGCACCCCGTGGGCCGAGGCCTGGTTCGGCGCGCACCCGCTGGCTCCCGCGACGATCCCCGGCGGCGGGCGCCTGGACGAGGTGATCGCCGCGGACGGCCCGGCCCTGCTGGGGGAGGACGTCGGCCGCGCCTTCCAGGGCCGCCTGCCGTTCCTGCTGAAGGTCATCGCCCCCGAGCGGCCGCTGTCCCTGCAGGTCCATCCTACGCGCGAGCACGCCGCGGAATCCTTCGCCGCGGAGAACGCCGCCGGGCTCGCCCTGGACTCCCCGCGCCGCACCTACCGCGACGCGAACCATAAACCGGAGATGCTCGTCGCCCTGACCCGCTTCACCGCGCTGTGCGGATTCCGCACCCCGCGCCGGGCTGCCGCGATCCTCGAGGGGCTGGGCACCGACCTCACCGATCGGCTGCACGGGCTGCTGGTCGGCAGCCCGACGGCCCACGGCATGCGCGCCGCCTTCCGCACCCTGGTCTCCGCGTCCATGCGCCCGACGGCGGAGGAGGTCGCCGAGGTGGTCGCTGCCTGCCGGGAGCGGTCGGCGGCTGGCAGCTCGCCCTCACCCCGGATCGACCGGTTCGTCTCGCTGCTGGCCGAGCACCACCCGGGCGACCCCGGCGTCGTCGCCGCGCTGCTGCTGAACCCGGTGACGCTGGAGCCCGGGGAGGCGATGTTCGTCCCTCCCGGGGCGCTGCACGCCTACCTCCACGGCATGGGCCTGGAGGTCATGGCCGCCAGCGACAACGTGCTGCGAGCCGGACTGACCCCGAAGAAGGTGGACGCCGACGAGGTCCTCCAGTGCGTCTCCGTCACCGTCGCGCCCCCGCTGCGCGTCGCCCCCGAGCGGCAGAACGCCACGTCGATCGCCTACTACGCGCCCGTCGACGACTTCGAGCTCGCCCTCACCGAGCTCTCGGACCCTACCGGTCCGCCGCAGCCGTGCCATCCGATCCCCGGGACCGGGCCGAGGATCGTGCTCGGGCTCGAGGGGGAGGTCCTGCTGGGCACGCGCGGCGGCACGCACCTGCTGCCCGCGGGCGGCGCCGCATTCGTCCCGGCGGCCGACGGGCCCCTGCGGGCCGGTGGCAGGGGCAGGTTCGCGCAGGCCAGCGTGCCCTGACGCTCAGGTCGCTCGGTCCTGCGGCGCCGGCAGCTGCGCGTCGTCCGTGGCCTCCGGCAGCTCTCCGTCCTCCGGGGCGGCGGGCAGCTCCCCGTCCTCCTGGGCGAGGCGGAGCTGTTCGCGGATCTCGTCGACGAACTCGATCACCGCGGTGCCGCCGGTGACGGGGCCACCCGCGAGCAGCCCGTCGGCCCCCAGCAGCACCGCGCAGGGAGCGGTGCGTCCCCCGAGCGCCTCCCGGGCACTGAACTGCGGGTCGTAGAGCACGTGCTCGCCCACGCGCTGGGTGGTGCGCTCGCGCAACTGCTCCACGGGCCGCGAGAAGGCGACCTTGACCTGCATGTAGGCGGAGAGGTCACGGTGCCAGCCGGCCACCTGGTCGATCACGCGCTCACACGGGCCGCACCCCTCGGAGACGAACACCAGCAGTACCGCCTGCCGGGCGCTGAGCCGGCGCAGGGTGATCAGCTCCCCGGAGCGCTCCTGGAGCACGCCCGCGGGAATCGCCGCGCGCTCATAGTCCAGCAGCTCATCCTGCTCGACCTCCTCGCCGCCGGAGGCCGACGGGCTCTGCCCGGCCTTCTCGCTATCGGGGACCGACCGGGTCTTTCCTGCCTCCGGCTCGAGGCCGCCGAGGGCCAGCCCCGTCAGCACCACGGCCGTCGCGACCGCGAGCACCCAGGCCAGCAGCGCCAGGGGGTGATACACGAGGATCCGGGTGAGGTCGCCGGCGGCGGCCAGCGCCACCGTGAGCAGTCCCAGCACGCTCAGCAGCACGTTGCGGTACAGCGTGCCGCGGGAGACCGTCGGCGAGCCCAGGGTGCCGAAGCACGAGCACTCCACCGCCTCGTCGACGGTGAGCGCCCGCGCGATGATCACCAGATACGTCACCATCAGCACGGCGATCAGAGCGGCCACCACCGTCTGCAGCGGCACGACCGGCACCCACAGGCCCAGAGCCAGCACGATCTCCGCGACCGGCAGCACCGTGGCGATGACCGGGTGCCACGAGCGGGCGGGCAGGCGCAGCGAGACCATCGCGTCGGCGGTGATGTCGCGCTGACCGAGCTTGGCCAGCCCGGAGACCAGCAGCGTCATGGTCAGCAGGATCGGCGCGGTGACCAGGACAGTCATCGCCGCGCTCCGTGGTGGGGCGAGAGGCGACGGCGGGCGGCTCGGGAGCGGGGGTCGGGCATTCTTCGAGAATATCCCCGAACTCCTATCGTGGACCCATGCCGACCCACGATCCCGCCGCGGACATCACGGCCCTGCGCGAGTCCTTCGACGCCGGCACCACCCGCCGGGTCGAGGCCCGCCTGGCCCAGCTGGAGGCCCTGCGCCGCGGACTGCGCGCCGAGCACCGCCGCCTGACCAGCGCTCTCGCCGAGGACCTCGGCAAATCCCGCACCGAGAGCGTGATCACCGAGCTCGGGGTCCTGACCCAGGAGATCGCGCACGTGCGCCGGCACCTGCGCTCCTGGCTGCGCCCCGAACGGTTCCCGCTGGGGCCGCTGCAGGCGCCCTCCCGGGCCGAGCTGCACCGCGAACCGCTCGGGCTGGTGCTGGTCATCGCGCCCTGGAACTATCCGCTGAACCTGGCCCTGGCCCCGCTGATCGGCGCGATCGCCGGCGGGAACACCACGATCCTGACCCCCAGCGAGCTCGCCCCGGCCACCTCATCGGCGATCGCGCACCTCGTGCGCACGCATCTGGATCCGGCCTGGGTGCGGGTGGTCGAGGGCGGGGCCGACGAGACCTCCGCCCTGCTCGAACAGCGCGTCGACCTCATCTTCTACACCGGCGGCAGCACCGTCGGCCGGATCGTCGCCCGCGCCGCCGCGGAGCACCTGACGCCGACCGTCCTCGAACTGGGCGGGAAGTCCCCGGTCTTCGTCGACGACGGGGTGGATCTGGCACGGACCGCGCGCCGCATCGTGTGGGGGAAGTTCACCAACACCGGCCAGACGTGCGTGGCCCCTGACTACCTGATGGCCACCCCGCGCACGGCGACGAAGCTGGTCCCGCACCTGCGGCGGGCCGTGCGGGAGATGTACGGCGCCCGGCCCGAGCGCTCCCCGGACTACGGACGCATGATCTCCACCGACCACTTCGACCGTGTGCTGCGCCTGATCGACGACGACAAGGTCGCCCTCGGCGGCACCGCCGGCGCCGACCGCGCGAGCCGCTACCTCCCGCCGACGATCATGACCGGTGTGGAGCAGGGCGATGCGGTGATGGGGGAGGAGATCTTCGGCCCCGTGCTGCCGATCCTCCCCGTCGAGGGCCCGGACGAGGCGATCGCCCGGATCCGCGCCGGCGAGAAGCCGCTGACCGCCTACGTGTTCACCGGTCGCCGGGAGGTCGAGGAACGCTTCACTGCGGAGACCTCCTCGGGCTCCCTGGCGCTGGGGATGACCCTCGCCCACGTCGGCTCACCCACCATGCCGTTCGGCGGGATCGGCGCCTCGGGCTCCGGTGCGTACCACGGGCGGGCCGGCCTGGAGACCTTCACCCACGCCAAACCGGTGGTCCGCAAACCCCTGCGGCCGGACACCCTGCGCCTGGTCTACCCGCCCTATCGCGGCCTCAAGCGGAGACTGCTGGGGCGCGTGCTTCGCTGACCCGGGTGGAGTGCCTCGCGGCCCGGGCGACGCGGGAGCCCAGGTTCTCGTCCACAGTCCAGCGCTCGTTCAGGGCGCATCGGGCCGCGCGAGGCTATCGTCGTCGAAGGCCTCTGCAGGCCGATGGACCGAAGGAGCGTGCGCGCCATGACCCAACCGCCTCCAGGACTGCCGTCGTTCCCCGGCACCCAGCCGCCGGGAGGAATGCCGCCGGGCAGCCCGCCCTCGGGTGGACCGCCGCACGGTGGCATCCCCTCGGGGCCCGGGTCACCCGGCCCCTTCGGAGCGTCCCCGAACCCCGGGCCCTCCGGCCGGAGCCGGCCCGAGGACCCGAACCTCATCAACGGTGCGACCACGCACGGGGTACTCGGTCGCAGACGGATCCGGCACCCGTGGGAGCTGCCTCTCCTGGCCGTCGGCATCGGACTGACGGTTCTGACCTATGCCGGGTGGATCGCCCTCATGGTCTCGACCGTCGTGCTGCAGGTCCTGGAGGGTGAGGCGACGGTCAGCGAGCTGTGGCGGTATGTGGGGTTCATCCCCTTCGCCCTCCAGCTCGTGGCGATCCTCCCGCTGTTCCCGATCCTGGCCTGGTGGGCGCGTGCGGTGATGTACGCGCGGATGCGGGCCACGGCCGTGCGCATGAGCCCTACCCAGTTCCCCGAGGGGTATCGGATGGTGGTCGAGGCCGCCCAGCAGTACGGCATGCGCCGGGTCCCCGATGCCTACGTGCTGATGGGCAACGGAGTCGTCAACGCCTTCGCCGCGGGCCACGGCTTCCGTCGCTTCGTGGTGATCCACTCGGACATGTTCGAGGTCGGCGGAGAGAACCGTGACCGGGAGGCACTGCGCTTCGTCATCGGGCACGAGGTGGGCCACCTCGCCGCCGGCCACGTCTCCTACTTCCGACTGGTCTTCGTCAACGTGCTGCGGATGATCCCGATCCTGGGCTCCGCGTTCTCCCGAGCCCAGGAGTACACGGCCGACAACTTCGGCTACAGCTTCGCGCCGGAGGGTGCACCGGGCGTGATCGGTGTCCTCTCGGGCGGCAAATACCTCAATGCCGAGGTCAACGTCAACGAGGTCGCCGATCGCGCCGCGACCGATCCCAGCTTCTTCGTCCACTGGGTCAACTGGCTGTCCTCCCACCCGGTGATCACGTGGCGAGCCCACGCTCTGCGTGATCGCTCCAAGCCCGGGTCCCTGTGGACCCGACCGGGCGGTGCGCTGTTCCGTTCGCCGCTGCCTCCGGGACACGTGTGGTCCTCGAAGTTCCCCACCCCCGGGGACGCCATGGCCATGCTCGAGGCCGCGGATCGGACCCGGCCGGCCGGGACCGGCGACCAGTTCGGCCGCTTCCCCGGCGCGGACTACTCCTCACGTCCCCCGCTGCGATCCCTGCAGGTCTCTGCGCCGCTGCTGTCGGATCGCACCGACTACGTGATCCCACCGGGACCCTACCGCGACGACGCCGACGGCACGGAGCCCGACGCCGGCGCGGATCCCTTCGGGCGCACAGGGCCGAGAGGGCCGACGGGATGGACGGGGTAGGAGCTGCCCGGCAGACCTTCCTCCCACCACGAGCGGCGGGCGGCGGCTGAACGGACGCTGGAGGGAGTGCCTATCCTGCTGATGTGACTCCCGACCCCAACGCACCGGCCCAGACGGTGCGCCGCAAGCCCCTCCTCGCGGTGCTCCTGGCGCCGCTGTTCATGGCACTGGTGGCCGTGAGCGTCATCAACGTCGCCCTCACCGCCATCGGTGAGAGCCTCGAGGCCGATACGGGCGGGCTGCAGTGGGTGATCTCCGGGTACGCGCTGGCGTTCGGGATGCTGCTGGTGCCCGCCGGCCGCGCCGGGGACGCCACAGGCAGGCGCCGGATGCTGATCGTCGGCATCGCCGTGTTCACGATCGGCTCCCTGCTCAGCGGCTTCGCCCCGTCGGTCGAGGTGCTCAACGCCGCCCGCATCCTCCAGGGCGTCGGCTCGGGGCTGCTGAACCCGCAGACGGTCGCGCTGATCCAGCAGCACTTCCGCGGCCAGGACCGCGCCCGCGCCTTCGCGCTGCTGGCGACCACGGTCGCCGTCGCCACCGCCGTCGGCCCCGTCATCGGCGGCCTGCTGATCCAGGTGCTGGGCCCCGACCAGGGCTGGCGATGGATGTTCCTGATGAACGTCCCGATCGGCATCGCCGCCATCGCCGGCGCCTTCAAGGTCATCCCCGACGACCACGTCCGGGCTACGCGTCGCCCGGACCTCGACCCCGTCGGCACCGTGCTGCTGTGCGTGGCGATCCTCGGGGTGATGCTGCCGTTCCTCGAGCGCGGCGTCAGCCCGCTGGTGTGGCTGTCCTTCCCCGTCGGCCTGGCGGTGCTGGGCCTGTGGTGGTGGTGGGAGCAGCGCTACAAGCTCTCCGGCCGGCCGCCGATGGTCGACACCGCGATCTTCACCTCCCGCGCATTCCGCAACGGCATCCTCATCGTCTCGATCTACTTCCTCGGCGCCACCAGTGTGTGGATCATCGTGCCGCTGTACCTGCAGATGCACCTCGAGCACTCCGCCTTCGAGGCCTCCCTGATGGGCCTGCCGTCCTCGGCCGCGGCCGCAGTGACTTCGCAGGTCGCCGGCCGGTACGTGCTCGCACTCGGCCGCCGCCTGGTGATTGCCGGGTTCGCCATCGCCTTCACCGGCCTGCTGGGCACCGCCCTTCTGGCCGGCTTCGTCGAGAGCGGGGCGATCGCGTTCTGGTGGCTGGCCGCGCCGCTGATGCTGATGGGCTTCAGTCAGGGCATGATCATCTCGCCGAACCAGACCCTGACCCTGCACTCGGTCGACCCCCGCTTCGGGGGCGTGGCCGGCGGGATCCTTCAGCTGGGCCAACGCACCGGCGCGGCGATCGGCACCGCGATGATCCCCGGTGTCATCTTCGCCCTCACCGAGGGCGGCCACGCGTGGCTCGAGGCGTTCATCATCGCGATCGCGATCATCATGGCGCTGACCCTCGTGGCCATGGCCGTCAGCGTCGCCGACCGGGCCCGCGAGAAGTCCAGCCCGGGAGCGCTGTGACGTCGCGGCGGCAGGGCTCTCAGGCGGTGAATCCCGCCGAGGCGCGGGTAGCGTGGCGGGGAACAGACAGAAGAGTCTGCACAAGGACCGACCAGCCGCGAGAGGACGATCTCCGTGACCACTGACCTCACCTCCCACGACTTCGCCGGCCAGATCGCGATCATCACCGGCGCTGCCTCCGGTATCGGCCACGCCATCGCGACCCATCTGGCCGAACGCGGGGCCCGCATCGCCGGCGTCGACATCGCCTCCGGCCTGGATGAGGCGGTCGCCGCCCTGCCCGGCGCCGGCCACCTGCCCGTGAGCGCGGACATCTCCGACGCGGACGCAGCCTCCGAGGCCGTCTCCCGGGTGACCACGGAGCTCGGAGCGCCCCACGTCCTCGTCAACTCCGCCGGCATCGGCCGCTTCGCCCCCGGCGAGCAGGTCCCGGCGAAGGACTGGCAGGCCACGCTCGCGGTCAACCTCTCCGGCAGCTTCTTCATGGCCCAGGCCGCCGGCCGCGCCATGCTCGAGGCCGGCTACGGGCGCATCGTCTCCATCGCCTCCCAGGCCGCCGAGATCGGACTGGCCGAGCACGCCGCCTACTCCGCCAGCAAGGCGGGCATCCTGGGCTTCACCCGAGTGCTCGCGGTGGAATGGGCCTCGCGCGGCGTCACCGTCAATGCCGTCTCCCCGACCATCGTCGACACCGCTCTCGCCCGCGAGATCTGGGTGGGGGAGAAAGGGGCGAAAGCCCGCGAGGAGATCCCGGCGGGGCGTTTCGCCGACCCCGGTGAGGTCGCTTCCCTGGTCGCTTTCCTCGCCGGCCGGGACGCCGCCATGATCACCGGCGAGAATGTGCGCGTCGACGGCGGCCGTTCCGTGATCTGATCCCGGGTCTGCAGTGCCCCTCGCCGAGCTGAGATCCGGCCGAGGCCAATAGCCCTTCCAGGGGCTCGCCTCGAAGGACATTTCCTGCGCGTCCGGTAAAAATCGGGCAAAAACCGCGGTCGGGATTGGTCAGGAAGGCTATTCCCGGTGCTCCGGGCCAGGCAACGTAGAGGGTGCCCCGGTACGGAGCGCAGGCCACCAGCCCGCAGCAGGGGAGCATCGCCGGTCCGCCGGTCGACAGCTTCCCGCTCCCGCCCCTTCCCCCGTGTCCCGAGGAGCCTTCCCATGGCCACTGCACGCCGCACCCCCTCCCACCGCGCCGACGGCGGCGCCGTCTACTTCCGCGGAGCTCGCGTGGCGCCCAAGATGGCCGCTGCCACCGGCGGCGCCGTCGTGGCCGCCGGGCTGAGCATCGGCGGCGCCGGTGTCGCCACCGCTGACCAGTCCGTGTGGGACGAGGTCGCCCAGTGCGAGTCCGGCGGCAACTGGTCGATCAACACCGGCAACGGCTACTACGGCGGTCTGCAGTTCTCCAGCTCCACCTGGACGGCCTTCGGCGGCGGCGAGTACGCCTCGAGCGCCGACGACGCGACCAAGGCCGAGCAGATCGCGGTCGCCCAGCGCACCCTCGCCGAGCAGGGCCCCGGCGCCTGGCCCACCTGCGGTGCCAAGGCGGGCCTGACCAGGTCCAACGGCGGGGCCGACCCCGATGCGCAGCCCGCCGGGGGCTCCAGCAGCGGCTCCACCGGCGGCGGCACGAGCACCGGCGCCCCGTCCGAGACCTCCGGTGCACTCGCCGTCGACGGCAAGTTCGGCCCCAAGACCACGGCGGCTCTGCAGTCCTGGATCGGCGTCAGCGCCGACGGCTCGCTCTCGACCAGCGACATCAAGGCGCTGCAGGCCAAGGTCGGCGCGAGCGTGGACGGCAAGATCGGCTCGGAGACCACCGGCAAGCTGCGCACCACGATCGGGCTCAGCGACAACGGCACCTGGGACTTCCGCACCAGCTACTCCACCACCAAGGCGCTCCAGCAGTTCCTCAACGACGGCGCCCCCGCCGCGAGCACGCCCAGCAGCTCCGGCTCGGAGGGCTCCGGCTCGAGCAGCTCCGCCGACCTCGTGGTCGACGGCAAGTTCGGCCCCAGGACCACGGCGGCTCTGCAGTCCTGGATCGGCGTCAGCGCCGACGGCTCGCTCTCGACCAGCGACATCAAGGCTCTCCAGGCGAAGATCGGTGCGGAGGTCGACGGCAAGATCGGCTCGGAGACCACCGCCAAGCTGCGCGCCGCCATGGGCCACAGCAGCAACGGCGTGTGGGACTTCCGCAACAGCTACTCGACGACCAAGGCGCTCCAGGAGTTCCTCAACTCCCACTGAGCGGGTTGCTGGGCCGGCATCAGGCACGAGCCCACTGGCACGAAGGTGTAGCTGAGCGGCATCTGCCCCCTCTCAGGGGAGGGCAGATGCCGCTCCACTACATGGTCGTGCCATCCCCCGTGTCGATGCCGGGTCGATGCTGGCGACGATGCCCGGCTGATCACGCCTCAGCCGTGTAGCCGCTCACCCGCCCAGCCGCATCCAGGCGTCGTTGCGCACGCGCACTCCGAGAGTCACCGCGCGGGCGATCATGAAGATCAGCGTGCACGCCACCCAGAGCGCGGCCAGGGCCCACGCCCCGTGCCAGTCGGAGTAGTAGACCAGCGCTGCGAACGGCAGGGTGACGGCCGCGTTGAGGACGCCGGCCTTGGCCAGGTAGGGAGCATCTCCCGCGCCCATCAGCACCCCGTCCAGCACGAACACGTAGCCCGCCACGGGCTGGGCGATCATGAGGATCCACAAGGCCGCGCGCAGGTTCTCCTGCACCGCGACGTCGGGGGTGAACAGACCTGGGATCACGTAGCTGGCCGCCAGCAGCAGTATCCCGGTGGCCACGCCCCCGCCGACGCCCCACACCATCAGCCGGCGGGTCACCGCGCGCACGGAGGCGGCATCGGCCGCGCCGAGGAACCTCCCCGTCAGCGCCTGGCCCGCGATCGCGAGGGCGTCGAGGGCGAGGGCGAGCAGGTTGAACACGGTCAGGGCGATCTGGTGGGCGGCCAGCTGCACGGCTCCGAGCTGGGTGGCCACGAGCGTCCCGGCCAGCAGCACCACGCGCAGCGAGACGGTGCGCACGAACATCGGCACCGACTCGCGGCCGGCCGAGGCGACCTGCCCGAGGTGCGGCCGCAGGGGTGCACCGTGGCGACGCGCGGCGCGGGACACCAGCACCAGCAGCACCCCGGCCATGCCCCACTGCGCGATGACCGTCCCGAGGGCGCTGCCCGCGATCCCCAGATCCAGGGCGAAGATCAACGTCCAGTTCAACGGGATGTTCACCACCGCGCCCGAGACGGCGACGATCAGCGGCAGCTTCGCGTCCTGCAGGCCGCGCAGGAGCCCGGTCGCGGACTGCACGGCGAGCATCGCCGGCACCCCGAACGCGCTCAGGCGCAGATACGTCGTCGCCTCGTCGAGCACCTCGGGCGAGGGCCCGAACAGGGCCAGGATCCAGCGGCCGCCGACGGCGAGCAGGATCAGCGCACCCGCCCCGATCATCAGCGCCAGCCAGCAGGCGTCGACGCCGCGCGCGATCGCTTCGCGGGTGCGGCCGGCCCCGAACGCCCGCGCCACCGACGCCGTGGTCGAGTAGGCCAGGAACACCGAGAGCCCGATCACCGTGGTCAGCACCGCGGAGGCCAGGCCCAGGCCGGCGAGTGAGACGGTGCCGACCCGGCCGATGAACGCGGAGTCCACCAGCAGGAACAGCGGCTCGGCGATCAGCGCGCCGAGGCTGGGCACGGCCAGCCTTAGGATGTCGCGGTCGACGACGCGGCGGGCGGCGGCCTTCGAGGCCGGACCGGTGGCAGCGGGGGAGGTGGAACCAGGAGATGCGGGGTCGGGCACGGTCCCATTGTCCTCCCAGGGCGCACGGCCCGGAAAATCGCCCCGGAAAGGAGAACGGGGGCTGCGGGGCGGCCGACCGACGGACCTGGATTCTCCTACGGACGTCGGATACACCGATACAGATTCGTATGGAACAGTTCGGCGTGGAGGGCCCGCCGCCGATTCCTCCGGGCGCGGGACCTGCCGTGCCGCTTCGCCGCCGCACGCATCGCACCGCTCGAGGAGCACGATGAACCGCCTCGCCCGTCTGAGCCTGAACAACCGCTCCTTCATCGCCCTGGTCTGCATCGCCGTGTCGATCATCGGTGCCTTCGCGATGACGACGATGCGTCAGGAGCTCATCCCCTCCGTCGCGCTCCCGCAGATCCAGGTGGTCACTCCTGCACCGGGCTCCTCCTCGGAGCAGGTCCAGGAGCGCATCAGCCGCCCTATCGAGCAGGCCCTCAGCGGGCTGGAGAACGTCGAATCGACCTCATCGACCTCGCAGGCCGGCACCTCGATGGTCACGGTCGAGCTGACCTACGGCACGGACGTCGCGCGCTCGACCAACCAGGTCGACGCGGCCCTGACCCGCATCGAGGACCAGCTGCCCGAGGACGCCGAGCCCCAGGTCATCTCCGGCGGCACCAGCGACCTGCCGGCCGTCGTCGTCTCCGTCTCCTCCGATCTGGAGCCGACGGAGCTCGCCACCCGGCTGGACGCCTCCGTGACGGAGGAGCTCGAGCGGGTCCAGGGTGTCTCCTCGGTCGCCGTGATCGGCGCGCCCGAGGAGATCGTGCGGATCAGCCCGGACGAGGCGGCCCTGGCCGACAACGGGCTCACCGAGAACGACATCGCGACCGCCCTGGACGAGCACGGCCTGTCCGTGCCCGGCGGCACCGTCACCGACGAGAACCGCAGCCTCGACGTGGTCCTGGGCCAGTCCCTGGACAGCATCGAGAGTCTCGAGACCATCGAACTGCTCCCGGCCGGCGACGGCCAGCAGGGCGAGGGCCAGGAAGCAGAGCCGGGGCAGGCCGGCGAGGACCCTCAGTCGGGCGAGGAGGCACTGCCGGGCCAGGACGCCCAGGCCCAGCCGCAGGAACCGGTCACCCTCTCGGAGGTCGCCACCGTCGATCGCACCACCGAGGAGGCCACCTCGATCTCCCGCACCAACGGCCGCGAGTCGCTGGTCGTGATGGTCACCGCCACCACAGACGGCAACGTCGTGGACATCTCCGAGGACGTCGAGGGCGTGCTGGCGGACACCCTGCCGGACGTGGGCGGCAACGCCGAGAGCGACGTCGTCTTCGATCAGGCGCCGTTCATCGAGGAATCGATCGTGGCGCTCGCCGAGGAGGGCCTGCTGGGGCTGATCTTCGCCGTCGGCGTGATCCTGCTGTTCCTGCGGCGGGTGCGGCCGACGGTCGTCACCGCCATCTCCATCCCCACCTCGCTGCTGATCGCCTTCATCGGCATGCTGGTGACCGGGTACACGCTGAACATGCTGACCCTGGCGGCGCTGACCATCTCCATCGGCCGCGTGGTCGACGACTCGATCGTGGTGATCGAGAACATCACCCGTCACCTCGCCTACGGCAAGGCCAAGATGCGCGCCATCCTCGATGCGACCGGGGAGGTCGCCGGCGCGATCACCGCCTCCACCCTGGCGACGGTGGTGGTGTTCCTGCCGATCGCGGTCGTCTCCGGCCTGGCCGGTGAGCTGTTCCGGCCCTTCGCGCTGACCGTCGGTATCGCCATGCTCAGCTCCCTGCTGGTGGCGCTGACCATCGTGCCGGTTCTGGCCTACTGGTTCCTGCGCTCCCCGAAGGGCCACGAGGACCTCGATCCCGCCGACGCCGCCGAGGCCGCCCGAATCCGCCAGGAGTCCGAGGCCCGCGAGGAGCGCGGCTGGCTGCACCGCCTGTACGACCGCATCCTCCACATCACCCTCGACTCGCTGCTGCGCCGGCTGCTCACGCTCGCCGCCTCCGTCGCCGTGCTGGTCGCCACCGTGTTCCTGATCCCGCTGGTCAACGTCAACTTCCTGGGGGACACCGGGCAGAACATCGCCTCCCTCACCCAGACCCTGCCCCCGGGGACCAGCCTGCAGCAGTCCTCCGAGAAGGCCTCCGAGGCGGAAGAGGCGCTGCTCGAGGTCGACGGGGTCGAGACGGTCCAGACCACCATCGGCGGCGGCTCGACCGGTTTCGGGGGCGGCGGCGCCGAGAACGAGATCAGCTACTCGATCACCACCGAGACCGACGCCGACCAGGCCGCCGTCCAGGAGGACATGGTCGCCGCCCTGGAGGACCTCCCGGACTCCGGCACCGTCGAAGCGGCCGACGTCGCCTCCCCCACCGGCTCCAGCTCGATCGACATCCTGATCACCGGCCCCACCTCCGAGGCCCGCCAGGACGCGAACGACGCGATCCTCGCCGAGCTCGACCCGGTTCCCGAGGGCGTCGAGGAGGTCACCAGCGACCTGCAGGCCGATCAGCCCACCGCGGTGGTCACCGTCGATCGGGAGGCCGCCGGCCGGCTGGGGCTGACCGAGGGCACCGTGATCGGCATGGTCGCGGCACAGATGTACCCCGGGGCCATCGGCACCATCACCCTGGACGACGACGAGCTGGACATCTACGTCGAGCGCGGCGAGAGCGTGGACACCCTGGACGAGCTCCGCGGCCTCGAGCTGGCCGGGGGGATCCCGCTGACCGACATCGCCTCGGTCGAGGAGGAGCAGTCCCGCCCCCAGATCGCCACCCAGGACGGACTGGAGACCGTCACGGTCTCCGTCACCCCCGAGGGTGAGGACGTGGGCGATGCGACCGACGCGGCCAACGCGGCGATCGAGGACGCCGACCTGCCCGACGGCGTCGACGCGACCGTCGGCGGCACCGCCGAGGACATCAACGAGACCTTCGGCCAGCTCGGCATCGCCATGCTCGCCGCGATCCTGCTGGTGTACGTGCTGCTGGTGTGGATCTTCAAGTCCCTCGTCCAGCCCCTGATCCTGCTGGTCTCGATCCCCTTCGCCGCCACCGGCGCTCTCGGGCTGCTGATCATCACCCAGGTCCCGCTGGGCCTGCCCTCGATGATCGGCCTGCTGATGCTCGTGGGCATCGTGGTCACCAACGCGATCGTGCTGATCGACCTGGTCAACCAGTACCGCCGGCAGGGCATGAGCCTGGAGGAGGCACTGCATCGCGGGGCCGGCAAGAGGCTGCGGCCGATCCTGATGACCGCGGCGGCGACGATCTTCGCGCTGATCCCGATGGCGCTGGGCATCACCGGCAACGGAGGGTTCATCGCGCAGCCGCTGGCCGTGGTCGTGATCGGCGGTCTCGTCTCCTCGACCCTACTGACGCTGGTCATCGTCCCGGTGCTCTACCGGATCGCCGAGGGCCCGGGGGAGCGGCGCCGGCTCCGCGAGGAGGCTCGGCTGGCCGAGCTGCGCGAGGCCCGCCACCGCGAGGCCCGCGAGCGGGCCGCGGCCGAGCAGGAGGAGACCCGGCGCAGCGAGGAGCGGCGCACCCGCAGCAGCCGCTCCGTCAACCCCGCCGGGTCCCCGGCGCCGGCGCCCGCGTCGGGAGAGGACCCCGCCGCGGGAGAGGACCCCGCCGCGGGAGAGGACCCTGTCGCTGGAGAGGACCCCGCCGCGGGGGAGCGCTCCACCGCACGGGAGGGCGTCGCGCCGAGCGAGGGCAGCGGCCACCGGGGCACGCGGCGCTCGCTCAAGGAGCGCGGCGGCATCGTCGGGATCATCCGACGCCGTCGCGGGCGTGACTGACCGGCTCGTGACGCGGCACCGGCCGCTTCGCGGCTGACGGGCCTGCGCCGACCGCTGCCGGTCCCCGGCGCAGCCCGTCCCCTACGATGCGACCATGCCCCTGCAGAGCCTGCGCGAGTCGCTCGCCGGTGCCGCGACGGGCGGGTGGTCGGTGCGCACCCGCGTGCTGTCCGTGGTGCTCGCCTTCATGGTGGTGGGGCTCGCCGTCACCGGCCTGCTCACCTATGCGTCCCAGTTCGGTGTGCTCGAGGACCGCGTGGAGGCCGAGCTGGAGCAGGAGCTGCGCGAGCTGGATCTGATCGCGAACGCCACCGAGGACGACGGCTCCCACGTCCACACCTCCGTGGACAGCGTGCTGAACGCCGCCACGGAGTCCGCGGCGCCCTCGGACAACGAATCGGTGCTGGCCGTGATCGACGGCGAACCGCTGTACAAGCCGCAGGCACAGGACTTCGACCTGGTGGCAGAAGGGCCCGCCGAGTCGCCGACGGTGCTGGAGGACATCCTGGCGGTGCACGAGCCGGGCCGCACGGTCTCCACCAGTCTGGACGTCGACGGACGCGAGGTGAAGGCCCTGGTGGCCTCCGTGCAGGTGGCGGGGGACGACTCGGAGGGGATCTTCGTGGTCGCCAACGACATCGGCGCCCAGAAGCAGGAGCTGTGGCGGTCCGTGGCCACCTTCTCGGCGCTGTCCGTGGTGACGCTGATCGTGGCCGGCGGGGTCGGCTACCTCGTCACGGGGCGACTGCTCAGACCGCTGGAGACACTGCGCGCAGCGACCGAGGAGATCACGGTCGACGACCTCGGCCGCCGGGTCCCCGTGCCCGAGGGACAGGACGACATCGCCGCTCTGGCCCGCAACTTCAACCGGATGCTCGAACGGATCCAGGCAGGGTTCGCCGAGCAGCGGCGCTTCATGAGCGACGTCGGCCACGAGCTGCGCACCCCGCTGACGATCGTGCACGGGACCCTGGAGACGGCCGACGCCGAGGACCCCGCCGACGTGCGCGAGGCCCACGAGATCGCCATGGACGAGCTCGGCCGCATGGGCCGCGTCGTCGGGGACCTCTCGGAGCTGGCGGCCTCGACCCGTCCCGACTACGTGCGCACCCGGCCCGTGGACCTGGCCGCCTTCGCCCGCTCCGCGCTCGCACGGATGGAGCACATCGCCGACCGCGACTGGGTGCTGGACCGGGCCGCGGACGTCACGGCCGACGCCGACGAGCAGCGCCTGACGCAGGCCGTCGTCCAGCTCGCCGCCAATGCCGCGCGCTACAGCGAGGAGGGCAGCAGGGTGCGGTTCGCGGTGGACCGGGTGCTGGGACCGGACGGCCCGGAGATCCACCTCAGCATGCAGGACGAGGGCGTCGGCATCGCCGAGCACGATCAGCAGCGGATCTTCGAGCGGTTCGCACGGGTCGACAACGACCGCGGCTCGGGCACCGGCCTGGGCCTGCCCATCGTGCAGGCGATCGCGCAGGGCCACGGCGGGGACGTTCGCCTGTCCTCGCAGCCCGGCCGTGGCTCCACGTTCACCATCGTGATCCCGCAGCATGCGCGGCCGGCGGGGAGCGGGCCGGGCGGGCCGGGGGAGGCCGAGCCCGGGGATACTGGGCCGACGGGCACAGGCGCGGGCACGCAGGCGCCGCAGACGAAGGGAGCAGGCCGCCGATGAGGATCCTGATCGCCGAGGACGAAGCACGGATCGCACGATTCGTCGAGCGCGGGCTCAAGGCCAACGGGTACGCCTCGAGCGTGGTCGAGGACGGCATCAGCGCACTGGACCTCGCCTCCAGCGGCGACTTCGACCTGCTGATCCTCGATGTGGGACTGCCGCGGATGGACGGCTTCCAGGTGCTCAGGGCGCTGCGGGAGATGGAGGTGGACCTTCCCATCCTCATGGTCACCGCTCGCACCGGGGTCGAGGACACGGTCCAGGGGCTCGAGGCCGGCGCCAACGACTACATCGCCAAACCCTTCCGCTTCGAGGAGCTGCTGGCCAGGGTGAAGCTGCGTGCGCGCGAGGCGGCGGCGGGCGCCGGTGCGGCCGGCAGCGATGTGCTCGAGCTCGGGGACCTGCGTCTGGACCTGCGCACGCGGGTCGCCACGTTCCGCGACGAGCCGGCCGACGGGGACGGCGAGGGCGCGCCCGCCGACCGGGCCGAGGAGTCCGGCGGCGCGGCCGGTCCGGAGCGCTCGGTCGAGCTGTCCTCGCGGGAGTTCACGATGGCACGGGTGTTCCTCGAGAATCCCCGTCAGGTGCTCACCCGCGACCTGCTGCTGTCGAGGGTCTGGGGCTACGACTACGACGGCGCCTCGAACGTGGTCGACGTGTACGTCGGATACCTCCGCGGCAAGCTGGGCGCACGTCGCTTCGTGACCGTCCGCGGCGCCGGGTACAAACTCGTGGATCCGCGCGCGTGAGGCCCCGCCTGACGAGCCGGCCACGCGCACCCCGGCCCGTGATGCCTGGGGCGCGGCCAGCACATGAGAGGCCTCTCATGACGAGTTCACGCCTGTTTCATCGCAGGTGGGGACCATGAAAGACGTGAAGGCTCTCCGTACCGCCGCAATCATCCTGGCTGTCGCGCTCGCGGCGGTCGGCCTCGCCGCGCTGCCCGCCGTGGAGCAGACGGGGGTGGACCGTCCGGGCATCGTCGTGGAGGAGGACGCCGCCGCCTCCGACGGGGGCGGATCCTCCGGTGGCCTGCCCGGTGACGTGCCCGAGTCCTCGCAGGCCGGCGACAGCGCGGGGGAGGAGTCCGTGGAGATCCCGGAGGCCGAGGCCGGAGCCGGGTCCTCGGGCTCGGAGGCCTCCTCCGCCGGCGACGGGGTCTCCCTCGAGCCGGCTCCTTCGCCGAAGCCGGCCCCGGAACCCTCCGCAACCCCCGAGTCCGACGGCTCCGGGCAGGGCAGCTCCTCGGGGTCCGGCAGCTCCAGCGGTTCCAGCAGCTCCAGCGGGTCCAGTGGTGCCGGCGGCTCATCGAGCAGCGAGGACGGCGCCTCCACGGGCACGACGCAGCGCCCCTCCGACACCTGCGAGTGGGACGACGGGGGCTGGGAGTGCGAGGACGATACGTCCACCCGCAGCGCCGACGCCGACGACGATGATGATGACGACGGCGACGACGATGAGGGGGACGACGATGATGAGGACGACGAGGACGACTGACCGCGCCCGCCTGGACGACTGACCGGTCCCGCTGGGGCGAATGACTGATCTCGTCCGGGCGACTGACCGGTCCCGCCTGGAGGACTGACCGATCTCGACCGGTCTCGGCGCTACTCGTCCTCGCTGTCCGTCCCGACGCCGGCGGTGTTGCCGCGCTCGGCGGCCGTGAGCGAGCGCAGCCGGTATTCGCGTGCCTCGAGCCGACGGGCGAGGTCATCGGACCCGGTCAGCAGGACCATGCCGGGATACCCGGTCAGCACCCGCTCCAGCATCCTGCGCCCGTCGTCATCCAGATCGCCCTCGAGGGCGTCGACGATCAGCAGCGGCGGCGTCCCGTACAGGGCACGGGCCAGGGCGAGCCGGGCGCGGTCGCCGCGCCCCAGCGGTTCGCCGCCGCGTCGCAGACGGGTGCGGGCGCCATCGGGCAGTGCGGAGACGTCCAGGCCGACGAGGTCCAGGATCTCCTGGTCGTGGGCGGCGTCCAGGTCGGGGCGGCGGTAATGCAGTGCCCGTGCCACCGTGCCCGGCTCGAAGACGGCGCCGGCACCTGCGTAGCCGACCAGCATCCGCACCCGCTTGGACCGCAGAGCCCGCAGGTTCTCACCGGCCACCCACGTCGCATCGGGGGCGGCATCCTCCGGGCCGGGGGAGAGCTCGAGCAGCCGTCGCACGAATTCGCGCGGGGCCGCAGGGTCCTCACTGACCAGCCGCACCCGATCGCCGGTCCACGCCCGCAGCGCATCACCGGGCTCCGTCAGGCCCGGCAGCTCGAGGTGGACGAGGCGCTCGGCTCCCTGCCCGCTCGGTGGCATCACCGGCGGGGCGGCCTCCGCACCGGCCCGGCGACGTGCCGAGGCCTGTTCACGGCGGGCCGCCGCGCCGGCCAGGGCGGGCCCGAGCACCATTCGCGCGGCCCGGTAGGTCTGGCGGTACTCCACGATCCGGCCGATCTCGAGAACGGGGGTCGAGGCGATCCCGGCCACGGCCATGGCCGCCATCGTGACCCCGGGGGCGAGACCCAGGAAGGCGCCGGTGGCGGCCACCAGCAGCGCGGTCAGGGTCGAGGCGACGATCCCTCCGGCGCGGATGGTCCCCACCGTCTCGGCGCGATCCACCGCGATCTCGACCAGGCGGCCCGAGGCGTCCCGGAGGTTGCGCAGCTCGCGGCGGGTCCCGCCCGAGGCGAGGATCCCGTCGGACGCCGTCACCGTGTCGGCGATCCGGGAGGCGAGCCGGCCGCGGGTGCGCCGCATCCGGCGCGTCTTGACCAGCGCGGTGCGCGCCCAGAACACCAGGCACAGGCCGAGCACCAGCAGCGGAGCGGCCATCGCGAGGGCGAGCGCGGGGTGGAGCACGGCGAGGGTGACGAGGCTGCCGCCGATCAGCGGCACCGCCACCGTGAGCGGGGCGATGCCCTGGGAGACCCAGTTGCGCACCCCGGAGAGATCATTGGTGGTGCGGGCGACGGTCACGCCGAGGGAAGTCGCGTGCCCGGGAGTGAGGGCGTCGCCGAGCAGGTGCAGCCGCAGCTGATGGACGTAGTCCTGACCCAGCTTCTCGGCCACCACCCGCTCGTGCACCTTCAGCGCGCCGACCGCGAGGGCGGCGAGGACCAGCAGGACCAGCGCCCGCAGCAGCAGCGGGGAGGCTCCCGTCGGAGCCTCCTGGAGCTTGACCAGCGCCCACGCCGACAGGGCCGCGAGCCCGGCCTGACCGAGGCCCAGCAGCACCAGGACGCTCAGCCAGCGGCGTCGCACGCCCCGCAGCAGCGGAGGCAGCGGCGGCGGGTTCCGCAGCAGTCCGTCGGCGTCCTCACGGGGTTCCCGCTCGCGCCCGTTGCGCTGACGGGATGCCGGCTCGGCCGACTCCCGCTCACGCGATGCCCGCCCGCTCTCACGCCATGCCGGCTCGGCCGGCTCGCGCGATGCCCGCCCGCTCTCACGCCATGCCCGCCGGCGCTCACGCAGCATCGGCGCCGTGCTTCCTGAGCAGGTCGGTGACCAGCCCGCGGGCGATGCCGGCATCGGCCAGGTCGAAGGTCGGCACGACGGGGATCTCGAGCGCCCGGCGGGACTCGGCCGTGGCCAGCGGGGAGCTGGTCAGGACGCCCGAGACGAAGCTCGGGACGTGGCCGAGCGTGGCCAGCGCCGCCACCCCGCCGACCGCGCCGAGCGCATCGCCCGCGGAGAAGACCACCTCGTCCACCACCCGGCAGAACTCCGCATCGCCCAGCAGGCGGGCGGTCTCGCCCTGGTAGAGCCCGTCGGCGATCTCCAGGAGGACCACGTCCGGCGCCGCACCGCCACCGGCGAGCTCGTCGGCCATGGACAGGAACAGGTCCCGCACCTCGTCGGCCCCGAGCTGGAACGTCGAGGCGTAGCCGAAGTCGGTGAAGTCCAGGACCCGATGGGCGCCGGCGTCGAGGAAGAGGTTGTAGTCGTTGCCGGCGCCTGTGCCCGTCGCCTTGCCGGCGGCGACGCGCAGACCGGCTGCGGCGAGACCGTGGGCGAGCTGGGCGAGCACGGTGGACTTGCCGGAGTTCATGGACGTCCCCAGCACCGCGATCACCGGCGCGTGATGGGCGGGGCGATCGGTACGGGAGGCCACCCCGGGCGCGATCCGATGCGCGGCGGCCCGAGACAGGGTGAGGGGACCGTGCTCATCGCGCAGGACCCCGATGGGCTCGATCTCGGTGGGGGAGCCGACGCCGGCGTGCTGCTCGAGCACGCGCGAGGCGAGTCCCCCGGCGGCCGCGAGGTGAGCGGGGCCGAGGTCGGCCGGGACCGTCGCGAGGAACTGATCGGCGGCGTAGCGGCTGCCGTAGGCGACCACGATCTCGTCGCCCACGAACAGGACCTGGCGGCGGGAGGTCGGGCCCTCGAGCCGCTTGTGGTGGCCGATGGAGGTGACGCGGGCCAGGACGATCTCGCCTGCGCGCGGGGTGTGGTCCGCGGTGATCAGGTCGACGTCCGCGGCGCGGCGCAGGAACGCCCCGACGCTCCGCGTGGAGAACGCGTGCTTGGCGCGCTCGATCCGGGCCCGCGGCGTCTCGGCCGTGTCCGTGCTGCGCGCCGGCCCGGCGGAGAGGACTGCGTCGGCCGGGGAGGTCGTGGTGGCGGGGGCTGTCGCGGGGGCCTGGTTCAGGATCGTCATGGGGACTCCTCGGGATGCTGCCTTCTGGATCGGACCGCGCAGAGCCGCGGGCGATGGGATGCAGTGAATCGGGAGGGGATGAGCCGGTGATGAGCCGCCGATGAGAGGACTCTCAGACGAATCTCCCCTGGTCACAGCGTGTTACTGGGGCGGAGAGCCGCCTGTGGGCCATACCCGGGCGGTCCGGCGACGAGTCCGCGGGGCGGCGGGGCGGGCTCGGGACCTCTCAGCGGAGGATTGGTAGGTTCCCTCTGTGATCATCTCCGGCGCCGCCACCGTCCCGGAACCGGGTGGCCGTCGCGACCAGGCAGGTCCGCCCGGCATGGAGGAATTGAGGGTCGCCCTGCGACCCCCGGAACTGCCCCTGCCCTTCCCGCGCAGCGTGCTCGAAGCCGCGCACCGGGTGGGTGATCTCGTGCACGCCGAGCGCTACCGGGACGCCCGCGCGCTCGCCGAGGAGTTCCGCACCGCGCCGGCGGAGCCCGGGGACCGGCTGGCGCTGCTGCGCGCTGCCCTCCGCGGCGCCGTGCTGATGGGCGATGCGGATGCGGTGGATCGCGACGCGGCGGACATGGTCTCCGTGCTGCATCGCTCGGGCTTCGCCGAGCAGGCGCAGGCGACCGTGGCCGTGCTGCTGGAGCGCGGCCCGGTGCGCAGCCGCTCCGCCGCGGCCACCAAGGCCGCCGTGGACGGGGCCGGCTCCGCCGCGAGGGGCCGGCGGCGCGGGCAGCGAGCCGAGCCGCCCCCGGAGCTGCTGGCCGTGGTCCGTGGCCTCGAGCAGACCTCTCTTCCCGGGGCCGACGAGGCCCGCGGCGCGGCCGATCCGCGGCGCGCGGTCACCCGGCTCCGGGCGGCGCTGAAGGCCCTGCCCGCCGTCCGCGAGAAGGTCATGGGCGATCCCGACAAGGAGCTGCGCCTGCGCATGGCCCAGGCCCTCGAAGCCGTCGGCGATCCCGCCGGCGCCACCACGCACGCACTCGACGTGCTCGAGGTGCTCGACCAGGAGGCCGCCGAGGCCGGAGGGCCCCTCCCCGACCCCGCGCGCATCGCCACCTCCGCCCACGCCGTGCTGGCCCGCACCCTGGGCATCGAGCACCCTCTGCACGCGGCCCGTCACGCCCTGGACGCCCTGGAGACCCTCCACGACGTCGAGGATCCGCCCTTGCGGATCGGCTTGATCACCGACCTGCTGCGGGCCCTGATGGCCGCCGGCGCCACCGCCCAGGCCTCCTTCACCGCCGGCCGTCTCGCCTCCCTCCAGCGCTCCCTGCAGCGGGACGCCCTGCGCACCGGCCCGCTGCTCGCCGTCGCGGCCCAGCGCATCGCGGCCGAGCGATACGAGGCCGCGTGGGTGCCCCTCGAGCAGGCCCGGCGCATCGCCGACCAGCAGCGCGATCACCGCCGCGCGCTGGAGGCCTCCCGGCTGGCCGCGAGCATCCACGAGCGCACCGGCGACCACGCCGCAGCCCTCCAGGAGCTGCGCCGCGTGGCCTCCGAGGCGCGCTGGCTGGCCGACGACCTCGCGACCCCGCGTGCCGAGCGCGCGAGGATGATCAGGACCGAGCTCGAGGCGCACGCGCTCGTGCTGCGGCGTGCTCTGGATCTGGGACGGACCGCTGTGGCCGACGAGGTGGCCGGGGCGATCGAGCGCCGTGCCCGCCCCGAGGGTGGCCGGCCCCTGCTGCCCCCCGAGCTGCTGTGGGACCACCGGGTCGACGCCCGGGTGGGCCGCTTCATCGCGGTCGGCACCGCCCTGGCCCGCGAGGAGGCCGCCCGTGCCGCTGACACTGGAGATGCCGCCGGTGCCGCGCCCGTCCCCGGAGCTGCGGATTCCGCCCGGGCCGCCGACGCCCCCGGCGCTGCCGATGCGGCCGAGTACGAACGTCGCCGTCGCGAGGCGATGCAGGTCATCGACGAGATGCCCGCCGGTCACGACGCCCGTGCCCGGTACTGGGCGGCCTATGTCGATGACCGGCACGCCGAGATGCTCGCCGATCGCGGCATCCACGACCGGGCCCGGCGGGCGGCGAAACGAGCCCGCGACGGCTGGGCCCACCTGGAGATGGCCGACGACGTCGCCCGCGTCGACGCCCTGCTCGAGCGCCTCGGCGACGCCTGACCGCGACGGTGCCCGGCACCTGGGTCCGGCGTCCCCGGCGCCAGCGCAGGGCCGTTGGCAAACCAGCGCCGGCGCCGGGCTGTTGGCAAGCCAGCGCCGGCGCGGAGCTGTTGGCAAAAAGGTGTTGCTGAGCGGCTCCAGACCCCTGTGAGAGGAGGGCACGGTCCGCTCAGCTACATGTTCGTGCCACGCGCCAGGTAGGGGACTGCTGCGGGTGGCCAGGCAGGTGCGGCACTGCTGCGGGTGGCGCGTCGGGCAGGGTTCTGCTGCGGGCGGCCCCAAGGGTCCTGCATCGCTGCGGGTGGCGCAACAGGCGGATCCGGCACTGCTGCCGACCCGCCCTCTGACGTACCGTGGAGGTATCGGCCGGAAGGGGCGCGGGGCGATGAGCGTAGACATCGACGAGCACACGCATGGCCCGGACGAGCACATCCGCGTACGGCACAACGCTGCCTCCCGCCGCTACGAGGCGGTCCGGAACGGCGCGACCGTCGGCATCCTCCTGTATGAGCGAACCCGCCGGCGGATCGAGCTCGTCCACACCGTCACCGATCCCGAGCATCGCGGGGAGGGAGTCGCGTCGGTGCTGGTGCGCACCGTCCTGGCGGAGGCGCGATCCGAATCGCTGGCGGTGGTCGTGATCTGCCCGTTCATCGAGAGCTGGCTGCAGCGCCACCCGGAGCAGGCCGGCGGCGTCGTGCACGAGTGACCCGCGCGAGGTCGGCGATGCGCGGGCCGGAGCGCGCGGAGATGACCGTCAGGTCGGGCCTCGCGGCCGGCCCTCGACCGAGTCCGCGCTGCGGCGTAGCGTCGGGCGCATGAATGGAATCGACATCCTTCGTGACGCAGCGTCCCGCCCCCTCGACGCCGCCGAGGCTCTGCGCGACAAGCTCGACGCCGAGACGCTCAATGCCCATGTGGGCGGACACCCGAACTCCGTCGCCTGGCTGCTCTGGCACGCGGGCCGCGAGATCGATGCGCAGCTCGCGGATCTGGCCGACCACCAGGAGCTGTGGGTCTCCGAGGACTTCGCAGAGCTCACCGGCTTCGGGGAGGAAGGGTCTCGGGTCGGCTACGGGGACTCGGCCGAGCAGGCCCGCGCCGTGACCGCCGAGGAGCCCGGCCCGCTGCTGGAATACCTCTCCGCCGTGACGGAGGCGCTGCTGGCCTACCTCGACACCCTCGACGAGGACGCGCTGGGCGAGGTCATCGACGACAGCTGGGACCCGCCGGTCACGCGTGGCGCGAGGCTGGTGAGCATCGTCGATGACGCCGCCCAGCACGTCGGCCAGGCGGCGTACGTCGTCGGGGTCCCCGAGAAGGCCTGATCTCGAGACTCTCCGGTGGCGGCACGGGCCGTGGCCGGAGTCCGGGTCGCCTCAGTCCGGCCGCACGGCGCTCAGGCAGAACGGGTGTCCGACGGGATCGAGCATCACCCGCCAGGCCGAGGGCTCCGGCTGCGCATCGGCCTCGCGGGCGCCGATCTCCGTGGCGGCGGTGACCGCGGCCTCGAGATCCTCCGCGGCCAGGTCCAGGTGCATCTGTGCCCGCTGCGGACCCTCCGGCCACTGCGGGGCCGTGAACTCGTCGGCCGTCATCAGCGTGAGCATCGGGCCCGCCCCCGCCAGGGAGACGACCTCGCGGCCCGGGGTCGCGAAGGCCTCCTCGAGCCCCAGCAGCGCGCAGTAGAACGGGGCCAGGTCGTCGGGCCGGGGACAGTCGATCGAGATGGACGCGAGCGGAGCGATGGCATCAGGCATGGCATCACCGTAGGCGCCGGGCCCGACGGACCAGCCGGCCAACAGGCTGACGGCCGGACGCGGCCTGCCCCGTTCCTCCACACCGCATGTGAATCCACACCCCGATCGATGTCACGTCGCCCGGCGTCCGCCGGTGTTCCTACACTGGCTCGGTGACATCCACTGAGGCTTATGAAGCAGGACCGGACCGCGGCCTGGAGCGCACCCCGCCCCAGGACCTCGCTGCCGAGCGCGGCGTTCTCGGCGGGATGATGCTGTCCAAGGACGCGATCGCCGACGTCGTGGAGACCGTCCGCGGCAGTGACTTCTACCGCCCTGCGCACGAGATGATCTTCGAGGCGATCATCGACCTGTACGGCCGCGGCGAGCCCGCCGACCTGGTCACCGTCTCCGACGAGCTCTCCAAGCGCGGCGAGCTGCAGCGCGTGGGCGGCGGCGCCTATCTCGCCGACCTCATCGACATGGTCCCCACCGCCGCCAACGCGGGCTTCTATGCCGAGATCGTCGTCGAGCGCGGCACCCTGCGCCGCCTGGTGGAGGCCGGCACCCGCATCGTCCAGCTCGGCTACGCGGCCGACGGCGGCGAGGTCGACGAGGTCATCAACGAGGCTCAGGCCCAGGTCTACGCGGTCACCGAGCGCGGTCAGAGCGAGGACTTCGTGCCGCTGGGCGAGGTGATCGACGAGACCCTGAACACGATCGAGGCCACCCAGAACCGCGGTGGTCAGGTCACCGGTATCCCCACCGGGTTCGCGGAGTTCGACGAGCTCACCCAGGGCCTGCACGGCGGGCAGATGATCATCTTCGCCGGCCGTCCCGCGATGGGTAAGACGACGCTGGGCATGGACGTGCTGCGCTCCGCCTCCATCCACAATGGCAAGGCCTCGGTGATCTTCTCGCTGGAGATGGACAAGACCGAGATCACGATGCGCCTGCTCTCGGCCGAGTCGCAGGTTCCGATGAATCGCATGCGCGACGGCTCGATGGACGACCGCGACTGGCAGGCCATGGCCCGCGCCATGAGCCGCATCGCCGACGCCCCGCTGTTCATGGACGACAGCGCGAACATGTCCCTGATGGAGATCCGTGCGAAGTGCCGCCGGCTCAAGCAGAAGCACGACCTGGGTCTGGTGGTCATCGACTACCTGCAGCTGATGAGCTCGGGCAAGAAGGTCGAGTCCCGTCAGCAGGAGGTCTCGGAGTTCTCCCGTGCCCTGAAGCTGCTGGCCAAGGAGATCGAGGTGCCCGTGATCGCGATCTCGCAGCTGAATCGTGGCAGCGAGCAGCGCCAGGACAAGACCCCGATGATGAGCGATCTGCGCGAATCCGGCTCGATCGAGCAGGACGCGGACCTCATCGTGCTGATCCACCGTGAGGACTACTACGAGAAGGAGTCCGCCCGCGCCGGCGAGGCCGACCTCATCCTCGCCAAGCACCGTAACGGTGCCACCAAGACGATCCCGGTCGCCTTCGAAGGCCACTACTCGCGGTTCAAGGACATGGCCGGCACCGGCGGCTTCAGCGGCTGAGGTGCCGCGCCGGGTTCAGGCGCCCCGGTCCCCGGAAACGTCTCTGCGCTGACACAGAACCGTGGAACGGGCACGCGTGCCGCGGATTCTCAGCAGCGACCCCGATTCGAGGCGCGCTGACGGCGGTCGTGGGGATGCGGTGGCCGTATGGGCGCCGTCACCGCCGCGGTCGGAGTGCACGAAGTCCCGCGGGCTTCCTTGGCCGCGGTGCCGGTCGCTGCGCCCGGATACGCCGACGAGTTCGCTCTCGAGCTGGACGTCCCGCCGCGCGCGAGCGCCGAGTCCTGGGCACGGGCGATGTTCGGGGACATCCCCGATACCGGGGAGCGAGTCATCTTCCGGGGCCTCCTGCGTCTGCGGCTGGAACCGGGGCCGTCGCCGGATGTAGTCGCCGGGTTCGTCGTCGCCGAGCGGAATCACGAGACGATCCGTCTCGAGGCGCATTCGCCCTTCCTCACCTGCCATCTCCTGGTGCGGACCCACGCCCTGCACGTCACGCTCACCACGGTGATGGACTACACCGGCCGCGCCGGGCCTGTGGTGTGGAGCCCCCTGTCCATGGCACACCGCCGTCTCGCGCCCGGGCTGCTCCGCGACGCGCAGGAGAAGCTGTCGTCTCCGTAGCGGTCGCGGGCCGACCAGATCCCAGGTTCCTATTGTGGTGGCCATCACAGGTGCTACGGTCAGCCTGAGTCCGGTGCTGCTCGCACCGGCCTGGCATCACCGCAGAACGAAGGAGTTGTGCCTGTGACCTCCTCTCCCCAGGGGACTCCCGGCCCTGTGCCGGATCCCGACGAGCCCCTCACCCCCACTGCCGAGCAGTTCCTCGCCGTCCAGGAGTCCGAGGAGTTCGGGCAGCTGCGCCGCAGCTTCCGCGGCTTCGCCATCCCGATGACGATCGCCTTCCTCGTCTGGTACCTGAGCTACGTGCTGCTGTCGACCTACGCCACGGGATTCATGTCGATCCAGGTGGTCGGATACCTGAACCTCGGCACGATCTTCGGGTTCAGCCAGTTCCTGATGACCTTCCTCATCACGTGGGCGTACATCCGCCACGCCAACAAGTCGCTGGATCCGATCTCCAGCAGGATCCGTGGCGAGCTGGAGGGCACCGAATGAACGACATGGGCAATCCGATCCTGAACATCTCGATCTTCCTCGCCTTCGTCATCATCACCCTGGTCGTGGTGGTGCGGGTCTCGAAGACGACCACATCGGCCGGGGACTTCTACCACGGCGGCCGCGCCTTCTCCGGTCGCCAGAACGGCATCGCCATCGCCGGTGACTACCTCTCGGCCGCCTCGTTCCTCGGCATCGTCGGGGCCGTCGCCCTCTACGGGTACGACGGTCTGCTGTACTCGGTCGGCTTCCTCGTCGCCTGGTTGGTGGCGCTGCTGCTGGTGGCGGAGCCGCTGCGCAACACCGGCAAGTACACGATGGCCGACGTGCTGAGCTTCCGGATGCAGAAACGGCCGGTGCGCACCGCCGCCGCCACCTCCACCCTGGCGATCACGTTCTTCTACCTGCTCGCGCAGATGGCCGGCGCCGGGGCCCTGGTGTCCCTGCTGATCGGCATCGAGGGCCGCGTGGGTCAGTCGCTGGTGATCGCCGTCGTCGGCGTCGTGATGATCGCCTACGTGCTGATCGGTGGCATGAAGGGCACCACCTGGGTGCAGATCATCAAGGCCGTCCTGCTGATCACCGCCGTCGGCGTCACCACCGTGTGGATCCTGGCGCTGAACGGCTTCAACCTCTCCGCCCTGCTCGGACAGGCCGTCCAGAACCACCCGGAGGGGCAGGCGATCCTCGATCCGATGCTGCAGTACGGCACCTCCGGCGCCACCAAGCTGGGCTTCGTCTCCCTCGCGATCGCGCTCGTGTTCGGTGCCGCCGGGCTGCCCCACGTGCTGATGCGCTTCTACACGGTGCCCACCGCGAAGGAGGCCAGGCGCTCGGTGGTCTGGGCGATCGCCCTGATCGGCTTCTTCTACCTGTGCACCCTGGTGCTCGGGTTCGGGGCCGCCTACATGGTGGGCGTGGACACGATCGACGCGCTGCCGGGCGGCTCGAACTCCGCGGCCCCGGCGCTCGCCTACGCCGTCGGCGGGACCGCCCTGATGGGCATCATCTCCGCGGTGGCCTTCGCGACCATCCTCGCGGTGGTGGCGGGCCTGACGATCACCGCCTCCGCCTCGTTCGCGCACGACATCTACAACGGCGTGATCAAGCGCGGCCAGGCCGACCCCCAGAAGGAGGTCACCGTCGCCCGGCGCACGGCGCTCGTGATCGGCGGCGTCTCGATCGTCGGCGGCATCCTCGCGGCCGAGCAGAACGTGGCATTCCTGGTCTCGCTCGCCTTCGCCGTGGCGGCCAGCGCCAACCTGCCCTCGATCCTCTACACCCTGTACTGGAAGCGGTTCAACACGCGCGGTTCGGTGTGGAGCATCTACGGCGGCCTGTTCAGCGCACTGTTCCTCATCACGTTCTCCCCGGTGGTCTCCGGATCCGAGACGGCGATGATCCCCGGACTGGACTTCGCGTGGTTCCCGCTGTCCAACCCGGCGATCATCACGGTGCCGCTGGGCTTCTTCCTCGGCTGGCTCGGGTCGGTGACCTCCTCGGAGCGCAACGACCTCAAGCACGCCGAGATGGAGGTGCGCTCCATGACGGGCGCCGGCTCGGAGAAGGCCACCGTCACGCACTGACCCTGGCGGACTCAGGCCAGCCGCAGCCCGGAGCTCGCCCCCACCGCCCGGTCGTGCAGCTCGATCACCTGCTGTTCCCGCGCGGTCGGGGCAGGGCCTGCGGTCTCCAGCAGCCGGCACACGGCCGAGTCGCGGGAGGCGGCGTCGTAGCGCTCGACCCAGCGCCGATACTCCTGGTCCCGCGGTGACCGGGCCGACAGCGACTCCAGGCGGTCCACCGTGATCCGCCACGGCTTCGGCGTCAGCCGTGCCCGGTACGAGTCGTGGACACGGCACAGGAGAACGTACAGCCGGTCGCTGCCGAGCTCACTCATCAGCTGCCGGGCCCGCTCGCTGCCGGGCTCGGCGCCGCTGCCGGTGACCAGCAGGCGGAAGCCGTTGCGGGTGCGGTAGGTACGCATCCCCAGTTCGGGATGGCGGACGCTGAAGTCGGCGATCACCTGCAGGATCCGAGCATGCTCCTCACCGCGGGCCCCGGGGTCCGGGAGGCCGTACGCGTCGGGATCCTCCTCGGCGCCGGCCCCATCTCGGCCGCCACCGAACAGACGCGAGAGGAGGCCGCCCCGGCCGCGCCGGCGGGAGGACATCTCAGAGCCCGTCGTCAGATCGACGTCGCTGATCAGCACGGCGTCCGTGTTCAGCACCGCGGCCCCGTACCGGTTGCGGGTGATGGCGGCGATCAGCTCGCCGTCGGGGGAGCGGACCTCCTCGAGCAGCTCCTCGGGCAGGCGGCGATCGGGGTAGTACTCCAGATCGCCGCGAAGCGCCCCCGGCCCACCGGCGGCCACGAGCCGCTGGAGCCTGGCGCGGGCATCGCGCTGGGCGTCCTCCTGCGAGAGGTCGGAGGAGCCTCGGATCGTGAGGGCGAACTCCCCGCGGCCGGGGAAGGTGACGACCTCGTCGGCGGTGGCCCAGTAGCGCGGGATCGGCTGCATGGAAGGACTCGGGGCTCGGGGCTCAGCGGGTCGCGATGATTCGCGAAGTGGCCTTGACCAGGTCATCGACCAGGGCACCGGCCTTCTTCGCGGCGGACTCGGAGGGAGCGAACGTGCCGTCCTCGCCGAAGTCCGTGAAGACCGAGAGGGCCAGCTGCGTGCGCACGTCGATCATGTGGAAGTTGGAGATGATCGTGCGCCACTGCTCGACCGCGCGGATGCCTTTGTCCGCGCCGTAGGACACGAACGCGACGGGTTTCTCGCTCCACTCGGTGCCGAGCGAATCGAAGGCGTTCTTGAAGGCGCCCGGGACCCCGTGGTTGTACTCGGGAGTGACGAAGACGAAGCCGTCGCAGTCGTCGATCGCGGCGGACCAGCGCTGGACCCGCTCGTCCTCGTACTGCTTCCTGGCGGCGCCCGGCACCGTGGCCGACGTGAGGATGGGCAGGTCGAACTCCTTGAGATCGATGACCTCGAAGGCTGCTTCGCTCGCGCGGTCGCGGGCGATCGGGGCGAGCCATTCGGCGACCCGGCCGCCCTTTCGCCCATCGCGCACCGAACCGATGATGATGCCGAGCTTCATGCTGTCTCCTTCGTGGGGCGCTCCTTCGTGGGGTGGCGGCGCCGCGGCGCGTCCACGAAGATCGTGCCATGCCGCCCCGGCGGGCGGCATCGGGTAGAGACTGGAGGGATGGAATTCCTTCACCAGCTGTGGACCCAGGTCGGCATCACCGGCTCCGGACTGCTCGGTGTGCTGATCTCCACCGCCGTGCTGTACGTGCTCTATGCGCTGATCCTGCAGATCGGGGGCCAGCGGCTGACGGCCAACCCCTCGGTGCTGAGCTTCTCGGTGATGGCGCTGCTGGGCGCACTGCTCGCCCGCGCCATGCTGGGGGAGTCGCCGACGCTGGCCGGGGGCCTGGTCGCGGTCGCGACCCTGCTCTTGCTCGAGTTCACCCTGGGGCGGCTGCGCAGCGGGCTGGCGCGCACCTTCGCGCTGCACGGCCCGCAGGCGAGCGTGGTGATGATCCACGGCCACGTGCTGCCGTGGCGGCTGCGGCATCTCGGCGTCCAGGAGGAGCAGCTGCTGACCCTGCTGCGCCGGGCAGGTCTCCACTGCGTCCAGGACGCGGACCTGGTGATTCTCGAGCCTCGCGGGGCCCTGACGATCGTGCGCCGCGGCGAGTCCATCGACCGGCGTCTGGTCCAGGACGTCCGCGGAGCCGACAGCATCCCCCGATCCCTCCTGCATGAGGAGACCGGGGGATGAGCGGGCTGCGGCCGGCGTCTCGGTCAGGCCGGGTTCTCGGTCAGGCCGGGATCGCGGTCAGGCCAGCTTCGCGGTCAGCGTGATGTCGACGCCGGAGAGCGCCTGGGAGACGGGGCAGTTCTTCTTCGCGTCCTCGGCGAGGCGCTGGAAGTCGGCGTCCTCGAGGCCGGGCACCTCGGCGGTGACCGTCAGCTCGATGCCGAGGATGCCGCCCTCGCCGACGTTGAAGGAGACCGCCGCGGAGGTCTCGACCGTGGTGGGCGGGGTCCCGTTCTCGCCGAGGCCGTTGGTCAGCGCCATCGCGAAGCAGGTCGCGTGAGCGGCGCCGATGAGCTCCTCGGGCGAGGTGGTGCCCTGCCCGCTCTCCTCGGCGCGGGCCTTCCAGTTCACCGGGAAGCTGCCCAGCTGCGAGGTCTCGAGGGTGGTGGTGCCGTTGCCGGAGGGCAGGTCCCCCTGCCAGGTGGTGCTCGCCGTGCTGATGATCGTGTTCGGCATGTCTTCTCCTCCATCAGACGTCGCCATCACGTGCGTGAGGGCGTGCATCGCCCACGCTAGCGCCGTCCGCCGGACGCGTCGATGGCCCTGGTGATGGCTCCGGGGCCCGATCCGGACGGCGATGTCGCGGACCACCCGGTCGAGGTTCGCCCGTCGATCTTGACGCTCCCTGCCGCGCGGACGACCGTGGTGTGCACCACAGGGCGAGCAGACGAGGAGGCGATCGGACATGGCCGAATCCGTCGTCGACGAGGAGCTGTGGCAGGAGTTCCACAGCCTGGTGAACATGACCTCCGCGGAGCTGCGCGAGTGGCTCGCCACGGAAGGCGCCGGCGAGAGCACGGAGACGTTCCCCGACCAGGCCGGCCGGCCGCTCTCGCGCGGCGTGCTGGATGTGCTCGGCAAGCGTCGCACCGACCTCACCGGCGAGGACGCGGACATCATGCGACGCACCGTCGAGACCATCCGCACCCAGCGCGGAGAGGATCCCGAACCCACTGCGGGCGACGACGGCTGGCGGCGCGGGCTGATGTCGATCGGCCACGATCCGCTGAAGCCTCTCTGACCCGTCCGACTCCGACCCGTCCGAAGCGCACCTTCCCCCTGCACCACGAACCACCCTCGAGGAGGAGACCCATGGCATCGCAGAGCATCACCACCACCGACCACGGCGAGATCCGCCGGTGGGTCGAGCAGCACGACGGCACCCCGGCCGGGGTCAAGGGCACCGGCGACTCCGGTGACGTCGGCGTGCTGCGCATCGACTTCCCCGGCGGGACCGGTGAGGAGCAGCTGGAGCACGTCAGCTGGGACGACTGGTTCGCGAAGTTCGACCAGCAGAACCTCGCCTTCCTGTATCAGCAGGAGCAGGCCGACGGCGAGGACAGCACCTTCTTCAAGCTGGTTTCGCGATGAGCGCGACCCCGGCGCCGACGGGCGGCTCCGCCGCCTTCGAGCCGCGCCGCGCCATCGTCACCGGATCGGACTCCGGCATCGGCCGGGCCACCGCGGTGGCCCTGGCCGGCCCGGATCGTCAGGTCGGCATCACCTGGCACCAGGACGAGGAGGGCGCCCAGGGCACCGCTCGGGAGGTCGAGGCCGCCGGGGCCCTGGCCCACGTGCGCCGTCTGGACCTCTCCGACCCCGCCGCCGGAGCCGCGGTCGTCGATGACCTGGCGACGACCATGGGCGGGGTGGACACCCTGGTCATGAGCTCCGGCACCGGCACCTCGCAGCTGCTGCTGAACATGGATCTGGAGACCTGGCGCCACGTCGTCGCCGTCGACCTCGACGGGGCGTTCAGCTGCCTCCAGGCCGCCGCCCGCCGCATGGTCGAGGCCGGCAGCGGCGGCCGGATCATCGCCATCACCTCCGTGCACGAGCACGCCCCGCGCGTGGGCGCGGGCCCGTACTGCGCGGCCAAGGGCGGGCTCGGCCTGCTGGTCAAGGTGGCCGCGCTCGAGCTGGCCGAGCACGGCATCACGGTCAATGCGGTCGCCCCCGGGGAGATCGCCACGGAGATGACCGGACAGGAGGACGAGAGCGTGCTCGAGGACAAGCACCGCCCCGGCATCCCCGTCTCCCGCCCGGGCGACGCCCGGGAGATCGCGGCCACCGTGGCCTTCCTCGCCGGACCCGACGCCGGCTATGTCACGGGCCAGTCCTGGGTGGTCGACGGCGGGATGCTCACCATGGGGCCGATGGCCGGCTCCCACCTGCAGGGCGACGACTGGCGCCGCCCCTGAGGCGACCACCGCCCCGTGCGGGCGCGGCCCCGTCCGAGCGCGGCCCGCTCCAGCTCACTGCAGCGAGTCGAACTTCCGGGCCCAGGCGGTGCCGACAGGGTTGGCGTCGGCGACCATGATGCCGAAACGGTCCCCGGCGATCTCGACGACCTCCGTCAGGGCGACGCGGCGCTCCTGCTCGCGCGAATGGTCCAGGCGGCGCACGCCGTCCTCGATGATCTGGCGGAACGAGTCGGTGCGGCCCAGGAACGCCACGAACGGCAGACCGAACCGCTCCTCGTAGCGGGCCGAGAGCTCGCGGACCTCCTCGACGTCCCCGTCGGAGAGGTTCTCCAGGGCGAAGGAGCCGACGTCCTGACTGATGGCGCCGGCCTCCTCCTCGTCGGCCGTGACCAGCGTGGCCATGTCCGGGTAGGCGGCCACCAGGGCGTCCTGCTCTTCGCGGCCGGCCGTCAGCACGGCGTCCTCGAGGGCGGCGCGCAGCGCCGGGGCATCGGCGAAGGGGCGGGACTCCCAGGCCCGCTCCAGCGGCCAGGTCGCGCCGTTGAACAGCGAGGCGAACGTGGCCACGAACGCCTCGCGGTCCATGTCGTTGACGTCGTCGATCCCGATCCGCTCGCCGGCGGCGGTGGTGGCGACGTTCGAGCCGTGCTGGGGCCCGAGGTGGAAGAACAGTAGGTTCAGCATGATCGCGGTGATCGCGCCGACGCTCACGCCGGAGGAGACGAAGGTCTGCGCCCAGGTGGGGAACACGGCGGCCACGTCGGGCTTGAAGCTGACCAGCATCGCCAGGCCCAGGGAGGTGCCGACGATGACCGAGTTGCGGTTGTCGGTGAGGTCGACTTTCGACAGGGTCTGGATGCCGACCAGGGCCACCGAGGCGAACAGCGCCAGCGACGCCCCGCCGAGCACGGGGGCCGGGATCGCCTCGACCACGGCGCCGGCCTTCGGCAGCACGCCCAGGACGATCATGAGCACGCCTGCCCCGGCGACCACCCAGCGGGACTTCACGCGGGTCAGCCGCACCAGGCCGATGTTCTGGGCGAAGCAGGTGTAGGGGAAGGAGTTCAGGATCCCGCCCAGCAGGGTCGAGGCGCCGTCTGCCCGCAGCGCCGCGCTGATGCTGCGCGGGCGGATCCGCTTGCCGACGATCTCCCCGGCGGCGAACACGTCCCCGGTGGTCTCGACCATGGTGATGAGCATGACGATGATCATCGAGAGGATCGCGGTCAGCGAGAAGGTGGGGACGCCGAAGTAGAAGGGCGTGGTGACGCCGAAGGCGGAGGCCTCGGTGACGCCGCTGAAGGAGGTGTCGCCCAGCAGCAGTGCGACCGCGGTGCCGATCACCAGGCCCAGCAGCACCGCGATGGTGCCCAGGAAGCCGCGGAAGAAGCGTTGGACCAGCACGATGATCGCCAGGGTGCCCAGGGCGTAGAGCACGTCGCGGGTGGCGGGGACCCCGTCGGCCTGGTTGGTGATGTCCCCGGCGGAGACGCCGAGCAGGGTGATGCCCATCGTGGTCAGCACGGTGCCGATCACCACCGGCGAAAAGAACCGCAGGATCTTCGCGAAGTACGGCGCGGCCAGGAAGGTGAACAGGCCCGCGACGATGATCGACCCGTAGATCATCGGCAGCCCCTCGGCGCCGCCCTCCCCACCGGTCGCGGCCAGGCCGATCGCGATGATGGGGCTGACCGCCGTGGTCGTCACGCCCTGGATGATCGGCAGGCGCACCCCGATCTTCCAGAAGCCCACCGACTGGATCAGCGTCGCGATGCCGCAGGTGAACAGGTCGGCGTTGATGAGGTGGATGGTCTGCTCGGCCGTCAGGCCCAGCCCGGAGGCGATCAGCAGCGGCACGATCACCGCGCCGGCGTAGAAGGCCAGCACGTGCTGGACGGAGAGCACGGCGAGGCGGCCGGGCGCGGGGACCTGGTCGACGGGATGCCGGCGAGGAGAGGCGGGGGCCGCGGTGGCGGAGGCCGAGCCGAAGCCGGGAGCGGAGGCGGGGTCGGGCGTCATGGAGCTGTCCTTGCGGGTCCTGGGCGAGGGAGCGGCCGACGGGGCGATCGGGCCGCGCACCAGAGTAGGGCCCCGGCGTGATCTCCGGATCACGTGCTGGCCGCGGCCGGGCCCGAACCTGTAGGACGGTGCGGTGAGCACCACCCCGTCGGATCCCGCCCCCACCTCCTCGACGACCTCCGCCGGAGCCTCCCCGCAGAGCACCGGATCCCTCTCGCCCGCGCCCGACGGCCCGGCTTCGGCCCGCGCCACGCGCGCCACCGCCGTCGGCGGCCTGCTCGCCGTCCTCGCGGTGAGCCTGGTCGCGCTGAACCTCCGGCCCGGCGCCAGCTCGCTGGGACCCCTGATGGGCGACGTCGAGGCCGCCTACGACCAGGGCGCGACCGCCTCCGGGCTGCTGACCGCGCTGCCCTGCCTCGCCTTCGGCGTCTTCGGAGCCCTCGCCGTGCCCATCTCGCGCGTGCTGGGCCTGACCGGAACGGTCATGGCCTCCTTCGTGCTGGCCACCCTCGGCCTGCTGCTGCGGCCGACGGTCGATGCCTTCGCCCTGTTCCTGATCCTGTCGCTGCTGGCCCTGGTGGGCCCGGCGCTGGGCAACGTGGTGGTGCCCGCGTGGATCAAGCAGCACGGGGCCGCGCGCACGGTGACGCTGCTGACGCTGTACAGCATGATGCTCGCGCTCGGCGGCGCGGCCGGAGCGGGTCTGTCCGTGCCGCTGGCCGGTCCCGGCGCCGAGGGCTGGCGCGAGTCCCTGCAGTTCTGGGGCATGCTCGCCGCGGTGCCCGTGGTGATCTGGGTGCTCGTCCTGGTCCGCACCGGTCACGACTTCCCGCCGCCGTCACCGGCGGGCGAGCTGCGCGGTTCCCTGTTGCGCTCGCCGACGGCCATCGCCCTGACCGTCATGTTCGGCCTGCAGTCCACGAACGTCTACACCCAGTTCGGGTTCCTGCCGCAGGTGCTGACATCGGCCGGGATCTCCCCGATGAGAGCGGGCGTGATCATGGCGGTGGTCCTGGCGTGGGGCGTCGTCGGCGGCCTGGTGATGCCCGTGGTGGTCGACCGCTCCCGGCACCTGCCGTGGATCGCGGCCGGCTTCGGCGCGCTGACCGCGATCGGTTATCTCGGGCTGTGGCTGGCGCCGACCGTGAGCCCGCTGCTGTGGGCCTGCGTGCTGGGGGTGGGCGGTTTCGCCTTCCCGACGGTGCTGACCCTGATCCCCCTGCGCAGCCGGTCCCCGCTGGTGACCGCGCGGCTGTCCGGCATGGTCCAGCCCTACGGCTACATCCTCGCCGCGATCGGGCCGATCATCGCGGGTGCGCTGCTCGATGCCACCGGCTCGATCCCCGCGCTGCTGGCGATGATGGCTGCCAGCGGCGTGCTGCTGGGCGTGGTCGGCCACCGCGCCGCCCGGCCCCGGATGGTCGACGACGAGATCTCCGCCTGAGAGCTGCCCGAGCGCAGCGGATCAGCGCCGGTCAGAACCTGAGCATCCGCCGTTTTCGTGACAGGATGCCTCCCATGAGCATCGTCCGTGCGCTGCGCATCCTCGCCTCCCAGCGGCCCACCCTGCCTCCGCGCGCCGTCGCGGCCCCTGCCCGGGTCCAGCGGCGCAAGCACCAGGGCGTGCCCGTGACCTGGATCGACGCCGACCGTGCCGCGGCCTCGACCATCGTGCACCTGCACGGCGGCGGCCACCTGTACGGCGAGAGCCCGAACCACTGGGGCTTGCTGGAGGAGGTCGGCCGGCGTGCCGGCGCGGCCACCGCGATGGTGCACTTCCGGTTGCCTCCGCGGTACCCCTTCCCGGCCGCTCTCGACGACGTTCTCGGCGCGATCGACGCGATGGGACGGGAGTCCCTGCTGCGTCCGGGCCGCTGGGCGCTCTCGGGCGACAGCGCCGGGGGCGGGCTCGCACTCGCCGCCGCCCAGTCGCTGATCCACGCCGGCGCGGATGCCCCGGCTCTGCTGCTGCTGGAATCCCCGTGGGCGGACCTCACTCCCGCCGCTCGCCGGCCCGCGGGCACGGAGGGTGCTGAGGACGGACAGGACGACGAGCACGCTGCGGACCTGCGCACCGCCGTCCGGCTGTACGCCCGCGGCGTGCCCCCGGAGGACCCGCGCATCAGCCCGCTGCACGGAGAGCTCGGCGCACTGCCGCCGGTCCACCTGGTCACCGGCGCCGAGGATTACCTGGTCGAGGACTCACGGCGTCTGCACGCCGCGATCACCGACGCCGGCGGCACCGCGACCTACCTCGAGATCCCCGGCGCCGGCCACGACCCGGCCATCCACGGCGACGGCCCCGCCGCCCAGAGCGGACGCCGCTCGCAGATCGAGGCCGCCCACGCCTGCCTGAGGCACCCCGCCGCCACCTGAGGTACGCGCTAGCCTGGTGCCCATGACGCGAGGCGACCACTTGGTAGATGACCATGTGACCTGGGACGGCAGCTCGAGAGCCGTCGCCATGATCCGAGATCTGGTGACGCCGCACAGCTCCGAGGGCACCCTGCGCATCGTCGTCCAGCAGGTGACCGTGCGCGAGCAGGGGCGCGAGAGTGGGATCCACGAGGTCATCGACGCGATCACCGACGTCGGCGGGAATCTGGTCTCGATCCCGCTGACTGCCTCCGTGCGCGGGGACGAGCCCACCTCCGCCCGCCTGGACACGGCGATCGAGCGGCTGCGCGCCGACATCGCCGCGGATCTCGCCGTCGCCGTCGACAGCCTCGAGGTCGTCCTGGACGGCGACGGCGCCCACCAGGTGCGGGTGGCCTTCGCGGTCGAGGTCTCCGCCGGGGAGCTGACGACGCGCAGCGCCCACCCCGCACTGCACGACGGCGCGCATCACATCGTCCACCACGCGCCCGCGCTCGAAGAGCTGCGCGACCGGCTGGCCGGTCCTCCGCCCGGCCCGCTGCGCCGTGCGCTCGAGGCGGTGCGCGGCTGGACGCGTGCCCGGGTGCCCAGGGTGCGCTGAGGCCCGACGACGGCTCGGGCAGGCGCCGCGGAGAACTGGGGTCCGGTCCTCAGGCGGGGCACATGCCGTGCGCGGTCGCGCCCGGAAGCGGGGCTCCGAGTGCTCTCGCGAGGGTCACGCCGAGATCCGCCCAGGAGCCGGCCGCGGGAGAGGACGGCAGCCCCGGCCCCGCGGCCAGGGCCGTCACCGGTGCCGACGGGTCGGAGACCGCCCGCGGGCCCGCGTAATAGGGATCATCGCCCTCGACCAGCGGGCGGTGGGTCGCCGAGAGCCCGAACACCGTGCCCGGGGTGCCCTCGAGCACGGCGATGACGTCGGTCTCCGTGGTGGCCCCCACCCCGTCGTCGACCTCTCTCAGCTGCAGCCGGGTGTGTTCGCTGATCTCGCGGAGGGCGCCGATCGCGGCGTCCCGCACCACGGGTCCCTCCTCGCGGCGCACGTGCAGCACGCCCCGCGGGCCGTCGGGCCACACCAGGGCACGGAAACCCGCCAGCTGCGTGCCCTCGGTCTCGGCCAGCCCCTGAGCGGCCAGGACCGCGTTGGGATGGACCAGCAGTGCCGTCGGCACCAGCGGACGACCCGGGACCAGCACCATGCGGTCGTCCTCATCGGGCGCGAAGGCGTCCACGATCCGGGCGATGGCATCGACGGTGTCCACCAGCGCACGAGCAGTCGCCGGCGTCTCCAGTCCCGAGGAGCGGCGCTCGATCCCCAGCCCGGTCAGGCGCGCGGCCAGCAGATCGAGACGGCCGCCGTGGCAGCACTCGGCGGCGATCTCGGCGACCAGCTCGTCCGGGGGCACCTGGGAGAGCTGCACACCGGCCTCGCGGCGTGCCCGGAGATGCTCGGCGACCATCCGCGGGGAGCTGGTCTGCTCGGTCATCTCCCACCGGTTGCGGAAACGGCCCAGGTCCTCGACCAGCGGCAGGCAGAGGTCGAGGGAGGCGCCGGCGGTCGCGGGCCACTGCAGGGCGGCCGTGACGAGACCGAGCTCCTGCGCGGTCTCCAGCAGCGTGGGAGCGGTGACCGCCTCGGCGTACCAGATGGAGCGGCGATCGGGGCGGTCCGGTCGGAAGGGCGCCTGCGTGGCCACCCCGGTGTGGGCGACCGACGCCCCGGTCACCAGGCTCGTCAGGGCGGGCGCAGGTTCCGAGGGGCCGCCCGGGCGGATCCGCAGCGGCGTCGCAGCGGCGATCGGTCCCGTCCCGTCGGTGAGGGCGCCGATGTCGTGCTCGTCGAGGCCGTCCACGGCGAGGACGAGGGTGCGGCCGGCGGGCATGGGCCTCCTCCCCTCCGTGCGGTCGGTGCGCTGCTGGGTCGACGTGGCGTGAGTCGGACAGCGGCGCGGGTGATGCGCTGGATCGATGTTCGCGCAACCGTACGGCCGGCGCCTTTCCGGGGCGCAAGGCGGGGGTGAGCGTGCGGCCACGTCCAGGTGAACAGCGTGTGCGGACGCTGCCGCGCGTGCTTCGGCGCCCGGCCCCTCACTCGCAGACGACGTTGGTGGAGCTGCGGCCCTCGAAGAGCGCGGAGTGGTCGTCCAGCAGAGCGTCCCGAGGGATGCGCGGGGAGGCGATGACATTGTCCATCGTGGCCTTCTGGGCCGCCTGATGCTCCTCGCTGTCGGCGAGCGCCGGGACCGGCAGGCCGCCCTCGTCCGTGGTGGCGCAGCCGTCCAGGCCGTGCACCGTCACGCGGAGCGTCGCCTCGCTCGCCGAGCCGTCCGACTCGATGGTCGCGACGATCCCGAGCCGGTAGGCGATCACGCCGACGGCATGGCTGTCGGTGTCCAGGACGGTCCAGGCCACGGTGCTGCCCAGCATCAGCACGGGCAGGTCCTCCCGTTCCCCGCGGAACCAGTCGGCGGCGATCGCCGGCCGGCCGACGGTGCGGTACCGCTCAGCGGGCGAGAACGCGTAGAAGTGGCGCCCGCCGTCGTTCCACGCCGTCTCCAGATCCTCGACCCAGTACTCGGGCGTGGCGGTGATGATGTGCTCCAGTGCGGCGTCGTCGTCCAGTCCGCGCAGCGCGGAGGGGGAGAGGTACGCCTCCCGGACGAAGTCGACCAGAGCTGCTCGGGCTGGATCGAGCGCGGCGTCGTCGGTGCCGAGCTCGTCCCACTGCGACGGTGCCGGGTCAGGCGTGTGGACCGGCAGGGCCAGGACCTCCTCCGCGGTGCGGGCGTCCCAGTTCTCGGGGTCGAGCTCGGCCAGCGGGTCCCGGGCGATGTCGCTCGAGGTGGGTACCGGGGAGGGGCCGCTGCACGCGGTGGCCTGGGTCGCCAGCGCCGCCCCGGGAATGGCGAGCAGACGGGTGAGGTCGCGGCGCCGCACGGGCTCCTGTGGGAAGGTCACCTGAGCTCGGGTTCGGAGGTGTCCGCGCGACCGGAGTCCGCATCGAGCCGGCGATGGATGGTGCGCGCCTGCTCCCGGTCGCGGCGGGTGGCCTTGTCGACGAGTCCGCTGGTGTCATGATCGGGTTCGTCGGGCTGCAGAACCGTCCACACGACGAAACCGATGGTCAGCAGCACGGTGATGGCCAGAAGAATTCCGATCAGGGGCCAGGAGAAGGCGACCGGGTCCCAGATCGGGTCATCCTCGAGCGGTGCTGCCAGGCCCACGTCATTCCCCTCCGGTCGCTGAAGGTGGCCAGCATAACGTCCGCATTCGGGCGGCCGTTATGCTGAGCGGGTTATGGCTGATGTGATTGTCGGGCGCTTCGCGCTGATCGACCTGATCGCCAAGGGCGGTTCGGGGTCCGTCTGGCGCGCCTGGGATTCGAAGACCCAGGAGCTGTGCGCGGCCAAGGTGCTGCGCCAGCGCGACTCGGCCGACCTCATGCGCTTCGTGCGCGAGAAGGGCGTCACCTTCGACCACCCCCATCTGCTGACCCCGTACGGCTGGGGCGCCGAGGACGAGCATGTGGTCATCGCGATGCCGCTGGTCTCGGGCGGCACCCTCGAGTCGGTGGTCAAGAAGAAGGGCAAGCTCGCCGAGCCCGCCGTGGCGGTCATCCTGGACCAGCTGCTGGACGGCCTCTCCCATGTGCACGCCGAGGGCTGGATCCACCGCGACGTGAAGCCCGCCAACATCATGTTCGAGCCGCGCGGTCGCGCCTTCCCCATCTCGCGTCTGGCGGACTTCGGGATCGCCGTGCATGAGAGCGACGTGCGCTTCACCCACGTGGGCATGGTCAACGGCACCCCCGGCTACATGGCCCCGGAGCTGTTCTCGATGGCCGAGCCCGCCCCGTCGCACGATCTGTACGCCGCGGGCGTGGTCGCCCTGGTCGCGCTGAACGGCCCGATCAAGCTGCACGACGGCGCCTTCCGGCCCGACGAGCTCTCCCAGTACCTGCGCGGGGTCACGCCGAAGCTGTCCGCCGTGATCCGCAGACTGGTCGCCGCGCAGCCGGAGGAGCGCTATACCAGCGCCGACGCCGTGCGCCGCGACCTCCCGCGCGTGCCCCGCGGCTATCCGCTCACGCACGCCGACGGCACCCCGCTCGAGTTCCAGGACACCCTGGAGCCCCTGCCCGAGAACGCGCCCGGTGCCGCCCGGCCCGAGCGACCCGCCCCGCAGGTCGCGGCCTCCTCCATGGAGGCGATCCGCGCCGGCCGGGTCCAGCAGGGCTTCTCCTCCGGCTCGGCGTCCCCGCAGACCGGACCGCGGGGAGCGGGCGCTCACGGCACCCCGCCCCAGTCGCAGCGCGGACCGCAGCCGCAGCGCGGAGCCCAGCAGCACACGCCGCCCGGACACGGGCCGCAGGGGGCACCACAGAGCACTCGCCAGGGCACCGTCTCCTCCCCGGCGCGCACGGCCACCGGGACCACCACGGCCACGGGCACGGCCACCGGGCCCGGCGGCACCAACCGCAGCACCCTGCTCGCGGTCGGCCTCGGCGTCGCCGCGGCGGTGATCCTCGGGGTCATCGTGGCGGTCACGCTGGTGGTGGTCTTCCGTCCCGACGGTGGTGCCGCCGCCCCGGTCAGCGACATCGACTCCGCCTTCGCCGAGGTCGAACCCGGCCAGGAGTGCCTCGCCGAGGACGAAGGCGTCATCGCCATGACGGCCGACGGCGCCTACCTCTCCTGCACGCAGGCCGACGACGGCGACGGGTACGTCTTCACCTGAGGCGCGGCCGGCCGGCCGCTCTCAGCCGGCGGCGACCGTGGTGACGTCGAGCGACTGCACGAGGGCCTCGCGTCGCGGATCGGTCAGCAGATCGATCCGCACCGAGGGCGCACCGTCGTAGGCGCCGCGCAGAGTCCAGCGCAGCTGGGCACGGCTGAGCACCGTGGCGTTGTCCGGTCGCAGCAGCTCCAGGGCGCTGTGGTCCAGGCCGGCTGCGGCCAGGGCCGCCTCCAGGCGCCGGCGGCGCTCGGCGCGGGTGCTGTCGAGGTCCATGTTCCCGGCGAACCAGATATCCGCCGTATGCTCTGTCTCCTTCGTATCTGCCGCGTCCGCGGCAGCGGGGTCGCCGGTGCGCAGCCAGTCCACCGCGGCGGCGGCCGCCCGGAGGGTCTGGCGCGAGGCGGTCTTCCGCGGCGGGGCGAGCAGCTCCGGGAGCTCGCGCTGCAGCAGGCGCAGGGCCTGCATCGACAACGGCGTGGCCGGGGCGTACTTGCTGTTGGCCAGCGCCACGACGCCGACGCCGGAGGCGCGGTGCCACACCATGAACGAGCCGTAGCCGGGGTAGCCGCCGGAGTGGGAGATGACCTCACCGAGGTCGGGGAACTGCTCGACGACGAGGCCGAGCCCGTAGCCGCGCACCCGGTCGAAACCGGGGGAGCGTCCATCCTCCCCGGCGGGCAGGGGCGCCAGCGGCTGGTGGCGCTGGAGCTGCTGCATCTCGCGGCGGGAGGCGGCCGAGAGCGGGGGTGCGGCCGGCTCCCCGGCCGGGGTGGCCTCGCCCGGGGCGTCGGCCGCGGCCAGGAAGCGCACCCAGGTCGCCACGTCGTCGACCGTGGAGAACAGGCCGGCCATCGCGCCGTACACGCCGGGGGAGTCCAGCGGCACGGGCTCGAAGCGGGTGGCGTCGCTGCGGTCGCCGACCCGGTGCCCGGTGGCCAGGCGTCCCGTGTCGATCGAGGCGGCCTCGAAGGCGGTGTCGGCGAGGCCCAGGGGGTCGAGGAAGCGGCGGCGGATCTCGGTGGTGTAGTCCGAGCCGGTGACCTCGTCGATCACGCGGCCCAGCAGTGCGTACCCGGTGTTGGAGTATTCGAACCCGGTGCCGGGGCGGTGGACGTGACCGAGGCCGGCCCGCAGGATCTCTGCGAACTCCTCGCGGGTCAGGGCCTCCTGGCGGTCGCCCCACGGATTGTCGGTGACCAGGCCCGCGCTCATCGTCAGCAGGTGGCCCACGGTGACCTCGGGGTCGTCGGGACCGGTCTCGAAGGCCCCGTCGGCCTCGGGGACGTACTGGGCGACGGGATCGTCCAGGCGCAGTCGTCCCTCGTCCCGCAGCGCGAGCACGGTCGCGGCGGTGAACGACTTGGTCATCGACGCGATCCGGGAGATGGTGCCGCGGTCCATGGGCGCAGAGCCGGGCGCGGGGTGGCCCTCGGCGAGCTCCCGGTGCCCGGCCGCGCCGTGAGCCAGCACGGCCCGGCTGTGGCCGTGCCCGCCGATGAGCGCCCAGGTGACCCCGGCGGTGCGGTGCCGGGCGACGGCCTCGTCGAACAGGGCGGCGATCTCTGCGCTGACGTGCTCCGGGACGATGTCGGCCGCGGAGGCGACGGACGGGGTGGCAGCAGCGGAGGCGGAGGCGAGGAAGGTGGCAGGCATGATCCTCACTCTATGGCCGAGGGCTGGTCGCTCGGGGCGGCGCCGGCACGGTAGAACGAGGCGATGGCCGCCGCCGGCGCCTCGCCGATCACCTCGGACAGCAGCGCCGGGTCCATGCGGGCCGGGTCGAAGCCACCGCGCGCGGCGGGACCGTCCCCGTTCTCCGGCGTGCTCGGGTCCTCCGGCCCGCTCGCCGGACCGGGACCGCTCGGGTCCTCGGGGCGCGCAGGAACCGTCGGCCCCGCCGCCGCGGGGCTCCGCCCGCCGGCCGGGGGGACCAGGTCCTCGAGGGCGAGGCCGCGCAGGGTCAGCAGCTGCACGGGCCGCTCGTCGACCTCCTCGACCAGCACATAGACCAGTGCCGCGACGTGACGGCAGGGTCCCGGCCAGTCCAGGCAGGAGCAGTCGTGGGAGAGCTCGGAGGCGCCGCGGGGCAGCAGGGACACCTCACTGTGGGCGAGCTCCGCCTCCAGGTCCTGGGGGTACTCGCCACCTGCTAGGCGCGTCGGCAGGTCCGGGTGGGTGCGGGCGACCTGCACGAAGGCTTCCCGGTCCGCGGGGCTGAACGGAGGGAGGTCCACGCGTGCCTGGTAGAGGTGGCCGTCGGCGTCGAGGACGTCGCCGCGGGCGATGCCGGTCTCGATGTCCAGCCACTGCACGCGGCCGGCACGGGCGTCCGCCTTGCCGCTGCCGGCACGGCCCACGCCGAGGATCGTCTCGGCCGCGTCGCGCAGGGCGGCGGCGTGCCAGTTCCTGCCGATCGCGCCGCGGCGCGAGGTCAGTCTGATGCTCATCGCGGGGTCCTCACGGTCGCTCGGCTCCGTCGGCCAGGTCGGTCCCGTCGCCTCCGTCGGTCCCGTCGGCCGTCCCGAGCTCGTCCCCGCTGAGCGAGAGCATGTCGGCCAGGGTGTCGTCGTCGAGGGAGGCCAGCCAGTCCTCCCCGGGACTGATGGTGAGGTCGGCCAGGGTCTGCTTGTCGGTCAGGACCGTGTCGATCTTCTCCTCGACCGTGCCGGCGCTGACCAGTTTGTGCACGCTGACGTCGCGACGCTGGCCGATGCGGAAGGCACGGTCGGTGGCCTGGTTCTCCACGGCCGGGTTCCACCAGCGGTCGAGGTGGACGACGTGGTTGGCGGCGGTGAGGGTGAGCCCGGTGCCGCCGGCGCGGAGGCTGAGCAGCATCAGGCCGGGACGGTCGCGGTGGGCCTGGAACTCGGAGACCATGTCGTCGCGGTCGCGTTTGGAGACCCCGCCGTGGAGGAAGGGCACGTCCAGGCCCAGGTGGGCGAAGCGCTCCTGCCAGTACGGGACCAGCAGGTGGCCGAAGGTGGTGAACTGCGTGAACAGCAGCACCTTCTCCCCGTCGGCGAAGGCCGTCTCCAGCACGTCGTCGACCAGCTCGAGCTTCCCGGAGCGGTGCTGCCCCTCGCGCAGCAGGGGCGAGCCGTCCCCGAGGTAGTGGGCCGGATGGTTGCAGACCTGTTTGAGCCGGGTGATGGTCGAGACCACCAGGGTGCGGCGGGTCTTCTCGTCGGCGTCGCGCAGCTGGTCCAGGAGCTCGTCGACCAGTGCCTGGTACAGCCCGGCCTGCTCGGGCGTCAGGTTCACCACCCGGGTCAGCTCGCTCTTGTCCGGCAGGTCCTTGATGATCGAGCGGTCCGTCTTCACGCGGCGCATGATGAAGGGGGAGGTGACGAACTTCAGCCGGCGCAGGGCCGCCTCGTCGCCCTCCTCCTCGATGGGCTTGGCGATGCGGTCGCGGAAGCTGGTGGCGGTGCCGAGCAGGCCGGGGTTGGCGACCTCCATCAGCGAGTGCAGGTCGGCCAGCTTGTTCTCGACGGGGGTGCCGGTCATGGCCAGGCGGTGCGGGGCCTGCAGCGCGCGGGCGGCGCGGGTGACCTGCGTGCCCGGGGTCTTCACGTGCTGCGCCTCGTCGAACACGATGCGGTGCCAGGGAACGGCCGAGAGCACCGGCTGGTCGCGGGCCAGCAGCGAGTAGGTGGTGATGACCAGGTCGAGGTCCGCGGCGCCGGCGACGAAGGACTCATCGCGCACCCGGGTCCCGCCGTGGTGGACGTGGACGGACAGGTGCGGGGCGAAGGTCGCCGCCTCCCGCTGCCAGGCGCCGACGACGGACATCGGGCACACCAGCAGCGTCGGGCCCACGGTGCCCGCCGCAGGCGCCGGGGCGGTGTCGGGGGCCGAGGGTGCGTCGTCGGGCCGCAGGGGGCCGGTCCCTTCCCGCTCCCGGCACAGCAGCGCCAGGACCTGCATCGTCTTGCCCAGGCCCATGTCGTCGGCGAGGATCCCGCCGAGACCGAGTCGGTCCAGCGCCCACAGCCAGTTCAGCCCGTCGAGCTGGTAGGGCCGCAGGGTGGCATCCAGGGTCCGCGGCGCAGGGTGGGGATAGGCGCCGCTGCCGCCGGGCAGGAGCCGTGCCAGACCCTCGCGGCCGCCGGCCACGAGCGCCTGCACGCCGAAGTCGACGTCGGCCGCCTCGGGCGAGAGCAGCATGGAGAAGATCTCCATCCACGGCGCCTGCCCGGAGATCTCGGCGGGGGCCGACGGGTCGTCCGCGGGGGGCGGCGGCAGGGTCGGCGGAGTCCCGGCGGGGCCTGCGGCAGGTGCCCGCTGGGCTGCGCCGGCGCTCGGGGGCGTGCCGTCCTCCCGGTTCTGCCGGCGCCGATCGCGGGTGCCGGCCGTGAAGGCGTCCAGGAAGCGCTCGGCCGCGCGGAGCGTGGTGGGATCCAGCCGCACCCACTTCCCGCGCAGCTGGACCAGCTCCGACTGGGCCTCTCTAATCTCCTCCATCTCCGCCTCGGTCAGCTCGGTCTCGCCGACGGCCACGCGCCAGCGGAACGTGGCCATGGCGTCCAGGCCGACGCCGGAGGCCTTGCGCTCACCCTCGGCTGCCGCGTCCTCATCCGCCTGGGGGCGCACGGTGGTGCGCTGCTTCGTCCAGTCCCGCGGCAGCAGCACGGTGATCCCCGCGTCCTCGAGCGCCGGGGTGTCGTGGGCGAGGAAGGCCCCGGCCTGGGCGGTGGTCAGCAGCCAGCCCACGCCGGTCTCGTCCACCGCCGCGTCCCGCACCGTCGGGGCCTCGCGCATCACGGCGGCGGAGGCCTCGGCGGCCCCGGACGTGGTGAGGTCGCCGACGGCTCGGAGGTCGGCGACGGGATGCACGGTGCCGTCGGCCTCGCGCAGGCAGGTCTCCAGCGGCCAGGCCGTGCCGACGGGCGGCTCGAACAGGCGCACCACCACGTCGCTGTCGCTCGAGCGGAGCCTCACGCCCGGCCGCCCCGACTCGACGAAGGCATCGAAGGCCGCGGTGATCCGGCGCCGGGCCGGCAGGTCGGCCTCGAGGTCGCCGTCGGCCGCGAGGGCCGCCAGCACCCCGAAGCGGTCATCGGCATCCGAGGCGTGGGGGTGCGGCGGGTGCTCGAGCGCCTGGACGTGCGCGGCGAAGGCCGCCCGCGCGTGCCCGTCGACCAGGGCGTGCAGCATCGGCGACGCCTCCCGCTCGGGGGCGCGCCATTCCAGCACGGGCCGGCCGAACCGCTCGGCGGCGCGGACCCGGAGCTGGCGCTCGGCGACGAGGCGGCGCGCCTGCAGATCCAGCAGCGCCGCGGCGATCAGATCGGGCATGGCGACCAGGTTCTCGTCGAGCCTCGCAGCGGCACCCTCGCCGATCAGCGCGCTGAGGCGGTCGACGAGCTCGTCCCCGAAGCGTCCGCTCAGCAGCCCGGTCACTGCACCGACCAGGGCGGTCAGGGACGGGCCGGCCAGCGGCAGCGCGGGGACCCGGCGATGGCCGTCGCGGCCGAGGATGCGTATCCGGTGCCGCAGCCGGTCGGGGGCCTCCGCCAGGGCGTCGGAGAGGTCGGCCGGGGCCTCATCGCGCAGCCCGGAGAGATCCTCGAGCGCCTTCGAGCGGCCGGGCCCGGTCTGCTCGCGCACCCACAGGGCGGGACCCAGGTCCTCGTCGACGACGAGGTGCAGACGGCGGACGGGCATGCCCACCAGATTAGGCCCCGGGGCCGACAGGGGTGTGCCGGGAGCGCCGTGCTGTGGACGCGCGGGGTCGGGTGGGGTGCGCCGTCCCGCTCAGAGCCCGTCGATGATCAGCGCGGTCGCGTCCAGCCAGGCTTCCTTGGTCTTGGGGTGGATCCGCGACCAGTCCAGGTGGGAGCCGCTGACGAACTGCTGCTCATAGGGCACTTCGGTGACCGCGCGGGTGTGCGCCCCGAAGTGGGCGAGCAGGCGCTGACGCAGCGTGGAGTCGACCTTCCCCTTCGCGGAGTGGGACAGGATCGTCACCGCGTGGTCGACCTGTTCGGCCAGCCCCGTGGCCCGCAGCTCATCGATCATCCACGCGGCCGCGTTGAAGGTGTCCTCGCGGACGGTGGAGATGATGACCAGCTGGTCCGCGTTGCGCACGGCGGCCAGCCAGTTGGAGGCGCGCACGTTGTTGCCGGTGTCGATGACCTTGATGCGGTAGAACCGCGAGAGCGTGTCGTTGAGCTCCCCGAAGGCCTCGTCGTCGATCAGTGCGGCCGAGCCCGGGTCCTCGTCGGAGGCGAGGATGTCGAACCGCATCTCGCCCTGGGGCCGCACGTACGGATCCAGATCCGCGTTGCTCGCCTCGGGGGAGCGCAGGCGGCCGATGTCGTGCAGCAGATCCACCGCGGTGCGGTGGTGCTCGGTGGGCAGCCCGCGCCAGCCCAGCGTGCCGCGGGTCTCGTTGTTGTCCCAGGCCAGCACGTTGCCGCCGCGGGTCACGCCGAGGGTGGCGGCGATCATGAGTGAGGCCGTGGTCTTGTGGGCGCCGCCCTTGAGGTTGACCACGGCGATGTTGCGCGGCCCATCCAGCTGCCGTCGGATGCGCTCGAGGCGCTCGTTGTCCAGGCGCTCGGCCTTGCCGGGGGCCGGGGAGATGGCCCCGCCGGTGAGCTTGGTGATGAAACCGCGGAATCCGCGCGTGGCCTTGTCCTTCTCCGGGCGCGCCGTCGAGGACTGCAGGTCCTTCAGGGTGGGCCGGCCATCGGAGTCGGACACCGTGCGCGGCGGCAGCGGGCGCTTGGACGCGGAATCTCCGGACGCAGCAGAACCGCCGCCCTGCTCGGAGCGCTCGTCCCGGCCCGGCCGGTCCTCCTGGCCTGAGCGGACACCGCCCGACGGGACGGAGGTGATGACCTCGTCCCGCGACGCCGGTGCGGGCACCGGCGCGTGCGAGCCCGTGTCGGAACCGGCGGCAGGAGCGGGGGTCGCCGAACCCGCTGATCCGGCGGAGGAGGGTGCGGAGGGCGCCGACCCTGCCGATCCGGCGGAGAAGGATGCGGAGGTCGCGGACGCCGAGGGCGCGGAGTCCGACCCGGCGGACCCGTGCGAGGCCACGCTGGCTCCGGACAGGGCCGATGGCGGCATCGCGGCCGCCCGGCGCCGGCGGGCACGATGCGGCCGCACCGTCGGCAGTTCGCCGGTCGCGGGGGAGCCGACGGCGGGATGCTCCCCGGTCACGGGTGGACCGATGGCGGCGTGCTCCCCGGTCGCGGGCGAGCCGATGGCCGCATGCTCCCCGGTGGCGGAGCTGGTCTCGGCGGGGCCCGCGGGACGGGTGGGGCCCGCTGGGCCGAGGGAATCCGGGGTGATCGAGCTGAGGTCCGCGGTGTCGTCCGTCGGCAGCGATTCGGCGGCATGGCCTCCGCTCGGCGGCGCGATCAGCGGGTCGTCGATGGCGGGCCCGTAGAGCGGACGGTCATCCGCCGTGCGCCCCGCGATCCGGCCCGTGGGTTCGACCCGCAGGTGATGGCGCACATCCGGCTCGACGATCACCACGTCCACGGCCTCGCCGCCGCTGCGGGCGGCGGTGATGAAGACCTGCTTCACCCGGTTGCGGATCTCGGGGAGGTTGGCCCCGGTGACCTCGACGGTCTCGTCGGCCAGATGCACGGTGGCAGTGGTGTCGGAGGTGATCCGCGCCTGCGCGATCATCGATGGTTCCCTTCCACATCCTGGTGTCCGCCTCGCCGGGTGTCGGCCGAGCGGCATGTATCGCACCCACTCTACGGGCGTGCGGCCCCGGATGCCCGACGACCAGCCCGCTTCTGCCACGGGCGGGTGCATACAGTGGGCCTGTGCGCACCACACTGGTCACCGATCCGGCGGTCCCTGGCGCGAATGAGGACGCCGCCGGCGTGCTCGGCGACGTGGCCGTCGTCCTCGACGGCGCCGGTCTGCCCCGACGGTTCCGCGCCGGCTGCCATCACAGCGTCGCCTGGTTCTCCCACCGGCTGGCCGCTCACCTGCTCACCGGCGCCCAGGATCCGGGGACGGATCTGACCGGGGCGCTGGCGCGAGCGATCGCCGAGGTGCGCGGGCTGCACGAGGACGAGTGCGACCTCGAGGCAGGCAGCCCGTCGGCCACCGTCGTCGCCGTCCGCAGAACCGGTGAGCACCTCGAGCATCTCGTGCTGTGCGACTCCTCCCTGCTGCTGCATGCCCGGAACGGAGGAGTGCGGCGCCTCAGCGACCTCCGGGTCGATGACGTGGCACGTGAGGAGTCCGCACCGGAGTGGGTCGAGGAGCGACGCAATGCAACCGGTGGCTTCTGGGTGGCCCGCCACGAGCCGGAGGCTGCGGAACAGGCACTGACCGGACGAACCCTGCTGACCGATCTGTCGGCCGTCCATCTGGTCTCCGACGGCATCACCCGCACCGTGGACCTGCTCGGGATGCATGACGACGATTCGCTGTCCGCGGCCCTGAGCACTGCTCCCGGTGAGCTGATCGCCGGCCTCCGCGCCGCCGAGGAGACGCTTCCGGAGCATCGCCGGCCCCGCAAGCTGCATGATGATGCGACGGTGCTCACACTTTCACTGTGAAGGTCGCGACAGCGGCCCGAACACCGCCCGAGCCCCGTCCGGCGCGAGGCGGCGGGCAGGGTATCGACAGCTCGTGAGCATCACTGCAGAACACGCGGCAGGAGCGGTGTTTTTGATGTACGTTGACGACACCTTGGGCGCTTCGACACCAACCCCAACCCTGAATGTTCCTGCATGTCACCTGCGAAAACACAGAGTGCTGGCGCGTTTACATAGGGCCCGGGACGACCTAGACTCAAGGGGAACGCGTTGTCGCGACGAGGGGCCGTCCACGGACGTGCGCGGCCTTCGGATCGCCGTGATGGGGGACAGGTCTCGTGAGGGTCACAGTTCCCGGTTTCGACTGATAGCGTCGCGGCCGTGCCACCCGGCACGGTGTGAAAACTTCATAGATGTGCCGCTTCCCAGGACCCCCCTCATGGGGAGCGGCCGGACGGGCACAATGCCAGGTTCCCCCACCTATGGCAGCCCGTCCAGCCTGTTCGCCCGCACCCACCCCTGACGGACGACAGGCCTGACGAGCGGTCCGTGAGCCCCCGACATTGTCGGTTGAGAGCTCCGGGCCGCTCGTCCTGTCCGGAGACGTTTCGGCGCCGGGACGGCCGGAACGGCGTCGCCGCTCGCGGAAGGATCGCTTATCGGACCGCGCAGGGCCGTGGCCCCGCGCGGTGGCGACCCGTGGACACTCGCGTCGGCCGCACAGAACCCGAGTCGCTCACTCCAGCCGCTCGCGGTTGCGCACATCCGTGACCCTGTTGGAACGAGCGCCGAATTCCAACAGGGTCACGGATGCGACGCCCGGTGCGCCCATTGGGTTCGGTGCGCCCGGAGCGCCCATTGGGCCCGGGGCTCGGGGCGCTCGTCGTCATCACGCGCCGCGGTGCCCAGGGCGCGGCGAGGTCAGCGATGCGGGCCGCGAGGTGCTCAGCCGAGGATCGCGACGTCGCTGCCCGGGTCCAGGCGGTAGCCGGCGCCGCGGACGGTCGAGATCAGGCGGCGGTAGCGGCCGAGCTTGGTACGCACACGACGCACGTGCACGTCGACCGTGCGCTCACCGGTGTCCGCCGGGGCCTCGGCCCAGACGGTCTTCATGAGCTCCTCGCGGGAGACGGTCCGCCGAGCGTTGCCGGCCAGCTGGGCGAGCAGCTCGAATTCCTTGTAGGTCAGGTCCACGTCCTGCCCGTCGATCCGCACCCGGCGGCCGAACAGGTCGACCACCAGGCTGTCCTCGGCCGCGACCGACGGGCTCGAGGGGCTGACCGCGGTGGCCAGCGCCGCCCGGCGGCGTGCCGCCTCCGCATCCCGGCGGGCCGGGGAGTTCGGGGAGACCACGCCGGTGCGGCGCGGGCGCAACGGGCTGACCGCGGCCGGGCTCTGCTCGCGCGGCGGCAGGGTGCGGGCGCTGGAGCGGCCGGGGGCGGCCGTGGCGGTGAAGGCGTCGGGGCTGTCCACGGACACGCTGGTGCGCGCTTGCTGGGAGGCCGTGAGGCGCTGGGCGTGGGAACGCAGGTCATCGGCGATGCGGGCGGCGTCGACGTCCCCGGTGCCGGCGGGGAGGGTGACCGACACGGTGACGGTCACGCCCTCGTCGGAGGTCTGGGGGCGGGGTGCCGAGGCGCCGGCACGATGCGGGGCGCGGGTGCCCGGGCGGGCCGCGGCGGGTCGAGCGGCGGCCGGACGAGCGGCGGCGGGACGGACGGTGGTGGCGGGACGGTCCAGGGTGATGGTCATGATGCGAGTTCTCCGAGGTGCGGCGCTGTATCGCGCGGCGGGCGGTGGGCCCGGGATCCCTGGAGATCGACGCCTGAGGGCGGATCATCGAGGGGCGTGCTCCCGGAAGCACCTGGAGCCCGCGCCTTCCGGCCGGCTCCTGTCAGCCGGCCCCGGAGGTGCCTTGAGCTCTCAGAGGCTCGGCTGACGATGCATCATCGGCATCATCATCATGAACATCATCGAGCGCATCGCAGAGCGGACCACCCGGCGGGTGGTCTGGCTGAGCGCGGCGGTCGACGTCATGTCCACGAGCATGCACCGCCCCGCCGTCTCGGGCAAGCAAGCGTTCATATTCTGAAACGCCACGGACGCGAGGCGCCTCGGAACTCCAGGTCAGGCCGTCTCTGAGGCGGTGCGGCGCACGATCAGCAGCGAGTCCTCGAGGTGACCGTGCTGTCCGTCCGGGCCGTCGGCCTCCCGCTCGCGCTGCTCGGCGACCTCCACCGCCCAGGCAGAGGGGTCCAGTGCGAGCTCGTCGGCCTCGTCCTGGGCCGTGAGCATCTGCTCGCGCGGGCCGGTGGGGCCGGAGCCCTCATGGTCATGCGCCTGCGCCCACGGCGGCGGGGCCGCGTGGGAGACGACCACGAGGAGGCCCTCGGGAGCCAGCGCACGCGCTGCCCGGCGCAGGATCCGGGTGCGGTCCAGCGCCACCCGGGAATGGAAGAACGACGCGGTGACCAGGTCGTAGGACGCCTCGTCGGGCTCCCACGCCGAGAGATCGCACTGCTCGAAACGAGCAGATCCGGGGCCGAGCTCGCGTGCTGAGGCGGCCTCCCGCGCCCGCGCGACGGCAGTGGGGGCGAGGTCCAGCCCGAGCGCCTGCCAGCCCTGCTGGGCGAGCCAGAGCACGTCGCCGCCCTCGCCGCAGCCCAGGTCGACGCTGCGACCGGGTGGGAGGCCGGCCACCGCGGCGGCCAGGGTCGGGTTGACGCGTCCGGACCACACCGGCTCCGCGCCGGCATAGCGCTGCTCCCAATGGGCGAGCGGGTCCTCCTCGGAGCTCATGGCGTCGCGGCGCCGGTCAGTCGACGACGCCGAAGAGGCGGTCACCGGCGTCACCGAGGCCGGGGACGATGTAGCCCTTCTCGTTGAGCTTCTCGTCGACCGCGGCGGTGACGATGGTCAGGTCGATCGCGGGGTCGATCTGCTCCTCCATGGCCTTCAGCCCCTCGGGGGCGGCCAGCAGGGTGACGCAGGTGATGTCGCGGGCGCCGCGCTCGTGCATGTACTCGCAGGCCGCGATCAGGGTGTGACCGGTGGCCAGCATCGGGTCCAGCACGAAGCACTGCCGCCCCGAGAGGTCGTCGGGCAGGCGGTTCGCGTAGGTGGTGACCTCGAGCGTCTCGTCGTTGCGGACCATGCCCAGGAACCCGACCTCGGCGGTGGGCAGCAGGCGGGTCAGGCCGTCGAGCATGCCCAGGCCGGCGCGCAGGATCGGCACCACCATGGGCTTGGGGTTGGAGAGCTTGGTGCCGGTCATCGCGGTCACCGGGGTCTCGATCTCCACCGGCGCCACGGCGACGTTGCGCGTCGCCTCGTAGGCCAGCAGTGTCACCAGCTCATCGGCGAGCTGGCGGAACACCGAGGAGTGCGTGGCGCGATTGCGCAGCACCGTCAGCTTGTGGGCGACGAGCGGGTGGTCGATCTCCAGGACGCGCATGGTGCGAATCTACCGGACCACGCAGAACAGCAAGACCGGTCAAGCGCGCGCCAGGCACGCGACGAATACTGGATCACATGGACGAGAACGAGGAGAACTCACCGGATCCGCTGCACCGGCTGCTCGACGCAGTCCTGGACGAGCGTCACCGCACCCTCGGCGACATGGCGGGTGGCGCGTTCCTCTCCGCGTTCCACTTCACCCGGCAGGTCAGCGGGCGCAGCGGCGAATCCCCGCTCGCCCTGCGCCGACGGGTGCTGCTCGAACAGGCGGCCTGGCGCCTCCAGCGCGGCACGTCCGTCACCGACGCGGCCTTCGCCGCCGGATACGACTCCGTCGAAGGGTTCTCGAGGGCCTTTCGTCGCGCCTACGGCCACGCGCCGAGCGATCTCCCGTCGGCCGACGTGCGCGGCCACTGGCTGCCCTCGCCCAACGGCCTCCATTTCCATTCACCGACGGCTTTGTACGTCGACGCCGGCACGCCGGAGGAGATCTCGGCCGGGGACGTGGTCGGGATCCAGGTGCGCCACGACCTCGAGGACATCGACGCCCTGCTGGAGGCGGCCGGCGCGCTCGGGCCCGACGAGATCACCCGGGTGCGACTGCCCGGCAGCGCCCCGCGCGGCTGGGACGGGGCCGACGAGACGATCGGGCAGCTGCTGCGACACCTCGTGCTCAGCAAGGAGCCCTGGCTGGCCAGCATCGAGGCTCGCACCGCGCCGGACCTCAGCAGCGGCGAAGATCCCGGTGAGCTGCGCAAGCGCCATCGCGAGATCGGCGCGCGCTGGCTCGCCCTGGTGCGCGACATCCAGCGCCGCGACGCCTGGCAGGACAGGATCATCGACGCCCTGTGCGACCCGCCGGAGTCGTTCCTGCTCTCCCAGATCATCGCCCACGAGCTCACCTTCTCCGCCCATCGCCGGCTGCTGGCGCGCTGGATGCTCGCCGACGCCGGCGTCGACCTTTCAGCACCCGCCCTGGACCCCGACCCGATCCTCTGGCACCGCCGCACGACAGGAGAGCAGCCGCTATGACCGCCTACCGCTTCTACACCGCCACCACCGTGGACGGCTTCATCGCCGACGAGCACGACAGCCTGGACTGGCTGCTGTCCCAGCCGGAACCCTCGGGCGGCATCCTCGACTACGACCGCTTCATCGCCGGGATCGGCGCGGTCGTGATGGGGTACACCACCTACCAGTGGGTACTCGGCCACCCGGAGGCGCAGGGCGACGGCCCGTCCCCCTGGCCGTACGAGCAGCCCACGTTCGTGTTCACCCACCGCGAGCTCGACCCGGCCGCCTCGAACATCCGCCTGCTCTCCGGAGCGCCGGAGGCCCACCGAGAGATGCTCGAGGCCGCGGCCGACGGGAGGGACGTCTGGATCGTCGGCGGCGGGGACCTCGCCGCCCAGTTCGCCGACGCCGGCATGGTGGACGAGATCGACGTCTCGATCGCCCCGGTCACCCTCGGCGCCGGCCGGCCCCTGTTCAAGGGCAGGTACGACCTGGAGCTCGAGGAGTTCGGTCGCAGCGGGGCCTTCCTCGAGGCGCGCTACCGGGTGGCGGGCAGGCGACAATAGCGGCCATGAGCGACGAGGAGCTGATGGGGCTGGCCATCGACCAGGCGCGCGCCGCCGCCGAGCGCGACCCGGCCGACGTCCCCATCGGTGCCGTCGTCATCGGGCCCGACGACGAGCTCCTCGCGGCCGCCGGCAACCGCCGCGAGGCCGACCAGGACCCCACCGCCCACGCCGAGATCCTCGCGCTGCGGGAGGCCGCCCGGGTGCGCGGCCGGTGGATGCTGCCGGATTGCACGCTCGTCGTCACCCTCGAGCCCTGCACCATGTGCGCCGGCGCGATCGTGCTCTCCCGGGTGCGCCGGCTCGTGGTCGGCGCCCCGGACCCGAAGGCCGGTGCTGCCGGGTCCCTCTACGACCTCGTCCGTGAGCCCCGGCTGAACCACCGCGTCGAGCTCACCGACGGTGTGCGCGAGAGCGAATGCGGCGATCTGCTGCGGGACTTCTTCCGCGCCCGCCGCCGGAGCTGAGACTGCACCTATCCCGCCATGGACCGGACGTAGTCATTGGGCTGACCCGTCAGCGCGGCTTTCGCGGCCCGGCTCTCGGCGTCGACGAGCACCTCGGCCGTGCCCGCCTCCAGGCCGTCGAGCGACGCGCGCACGACGTCGTCCGGCGAGATCTTCGGGATGTCGAACCCGGCGGAGAAGTCCGTGTCGACAGCGCCGAAGTGCAAGCCCTGCACGAGGACGCCAGCCGGAGCGAGCTCGGACCGGAGGCCGTTGGACAGGCTCCACGCGGCTGCCTTCGTCGCCCCGTAGGCCCCGTTCTGCGGCGGCGAGAACCACGCGATGGCCGAGAGAACATTGACGACGGCGCCGCGCGAGGCGCGGAGCGCGGGAGCGAAGGCCCGGGTGAGCTCCCACGGCCCGAACACGTTCGTGTCGAACAGGTGCCGCGCCGTCTCGAGAGACCCCGTGAGCAGCGACTCGAAGGCCACGGCGCCGGCGTTGTTGACCAGGATGGTGGTATCGCCTGCGACCTCCGCGGCCTCGGTGATCTCCGTGCGGGCGGTGACATCCAGGCGCACGACCTCCACGCGCGGATCGTGGCTCAGCTCGGTATCGACCGACAGCGGATCGCGCACGCCGGCATAGACCCTGCCCGCTCCCCGCTCCAGGAGACCTGAGACGAATGCGCGCCCGATACCTCGGTTCGCGCCGGTCACGAAAACGGTCTGTCCGCTGATTCTCATCGCGCATCCTCTCGTCGGCGAGGCCTCGCCGTCTGCGAGGCTTCGCCGACGGTAGGACCTAACATCGATGTGAGGGGCAAGCCGTCGAAGGGATCGGACATGAGGATCGGGGAGCTCTCCCGCGCCACGGGTGTGAGCATCCGGTCGCTGCGCTACTACGAGGAGCAGCGACTGCTCGCACCCGACCGCACGCCGACGGGGCAGCGTGTCTACGCCACGGACGCGCCGGAGAGGGTGCACCTGATCCAGTGCCTCTACTCCGCCGGCCTGCCCAGCACCTCCATCGCGCTGCTGCTGCGCTGCGAATCGACGGGGCTCGTCAGCGCCGGCATGCTCGATGAGGTACGAGGGCAGCGAGAGCGCATCACGCGCCGGCTCGAGCAGTTGACGGTGGCGGCCGCCAGGATCGACGCTCTCATCGACACCATGGCGGCGTCGGCCGACGGGCGGCACGGCGACGCCGCTGACTGGCGAGGCACACCGGCCCCGACCGACTGATCAGATCCAGCCCTGTCGCCGCGCGATCCCCACGGCCTCGTGGCGGTTGCCGGCCTGCAGCTTCGCCTGCGCGCTGGAGAGGTAGTTGCGCACCGTGCCCTCGGCCAGGTGCGCGCGACGGGCGATCTGCTCGACCGGGGCACCGTCGGCCGCGTACTCGAGCACGTCGGCCTCGCGCGGGGTCAGCGGCGAATCCCCGGAGGAGATCGTCTCCGCCGCCAGCTCCGGATCGATAGCGCGACGTCCGGCGGCGACCGAGCGCACGGCCTGGGCCAGCTGCTCGGCCGAGGCGGTCTTGGGCAAGAACCCCAGCACGCCCTGGGTGAGCGCCCGCTTGAGGTACCCGGGCCGGGCGTGCGAGGTGAGGATCAGGCAGCGGGTGGCGGGAGAGACCTCGCCGATCCGGGTGCAGGCCTCCAGGCCGTCGCCGTCGGGCAGCTGGAGATCGACCACGGCCACCTCGGGCTGCTCGCGCTGGGCCAGGCGCACCCCGTCGGCCACGGTCCCTGCCTCCCCGCGCACCTCGAGATCCGCCTCGAGGGAGAGCATCGTGGCCAGCGCCGACCGGATCAGGTGCTCGTCGTCGACGAGGATGACGGTCAGGGGAGCGGGGGGATCGGTCATCGCTGGTCTCCAGCATCGTCGAAGCGGACGTCGAGAGTGAAGGTGCCGCTGTCACGGTGCACCACGAGAGCCGCACGATCACCGAGGCGCTCCCGCATGCCCGTGAGCCCGTCGCCCTCGAGGACCCGCCCGTCGGTCGGGGCGCCGTCGTTGACCAGGCGCAGTCCGTCGGCCCCGAGCGTGATCGTCACCTTGGTGGGATCGGCATGGCGCAGGATGTTGGTCCCGCCCTCGCGCAGCACCCACGCGGCGCTGTCGGCGTGCTCGGACGGGAGGTCGGAGACGTCGCCCTCCACCTCGACCTGCACGTGCGCCGAGCGCAGCAGGGAGGTGGTCCCCCGCAGCTCGGCCTCCAGATCGGCCTCCCGGTAGCCCCGCACCAGGCCGCGGATCTCGGCGAGGGATGCCCGGGCGATCTGAGCGACCTCCCGGCTGTGCTCGAGGGCACGCGGATCCTCGCGCTCGGTGAGCTGGGCGACCAGTTCGGACTTCACCGCGATCGCCGAGAGGTCGCGCCCGGTGACGTCGTGCAGGTCACGGGCGAAGCGCAGCCGCTCCTCGGCGACCGCCAGCCGGGCCTGCGACTGCCGCGCCACGTCCAGTTCGCGCACCACGGCCGCCAGCCACAGGGTGGAGCGGAAGGCGATCACGCCGCTGGCCGTGATGGCGGCGACCGCGATCGCCTCCCGGCTCGCCAGCCCCAGTGCCGAGAGGAGGAGCGAGGCCACGATCGACGAGACGACGCCGACGGGCAACGGCCACCGCAGCCCCACGTTGCCGAGGACCGGAGTGACAGAGACGGCGAGGATACGGGGGTCGGTCCCGGTCACCATCAGGAGCACGGCGATCGCCACGGTCACCACGGCCGTGCCCTCGAGGGTCCAGTCCGAGCCGAGGTGACCGACGCGGGGCAGGTCCCAGCGGCCCCGCTCGGCCGGGAGCGTGGAGCGTGACCAGGTCTTCATCGCCCGCCACGCCGACCAGGCCCCGAGCACTATCTGGCCGCTGAGCAGCGACATGGCCAGGGGGTGTTCCGCGAAGGCCGCGCGGAGGCCGAGGTCGAGGAAGCCGGCGATACCGAGGGGGTACATCACCAGGAGCGCGACGATGGTCCAGGCGGTGTAGGCGTAGAAGACGCGCCACGGGCGACCGGCGGCATGCGCGGTGGTCATGGCTGGCCTCCCTTCGATGGTGCTGACCATAGCGGACCCCCGGGCGGTCAGAGCGCCGTGGACAGCAGGTTCCCGAAGAGGCCGAACAGCAGACCCCAGGCGGTGATCGAGACGCCCATCCACAGGTAGACACGGCTGCGCGTCGCGCCGAGGGCGATCATGGTGGGGGCGGTGATCTGGGAGGCGATGACGAACGGGCCCAGCAGGGCGACGCCGGGGACGCCGTACCTGTCCAGGGCGGCCGCCACTTTCTGACGGATCTTCGAGGTCTTCTTCTCCGGGCGCTCGCGGCGGCCGGAGACGGCGTCGCGGGCACGGCCGGACAGGGCGATGACGGCGAAGGTCGAGATCATGTTCCCGACCACCGCCGCGGGGATGGCGATGGCCGGGTGGATGCCGGCGGCCGTGCCCAGCAGCGCCGCGAAGAAGGACTCGATGAAGGGGATCGCCCCGATCGGGATCAGCGCGAGGACCTGCTGCCAGGTCTCCATGCCGTCGACCCAGGTGGCGAGCTGCTGAAGGATGTCGTTGACCATGTGAAGCTCCTCGGGAGTGTGCAATCGGTATGGCTTCACTCTTCCGCCGCGCCGGCACCTCGGGTAGGGCGGTGGCTCACCGGCTGCTGTGGCGTCCTCACCGGGCGGCGATGACAGATGTCATGGCGCTGCCGCCCGCGTCTCGAGGTGAGGCGGCGGTGTGACCTGGCCCCGCCTTATGACCCCCGAAAGCGTGAGGTGTATTGCCTCGTGTGAACGAGGGTGCGGGATACCGCCTGGGGGATGTTTCAATCCCGAGTGTGATCACTCTCGACGGCCTCACGAAGGTCTTCCCCGCGCCCGGCGGGGGAGGCTCTGTCGCCGCGCTCGACGGCATCGATCTGCAGCTGGACGCCGGCAGGGTCCACGGCATCGTCGGCCGCTCCGGCGCCGGCAAATCCACCCTCATCCGCTGCCTGACCGGACTGGAGAAGCCCACCTCGGGCCGGGTCGAGGTCGATGGCACCGACGTCGCCGCCCTCGAGGGGGCCCGGCTCCGTGCCGCCCGCCGCAACATCGGCATGGTCTTCCAGCACGCGAACCTGCTGGACTCCCGCACCGCCGCCCAGAACATCGCCCACCCGCTGGAGATCGCCGGGGTGCCCCGCGAACGCCGCCGCGAGCGCGTGGCCGAGCTGGTCGAGCTCGTGGGCCTGACCGGTCGCGAGCACAACTATCCCGCCCAGCTCTCCGGCGGGCAGATCCAGCGCGTCGGCATCGCCCGCGGCCTCGCCGCCGAGCCCAAGGTGCTGCTGTGCGACGAGCCCACCAGCGCACTGGACGGCGCCACCACCCGCCAGATCCTCCGCCTCATCCGTGACCTGCGTGAACGCCTCGGCATCACCGTCGTGATCATCACCCACGAGATGGCCGTGGTGCGCGAGGTCTGCGAGACCGTCACCCTCCTGGCCGACGGACGGATCGCCCAGAGCGGGGACCTGGTCGACGTCGCCGCCGACCCGCACGGGCCGCTGGCCGCCGAGCTGATCCCGCTGCCGCCGGTGCCCACCGGCATCGACGCCACCATCGTCAACTGCAACTACGGCGACTCGCCCGAGCTGCGCACCAGCGAGGACCTGGTGCGCCTGGCCGAGCAGCACGGCGCCCGCGCCGGGATCGTCGCCGGCACCATCGAGACCATCGGCGGCCGCCAGGTGGGCCGCGTCCAGCTGGCGCTGCGCAACGACTCCGGGCGGCCCATCAGCCACGACGGCCTGGCCTCGTTCCTGCGCGAGCTGGAGTCGGCCGGCGTCGTCGCCCAGATCATCACCGAGGAGGTGGCGGCATGATCGAGACCCTCCAGCAGTGGGCGCAGAACCCCATCCTGTGGCAGTGGGAGGACGGCCTGTGGCAGGCCGTCGGCGTCACCCTCTACATGACCGTGTGCACCATGATCCTGACCGTGGTGCTGGGGCTGCCGCTGGGCATCGCCCTGTTCGAGACCGAGGGTGCCCGCTCGACCTGGCTGCGCGGGGTCAACCAGGTCGTCGGCTTCGTGGTCAACGTGCTGCGCTCGTTCCCCTTCTTCATCCTCATCATCGCGCTGATCCCGGTCACCGCGTTCATCGTGGGCCGCTCCACCGGCCCCAACGCTGCGATGCTCGCCCTGACCGTCGCCGCGGTCCCCTTCGCAGCCCGCCTGTTCGAGCTGAACCTGCGCGAGATCCCCGCCGGGAAGATCGAGGCCGTGTCGATGATGGGCGCGAGCCGCTGGCAGATCATCCGCCAGGTGCTGATCCCCGAGGCCCTGCCCGGCATCATCGGCTCCATCACCACCACCACGATCGCCGTGATCGGCTACACCGCCATGGCCGGCTCCGTGAACAGCGGCGGCCTCGGTCAGCTCGCCTACAACCGCGGCTACACCGGCTACCAGACCGAGATCACCGTGGCCACCGTGATCCTGCTGATCATCATCGTCGTCGCCGTGCAGATGATCGGCGCCCGCCTGTCCCGAGCCGTCGACCACCGTGCCCGCACCGCCTGACCCGCATCCCACCCCCAGGAGAAACCATGAGCACCCTGAACCGCCGCACCCTGTTCGCCTCCGGCGCCGGCCTGGCAGCCCTGTCCCTCTCGGCCTGCGGCGCAGGCTCCCAGGGGGAGAGCCCCACGGCCGACGAGAGCGGCGTGACCACCCTGCGGGTGGCCGCCTCCCCGCAGCCCCACGCCGAGATCCTCGCTTTCATCAGCGAGAACCTCGCCGCCGACGCCGGCCTGGAGATCGAGATCGAGGAGGTCACGGACTACAAGATCCCCAACCGCCTGCTCAGCGACGGCGAGGTCGAGGCGAACTTCTTCCAGCACCTGCCCTACCTCGAGACCGAGATGGAGGAGAACGGCTACGAGCTCACCCCCTTCGAGGGCGTGCACATCGAGCCGCTGGGCGTCTTCGCCGACTCGCTGACCAGCCTCGATGACCTGGCCGACGGCGACGAGGTGGCGGTGCCCAACGACCCCACCAACCGCGGCCGCGCCCTCGCGCTGCTCGCCGAGAACGGGCTGCTGACCCTCGCCGAGGGCGTCGAGCCCACCGAGGCCACCCCGGACGACGTCGAGGACAACCCCAAGAACCTCACGTTCCCGGAGGTCGACGCCGCCCTGCTGCCGCGCACCCTGGCCGACTACGCGGCCGCGGTGATCAACGGCAACATCGCCCTGGAGGCGGACCTGAACCCGGCCGAGGATGCCCTCGTGCTCGAGTCCGGTGAGGGCAACCCGTTCGCGAACCTCCTGGTGGTCCGCACCGAGGACGCCGAGAACGAGGCCCTGGTGACGCTCGATGAGCTGCTGCACTCCGACGACGTGCGGACCTTCATCGAGGACACCTACAGCGGAGCCATCATCCCGGCGTTCTGATCCGCGCCCGCTCGTCCTCAGTCCCGCAGAGCCGGGTGGTCCGCGCGGCCGCTGGCCTCGGCGAGGGCGTCCTGGACGGCGTGATAGGCGGGCTTGCGGGTGTAGTCCTCCCACAGCACGCAGGCGGCGCCCTGGCCCTCGAAGGTCGCCGGCACCCAGGAGTAGGTGTCGACGAAGCCCCACAGGGTCAGGGAGTCGCAGCCGTCCACCGCGAGCGCGGCCTCGGTGACACGGCGGTAGTAGTCCGCCTGCTGGGCGAGCTGGGCCTCGGTGGGCTCGGCGCCGTCCGGCAGCGGCATGCGCACGTCGAGCTCGGTGACGGCGGTGTGCAGCCCGAGGTCCGCGAAGCGCTGCAGGTTCTCGGTGATGTCGCCGGGGAACCCGTACTCGATGGACAGGTGCCCCTGGGCGGAGAAGCCGTCCACGGGCACCCCGTCGGCCAGCAGGTCCGGGATCAGCGCGTAGTACGCGTCGGACTTGGCATTGATCCCGTCGACGTTGTAGTCGTTGAAGAACAGCAGGGCGCCCGGGTCGGCGGCGCGCGCCCAGCGGAACGCGTCGGCGACGATCTCGACGCCGAGTTCGCGGATCCAGATGTTGTCGCTGGTGCGCAGGTTGCCGTCGTCGTCGAAGATCTCGTTGGCCACGTCCCATTGGGAGATCCGGCCCCGGTAGCGGCCGACGACCGTGTCGATGTGCTCCTTCAGCAGCGCGCGCAGCTCGTCGGCGCTGAAGTCGCCCTCCTCGAGCCAGGCGGGGTTCTGGCTGTGCCACAGCAGGGTGTGCCCGCGCACGTCCTGGCCGTGCTCGGTGGCGAAGTCCATGATCGCGTCGGCATCGGCGAAGGCGAAGGTGTCGCGGTCCGGGCGCAGGTGGTCCCACTTCATCTGGTTCTCGGCCGAGAGCGAGGTGAACTCGGTCGCGAGGTGCTCGCGGTAGGTCTCGTCGTCGGTGAACGGCGGCGGGTACGGCTGGCTGGTGTGGTGTCCGCCGCCGGCCACGGCGGAGCCGATCTTCAGCTCTTTCCCGGCGGCGAAGGCGAGGGTGTCCTTCTTCGCGAGGCCGGGCGGGGTGCGCTTGCCCCGGTCGTCCTGCTTCGGGCCTCGGGCCTGTGCGGCGGCGGGCACCGCGGCCAGGGCCCCGGCACCCAGGGCGCCGGCGGTGAGAATCTGGCGTCGCTTCATGTCGTCTCCTTCGTCGACTGGCGAAAAGTTTCGATACGTTTTCGCCTCGCCGTGAGCGTAAGGTGACGTGCATTACGTGTCAAGAAGTCACAGCAGCCTCGTGGCCCCGAGCTGGTTGAGCAGCCAGGCCAGCTCGTCGGCCCGCTGCTCCCACTTGCGGTAGCGGCCCGACCGCCCGCCGTGCCCGGCCACCATCTCGCAGCGGAACAGGATCGGGCGCTCGGCCGGATCCGAGGTGACCGTCTCGCGCAGCCGAGCGATCCACTTCGCGGGCTCGACGAAGAAGACGCGGGTGTCGTTCAGGGAGGTGGCGGCGAAGATCGCGGGGTAGTCCACCGCGCGCACGTTCTCGTAGGGGGTGTACCCCTTCATGTACCGGTACACCTCGGCGCTGTCGACGGGGTTGCCCCATTCCTCCCACTCGCCGACCGTCAGCGGCAGCGACGGGTCCAGGATCGTGGTCAGGGTGTCGACGAACGGGACCCCCGCGATGATGGCCCGGAACCGCTCCGGGGCGAGGTTGGCGACGGCGCCCATGAGCAGGCCGCCGGCGCTGCGCCCTTCGGCGGCGAGCCGGTCCGGGGCCACCAGCCTCGTCTCGACCAGGTGCTCGGCCGCGGCGACGAAATCGCTGAAGGTGTTCTTCTTCTCCAGCAGTTTGCCGTGCTCGTACCAGGCCCGGCCCATCTCCCCGCCGCCGCGCACATGGGCGATGGCCACCACCACGCCGCGGTCCAGCAGCGAGAGCCGGGTAGGCACGAAGGAGGGGTCCACGGAGACCTCGTAGGAGCCGTAGCCGTACAGGTAGCCCGGAGCGGTCCCGTCGGCGGCGACCTCCCGCCGGGCCACCAGGGATATCGGGATCGCGGTGCCGTCGGCCGCTCGCGCCCACTCCCGCCGCTCCACGTACAGCTCCGGGTCGTAGTTCGGCACCGGGGTGCGGCGCAGGACGCTGACCTCGCCGCCGGCGACATCGACCTCGGCGATGGTGGGCGGGGTGAGCAGGCTGGTCAGCTCGTACCGCAGCGAGGTCTGGTCCCAGTTCGGGTTCGCGTCGAGCTCGACGGTGTCCAGCTCGCCCCCGTGGCTGACCTCCCGCGCGGCCTCGAGGTCGAGGGACCCGTCGGCCCGGCGGGGCAGCAGCCGCACGCTCGCGAGCCCGCCGCTGCGCAGCTCGAGCGCCGCGAAGGAGGCGAAGGCCTCGACCGCGAGCAGGCGCTCGCCCTCACCGGCGACCAGCAGATCCGTCCAGGCCGAGGGGTCCTGCAGCGATGCCTCGGCCAGGGCGAATCCCTCGGCGGTCGCGTTGTGCACGATCAGCAGACGGTCCCCGGCATGCTCGACGGTGTAGTCCACGCCGTCCCGTCGGCCACCCGCGGGCCGCGGCGCCGAGGTGGGGTCGGCCAGGTCCAGCAGCCAGGCCTCCGACGTCGTCGTCGAACCCGCCTGGATCACGAGGGTGGAGCCGTCCCGGGAGCGGTCGAAGCCGATCATGAACCGCTCGTCGCTCTCCTCGAGGACGAGCTCGTCCGTCTCCGCCGCCGCACCGAGGCGGTGGCGCCAGATCTGGTGCTGGCGCCAGGCCTCGTCCACGCGGGCGTAGAACAGCCATTGCTGATCGGCGGAGAAGGCCAGGCCGTAGCCGGCCTCGGTGACCGCCTCGTCGACGATCTCCCCAGAGCTCAGGTCCTTGATGCGGATCGTGAAGCGCTCATCGCCCGCCGTGTCCACGGCGTAGGCGAGCAGGGTGTGGTCGGGGGAGGGGGCGAGCCCGCCGAGGGAATAGAACTCCGCGCCGGCGGCCTCGGCCTGCGCATCCAGCAGCACCTGCTCGCCCTCGAGCATGGTGCCCGGTTCCACCTGCGGCATCGAGCCGGTGTCCGCCACCCGCGTGAAGGCGGGATAGTCGTTGCCGGCCGTGGTGCGGGTGATGTACCACCAGTGATCCCGGCGCACCGGGACGGACAGGTCCGTCTCCTGGGTGTGGCCGACGAACTCGCCCACCAGGGCCCCGCGCAGCCCGGCCAGGTGCGCGGTGCGCGCGTCGGCGTAGGCGTTCTCCGCCTCCAGGTGCGCGATGACCTCAGGGTTCGTCTTGTCGCGCATCCACTCGTAGGGATCGACGACGGTGTCGCCGTGGACGATCCGCTCGGTGGGGCGGCGGGGCGGGACGGGCGGCGTGGGCGGCGTGGGCAAAGTAGGCAGAGCGTCGGTCATGGACGCGAGCCTACGGCCACCTCCCTAAGTTCGCCGTGGTGCGGACCGCGCACGATGCGGCGCAGCTCGACCCGCGAGGAGAGTCGGAGCTTCGCGAGCGTGTTGCGCACGTGGTACTCGACCGTGCGCACGGAGATGTACAACGACTCGGCGATCTCCCGGTTGCTGAGGCCCTCGCCCACCATGATCGCGATCTGCTGCTCCCGCTTGGTGAGGTAGGCGAGCACCGGGGGCAGGGCGCTGCGCGTTGCAGGGCGCTCCGGCTGGTCCTCCACCGGCGCCGCCGGCACGGCGAGGCTGTTCGCCTGCGCGGTGAGCCGCTCCAGCCCGGACCGGGCGAAGGCATTCGCCGCCTGGATGGCCAGCAGCCGGGCGCGCTCCCTCGCCGCGGCGGAGGCGCCGGCGTCGGAGAAGACGTGACGGGCGGCGTCCAGTGCCGCGAAGGCGCGGTACAGGCGCAGCCCGCCGCCGGGCAGGCCGGCGAGGGAGGGGCGCAGCGGCGGCACGGCGTCGAAGTGCTCGACCGCGTCGAGGTGCCGACGGGCCGCGTCCTCCCGGTCCCCGCGCGAGGCCGCCAGCAGCGCCCGCGCGTACGAGGCGATGCCCGCGCGGGCCCGCTCGGCGTAGGGGATCGCGGGGTCCTCGATGCGGTCGATGAGGGTGGGCAGCTCGCCGGTGCGCCCCGTCGCGGCCAGGGACCGCGCGAGGATCATCGCCGGGGCCAGGCCGACCAGCCGCCAGCCGGAGACGTTCTCGTCGATCGTCTGCAGGTGCTCGGTCGCCGCCGCGTCGTCTCCCGCGCGCACGGCGTGCCAGGCCCGTGCCAGCTCCTCCACTGCGGTCAGACCGGTGGTCGTGCGCAGGGCGGAGGGCGAGCCGTCGATGCGCCGGAGGAAGCGCTGGGCGCGATCGGTCTCGCCGCGCATGCCGGCGGTGAGCGCGGCGACGGCGTAGGCGAACAGGGCGCCGGCGTCCTCGGGGGTCAGCAGGGTCCCGCCCAGGGCGTGCAGCGCCGCGTCGTGCGCTTCGTCGAGGAGCCCGGCGTCGAAGTGCATGAGCGCCAGGCACATCTGCGTGTGGATGGCGAACGCGCCCTCCGCGGACGAGGAGAACGAGGTCACCAGCAGCTCGCGGGCGGTGCCCGGGTGGCCCTGGCGGTGCAGCAGGGAGCCGATGATCCTCCTGATGGCCAGCTGCGCGGGCTCGGTGCCCGGCGTGGCGGCCAGCTCCTCGGCGATCGCGGTCATGTCGGCCGTGATGCCGGCTCGGGACGACCCGTCGCCGTCGGCGAACAGTGCCCAGCAGCGCAGGATGCCGCGCAGGCTGGCGACCTCCGCCGGCGGGGCGTCGGGCAGCTCCGCGAGCTGGTCCACGACGACGTCGAAGGCGTGCCGGCCGACGTGGAACTCCCCGAGGGATCCTGCCAGGCGCGCGGCCCAGGAGGCGGTGTGGCCGAGCAGCAGGGTGCCGTCCGTGGAGCGGGGCGCGCGCAGTGCCGCCTCGAGGTGGCGGACGCTGTCGGCGAGCGAATGGTCCTCGATGGCCAGCAGCGTCTGGATGGCGCCGCGCACCTGCGGGTCGGCGGCGGCGAGTGCCGAGGCTCCGAGCTGCCGCAGCAGAGCGGGACGGTGCGCGGAGACCGCCGCGCGGGTCGCGGCGGCCACCAGATCGGGGTCGGGGGTGAAGGAGGAGGCGGCGGCGAGCATCTCGAAGGCCACGTCGAACGAGTGGCGTTCGAGGGCCGCGTAGCCCTCCTCCGCGAGCTCGCCGACGAGCTCCGCGGTCGCCTGCGGGGACGGCGGCCTGCTCAGCAGGGCGAGACGGTGCCGCAGCCGCTCCGCGCGGGTGCCGTGCTCGGCGAGCACCGCGTGCACGACGGCCCGGCGGTTGCGCTGCGTGGCGAACCGGATCGCCCGCGCGACCATGGCGTGCACCAGCCGGACATGATCCTCGTCCACGAGGGTGACCAGCCCGGTCGCCAGCAGCGTGGGCTCGCAGAACGGCGCCAGCCCCTGCGACTCGAGCGCCTCGTCCAGGAGCGAGGACGGCAGCGTGGTGTCCGCGAAGCCCAGCAGCTCGAGGACGGCGCGGGTGGAGGGGTCGGCGTCGACGAGGATCTGCGGGACGGCGCGGTCGAACCGGCCCGCCCGCTGCGAGACGTCGGTCTCGAGGCTCCTGATCGCCAGCTCCAGATCGCGCTCGCCGGGACCGGCGGCCATCAGCCGGTCCAGCACGATGGCGACGTGCAGCGGAGAGCCGCCGGTCGCGCCGTGCAGACGCACGGCGAACTCATCGGGGACGGGCACGCCGAGCTTGTCGCCGGCGAAATGCTTGATCGCGGTCTCGTCCAGCGAGTGCAGGGTGAGGTGGCTGCCGTGCACCTCCGTCGTCGCGATGGACCTGATGCGGTCGAAGAACGGCGAGCTGCCCGTGCGGGCGGTGACGATGAAGAACGCCCGGGCCCTCTGGTAGGTCTCCGCGATGTGCCACATGGCCTCGGCCGTGGCGTCGTCGATCCACTGCACGTCCTCGATGATCAGGCAGGTCGCGATCGCCTCGCTGTTGAAGGCCTCGATCATCCGCCCGAGCGGATCGGTGGAGGTCACCGGTGCCTCGATCGACGCCACGATGCGATCGGCGACGGCGCCGGGGTACGCCGCGTCCCCGGGCATGCACGAGATGACCAGCACGCGCCAGGTCTGCTGGTGGCGCAGCTCTGCGGCGATGCGCTTGACCAGTGTGGACTTCCCGATGCCGGGAGGCCCCTCGATGGTGAGGGCCTGGGCGCTGTAACCGAGCACCCGGGTGGCGAGCTCACGGGCGCTGTCGAGGGCGAGGTCGCGCCCGTAGATCGGCGGGAGTGCGGAGTCAGCAGTGGGCATGGCAGGTCGATTCCGTTTTCTGGACACGTGACCGCATCAGCTGGACGGAGAGTACCAGGTACCCCAGTGCCCAGCACAGGGGTACCCGCCCCTCAATACCGGGTTCTCCCCGTACCCCGTACCGGGTTATGCCTCCAGCCGGTGTGATCCGGGTCCCGGCAGGCCTACGTTGCGGAAGTGCTCCGGGCCAGTCGCCGGGGCCCGCATCCCTGTCCGTGCCGAGTCGGAGGAATCGTGTCCACGATCCAATCTGCCCTGCCCTCGCACCCCGTTCTCCCCTGGCCGATCCTGACCTCCCCACTGCGGCGCCGGGGCCTGGCCGCGCTGATCGCGGCCGGGCTCACCGCCGGCATTCTGGCCGTGGTGGGCACCGAGCCCCTGGTGCTCGGCGCGGGAGCCGCGTGGTTCGTGCTGGCGCTGGCGACTCATGCCTTCGACATCCGCCGTGGTGAGCGGCACCGGTCGGCGCCGCTGCTGGTGGCGACCGCGTTCACCCTCGCCGCCCTCGCCGCCCACTCCGCCCTGTGGGGGCAGACCGTGCGCGGTGACGTGGCTGTGCTGCTGCTCGCCCTGACCCTCGCGCACTGGGCCAGCACGCCGCTGGTGCGTCTCGTCCTCGATCGTACCGTGCCGCCGCGGGCGATCATCGTCTGCCCGGCGGCGGAGATCGTCCGCCACCGCCACGGCCGCTCCCAGCGGGTGCGCGGATTCTCCGCCGAGACCCTCCAGGATCCCGGCGTCGTCGTCGCCGCCGTGCTGCACGACGTGGCCCGCGGCGGCGCCGACCGCGTCGAGCTGCTGCCGGGCATCCCGGACCGCACCGTGCAGCAGCTGGCCTGGGCGCTGCGCCGGGACGGCGTGGAGCTCCTCCTGCACCAGCCCACCGGCAGGGTGCGCAGCTCGCGCACCGAACTGCTGATGACGGCCCACGGGCCCGGCCTGCTGCTGACGCCCCCGCGGCCGGGCCTGCTCACCCGGGTGGGCAAGCGCGCCCTCGACGTGCTGGGCGCCGCGGCGCTGCTGGTGCTGCTGGGCCCGGTGCTGCTGGGAACCGCCCTGGCGGTCCGCCGTGAGGACGGCGGTCCCGCCCTCTACCGGCAGGAGCGCATCGGTCTGGACGGGAAGCCGTTCCAGATCTACAAGTTCCGCACCATGGTCCAGGATGCCGACGCGCAGCTCGAGGCCCTGCTGCGCGAGCAGAACGCCGACGGCCGCCCGCTGTTCAAGGTCTCCGCGGACCCGCGGGTGACCCGCCTGGGAGCGTTCCTGCGCCGCAGCTCGATCGACGAGCTCCCGCAGCTGCTGAACGTGCTCGAGGGCACCATGAGCCTGGTGGGTCCCCGCCCGCAGCGGCCCGCGGAGGTCGCCCTCTACGACGGCGACGCCGAGCATCGCCTCGGGGTCCGCCCCGGCATGACCGGGCTGTGGCAGGTCTCGGGACGCTCCCGGCTCAGCTGGGAGCAGGCCCGTGAGCTCGACGTCTACTACGCGCACAACTGGTCACCGCTGCTGGACCTCACGATCCTGCTGCGCACCTTCAAGGCCGTCCTGACCAGCGACGGAGCCGTGTGATGCGCATCCTGCACCTGATCCACAGCACGCATGTCGGCGGCGTCGAATCCGCGGCCGCGCACCTGCGGGAGGAGCTCGCCGACCACGAGCGGATCCAGTACCGCATCGCCGTCCTCGCCGCGGCGGACCCGGACCAGGCCGTCCTGACCGCCGACGTCGCCGGCTCCGGCCTGAACTCCCCGCTCTCCGCCCTCGCTGTGCTGCGCCAGATCCGCCGCTGGGACCCCGACGTGCTGGTCACCTCCCTGTGGCGCAGCGTGGCTGTCGGCGCCCTCGCCCGAGCACTGGGGCGCAGGCGGCCGTGGGCGATCTGGGTCCACAACTCCCGCTTCACCCAGCCCGTGGACCGGCTGGTCCATCACTGGGCCCTCCCGCGCGCCGACCTCGTGCTGTGCGACTCGATCGCCGCCCGTGACCTGCTCGCCGAGCCGATCCTGCGCCGCGCCGGCGCCCGCCACCCCGCCGTGCTCGTGCGTCCCGACGCGGCACCCCTGCCCGCCCACACCGCGGCCGCCCCCGCCCTGCGGGCACAGCTGCGCCTGGTGACCTGGGGGCGGATCGCCCCGCAGAAGCGCCTGGACGTCGCCCTCGGGATCCTGGCGCAGCTGCGCGAGCAGTCGCCCGCCGGGGCGCACCTGACCATCATCGGCCCCGACAGCGGGGGCCTGGCGGACCTGCGCGCCGAGATCATCCGGCGGCGGCTCGCCGACGCCGTCACGCTGACCGGTCCCGCCGATCGTGCCGCGATCGCCCGCGCCGCCGCCGAGGCCGACGTGTTCATCCAGACCTCCGAGTTCGAGGGCTACGCGATGGCGGCCCACGAGGCGCTCACCGCGGGGATGGTCAGTCTGCTCACGCCCGTCGGCGACCTCGCCTCCGACACCCGCGACGGCGACCACGCCCTGCACCACCACGGCGACGCCGCCCGCTCCGCCGCCCGTCTGCTCGAGCTGGCCGAGGACCCGGCCGCCTGGGCCGAGATGTCCCACCGGGCCCGCCACGTGCGCACCACCGCCATGGCCGACGAGTTCGCCGCCGCCTGCGAGGTGCTGGCATGAGAGCGATCCGTGAAGCAGGCATCGACAACCAGATCCTCGTGCTGCTGGCCGCAGCCGGCGCGCTGATGGCCTCCCTCGGGATCAGGCCGTACCTCCCCGAACACTTCCTCTGGGACGACGGCCTGCTGGAGCTGACGATCCACGGCGGCAGCCTCGTCGACGAGGCCGAGTCGTTCGAGCGCGTCGGCCATCTGTACGCGCTGGCCGGGCTCGGGGAGGCGCCGCCGCTGGCCGCGCTGCTCGGCGTGGCGCTCTATTGCAGCGGGATCCTGCTCGCCGTGGGCTGGGAGCGCACCGCCCGGCTCTCGATGCCGTCACTGCTGGTCACCATGGCCTTCTTCGTGCCGGCGCTGGCCTATCTCGCGCAGTACTCCAAGGAGCTGGTCACTCTGGGCGTCGCGATGCTCGTCGTCGTGATCCCCGACGGGCGCGGCCGGCTCAGCACGGCCATGGGCGAGCTGGCCGTGATCGGCGGAGCGCTCGCCTACGGGGCCACGCTGCGCCCGTACTGGCTGATCATCGCCGTGATGTACATCGGCTGGCGGATCCTGCTGCCGCGCACCGCCCACCCGCTGCTGCTGGTCGCCCTGCCCGCCGCCGCCTACGCGGTGCTCCAGCCCCTGTTCCAGGCGGTGCTCGGGCACGGGCTGCAGGGGGCGCGCGAGTGGTCGAACGCCGAGCGCGCCGGCGAGCAGGTGAACACCCTGATCCAGAGCGTCGCCCCGGACGCCCGAGGGGCCCTCGGCGTGCTCGCGGCACTGGCCATGCTCGCGCTGATGGTGGTGCCCGTGCAGCTGCTGGTCTCCGGGGACGCCTTCCACCTGGCCAGCGGCATCGCGATCGTCGTGGTGTGGGCGCTGGTGCTGGTGCCCGTCCTCGGCGGGCGCTTCGTCGGCGCCCGCTCCCCGCGAGCCACCCGCGCCGCCTCCCTGCTGCTCGCCTTCCTCGTGGTCCAGGCGCTGTTCGAGCCGGACTACGGCTCCGCGCTCAAGCACCTGACCCCGCTGCTCCCGCTGGTCCTCATGGTGCACCTGCATCGGGGGCGGTCATGACCTCGTCGATCCTGCACATCACCGATGCCGCCTCCTCCGGCGTGCTCGCCGCCGTGACCACCTTCGCCCGCGCCCAGAGCGCCGTGCCGGGGATCGACGTCACCCTCGCCTACGTCCCCCGCCACGATTCGCCCTCCCCGGAGCGGATCCAGGCGCTCGCCGGGGACCGCGTCACCGTGCTGCGCTGGAGCCGCAGCCCCCGCACCGCCCTGCCGGCCCTGCTGGTGCGCGCCACGGCCGAGCTCACGGCCCGACGGGACGTGCTGGTCCACCTCCACTCCTCCCGCACCGGGATGATCGGGCGGGCCGTGGCGGTGCTGACCGGGCACCGGGGCCGCACCGTCTACAGCCCCCACTGCTTCGCGTTCGACCGGAGCGACGCCGGCACCCTGCACCGTCGGGTGCTGACGGCCCTGGAGCGGGCCGGGACCCTGCTGGGCCCGCGCCTGCTGCTGGTCTCCGAGACCGAGGAGCGCCTGGCGCAGCGGGTCCTGCCCCGCGCCCGCACCGCCGTGCTGCGCAACCGGGTCGACGCGGAGCAGCTCGCCGCCCTGCCCCGGCCCGAGGCCGGGGCCGCATCCGGCGGCGACCTGCGCGTCGTCCACGTCGGCCGGATCGCCGCCCAGAAGCGGCCCCGCGAGTTCGACGCCGTCGCGCGCCGCTGGCACGAGCAGCATCCCGGAACCGTCTTCCGCTGGCTGGGGGAGGGCGAGCGCGACCTGCTGGGCCCGGACGTCGAGGTCAGCGGCTGGCTGGACCGGGACGCGCTGCTCGCCGAGCTCTCCCGGGCCGACGTCCTGCTGTTCACCAGCGCCGGTGAAGGGCTGCCGATCGCGGTGCTCGAGGCGCAGGCGCTCGGTGTCCCCGTCCTCGCCCACGACGTGACCGGCATGGCCGACGTGGTCATCGACGGCGTCACCGGGCTGCTGCGCGCGGACGCCGAGGGCCTGCTGCAGGCCCTCGGCGAGCTGGCCGCTGATCCGGCACGACGTCGGGCCCTGGGCGAGACCGCCCGGGCCCGGGTGCGTGCCTGCTTCGGCCTCACCCATCTCGCGGAGGACTCCTTCGCGGCCTATCGCCAGGTCGGCGTACCTATCGGAGAGGAATCAGCATGACGTCGGAGAGATTCTGGGAAGTGCTGCGCATCCGCTGGGCGTGGCTGCTGATCGGGCTGGTCGTCGGCCTCGTGGCCGCGGGCATCGCCCTGGCCCTGCTGCCGAGGACCTACAGCTCGGAGGCCGGGGTGCTGGTGGAGGCCGAGATGCCCGGCGGCGACGTCGCGGGCTTCAGCGCGACGGTCTTCGTCGATGAACGGCTGCCCACCTATGTCGATCTCGGTCGCGCAGATGCGGTCCACCAGGACATCCGCGAACTGCTCGGCCAGGACCTCTCCCGCGACCAGATCGAGTCGAGCGTGTCCTACGGGGCGACGCCGGGCTCGATGGTCCTGTCCATCACCGGCACCGGTGACACCGCGGCCGAGGCGCAGGACACGGCCGACGCCGCAGCGACGGCGCTGGCCACGTCCATCGAAAGCACCTCGACCGACTCTATCGAGGTCGCCGCGACCCTCGTCCAGGAGGCGACCCTGCCCACCGGTCCCGAGGACCCCGACCCCCTCATCATCCTGCCCGCCGGAGCGCTCGCCGGTCTCACCGTCCCGCTGCTCCTCGCTCTCGCCCTCACTCCCCGCCGCCAGGAAGGACTCTCGTCATGATTCTCAGACTGCTCGGCCGTGGACACGGCCCCGACTCCCTCGACCGCGACCCCGCCGCCACGAGCCCGCTGACCCCCTTCGGACTCGACATGTCCGCCCTGACCAGCCGGCTCACAGCACTGAACGGCCACACCACCATGGCGCCGGACCTCGGCCCGGTGCGCGAGCTGGTCGCCGGCAAGCGCGTGCTGGTCACCGGCGCCGGCGGCTCCATCGGATCGGAGCTGTGCCGCCAGCTGCGCGGCCTCGATCCCGCCCGGCTGTCCCTGCTGGACCGCGATGAGTCAGCGCTGCACGAGCTGCAGATGTCGATGAACGGCGCCGCCCTGCTGGACACGCCCGACACCGTCCTCGCCGACATCCGCGATCCCCGCGCCCTGGACGCGGTCTTCGCCGAGCACCGGCCCCAGCTGGTGGTCCACGCCGCCGCGCTCAAGCACCTCCCGCTGCTGCAGCGCTACCCGCGGGAGGCCTGGATGACCAACGTGCACGGGACCCGGAACGTGCTCGAGGCCGCGACCCGCCACGGGGCCGAGCGGCTGGTGAACATCTCGACCGACAAGGCCGCCAGCCCGACCAGCGTGCTGGGCCGCTCCAAGCGGGTCGCCGAGGCGCTGACCGCGCATTACGCCGAGCGCACCGGCCTGCCGTTCGTCTCGGTGCGGTTCGGCAACGTGCTGGGATCGCGCGGCTCCGTGGTGCCCACGTTCGTGGAGCAGGTGCGCCGCGGCGGCCCGCTGACCATCACCCACCCCGAGGTCTCGCGGTTCGTGATGACGATCCCGCAGGCCTCCTCGCTGGTGCTCTCCGCCGTCACCGTCGGGGCGCCGGGGGAGACCCTGGTGCTGGACATGGGCCGACCGGTGCGGATGGTGGACGTCGCCACCGCCATCGCGGAGCTCGCCGGCGTCGAGTGCGCGATCGTGTACACCGGCCTGCGGCCGGGTGAGAAGCTCCACGAGGAGCTGTTCTCCGAGTACGAGCAGCTCGATCGCACCGAGCACGACGGCATCAGCCGGGTCCGCTGCGCCTCGATCGACCCCGCCACCCTGCCCGGCGTCGAGGAGTGGTCCGATCATGTGCGCGAGTTGATGATCCCCTCGGGGTACGACCCGCTGTTCACCACGCCCGAGCCGGCTGCCGTGGCGGCCGCGGAGCCCCAGCAGATCATGGCGGTGAGCTGAATGGGCCCGCGCATCCCCGTGTCCGTCCCCACCGTCGGCCCTGCGGAGCAGAGAGCCGTCGGCGAGGCGATCGCCGGCGGCTGGATCGCTCCCGCCGGCCCGGACCTGCGACGCTTCGAAGCGGCGCTGGCCGAGCGCACCGGCCGTGCCCGCGCCGTCGCGGTCGCCTCCGGCACCGCCGCTCTCCACCTGCAGCTGCTGGCCGCCGGCGTCGGCCCCGGCGACCGGGTCATCTGCCCGACCCTCACGTTCGTCGCCACCCTCAACGCGATCTCGCAGACCGGGGCGACTCCGGTGCTCGTGGACTGTGACGACACCGGCAACCTCGAACCCGAGCTCGTCGACGCCGCCTTCGCGCACCCCGCTCGCGTCGGCGGACCGATCACCGCGGTGCTGCCGGTGGACGTGTACGGCAAGGTCGCCGATCATGACCGCCTCGGGGCGATCGCCGCCCGGCACGGTGCGCAGCTGCTGGTCGATGCCGCGGAGTCCCTCGGCGCCACCCGGGCAGGGCGTCCCGCCGGGTCGCAGGGGCGAGCGGCGGCGGTCTCCTTCAACGGCAACAAGATCATCACCGCCTCCGCCGGCGGGGCGGTCCTGACCGACGACGAGGAGCTCGCCGACCGGGTGCTGTTCCTGTCCACCCAGGCCCGGGAGGACGTCCCGCATTACCTTCATCGCGAGCACGGGTTCAACTACCGGCTCTCGAACGTGCTGGCCGCGCTGGGGATGGCGCAGCTGGGGCGGCTCGACGAGTTCCTCGCCGCGCGCCGCGCCCATCGGGAGCGCTACCGCGCGCTGTGCGAACGCGTGCCCGGGCTGCGGATCCTCGGTGGCGACGACGCCGGCGACAACTGCTGGCTCACGGCGCTCGTCCTGGACTCGGGCATCGTCGCCGGTGAGCTGGGCGACGAGCTCGGTCGCCACGGCATCGAGACCCGCCGGCTGTTCACGCCCCTGCACGTCCAGCCGCTGTGCGCCGACCCCTCCCGCTTCCCCCGCCTGGTCGACGGCACCGCCGAGCGGCTGTTCGCGACGGCCCTCGTGGTGCCCAGCTCCCCAGCGTCCTCGCCGCGGGAGATCGACGAGGTCTGCGACCGGATCGAGATGTCGCTGACCGGCAGCCGTGACCGGCGGCGGGAAGGAGCCCTGACCGCATGAACGCACCCTGCGCCCTCGTGATCGCCCCGCACCCGGATGACGAGGTGCTCGGAGCGGGCGGCACCATCGCCCGGTTGGCCGGCGACGGCTGGAGGGTGGTCGTCGTCGTGGTCTGCTCGGATCTGCCGCCGACGTACCCCGCCGGCATCGCCGAGGAGGTCGAGGCGGAGGCGCGGGAGGCACATGCGCTCCTCGGTGTCGCCGTCTCGGAGTTCCTGCACCTGCCGTCGGTCGAGCTCTCGCGCGGTGCCGTGACCACGCTGAACGGGCCGCTGCAGGCCCTGGTCGAGGAGCACCGGCCCACGCTCGCGCTGATCCCGTTCCCGGACCGGCACGTCGACCACCGCACCGTGTTCGACGCCTCGATGGTGGTCACCCGGCCCGTCGGCGCCGGCCGGGATCTGCGGACGGTCGCCATGTACGAGACCGTCTCGGAGACGTTCTGGAACGCTCCCGGGGCCGAGCCGACGTTCACCCCGTCCTGGCATGTCGACATCACCGAGACCGTCCGGACCAAGATCGACGCCTTCCGCTGCTTCGCCTCTCAGCTGCAGCCGGACCCGGGGCCGCGGTCGGCGCGGGCTCTGCAATCCTTGGCCGGCTTCCGCGGCAGCCAGGTCGGGCTGTCGTCGGCCGAATCCTTCCAGGTGGTGCGCTCCGTGAGCCCCGTCGGGCCGGTGATGGGACGGTGAACGGGCCCGACTCCCGGCGCCGTGCCGGCACGGACGCGGTGACGATCGCCCTGGGCTACCTCACGAGCTTCGCCTACCCCCTGGTCTCGCTGCCCTTCCTGGCCCGGGTGCTGGGGGTCGCCGACCTCGGCGTGGTGATGCTGCTGCTGGCAGTGCTGCAGGTCGTCATCCACGTCACCGACTTCGGATTCAGCATCAGCGCGCTGCGCCGGGCCAGCCTCGCCCGCACCGTCGCGGAGCGGTCGCAGGTGCTCATGGAGACGGTGTGGGCAAAGACCCTGATCTGGCTGGTCTGCACGGTCGTGATGATCGCGGTGACCCTCGTCGTCCCCGGGCTGCACGAGCACGCGGGCGCGATGATGCTGGGCCTGCTGCTGGTGCTCGCCGGCGCCTGGTACCCGGGCTGGATGCTGCAGGCGATGGGCCGCATGCTCACCTTCGCCCTGGTGATGTCGCTGTCGCGGATCATCGCCCTCGGCGGTCTGCTGCTGACCGTGCGCGATCCGGCGCACATGGATCTCGCCGTCGCGTGGCAGCTGGCCCCTCAGGCGCTCGCTGCGGTGATCACCTGGTGGCTGCTCGTGCGCGTGTGGGGATCGGCGCGCGTGGTGTGGGTGACCCGGCTGGGCGTGACGACGGCGCTGCGGGACTCGGCGCCGCTGTTCGTCTCCAATGCGACCGTGGTGGTCACCGCCTCGACGAGCTCGCTGGCCCTGGGCGCCTTCGCGGCGCCATCCCAGGTGGCCTTCTTCGGCGCCGCCGAGCGCTTCGGCAATGCCGTGCGCGGGGTGATGCGGGGAGTGGTCGATGCGATGCTGCCGCGTATGGCGGCGGGGAATGTGGCGGGGATGCGCCGCTTCGTGAGCCTCGGGGTCGTGGCCGCGTACGGGACGGCGGGTGCCTGCCTGGCGATCGGGGCCGGCTGGGTGATCCCCTGGTACCTCGGTGCGGACATGGTCGGGGCGATCTGGCCGACGCGCCTGGTCGGCGTCATGATCATGATCGCCGGGATCACGACGGTGCTCACGCTGCACGCCAACGCCGAGCACCGGTACGGCCTGGTCGCGCGCCTCACCGCGATCGGCGCAGTCGTCCATGTGGCGCTCTGCATCCCGGCCGTCCTATGGGCCGGCGCGGTCGGCGCGACGCTCGCACTCATCGTCACCGAGACCGTGATGGCGACTCTGTTCCTGCACGACCTGCTGCGGCGGCGGTCCGCCGGGGCGCGGGGTGCGCAGGCCGGGGCCGACGCGCATGGCCGGCGTGCTCGCCGCGTCGACCTGGGGATCTGAGCGGCGACACGCAGATCCGGGCCGGCGGAGTCAGGCAGAGGCAGGCAGAGTCAGCCGATGAGGTGCTCAGCGAGGCCGTCGACCTCGGCGAGGGCGGCGGCGACCCGGGCGTCGTCCTCGCCGTCGTGCTGGGCCATGGGGAAGCGGGCCTGGCCGACATCCACGCCGCGGGAGCGCATGGCCGATTTCAGCGCCGGGAACGTCTCGCCGCCACCGGCCAGGGCGTCGAGCATCCCCACGGCGATCGCCTGCAGGCGCCGCGCCTCGGTGAGGTCTCCGGCGCCGACGGCGCGGTACAGCTCCGTGTACAGCTTGGGGGCGAGGTTGAAGGTGGCGCCGATGGCACCGTCGGCGCCCTGTGACAGAGCCGCGACCAGCAGCTCGTCGGAACCGATGAGGATCGAGAAGTCGTCGCGGACCCGTGCGCGGATCCGAGCGAGGACCGCGAGGTCGCTCGAGGTGTACTTGAGCCCGTCCAGGACCCCTTCGGCGGCGAGGTCGCAGATCAGGTCGGCACCGAGGGTGCGGCCGGTGGAGGCCGGGATCGTGTAGCCGAGGAGGGGCAGGTTGCTGGATGCGCGCACGTCCCGGAAGTACGCGGCGAGCGAGTCGTCGCTATAGCCGTAGTAGATCGGGATGGAGGCGCTGATGGCCGTGGCGCCGCTGTCGGCGGCTCGCCGCGCGAGCTCCCGCACGGCGCGCTGGTCGGAGTGGGCGACCTGGAAGACGACCTCGCGTCCGTTCGCCACGTCCGCGACGGTCTCGAGGATCTGCAGCCGCTCCTCGACGCTGAGCAGGTAGTACTCGCCCGAGGTCCCGGTGACGAAGTACCCGTCGACGCCGGCCTCGTTGAGCCGGGTGACGAGCGACCGGGTCCGGTCGACGCTGACAGCTCCATCGTCGTCGTACGCGGTGAGCAGGGCGGGCAGGACACCGTTGATCGTCATCGCACGGAGCCTACCGGGGTACAGCGCCGTGGTCCTGTCAGAGCGCTCCGAGCCAGATCGGGTTCGTCAGCGCTGCCATCGCCCCGAAGCCCGCCGTCGGCCCCATCGTGGTGCCACCGGCGGAGCCGTCCTCGAGCGGATGGCGCACCTCGGCACGCACGAAGGCGCTGACCTCGGCGGCCGTGGTCCAGGTGATCGTGCCGCGCCCGTCCCCGGCCAGCACCGTCTGCAGCAGCTGTCCCTGATCCGTCAGCAGGCGCACCGTCCCGTCGGGCACCCCGGCGACCTCCAGCGTCACGGTGATCGTCTCGTCGCGGTCCACGTCGAGCCTGTCGCCGATGCCTGCCTCGGCCCCGCCGGCCGAGGCGAGGAGCGACAGGTCGATGTCCGCCGACTCGGCCAGCCAGGAGCGGCCGGCTCGGATGCCGGCCAGCAGCGCGTCGCGGGAGAGACCGTCGGCCAGCACCACGTTGTGGGGCGACCCGACCGAGTCGCCGGGGCTGTGAGCGTCGCTGTTGCCCATCGCCGGCAACCACGACCCCGTCCCGCCACGCTTGCCACCCTTGCCGCGCGCGGACTCGGCGAGGAGGTTCGCCCAGGTCGACACGGCGGTCTCGTCGTCCCAGCCCCAGGGGCCGGTCCATACCTCGGTGGCGTCGAGATCCTCGAGGCCGAACTTCCACTCGCACCCGATCCACGGGCAGTACAGGTGCGCCGAGACGGCGAGGGCGTCGGTCTTCTGGACCTGCTTGCGGTAGCGGTCGAACTCGTCGTCCCGGTTGCGGTAACGCCATTCGACGAGCTCCCCGGCGGGCATCCCCAGGGCGAGCCAGTGCCCGTGGCGCGTGGTGACCTCCTCACCGGTGAGGATCAGCAGGTCATCACCGGCCAGCGGGCCCCACACCCCGTGAGAGCTGGTGGTGTTGTGATCGGTGGAGACGATGAAGTCCAGTCCCGCCTCGCGGGCTGCGGTCGCGACCTGCTCGGGTGTGTACTTCCCGTCGGAGTGGACGGTGTGCAGGTGGGCGTCGCCGCGGTACCAGTCGCGCCCGCGGCCCGGGGCCTGCAGCGGCGGGTACTGCGGCTCGTCGGCCTCCTCGGCGTCGCCGTAGGTGAGGGTGACGACCACCTCGTAGTCCATGCCCTGGGGTGCCACCTGGTACGGCGCGAGCAGCACGTTCCAGGTGCCCTCGTCGATGTCCCCGGCGAGGTAGCCGGGCGTCGCCTCGGCGCGGCTGAGGAAGAACTCGGTGCGGAACCCGCCGGACCAGCCGCGGAACCCGCGTCCACCCAGCTTCGTCCCGTTCTGATCGAAGATGCCGATGTCCAGCGCATTGCCCGGCGTCCCGTCGGGCACCTCGGGGCTCGAGTAGGAGTAGGCCACGTGCAGGCGGGAGACCCCGCGCGGGACCTCGACGGGGATCTCGGCGAAATCCGGGGCGCCGATCTCGAAACGGCCGGTCAGGGTGCGGGTCTCGGTGTCGCCGGAGGCGCCCGGGTCCGCGGCCGCACGCCCGGTGAAGGACAGCGGGGCGAGGACGGCGACGGCGCCGGCCGCTGTGAGCAGCGTGCGACGGGACGGTGCGGACGGAGCGGACGGAGCGGACGGAGCGGACGGAGCGGAGGGGGCATGGGAGGAGGAGTTCATGCTCGCTGAACGTAGTCGCGGCAGGTGTCCTGGATCTGCATCGTGGGCGGCGGCTCGGTGAACGGTATCCTGGGGGCACGAGGCAGGGCCGCACGGGGAGGTGTGGACCATGGATTTCACCGCAAGCATCGTGGTCGGCTACGACGACACGACGGCGTCGGCGGGCGCCGTGCGCTGGGCCGCCGAGCTCGCCCGGGACACGCGCAGACCGCTGCGACTGGTCCACGCCTGGACGCTGCCGATGCTGGGCCACGGCATGACCGGGGTCCCGGTGATGGACCCCGCCGGCCCCCGCAACCAGGCGCTGCGCGTACTGGATGACGCCGTGGACGCGGTCAGTGACGTGACCCGCGAGATCGCCGTGAGCACCGAGCTGCTGCCCGGCAATCCCCGCGACGTGCTCGGCGAGGTCTCGGTGACCGCCGATCTGCTCGTCGTCGGCACCCGGGGTCTCGGCGCCGTGATGAGCACCCTGCTGGGCTCCGTCAGCCGCGGCATCCTCCACGACGCCGGCTGTCCGGTCGCGATCATCCGCTCCGACCAGCACCGGGCCGGTCCCGTGCTCGCCGCGGTCGACGGGTCCGAGGCGGGCCAGGAGGCCGTGGACGCGGCCTCCGACCTGGCCGCCGCCTGGGGCACGGCGCTGCGCATCGTCCATGTGCGCGCCGGGGGAGCGGCGGCCGATGCCGACGGGCTGCTCGAGGCGGCGGTGCAGCGGGCGCGCGGCCGGCACGACGGGATCACCGTGGACGCCGGACTGCTCGAGGGCCGCTCGGTGCCCGACGCGCTGCTGACCGCGGCCGCCGGGGCGCGCATCCTGGTGATGGGCCACCGCGGGGTGAGCCGAGGGCCGTTCGGCTCCACTGCCCACGCGACGCTTCTGCACGCCACCGGGAACGTCATGGTGGCCCGGCAGTGCGACGGATCCGGCACGTGACCTGACTCGCGTCAGGGGCGGCCGGGTTTGAACGGCAGATGGCGCGATGGTTAAGCTGTCCGGCGGTAGCGTGTCCGAGCGGCCGAAGGTGCATCACTCGAAATGATGTGTACGGAAACGTACCGCGGGTTCGAATCCCGCCGCTACCGCCCTTGTCCTGAGTCGCGTCATCGTTTACGAACGGTGGCGCGGCTCAGGATTTTTTTCGTGGGTTCGCTGTTGGTGGCGGCGGGGCTGCTGGGGGCGTGGC
>NZ_JBHTCW010000008.1:0-154625 GCF_042666305.1 Brachybacterium sp. GCM10030268 | reverse complement strand
ACTGCTCGTCGGACAGGACCTGATGTCGAGTCGTCGCGGTAGCCATGCATACAGGCTCTCAAGTGAAACCGCCTCACATATAGGAGACACGCCCTAGCTGTGCACATGCTGGCTCCGATCGCCGCTCACCCACCCCAGCCAGGCCCGCCCCGGACCCAGCTGGCGCACCCCCGGCCCAGCCAGGCCCGCCCCGGACCCAGCTGGCGCACCCTCGGCCCAGCCAGGCGCGCCCCGGCTCGGCGCATGGCTCAACCTGCCCACCGTTCAATGCGGTCGGCGACCGGGAGACGGTGATCGCCGCGCCCCAGCACCGCACAGAGCATCACCTCCGTCGCCTTCCACTCGAGGAAGACCTGTTCCCATGTCAGCCTCGTGACGGTGTAGCCCTTCGCACGAAGGAACAGATCTCGATGACGGTCCGCCTGGTAGCTGGCGGGATCATCGTGAAAGTTCCGGCTGTCGCATTCGATCACCCAGCTGTGACCGACCAGCAGATCCATCCGCCGCTCGTCACCGGCGCCGTCGACGAAGCGCACCTGGGGCCGCACCTCGATGCGTCGCTCCTCCAGCCAGCAGCGCACTGCTGTCTCCGTCCCGGACTCGGCGTCACCGCGGATGCGCGAGAGAGGGCGCCGTGGGCGGGTCGGCAATCTCGCCACGAGAGCCTGCGCTGCGGCAAGCGTGAGCTTTCTCTGATGCACAGCGGACTCGAACAGGATCGCCGCCTTCACGGTGGGCAGACATCGTGCGGCATGCTCCAGCACCAGCTCGATCGACGGCACAGGATCATCGTCCGGCCAGGCGGACATCCCTCGCCCGTGGAGGATCAGCGGCTCCGGCGCTCCCCGCCGGATCACCTGGCCCTCCTCTCGCCGGACCGGGGAGAGCCGGATCGGTTCGAGCAGCTCGGCACGTCGATCGGCCCGCGGTCGGTATACGTGCACGCCGGTGTGGAGCGGCGTCCAGAGGCCATGGAATGCTGCGGCATCGATGCAGGTGGGGCGCAGACCGTGCTCGAGGAGAACGACCAGGGACTCCGGGGCCTCTGGGGTGACGTACCGCGGTTGGACGCTGCGCAGCGCTCCGCGACGACGCCACCGCGCGACATCCTCCGTGCCGACCCCGTCCTCGCCACGGAGCTGGTCTCGGTGCCGGACGCCCCTGATCTGCATGCCCCCAAGAAGACGTCACCCGTCGCACTCGGACAAGCACTGTCGCCCGATTGTGGATGACCGTCCCGACGAGCCTGCGAGCAGAACCGTGCGGGGTGGCCTCGGCTCTGCTCTGCGCGGGCCCGCACGGGATGGGCCGGGCGGTCGCGGACCGTCCCCGCTCTGCGCGGGCCTGCACGGGATGGGCCGGGTCAGATTGGAGCCAGCATGTGCACAGCTAGGCGCTATATGGGCCTAGCTGTGCACATGCTGGCTCCAATCGTGGCTCAGCCCAGCCGGACCCTGTAGCACGATCTCCCGCGCACCCCGGCCGCGGGCGAGCGCACTCCGGCCCGGCCAGGCGCACTCCGGCCCGGCCAGGCGCACTCCGGCCCGGCCAGGCGCACCCGGGCCCAGCCAGGTGCGCCCGGCCGGCGTCAGAGCACCGGTTCGTCGAGGACGTGCGTGACCAGCTCGGCGACCTTCGAGCGCTCGGAGCGCTGGAGGGTGATGTGCCCGAACAGCTCCTTCTCCTTGAGCGCCTCGACGACCGAGGCGATCCCGTCGTACCGGCCGATGCGGAGGTTGTCGCGCTGGGCGATGTCGTGAGTGAGGACCACGCGGGAGTTCTGCCCGATGCGCGAGAGCATCGTCAGCAGCACGTTGCGCTCGAGCGACTGGGCCTCGTCCACGATCACGAAGGCATCGTGCAGGGAGCGGCCGCGGATGTGGGTCAGCGGCATGACCTCGAGCATGCCGCGGGAGAGCACCTCGTCGATGACGTTCTGGGAGACCATCGATCCGAGGGTGTCGAAGACGGCCTGTCCCCACGGCCCCATCTTCTCGGACTGGTCACCGGGCAGATAGCCGAGCTCCTGCCCGCCCACCGCGAACAGCGGACGGAACACCATGATCTTGCGCTGGGTGCGGCGCTCAAGCACCGCTTCCAGCCCCGCGCACAGTGCCAGCGCACTCTTGCCGGTGCCGGCACGGCCACCGAGCGAGACGATGCCGACGGACTCGTCCTGGAGCAGGTCGATCGCCACCCGCTGCTCGGCGGAGCGGCCACCGACGCCGAAGACCGTCTGGTCGCCCTGGACCAGTCGCGCCTTCTTGTCCCGGGTGATGCGGCCCAGGGCCGAGCCCCGCGGGCTGGTGATCGTCAGCCCGGTGTGAACCGGCTGGTGAGCCACCTCGGGGATCTCCACGGTCTTGCCGGCATAGAGATCGCTCATGGTCTGCTCGTCGACGCCGGCCGAGACCATGCCGGTGTAGCCGCGGTCGCGGGCGAGCTCGGCCCGGTACTCCTCGGCGTGGATCCCGGAGGCCGAGGCCTTGATGCGCATCGGCAGGTCCTTGGAGACCAGCACGACGTGCTTGCCCTCCAGCTGCAGGTTCTTCGCCACCGCGAGGATGCGGGTGTCGTTGTCGCCCAGGCGGAATCCGTCGGGAAGCGACGCCGAGTTCATGTGGTTCAGCTCGACGTGCACATGGCCGCCGGCCTTGCCGATCGGCAGCGGCTGGGCGAGGTTGCCGTGCAGCTCGCGCAGGTCGTCGAGCAGGCGCAGCGCCTGCCGGGCGAAGTACCCGAGGTCGGGGTGGTGCCGCTTGGACTCCAGCTCCGTGACCACGACGATCGGCAGCACGATGTCGTGCTCGGCGAAGCGGTGCAGGGACAGCGGGTCGGACAGCAGCACCGAGGTGTCCAGCACGTAGGTGATCACGCCGGTCTCGATGTCGGCCAGGACCTGCTGAGCGACGCCGGGCTGCAGGGAGGGCACGACGGGCGAGCCGTCCCGGTTCGGGGACTCGATCACCTCCCGCCCGGAACTCGAGCCATCCGGTGCCAGGCCTCCGTCGGCCGGCGCCGTCTCACGGGCGATGGTGGTCTCATCCATAGGAGCCTCCCGAAATCTCGCGGATGCCAGGACACTAACCGCGCCGGCACCCGGCGCCGGGCGAGTCCCGCCGTCGGCGGGCTCGACGTTCACCCGATCGTCATCCGGAGTTCTGACGAGCTCCGGTACGGCCAGTCTGCCACCGCCACGGCGGCATCGACGGGATTGATCATCACGCGCCGTAGCGCCGCTCGCGTCGGCAGAAATCGCGCAGGGCGCGCAGCAGGTCCACGCGCCGGAACCCCGGCCAGTAGGTCTCGCAGAACCAGTACTCCGAGTGGACCGACTGCCACAGCAGGAAGCCCGACAGCCGCTGCTCGCCGGAGGTGCGGATGATCAGATCCGGGTCCGGCTGGCCTCGCGTGTAGAGGTGATCGGCGATCGAGCCGACGCTGACCTCCGCGGCGATCTGCTCGGGGGTCTTCCCCTGCCCGCCGAGGTCGAGGACCAGCTCGCGCACGGCATCGACGATCTCCTCGCGGCCTCCGTAGCCGATGGCGACGTTCACCGTCAGCGGCGAATCCGGGGCTGCGCGCTCCTGGGTGCGGGCGATGCCGGCACGGACGTCCTCGGGCAGCGCCTCGGCGTTGCCGGTCAGCCTGACGCAGTAGCCGGCCTCCACGATCTCCTCGACCGTGGAGGCGATGATCTCGTAGAGGGCCACCAGTTCCTCGGGCGGCCGGCGCATGTTGTCCGTCGAGAGCATCCACACCGTGACCAGCGGGATGCGCAGATCCTCGCACCAGGAGAGGAACTCGACGATCTTGGCGGCCCCGACGCGATGACCGTGCTCGGTGGTCTCACCGGCCGCCTTCGCCCAGCGCCGGTTGCCGTCGACGATGACGCCGAGGTGCTGGGGCAGCTGGTAGGCCTCCAGCTCCTTGGTCAGCCGCCTCTCGTAGACGCGGTAGAGAAGGCCGTCGTCGTCCACAGCAGCCTCCCTTTCCGTCGATCCGCGCGAGGTCCCCCGCCAGAATGGCATGGCCGCACCGCATGGCGTACCCGATCGCGCGCCCGGAGGGGATCGACCGGGCTCGCGGCCCCCTGCCATTATCGGTGACATCCACACGCGGTCCCTGCAATCCACAGGGATCATCACCGGATCGACACAGGGTGCCGCAGCACTAAGTTACGCACCCGTAGGTTAGGCTCTCCGTCATGACCAACGGCCTTCGCCGCGAGCATTCCTCGCAGCCCTCGAACGATGTTCCGCCCGCCGGGCAGCCACCCCGGGCCGAGGCGCGCGCTCGGCGGCGCGAGGACCGCGCCGCGCAGGAAGCCGTCGAGGCGGTCTCCGAGACCGCCGGGGACCAGGGCCCGGCGGACACCGGGGACGATGCCGACATCCCCACCGCCGCGGAGCACACCTTCGCGCCCCGGAGCCTGACCCGGTCCATGGCTGCGCGTGCCACGCGGCTCGGCGTGCAGCTGCCCAAGCCGCGCCTGCGCGGGATGCTGCACCTGATCGCGTTCCCGGCCTCCCTGGTGGCCGGTCTGCTGCTGGTCGCTCTCGGCGAGACGACGGCGATCCGGCTCTCGTGCGCCGTGTTCGTGCTGACGGCCGGCATGCTGTTCGGGGTCAGCGCCACCTACCATCGCGGCAGCTGGTCCTCGGAGCGCGCCATCATGCTGCGGCGGTTCGACCACGCGAACATCTTCCTGATCATCGCCGGGACCTACACGCCGATCGCCGTTGCCCTGCTGCAGCCGCGCCAGGCGCTGACCCTGCTGGCCATCGCCTGGGGCGGCGCGGCGGTGGGCGTCTGCTTCCGCCTGTTCTGGACCGGTGCCCCGCGCTGGCTGTACGTGCCGGCGTACGTCGCGCTGGGCTGGATCGCGATCTTCTACATGCCGCAGCTCTACGCCGGTGGCGGCTGGGCCGTGGTGGTGCTGCTGGTCGCCGGCGGTCTGGCCTACACCTCGGGCGCAGTGGTCTACGGCCTGAAACGACCGAATCCCTCACCGGCCTGGTTCGGCTTCCACGAGATCTTCCACGCGGGCACCCTGGCGGGCTTCGGCTGCCACTTCGCCGCGGTCGCCGTCTCCATCGCCTGATCACGCGGCGGACCACCCCGCCGCTCAGGAGAGCCGCATTCCCCCGGCGCTCGCCGACGGCACGCGGGCGGGCCTCGCGTCGCGTGCGGGCGGCGGGCCCTGTGCAGGCTTCGCGTCAGGTGCCAGCTCCGCGCCGCCCGTGAGGGCACCGGGCCGCTGCCGGCCGACGGGCCCGGGCCTCAGCGCTGGTCGCGCTGGTCGTCGCTTCCGCGGCTGGGATCCCCGTCGGCCGACGGGCCGGACTGCGGCGGACCGCCCCTGCCTTCGGGGCCACCCTGACCCTCCGGACCGCCCTGATCCTCCCGGCCGGCGGCGTCTGAATCCTCGCGGGCGCGCTCGCCCTTCGCGGACTGTTCCGCCGCTTTGGCCTCCATCCGCTCCTGGACCCGTGCGCGGGCCTGGACACGGCGCGTGCGCCGCGACATGTCCAGCACCAGCAGCACGACCACGACGGCGAGCAGGAACACCACGAGGAACCCGGGCAGCCCCGGGGAGACCGTCACGGCGTTGAGATCCTCCCCGTCCGAGGGGGCGGGATCGGCGAGAAGGCGCCCCACCGTCCCGGAGACGCCGGCGCCGAGGGCGGGGATGAGCCCCGTGCCCGTCATGGCCGGGCCTCGAGGGAGTCGGGACGCAGCCCGGCGAAAAGGTCGTTCTCGGGCAGTTTCACGCCGATGCGGGAGATGTGCAGTTCGTAGTCCTCGGTCCCCCACACGGCGAGTTCGACCTCGTGCGGAATGCGGAAGAACGGGCCGTCGGGGTCGACCTGGGTGGCGTGGGCACGAAGTGCGTCATCGCGCACCCCCAGGTAGTCGCGCACGTCGATCCGGGTCGTCAGGAGCCGGTCTGTGCTCTCGTCGAGCCGCTGCAGCATCTGCTCGAGCTCCTCGTTGGGGGTGCCCTCGGCGCGCAGATGACGGTTGATCGCCGAGAACCGCTGCCGGTGGAAGCCGTTGATGTAGTAGAGCTTCGCGACCTCCCAGGGCTCGCCGAGCTCGGGCGCGAAATCGGAATCCGCGGCGAGGTCGAAGGCCGCCAGGCTCACGCGATTGACCTGGATGTGGTCGGGGTGGGGGTAGCCACCGTTCTCGTCGTACGTGGTCATCACATGCGGGCGCAGTCGGCGCACGGCCTCCACCAGCGGCCTGGCCGCCTCCTCCGGGGAGAGCGTGGCGAAGCTGCCGGCGGGCAGCGGCGGCAGCGGGTCGCCCTCGGGCAGTCCGGAATCGATGAAGCCCAGCCACTCGTGATCCACGCCCAGGATCCGCTGCGCCTCAGCCATCTCGCGGCGGCGGACCGCCGGCAGGTCGCTCATCAGCGAGGCATCGTCGCGCAGCTTGGGATTCAGCACGTCACCGCGTTCGCCGCCCGTGCAGGTGATGACGGTGACCTGCACCCCCTCTCGCACGTAGCGAGCGGTCGTCGCGGCGCCCTTGGAGGACTCGTCGTCCGGGTGCGCGTGGACGGCCACCATCCGCAGGGTCTCATCAGGGGCGGGAAGCTGGACGGACACGGCACTCCTCGGAAGCGGCGGGATGGGAACGGCCCCGGACGGGCCCGGTGCGGGCACCGGATCGCGTGGGGCACCAGCGCCCGATCGTACGCCACCCCGACTGAAGGATCCCAGTGCCCGGCACGGTCACACGGGAACGGGACGGGAGCTCTCCGGCGGCGCCGTGACCGTCGGCCGGGGCTCGCCCGAGGGGCAGCGTGAGAGCCTGCGGGCGCGACCGGGAGGAGAACCTGCGGGGCCGTCTGAGAAACGGGCCCACCGGGGTCTGGAAGACTGAGGGCATGAATGGTTCCACGCATCGTCCGACGGATCGCTACGGCGGCCCGATCGTCACGAAGCGCACGGCACGAGTGCTCCTGGCCGCGGCCGCAGCCGTGTTCCTGGCCGTCGTCGTCTACGTCGGCATGCAGGTCGCCAGCAACCCGATCAAGTCCGAGGTGCTCGCCTATGAGCATCTCGACGACGACCTCATCGGGGTCGACTACGTGGTGACGATGCGTCCGGGAACCGAGGCCGTCTGCCAGATCCAGGCCCTGAACAAGGGGCGCGCGCAGGTCGGCTTCGTCGAGACCACCATCGCGGCGCAGTCCGAGAGGCGCAGCGCCCACCACGTGGAGATCGCCACCCAGGGCGAGGCGGTCTCCGCGGAAGTGGTGGGCTGCGAACCGGCCTGATCCGTGAGCCGTCGAGGGAGAACCCGGGTTCTCCGATCGCGAAACAGCGCACAGGGTCCCGGAACTCGGAATCTCGCGGTGTAAGGTATTCCGATACCGGCGACGCGCCGGTCATCATCATCCGCACACGGGGCGCATGAGGTCATGTGCCCCGTGATTCGCGTACGGGGGCCCTTTTCCGCGGTCCCGCATGCGCACACCGAAGACGACAGGAGTGAACCCATGAGCAGCCAGCCGAATGGCGCCTGGCTCACCCAGGACGCGTACGACCGCCTCGCCAAGGAGCTCGCTGAGCTGGAGGGGCCGGGTCGCACGGAGATCGCCGAGCGCATCGCCGCCGCCCGCGACGAGGGCGACCTCAAGGAGAACGGTGGGTACCACGCCGCCCGCGAGGAGCAGGGGAAGATGGAGGCTCGCATCGCCGACCTCCAGCGTCTGCTCAAGAACGCCGTGGTGGGCGAGTCCCCCAAGGACGACGGTGTGGTCGAGCCGGGCATGGTCGTCACGATCACGCTGGCCGGCAAGAACCGCACGTTCCTGCTGGGCAACCGCGAGATCGCCGAGGACTCCGACCTCGAGGTCTACTCCACCGAGTCGCCGCTGGGCAGCGCGATCCACAGCTCCAAGGTGGGCGACACGGTCGATTACACCGCACCGAACGGCAAGTCGTTCCCGGTCGACATCCTCGAGGCCAAGCCCTACCGTCCGTGACCCGCGGGCGCTCTCCGAGCGCCGCGCCACCGACACCTCCCTGCGAGGCCCGCAGACCGGTCCCCGACCGACGAGCCGTCTCGCACGAGCAAGGACCCCTCTCCGGCGATGGCCGGAGAGGGGTCCTTGCTGTGTCTGCCGCGCTGTGTCTGCCGCGCTGTGCCCGCCTCCGAGAGGTGATCAGCGCTCCGGGTGGGGCTCGGCGCTCCGAGAGGTCCGACGGCGATCCGCCGCCTGTCGCGGGCAGGGCCCCGGACGATCCGCCGCCCGCCGGCGGACGGCCCGGTCAGCTCGACGGCGCCGGCTCCTCCCCCGCCGATCCCGTGGCGCTGTCCGGGCGGGCTCCTCCGGAGGAGACCTCCGCGGTGGATCCCTCCCGGGACGACTTCGCCGGGGACCGCTTCTGGGCATCGTCCTGGGAGCGGGTGCTCCGCTGGGCGCCCTTGCCGCCCGTCAGGGCCGCGAAATGGTCGGCGGCCGCATCGTCATGGCCCAGTTCCGGGCTGGGATCGCGGCCGACGATGTACAGCAGGGTCGCATTGACGAAGGCGATCAGCGGGATCGCGAACAGGGCGCCCGGGATCCCGGCGATCATGGCGCCGGCGGCCACGCCCAGGAACACCGCGAGCGGATGCAGCTCGACCGCCTTGCCCATGAGGAAGGGCTGGAGGACGTTGCCCTCGATCTGCTGGACGGCCACCACGATGCCCAGCATGATCAGCGCGAAGATCCAGTTCTGCAGCACCAGCACCAGCAGCACCGCGATGATCCCGGAGGCGATCGCACCGACCAGCGGGATGAAGGAGAACAGGAACACGAGCAGCCAGATCGGCACCGCGTAGGAGCCCAGTCCCAGGAAGACCATCCCGATCGCGATGCCGACCGCGTCGGCCGCCGCCACCAGGATCTGGGTGCGCACGTATGCCGACAGGGCCTTCCAGCCGCGGCGGAAGGCCTCGTGCGTGTCCTCACGGGCGGCCGGCGGCAGCAGCCCCACGACCCAGCGCCAGATCGTCGACCCGCTGGAGAGCAGGAAGAACAGCGTGAACAGGCAGATCACGATGCCGGTGGCGAGGTTGCCGATCACAGCAGCGGTGCTCAGCGCCGAGTTCAGCAGGGCATCCGCGTTCTCCTGCAGCTGCGTGAGGCCCTCGTTGATGGCGCTGTCGATCATGGGGGCGTCGATCTGGAACGTCGTCGTCGCCCAGTCCATGACGGACTGGAAGCCGGTGACGGCCTTGTCCTGGATGTCCGAGAACTGGGCGATCAGCTGACGCCCGGCGAGGGTGAACATGCCGGCGACCAGCAGCAGCAGACCGATCAGTGCGATGCCGCTGGCCGCGGCCCGGCCCAGGAACGTGTAGCGCGTCAGGACCCTCACGATCGGCATCAGCATCACGGCCAGCAGCACGGCGATGAGCACCGGGATCACGAGGGTGGTGATCTTCAGCAGAGCCCAGAGGATCAGGGCTGAGGCCGCGACGATGACGATCACCCGCCAGGACCAGGACGCCAGCCGGCGCACACCGATGGGGATCTCCTCGACCTCCGGTGCGAGACCGGGGGCACGAGGGGTCGGGCGCAGCTTCGACATGGGGCTCCTTCCGTCAGAGCCGGTTCGACTCCGGGTCACTCTAGCTGGCGGCTCGAGCCCGCGGTACCTGATCAGGGCCGACGAAGGTCGACGTGCCGGTGACCGAGGGACGGAGCACCGCCGACCGTTCGCTCGATACCGTGATCACATGCACTCCGTCCCGCCCTCCTCCCCGTCACCGAGCACCGGCCCCGCCGCTCCCGTGGCCGAGAGCGCCGCCGTCCCGCCGCAGTCGGCGCTGTCGATCCGTGGACTGCGGAAGTCCTTCTCCGGCACCGAGGTCGTCCACGGGATATCCCTGGACGTGCCCCGCGGCTCGTTCTACGGGATGGTCGGCCCCAACGGCGCCGGCAAGACCACCACGCTGTCGATGGCCACCGGCCTGCTGCGGCCCAGCGGCGGAACCGCCCATGTGCTCGGCACCGACATGTGGGCGGAGCCGGAGAAGGCCAAGGCCCGGCTCGGCGTGCTCGCCGACGGCCTGCGCACCTTCGACCGGCTCACGGGACGCGAGCTGCTCACCTACGTCGGCCTGATCCGCGGCATGGACCCCGAGGTCGTCGAGGAGCGCACCCAGTCCTTGCTGACGGCCCTCGATCTCGCGGGCGAGGACGGCAAGCTCGTGGTCGACTACTCCGCGGGCATGACCAAGAAGATCCTGTTGGCCGGTGCCCTCCTGCACGCCCCGCGGCTGCTGGTGCTGGATGAGCCGCTGGAGGCGGTGGACCCGGTCTCCGCGCAGGTGATCCGGAAGATCCTCACCGCCTATGTCGAGGGCGGAGGCACCGTGGTCCTCTCCAGCCACGTGATGGAGCTGGTCGAGGGGCTGTGCAGCCACGTCGCGATCATCGCGCACGGGGAGCTGATGGCCGACGGCACGCTGGACGAGGTCCGCCGCGGCGGCAGCCTCGTCCAGACGTTCATCGATCTCGTCGGCGGGGCCGACGTCGAGGAGGGGAGCCTGTCGTGGTTGGAGTCCTGAGCAGCGAGCACGCTGCGACCGCCTCCGCGGCCGGGATCCACCACGGCTCCGTCTCCCAGCGCTCCCTGCTGCGCCTGCTGCTGGGACTGAAGTGGACCCTGTGGAAGCGGTCCTACCGCAAGAACGTCGGCAAGATCATCGGCACCTGCTTCGGCGTCCTGTACGCGCTCGGCGGCATGGCCGCCCTGGTGGCACTGTTCCTCAGTGCGACGCTGTGGGCGGGAGAGGGCTCCACCTTCCCCATGATCATCCGGGGTCTGGGCGCGCTCACGGTCCTGATGTGGCTGGCGATCCCCGTGCTCGCCTTCGGGCTGGACGACACGCTGGATCCGCGCGCCTTCGCCCTGCTCCCCCGCAGCGCCAAGCAGCTCCAGCCCGGGCTCTTCGCCGCCGCCGCGCTCAGCCTGCCCAGCGCGTTCACGCTCCTGGCCGTCCTGATCGCGACGGCGTTCGAGATCCTGTGGCTCATCCTGTTCGGTCAGGGGGCGCTGTGGATCGCCGCGGCCATGGTCGCTCTGATCCCGGCGAACCTCGCCGCGGTCGCCCTGTGCCTGCTGCTGCCGCGCGCCTGGTTCGCGCACTCTGCGAGCAGGGCCTCCTCGCGCAGCGGCCGCGAGGTCGGCGGGATCATCGGCATGGTCATCATGTTCGCCGCCATCTACGGCGGCTCCCTGCTGCTGCAGAGGGTCGAGGATCTCGACGCGGAGAGGCTGAGGCAGCTGCTGCCCACCGTCGTCGAGGTCGCTGCCTGGACCCCGTTCGGGGCGCTGTTCGCGGTGCCGATGGATCTCGCCGAGGGCCAGGTGCTGCCGGCATTGGCCCGGGCGCTGATCGGCGCCGTCGCGATCGCGGCGACATGGCTGTGGTGGCGACGTTCGATCGATGCGTCCGTCACCTCCGCCCTCAGCGGTGATGCCTCCTCCGGTGCCACCAAGGTCTCTCCCCTGGTGCCCCGCTTCGTCCGGCCCGGCGCGTTCGGCGCGGTGATGGGCAAGTCGCTGCGCTATTGGCGGCGCGACACCCGGTATCTCGCCGCGATCGGGATGTACCCGCTGATGCTCCTGTTCTTCGCCGCGATGGGGCTCGCCGTCCCCGACTCACGGCCGATGATGCTGGCCATCCTGATCATGATGTGCGGGCTGACGGGTATCACCCTGTCCAACGAGATCGGGTTCGACGGTCCCTCCGGCTGGGTCAACATCACCGCCGGGCTCCCGGCCCGCGCGAACCAGCTGGGCCGCGTGGCCGCCATGGCGGTGCTGATGGTGCCCGTGATCGTCGTGGTCACCGTCGCCGTGCCGCTGCTGTTCGGGATGGGGCACCTGGTCCCGCTGACGGTGCTGGGCTCCCTGGGCACCGCGATCACCGGCTGGGGGGTGTCCCTCGCGGTCGGGGTGATCATGCCCTACCCGGCCTCTCCTCCCGGCACGAACCCGATGAAGGACAAGTCCGCCTCGAGCACCAATGCGATGCTGTCGATGACGATCTCGATGATCGCGGTGGTGGTCCCCCAGCTCCCGGCGGTCGGGGTCGCTGTCTGGGGACTCATCGTGGGGAGCCCCGCGATCCAGCTCGTCGCGGGTGTGCTGTCGCTCCTGCTGGGCGTGGTCGCGTTCCTGGTGGGACTGCGGATCGGCACCGTCCGGCTGGAGAGCCGCTACCCCGACCTGTTCCAGAAGGTGCGCGACTTCCTGTAGGGCCTCGCGTGAAGGCGGGTCAGAGATCCCGTTCCATCACCAGCGCATCGATCTGCCGGCCGCGGATGCGGTAGTACCCGCGGCGGCGGTCGATGGTCCGGTATCCGGCCGTGGTGTAGAACGTCCGGGCGCGTGAGTTGTCCTCGCGGACCTCGAGCAGCATCCGCGTCGCCCCCGCCCGTCGCGCCTGGTCCTCGCACCAGGCCAGCAGGGCGCGGCCGATGCCGACGCCCTCGATCCGGGTGCCGATGGTGTGCAGGTCGGCGACGTCCCCGGCGAGCATGATCCCGGCGTAGCCGAGCAGGTCACCGGTCGCGTCGGGGCCCCGCGCGGCGATGACGTAACGGCGGTCGCGGTGCTCGATCTCCGCGGCGAGCTGGAACACGGTCCAGGCCTCGTCGGGGAAGAGCTCGAGCTCGGCGAAGGCGATCTCCTCGACGTCGTGAAGGCCAGCGGGACGCAGTGCCCAGCGGAACGTATCCCCCTGCTCCGGCTGGCCCAGCTGGTCGCGCTGGTCCGGCCGGCCCGTCGGCTCCGGCTGGTCCGACGGGTCCTCCCGCGGCAGGTCGGCCGTCATCTCACAGCCCGAGAGCGCTCTTGCGCGCGGTGGGCTTGGCGGCGTCGGGCTCGCGCAGGTACATGGGATCGGTATCGGCGAGGTCCTCTCCCTGTCCGATCAGGCGGGAGGCGGCGCGGATCAGGTACCCGGCGTCGGCGTCGACCAGCGGCGAGGTGGCCGGCAGCAGTTCCGGGTACAGCGCGGCCCCGGAGCCGACGAGCAGGTCGCAGGCGGAGAGGTCCGCGGCAACTGCGGCCGGGGCGTCGACCGCGGGATCCGCGGTGCGGGTCAGGGTCCCGTCGGCGTCCTGCCGGTAGCGGGCGTGGTAGACCTCGCGGCGGCGGGCGTCCAGGGCGACGGCGACGGTCAGCGAAGCAGAGGCCGCGGGGGCGTACTCGGCGAGCGCCTGTTCGGCGAGGGCATCGAGGGAGCTGAGCCCGTACAGCGGGATGCCGAGGATGTCGGCGATGCTGCGGGCGGCGACCAGGCCGACGCGCAGGCCCGTGAACGGGCCGGGGCCGCGGCCGACGACGATCCCGGTCAGCTCGGCTCGGGTGGCGCCCGCTTCGCGCATCGTCTCGTCGATGAGGGCCAGGAGCACCTCGTCGTGATGACGGGCCCGCTGGTCGGAGCGCACAGCGAGGACCTCGGGCGCGGGGGCGCCGTCGAAGGGCGATGCCTCCGCTCCCGCGCCGGTCGCGTCCCGGCCGGCACCGAAGGAGGCGCGGGCCACGGCGACGCTGACGGCCCCGGACGTATCGATTCCCAGCAGCATCAGCGGTCCTCCCCCGGTGTCGGTGCGGTGCGGTCTGCAGCCTCCAGGCCCAGAACGGCCCTGAGCTGCTCGGTCGCGGCGCGGTCCCAGCGCGGCCCTCGCGGGGTCAGGCGCAGGGTGCGCGGCTCGTCGGGATCATCGGGGTCCTCGACGTGGTCGGGCCGCTCGAGCTCGATCAGGAGCGTCGAGTCGACCAGGTGCTCGACGCGGTCGCGGCCCCATTCGACGACCGTGACGGACTGGTCGAGGTCGGCCTCCAGGTCGAGGTCGTCGATGTCGCCTCCCCCGCCGAGCCGGTAGGCGTCCACATGCACCAGCGCCGGCCCACCGGTGAGGCTGGGGTGGACGCGCTCGATGACGAACGTCGGCGAGGCGACGGGACCGCGCACCCCGAGGCCCTGTCCCAGTCCCTGGGTGAAGGTGGTCTTGCCAGCGCCCAGCGGACCGTCCAGGATCAGCAGGTCGCCGGCCCGCAGCGCCCCGGCGAGGGCGGCGGCGGCGGCGCGTGTGCCGTCGGCGTCGGTGGTGCGGATCGTCAGGGGGCTCATGCGCGGGTCTCCCGCATCACGCGGCCGGAGACGGAGGTGAGGATCTCGTAGGGGATGGTGCCGGCGGCCAGTGCCCAGTCATCGGCGGTGCTCGCGGTCGGCGCGGTGGCCTCACCGCCGGCGTCCCCGAACAGGAAGACCTCGTCCCCGGCGACGGCGTCGCTGTCGGGGCCCAAGTCGATGATGATCTGGTCCATGCTGATGCGGCCGACCTGCGGGGCGATGTGGTCCCCGGAGCCGGTGCGCACGAGCACGTCGCAGCGGTCGCTGCCGGCGCGGTGCAGGCCGTCGGCGTACCCGATCGGGACCAGGCCCAGCCGGGTGCGACGGCTGGTGCTGCGGATCCTCCCGTACCCCAGGCTGTGCCCCTCGGGGACCTCCTTGACGATGGCCAGCCGGCTGGTCAGGGTCATCGCGGGCCGCAGCGGGACGTCGGTGGGCACCGGCGGGTAGCCGTACAGGGCGATGCCGGGACGGACCAGGTCGCGGTGGAGGTCCGGGCGGGACAGCAGCGCCGCCGAGTTGGCGATGTGCTGCAGGGGGATCGGGCCGATCTCGTCGGCCAGGGCCTCGCACGCGGAGTCGAACAGGTCGACCTGCTGGTCCGTGGCCGGATCCGCGGGGTCGTCCGCGCTGGTGAGGTGGGTCCAGGCGGCGACGACCTGGACGAAGTCGTCCTGCTGCATGGCGGCGCCGATCTCGCGCACCTGCCAGGGCAGGATGCCGTTGCGCCCCATGCCGGTGTCGATCTTCAGGTGCACGCGGGCGCGGCGCTCGGCCTGGCGGGCGGCAGCGGCGACCAGCTCGAGCATCTCCGGGGACCCGACGGACACGTCGATGCCGGCGGTGAGGACGTCGGGCAGCACCTCGGCGGCGGTGTGCGGTTCGTACAGCCAGGTGAGGATGTGCACGTCGAGGCCGGCACGGGAGAGGGCCAGTGCACTGGCGGGATGGGCGACGCCCAGCCAGGTCGCCCCGCCCTCGAGCGCCGCGCGCGCCGCCGTCAGCATGCCGTGACCGTAGCCGTCGGCCTTCACCACGGCCATCAGGGCTGTGTGCTCCTCGAGCTGACCGGTCAGGGCGCGGGTGTTCTCGGTGATGGCCGCGGGGTCGATCACGACACGGTTGGGCACGTGCCGAGGGTCCTCGGCGGGCATCGGGATGGTCATCGAACTCCTTCGATCACGGCAGGGCGCCCGCCAGGATAGCCCCGAGTGCAGCGGGGAGGTGGTCGGCGACGTCGAGGGCGACCAGGGGCCGGAGGCCGTCCCGGGACGCGAGGCGCCCCGCGCGACCATGGAGCATCGCGCCGAGGGCTGCGGCATCCGGTCCGGGCAGACCGGCGGCCAGCAGGGTTCCGATCACGCCGGCCAGGACGTCTCCGGTGCCGGCGGTGGCGAGCTGGGAGGTGGCGTCGTCCTGGGCGCGCAAGGGGCCGCCGTCCCCCGGGGCGACCAGGGTCACGGCGCCCTTGAGCAGCACGGTCGCGCCGGTCGCGCCGGCGAGCGCGGCCGCGAGCTCGGGGCCGGGGAGGTCGGTGCCGATCCCGAGACGATCGGCGAGCCGTTCGGCCTCGCCGCGGTGCGGGGTGAGGACCACGTCGGACCCGAAGCGGTGCTCGGCGGTCATGGCGGCGAGGCCGCCCGCGTCGATCACGCCGCGTTCCAGCCCGCCTGCTCCCCCGTCGCCGTCCCGGTCCTTCCCGTGCTCGCCGGCGTGGTCGATGTCATGGGAGAGCACGTCGAGGCCGGCGCGGGCCCGGGGGTCCTCGCCCCCGATCCCGGAGCCGACGACGAGGGCGTCGGTGCGGCCGATCTCCTCGAGGTCCACGGTGTCGGTGGGCTGGCCGACGACCTCCGGCCGGGTCTGGAGCACGAGGTCCAGGACGCTCTGCGGCGCCACGCAGCGCACCATTCCCGCCCCGGCGCGGGCGGCGCCGGAGCAGGTCAGCACGGCGGCACCGGGGAACCGGGGGCTGCCGGCGACGACGGCGACCACGCCGCGGGAGTACTTGGTGGCGTCCCGCTCCGGGCGGGGCCACAGCGCGCGCAGGTCGCTGTCCTCGAGGCGTTCGGCGGCGGGCCGGGCGGGCAGATGCTCGCCGAGGCCGAGGTCGACGGGGTGGAGGGTCCCTGTCAGGTGCGCGGCGCCGGGCAGCAGCAGGCCGGCCTTGACGGCGCCGAAGGTGACGGTCTCGCTCGCTGCGAGGGCGCCGGGCGCCGCCCGGCCGCTGGTGGCGTCGACGAAGCTGGGCACGTCCACGGCGATCACCGGGACCTGCTCGGCGCGCACGGCCTCCAGCAGGGGTTCGAGAGCGGCGGGGATCTCGGGGCGCCCGCCGATGCCGAGGATCGCGTCCAGGACGAGACCGGCGCCCGCGATCACCTGGCGGAGGTCGTCGGCGGAGCTCTCTGCCAGGGAGTGGATGGTGCCGCCGGCGTCCCGGAGCGCTGCGGCGCCCTCGGCGTGGACGCCGTCGGCGGTGGCGATCGCTTCGGCTGCGATGCCGTCGCGGCGCAGCATCGCGGCGGCGTGCAGTCCGTCCCCGCCGTTGGACCCGCGACCGGCGAGCACGAGGACGCGGGGGCCGACGGGGGTCTCGCGGTGGGGCTCGGGGCTGTCCGGCTCCCCGTCGGCCCCAGCCTCGAGCCGTTCCCGGACCCGGTCGGCGAGGGCGCGGGCGGCGCGCAGCATCAGCGGCTGGCCGGCGGACAGCAGCGGCTGTTCCGCCTCGCGGACCTCCTGGGCGGTGTATCCACGGATCATGCGGTGCCTCCTTCCCCGGGCCCCCGGTCTCCCGAGGGCCGCTCACGTTCGGCGACCACGATCGCGGTCGCGATGTCCCCGTCGTGGGACAGCGACAGGTGCAGGTGTACGATGCCCTGTGCCTCGGCGGCCCGCAAGGTGGCACCGCGCAGGCGCAGGTAGGGGCGGCGGGCGGCGGTGCGGTCGACGGTGACGTCCTGCCAGGAGAAGTCGCCCGGGGAGCCGAGAGCCTTGCCGACGGCCTCCTTCGCAGCCACTCGGGCGGCGCGGGACGCGGCCGACAGTCCGCGCTCACCGGGGGTGAACAGCCGCTCCAGCAGAGCGGGGGTGCGCGCGGTCATCTCGGCGAGGCGGGAGATGTCCACGACGTCGATGCCGACGCCGGCCACGGTGCCGTCCTCACGCGGAGCGAACGCCCGGCCCCCGAAGCTGTCCTCGGGGCCGGGCGTCGGCTGGTCGAAGGGGAAGCTCATCACCCCGGCAGTATCACACCCTCAGCAGGGAGGGGCTCGCCCGGCAGGGAAGGTGCTTCGCGGCGCCCCTGCCCTGCCGGGCCCGTCACTCGACGGTGACGGACTTGGCGAGGTTGCGCGGCTGGTCGACGTCCAGGCCCTTCGCGGTGGCCAGCTCGCAGGCGAAGATCTGCAGCGGGATGACCGTCAGCAGCGCGGCGAACAGGGTGCGGGTGGCGGGCACCCGGATCACCTCGTCGGCGTAGGGCACCACGTCGTCGTCGCCCTCCTCCGCGATCACCAGGGTGCGGGCGCCGCGGGCGCGGACCTCCTGGATGTTGGAGACGACCTTGGAGTGCAGCGAGTGGCGGCCGTTCGGGGAGGGCACGATGACGAACACCGGCTGGCCCTCCTCGACCAGGGCGATCGGGCCGTGCTTGAGCTCGCCGGCGGCGAAGCCCTCGGCGTGGATGTAGGCCAGCTCCTTGAGCTTGAGGGCGCCCTCCATCGCGGTGGGGTAGCCGACGTGGCGACCCAGGAACAGCACGCTCCTGGCGTCCTTCATGTCCTCGGCGAGCCGCTCGATCTGGCCGGCGTCGTCCAGCACCGTCTGGATGTGCTCGGGGAGCTTCTCGAGATCGGCCATGAGGGCGCTGATCTCGTCGGGGTAGAAGTTGCCGCGCACCTGGGCGAGGAACAGACCCAGCAGGTAGCAGGCGGCGATCTGGCCCAGGTACGCCTTCGTAGAGGCCACCGCGATCTCGGGCCCGACGTGGAGGTACAGGGCGGCGTCGGATTCGCGCGGGATGGTGGAGCCGCGGGTGTTGCAGATGGCGACGACCTTCGCGCCCTGCTCGCGGGCGTGGCGCACCGCCATCAGCGTGTCCATGGTCTCGCCGGACTGCGAGATCGCCACCACCAGGGTCTTCTCGGTGACGACGGGATCGCGGTAGCGGAACTCGTGGGCCAACTCGACCTCGGTGGGGATGCGGCACCAGTGCTCGATGGCGTACTTGGCGACCTCGCCGGCGTTGGCGGCGGTGCCGCACGCGATCACGACGATCTTGTCGACGCTGCGCAGCACGGACGGGTCGATGTCCATCTCGTCCAGGTGCAGTGAGCCGTTCTCCATGCGGCCCAGCAGGGTGTCGGCCACGGCGGCGGCCTGCTCGTGGATCTCCTTGGCCATGAAGGAGGGGTAGCCGCCCTTCTGCGCGGCGGCGGCGTCCCATTCGATGGTGTAGCGCTTGGCGTCGGTGACCTCGTGGCCGTCGAAGTCGATGATGGAGACGGCGTCGGCGGTGACGGTGACGACCTGGTCCTGGCCGACCTCGAGGGCCTCCTTGGTGGAGTCGACGAAGGCGGCGACGTCGGAGCCGAGGAAGTTCTCGCCGTCGCCGAGGCCGACGACCAGCGGGGAGTTGCGGCGGGCGGCGACGACGGTGTCCGGGGCGTCGCGGTGGACGGCCAGCAGGGTGAAGGCGCCCTCGAGGGAGGCGGCCGTGCGGCGCATCGCCTCGGTGAGGTCACCGGTGGTCTCCATCTCGCGGGCCACCAGGTGCGCGGCGGCCTCCGTGTCGGTCTCGGAGGTGAAGGTGTATCCCTGTCCCTCGAGCTCGGAGCGCAGCGCGGCGAAGTTCTCGATGATGCCGTTGTGGACCAGGGCGAGCTCGCCGTCGCGGCCGCCGACGTGGGGGTGAGCGTTGCCGTCGGTGGGGGCACCGTGGGTTGCCCAGCGGGTATGGGCGATGGCGACGCGCCCGGAGGTCTCGGTGCCCTCACCGAGCGCCTCACGGAGGTTGGCGAGCTTGCCGGCGCGCTTGGTGACGTCGACGGCGCCGTCATCGATCACGGCGATGCCGGCGGAGTCGTAGCCGCGGTACTCGAGGCGGGCGAGGCCCTGGAGGGCGACGTCCACGGGACGGGAGGAGGGTGCTGAGGCCTTCGGGCCTGCGTATCCGACGATTCCACACATGCCGCTCACGCTAGCGACCCGCACGGCGCTCAGCTGCCACAGCGCGGTTTCCCGGCGAGTCGTTCCTCACCTCGCGGGGCCCGCGTGCACGGCACTGGCCGAACCTGCGCAGGAGTGATCACGTTCGCGCACCTGCCCTCTGGGGCCTCACAGGTCTCACCCGGGGCGGCGGTGCACGGATTGCTTCTGGAGTGCGGAACAATCATCCCTATGAAGGCCGCTTCAGCGACGAGCACCGTCACCCCGTTCGAGGAGATCCCGCGGGACGACTGGGCGCGTCTGTCGCAGCAGACACCCCTGCCCCTGTCCGAGGATGACGTCATCCGTCTGCGCGGTCTGGGCGACCGGATCGACCTGCAGGAGGTCGATGCCGTGTACCGGCCGATCTCCCGGCTGCTGAACCTCCAGGTCTCCGCGGCCGAGACGCTGCGCCGTGCCCGGGAGGACTTCCTCGCCCAGCGCCAGCACCGCACGCCGTACGTGATCGGGATCGCCGGCTCGGTGGCGGTGGGCAAGTCCACCACGGCCCGCGTGCTGCGCGAGCTGATGGCGCGCTGGCCGGAGACGCCGCGGGTGCAGCTGGTCACCACCGACGGGTTCCTGCTGCCCAACGCCGAGCTCGAGGCCCGCGGGATCATGCATCGCAAGGGGTTCCCCGAGAGCTACGACCGGCGCAGCCTGCTGCGGTTCGTCTCGGACGTGAAGTCCGGCCAGGATCGGGTCGAGGCCCCCGTCTACTCCCACCTGACCTACGACATCATCGAGGACGAGCGGGCGGTGGTCGAGCACCCCGATGTGCTGATCCTCGAGGGCCTGAACGTGCTGCAGCCCGCGCGGCCGCGCCCCGACGGGCGGCTGGGGATGGCCGTCTCGGACTTCTTCGACTTCTCCGTGTACGTCGACGCCCGGCCCGAGGACGTCCAGCGCTGGTACGTGGAGCGGTTCCTGCAGCTGCGCCGGACGGCGTTCTCCGATCCGCGCTCCTACTTCCGCCGCTACGCGGATCTCTCCGACGACGAGGCCGAGCAGACCGCCCTGCGCATCTGGCGCACCATCAACGGGCCGAACCTCACCGAGAACGTGCTGCCCACCCGCGGCCGCGCCGACCTGGTGCTGCGCAAGGACGGGATGCACCGCGTGCACTCGGTGCTGCTGCGCAAGGTGTGAGCGCGGACGTCCGTCGCCGCCCACTGCCGGCCCCGCTGCGCACGTCCCCGGCGGCCCGCTGCGCGTGTCCCCGGCGGCCGCGCGGCACGGAGAAGCTGTTCGGGCTCGTGGAGCTACTGTCCCCGAACGGGACGTGTTTCGAGGGTGCCCCGCATATCGCAGGGCACCCTCGAATGAACTACCGCCGATGGTCACGACGGCGCGGTCGCAGCGCCCCAGGCCCCGCCGAGGCGCGATTCCCCGGCAGAGCCCGACGCGGTCGCAGCGCCCCAGGCCCGGTCACAGCCCGACGCCGCCTGCCCGCTCCCCGTCAGAGCCCGACGCGGTCGCGGACCAGGGCGGCCAGGCGCTCGGCGACGTCGGTGGCCTGCTCGTCGGTCGGTGCCTCGACCATGACGCGCACGACGGGCTCGGTGCCGGAGGGGCGCAGGAGCACGCGGCCCGTCTCACCCAGCTCGTTCTCCGCGGCGGCCACGGCGTCGAGCACGCCGCGGTCGATGGTGGCGCGGGCCTTGTCGACGTTCTTGACGTTGATCAGCGCCTGCGGGAGGCGCGTCATGACGTCGGCCAGTTCGCGGGCGGTGCGGCCGGTGCTGGCCATGCGCTGGATCAGGTGCAGGGCGGTCAGCTCGCCGTCGCCGGTGGTGGCGTGGTCGGCGAGGATGACGTGGCCGGACTGCTCACCGCCGATGGAGTAGCTGCCGAGGTTCATCTCCTCGAGCACGTACCGATCTCCCACCGCGGTCTGGCCCAGCATGATGCCGTGCTCGCGCATGGCGAGCTTGAGGCCGAGGTTGCTCATCACCGTGACCACGAGCGTGTCGTCGTGCAGCCGACCCTTCTCCTTCAGGTCGAGCGCGAGGATGCCCATGATCTGGTCGCCGTCGATGACCTCGCCGTCGGCGTCGACCGCCAGGCAGCGGTCGGCATCGCCGTCGAAGGCCACGCCGATGTCGGCGCCCTTCTCCCGGACGGCCTCCTGCAGCCGACCGAGATGGGTGGAGCCGACGCCGTCGTTGATGAGACCGCCGTCGCTGCGGTCACCGATGACGTGGACGGTCGCGCCGGCGCGACGGAGCATCTCCGGGCCGGATTCGCAGGCAGCACCGTTCGCACAGTCGGCGACGACGGTGATGCCCTCCAGTGACTGATCGAGGGTCGAGACCAGGTGATCGACGTAGGTCTCGACCGCGCCCTCGTAGCGGGTGATCGTGCCGACGCCCGTGCCCTGGGGCCGCTCCCACTCCTCGCCGAGGCGGGCCTCGATGGCGTCCTCCACCTCGTCCGGCAGCTTGGTGCCGCCTCGGGCGAAGAACTTGATGCCGTTGTCCGGCGCGGGGTTGTGGGAGGCGGAGATCATCACGCCGAGGTCCGCCTCGGTGGACTGGACCAGGTGGGCCAGGCCCGGCGTGGGGAGCACCTCGGCGTCCAGCACGTCGACGCCGGCCGAGGCGAGCCCGGCGCACACGGCGGCCGAGAGGAAGTCCCCCGAGGGCCGCGTGTCGCGGGCGACGATGGCGCGCGGCTTGGTGCCGCCGAAGGCGCCGAGGGTGCCCAGGACATGGGCCGCCCCCACGGAGAGCTCGACCGCCAGTTCGGCGGTGATGTCCCCGTTCGCGCGTCCGCGCACTCCGTCGGTTCCGAACAGTCGTGCCATGTGCTGGCCCTTTCAGGGGTCGGGGGGCGCCGAAGATGAGCAACCACGGCTGAGGTCCGGGGAAACTGTAACGCTCCGGCGGTGGGCGGCCGCGGTGCACACGGCATCGGTGGCTCCCCGGGTGACGAATTGGAGGTGAACTATGCCCCGGCGACGGGACGAGGGGCCTGCGCTCTCGTTAACCTGAGAGGATGCCGGTCGTCGATCTCCCCCCACGGATCCTGCCCGCTGCGATCTCCCAGTTCGTCGGGGACCGCTCCGCGGGTCGTGGCCTCGCCTATGCGCGCGGCGGCCGCGTCCAGGAGCTGGGATGGGACGACGAGGCCCGTTCCGTCCGGGCAGAGGTGCGCGGCGCGGCCAGCACCCCGTACCGCGTGACCGTGCAGCTGGAGGAGTACGACCAGACCGCGGTCACCCGCCGGTTCCTGCCCGAGGAGCCGGGCGGCGTCTGGCGGCCGGTGCGCTCGAGCTGCACGTGCCCCGTCGGCTCCGACTGCAAGCATGCCGCGGCCGCGATGTATGAGCTGAACACCATGGCTGACCGGACCAAGTCCGAGCGGGAGGTCTCCGAGTGGCGCAGCGTGCTGAGGCCGCTGCTGCAGGAGGAGCAGCGCAGCGAGGGCCCGCAGCCGCTCGCGCTGCGGTTCGATCTGGAGGCTTCGCCGCTGGAGTCGGGCCGGCCCCGCTATGCGCACGAGCCCGCCACCGCGGAGCACGTCCATGCCGGATCCGAGCTGCGCCTGGGCATCCGCCCGCTGGTGCGCGGCAAGCAGGGGCGCTGGATCAAGGGCGGTGTCTCCTGGCGCACCTTCGAGTACCGCGTGCCCGGCCACGACTACGTCCCCGCGCACGCCGAGGCCCTGACCCGCATCTTCTCCGCGGCCACGGCCGAGCGCTCCTACACCTCGGGGGCGGTCGAGCACCTGTGGCTGAGTTCGATCGGCTCGCCGCTGCTGTGGCAGTCGCTCTCCTACGCCGCCGACGTCGGCGTGCAGTTCCTGACCAGCGGCATCCTCGAGAGCGTCGAGATCGCGCCGACGGCCGAGGTGGAGCTGGACCTCTCCGCGCCCGCAGCCGAGTCCGAACTCGCCGTGCGCCCCCGAATCCTCATCGGCGGCGACCCGGCCCCGTCTGCGCAGCTGCTGGGCACCGGTGGGGTGATCGATCTGGCCTCCACGATCCCGGCCGACGGGGACGGCGACGACGCCGGCCGGCGCGGCGAACGCTTCCACGCCCGCATCGCCCCTGTGGACAGCCCGGTCCCGATCGCCCTGCAACGACTGTTCCAACGCCCCGAGCCGCTGCGCATCCCCGCCGCCGAGCGCGAGGAGTTCCTGGGCTCGGCCTACCCCCGGCTGCGGGAGATCACCACCGTCACCAGTACCGACGGCAGCGTGGAGATGCCCGCGATCGAGCCGGCGACGCTGCAGGTCACCGCCGCCTACGCCGACGGCGACCGGCTCACCCTGACCTGGTCCTGGCGGTACCACGATCCCGAACGCACCGTCCCCATGGACCCGGCGATCGGCCCGCGCCGCGATCACGAGCACGAGGAGGCGGTCCTCGCCCGCGCTCAGCAGCTGTGGCCGACGGCCGGCTCCCGGACGCCGGAGCGGCTCAGCGGCGTCGACACCGCCGAGTTCTCCACCCACGTGCTCGATGCCCTCGACGAGCTCGAGCACGTCAGCGCGAAGGTCACCGGCACCCGGCACGCCTACCGGGAACTGGACGAGGCCCCGCACGTGCGCGTCACCCAGCACGAGTCCCGCGGGAAGAACGACTGGTTCGACCTCGGCTTCGAGATCACCATCGAGGGCAAGCAGATCGCCTTCGCCTCCCTGTTCACGGCCCTGGCCCAGGGGAAGTCGCGGCTGCTGATGCCCGATCGCACGTACTTCTCCCTGGAGAACCCAGCCTTCGATGCGCTGCGCGAGCTGATCGCCGAGGGCGAGGCGCTGGCCGAGTGGGATCCCGACCAGCAGTCGATCTCGAAGTACCAGGTCGACATCTGGAACGAGCTCGAGGAGATCGCCGACGAGGCCGTGTCCTCCGACGCCTGGCAGCGCAGCGTCGGTGCCCTGCAGGCGGGCGTCGATCTCACGCCGCCGCAGCCGCCGCGCGGGCTGACCGCCGATCTGCGCCCGTACCAGCGCGACGGCTTCGCCTGGCTCGCCTTCCTGTACGAGCATTCCCTGGGCGGAGTGCTGGCCGACGATATGGGCCTGGGCAAGACCGTCCAGACCCTCGCGCTGATCGCCCATGCGCACGAGCGTGCCGGGACCGGCTCGGACGCCGCCTCCTCCGCGCTGCCACCGTTCCTGGTGGTCGCGCCGGCGTCCGTGGTGGGCGTGTGGCGCTCCGAGGCGGAGCGGTTCACCCCGGGCCTGGATCTGCGGGTCGTCGACCGCACCCGTCGGGCTCGCGGCACCGACCTCGCCGAGGTGGCCGCCGGCGCCGACGTGCTGGTCACCAGCTACACGGTGCTGCGGATCGATGCCGAGGAGTTCGCCGAGCAGGAGTTCGCGGGCATGGTGCTGGACGAGGCGCAGTTCGTGAAGAACCGCCGTGCCCGCACACACCAGGCGGCGCGCGGCGTGCACGCCCCGTTCCGCCTGGCCATCACGGGTACGCCGATGGAGAACTCGCTCGATGACCTGTGGTCGATCATGTCGCTGGCCGCGCCGGGACTGTTCGGCGCCGCCACCGCGTTCCGTCAGCGCTATACGACGCCGATCGAGAGCGGTGAGCATCCGGAGCGGATGGAGGTGCTGCGTGCCCGGCTGCGACCGTTCATGCTGCGCCGCACCAAGGATCTGGTCGCCAAGGAGCTCCCGCCCAAGCAGGAGCAGGTGTGGAAGGTCGAGCTCGCCGAGGATCACCGGGCGCTGTACGACTCCCTGCTCCAGCGCGAGCGCAAGAAGGTGCTGGGGCTGATCGAGGACGATCTGGACCGCAACCGCTTCATCGTGTTCCGCTCGCTCACGCTGCTGCGGATGATGGCGCTGGATCCGGGCATCGTCGATGCGCAGGAGCATCGGGACGTGCACAGCTCGAAGCTCGCCGCGCTGTTCGACCAGCTCGAGGAGGTCCTCGGCGAGGGGCACAAGGTGCTGCTGTTCAGCCAGTTCACCTCCTACCTGCACCGGGTCGCCGAGCAGCTGGACCAGCGCGGCGTGGACTACGCCTACCTCGACGGCTCCACCCGCAATCGTGAGGCGGCGGTCCGCGGCTTCCGCGAGGGGAACGCTCCGGTGTTCCTGATCTCCCTCAAGGCCGGCGGCTTCGGACTCACCCTGACCGAGGCGGACTACGTCTTCCTGCTGGATCCGTGGTGGAACCCCGCCGCGGAGAACCAGGCCGTCGACCGCGCCCACCGCATCGGCCAGGAGCGCCACCTGATGGTCTATCGGATGGTCGCCGAGGACACCATCGAGGAGAAGGTGCTCGCGCTGCAGCAGAAGAAGGCGGACCTGTTCGACGCCCTGACCGACTCCGGGTCGGCGTTCCGCGAGGGCATCACGGCCGATGACATCCGCGAGCTGCTCTCGTAGATCGCGCCGAGGCGGGCAGACCGGATCAGGCCTCGGTGCTGACCCAGTCGTAGGGCAGGAACTTCCCATCGATCCTGAGCACCACACGATCACCGCCGGGGTGCTTCCCGCGCTCGAGATCGATGCTGCAGTTGATGGCGCTCATGATCCCGTCGCCGAATTCCTCGTGGATGAGCGCCTTCAGCGCCGGCCCGTAGACCTGGATCAGCTCCTGGAAGCGGTAGATCGTGGGGTCGCTGAGGATCTCGGGGTCGACGGTCCGATACGGCTGGCGCGTCAGGGCTGCCACCAGGTCCGGCTCCAGTCCCAGCGCCTCGCCGAGGATCTCCGCCTCGGCGGCGGGGACGGGCTGGGCGCCGAGCACGGCCGAGGCCAGCCAGACGCGCGGCCGCCCGGTGCGCTCGGCGAGGTCCGTCCAGGTCACCCCGAGCTCACGTCGTTTCTCGTCGATCAGCTCGCCGGCCACGCGCTTGCTCACGAGTCCGCGCCCGCTCCCCTGCCCCGCTCCGCCGCCGGTCTCCGTCTGATCACTCATCACCGCAATGTCCTCTCGTCCTGAGGGAGCGTCTCCCGCTCCCGCCGCCCACGTCGCCGACTCCGTCGCACCCGCACCTGGGCGGGACGCGCAGGCGATCGACGATCCGCGCACGGACGCTCCGCGCACGAGTCCGATCCTGCGCGAACCGTCCGGCCACCGCTCCGGGAGACGGCCGCGGCGGACACCGGGGTCACGGTCCGGTAACCCGACGCCGTGGGAATGACTCGTCATCGCCGCCGCCTGCACAGTGGGCGGTGGACGTCAGGGGCGGGCTCAGGGCCGGGGAGGGCGCGCGCCGGGGCGCAGAGTGCACGGAGGGAGACCGAGGGGTCCGAATATGTCGCGAGGGCCGGAACGGCCTCGCCATATGTCGCGAGGGCCGGAACGGCCTCACCCGCTCCGGTCGCTCCACTCCGCTCTCGCGGCACCGTACCGGCCGACGGGACGCTCGAGGGTGGCACCGTCGATCCGCAGCGGCGGCGGGACGGCGTCGAGGACGCCCTCGGCCGACGGGACCCTCACCCGCGGCACGTCGAGCGCGGCCGGCTCCCGGGGCGGCGGCGGGGTCGCGGCGAGCAGCGTGCGGGCGGCGCCGAGCAGGCTCACGCGCACCGTGTGGGCGCGTGCCCGGGCGAGCGCCTCGAGCACGTGGGCGGCCATGAGGTGCCCGCTGCTGTGGTCCAGGGCCTGGACAGGAAGCGCCCCGGGCCGGTCCGGCGAGCCGCAGGCGGCCGCGATCCCGGTGGCCGCCTGGACGATGGAGTCGAACCCGGCTCGCGAGCCCCAGGGACCGGCCTCGCCCCAGGCGGAGAGGGTGACGATGACGGCCTGTGGGGCGAGCTGCTCGAGGGCTTCGTCGCCGAGTCCGAATCGGTCGAGAGCGCCGGGGCGGTACCCGCTGAGGATCACGTCCGCCGACGAGGCCAGGGCGCGCACCCGATCCGCCTCGCGACGGAGATCGATCTCGACGGACCGCTTGCCCATCCCGGTGGAGAGGTACTGGTCGAGGATCTCCGGACGCTGCGGCGGGTCCACGCGGAGCACGTCGGCCCCGAGGCAGGCCAGGAGCTGCGAGCAGGTGGGGCCGGCGATCACGCGGGTCAGATCGAGGACCCGGATCCCGCGGAGCAGTTCCCGCGGGGCGGCGGTGCGGGACAGCACGGGCCGGTCCCCGCGGTCGTGCCTCTCGGACCACGGCGCCGAGGCCGTGGCCAGACTGTGCGGATGCCGCGCCCAGTCCGCCCGGGACCGCACGGCGACCGAGATCCCCCCGGCCGCGCAGACAGCCTCCTCCAGTTCCTCCGCGCCGAGTCGACGCGCCGTGCGGTCGAGCTGGGCGCGATCCGAGACGGAGAGCGCTGAGCGGATGGCAGCCGCGTGATGCGGGTAGTTCCCGTGCAGCCGCACCCAGCCGTCACGGGCGGCGACAAGTCCGGACAGCTCTGCCCAGGCCTCGGGTGCACGGCCGTCGACGCGCAGATTCTCGAAGGACGCGAACGACGCGGCGACCAGTGCGGGCGTGGTGTCGACAGTGACATCCAGGCCGCGGGTGATGGCGACCTCCTGCGCCGCGTCCCGTACCCGGGCGACGGCCGTCCAGGCGAGATGCTCGACGTCGAAGGGGCCGCTCCACCATCGCCGTGGCACGAACTCCATGCCGTGAGGATAGTCCGTGGCCCCGACGCCTGTGGTCCGACGGCGGGCTCTCGTCGGGGGCGAACGCAACGATGCCCCTCGACCACATGGGTCGAGGGGCATCGTGTGCGCGGATCCGGCGGCGAGGTCGCGAATCAGCAGCGCGGGATGATCAGCGCTTGGAGTACTGCGGCGCCTTGCGGGCCTTCTTCAGTCCGGCCTTCTTGCGCTCGATGATGCGAGCATCGCGCTTGAGGAAGCCGGCCTTCTTCAGGGTCGGGCGGTTGTGCTCGGCGTCGATCTCGTTCAGCGCACGGGCCACGCCGAGGCGCACGGCCCCGGCCTGACCGGAGGGGCCGCCGCCGGTGAGGCGGACGACGACGTCGAAGCGGCCCTGGAGGTCGAGGACCGTGAACGGGTCGTTGACCTCCTGCTGGTGCAGCTTGTTCGGGAAGTAGTTCTCCAGGCTGCGGCCGTTGATGGTCCACTGGCCGGAGCCGGGGATCAGACGGACGCGGGCGACGGCCTGCTTGCGGCGACCGGTGCCGTAGCCCGGGGCGGTGGCGGACTGGCCGCTGCCGACCGGGGCTTCGCCGGTGGATTCGGTGGTGAAGGACGACGGGACGTTCTCGTCCGTCTCCTCGGTCACGGCCTCGAGGGACTCGGGGGTGGTCTCAGTCACGGTTCTCCTTGGTTCTTCCGTGCGGCAGGGCGGAGTGGCGGGAGCCCCCGCTTACTGCGCCACCTGGTCGATGGTGAAGGGGACGGGCTGCTGAGCGCTGTGAGGATGCTCCGAACCCGAGTAGATCTTGAGCTTCTTGAGCTGCTGCTCGGCGAGCTTGTTCTTGGGGAGCATGCCGCGCACGGCCTTCTCCACCGCCCGCTCAGGGCGGTTCTCGAGCAGCTCGGAGTAGGGGATGCCGCGGAGACCGCCGGGGTAGCCGGAGTGGCGGTAGGCCAGCTTCGCCTCCCGCTTGTTGCCGGTCAGCGCGACCTTGTCAGCGTTGATGATGATCACGAAGTCGCCCGCATCCATGTGGGGTGCGAAGACCGGCTTGTGCTTTCCCCGGAGGAGCTGTGCAGCCTGGGAAGCGAGCCGGCCGAGGACGACATCCGTTGCGTCGATGACGTACCAGGAACGCTCGACATCGTCGGGCTTCGGGGTGAACGTACGCACTCGTGCCTTCTTCTCTCGTCATGGTGCCCAGGCGGCGGGACGCCGTCCAGGCACGGTTCGATGGACCGTGGGCACGCTTCCTTCGGGTAAAAGCATGGCCCTGTCGCTGCGCCCGTCCCGCTCCGCTCACGAGGCGACGGCGGTCCTGGATGTGTGTGAGATGCCCTTATCGCGCCGGGCGTGAGATATCGGCTGCGGAGTCGGGCACACATCGAGGCACAACGACCGCCAACAATACTGCGAACCAGCTGGCAGCGTCAACGCACAGAGGGCTGGTCCGGGGTGTGATCTCCGGCTCCGTCACGCATCCGGGCTGCGCCGGCGGAAGTGCCCCGGCGGGCGCGCGCGAGAGCCGCTCGAGCCGCCAGTTCCTCATCGGGCGGGTACGCGACGTGGTCGAGGGTCAGGCCCTGCGGCGGGCACATCGGCGCCGACCCGGCGCCGTCCCGTCGGGCGGCCTCCCGGGTGCGCGCGGAGAGCACCCGCGAGGGCCACTCCGCGTCCCGTCGGCCCTCCCCCACGCCGATCAGCGCACCGACCAGCGAGCGCACCATGTGGTGGCAGAAGGCGTCGGCGACGACGGTCGCCACGACCAGGCCCTCGTCGGCCCGGCCGATGTCGGGACGCTCCCAGTGGAACTCCCGCAGGGTGCGGATGGTGGTGGCGCCCTCCCGGGGACGGCAGAAGGAGAGGAAGTCGTGCTCGCCCAGCAGCGGCCGGCTCGCCTCGGTCATGGCGTCGATGTCGAGCCGGCGGCGGTGGCGCAGCACGTCGCGACGCAGCGGGTCGTGGACGGCGGGACCGTCGGAGATGCGGTAGCGATAGCGGCGCCACAGCGCGCCGAACCGGGCATCGAAGTCGGAGGGGACCTCGCGGGCGACGTGGACGACGACGTCGGGCGGCAGCACCCCGGCCAGCCGTGTCACGAGAGAGTCTGCGGGGCTGCGATCGGAGCGGCCGGGCATGGTCGCCAGGACCGTGTCGGGCACGTCGAGATGGCAGACCTGGCCGCGGGCGTGCACGCCCGCGTCGGTGCGGCCGGCGACGGTGACCCGCAGCTCGCGGCGAGCGATCTGGGCCAGAGCCGCCTCGAGCTCGCCCTGGACGGTGCGACGGCCGGGCTGGGCGGCCCAGCCGTGGAAATCGGTGCCGTCGTAGGAGAGGTCCAGCCGCAGCCGGGTGGTCGGTTCCTCCGGCGTCGCGGCGCGGGTCGGTTCCGGGATCGCGGCGGGCATGGAGCCGATCGTAACGGCGCGATGCCCGAGGGCGGGCACCGGAGCCCCGGGAGGGCGGCGGGTCTCACCCAGCCATGTCGCAGTGCGGGCACGGGCCCGGGCGCAGGCCCCGCTGGGTACCCTGACCCGCGTGAAGATCCTCGTCATCGGCTCCGGAGGCCGCGAGCACGCGATCATCCGTCGCCTCGCCGCCGACCGCCCCGCCCCCGAGCTGCACGCCGCCCCCGGCAACCCCGGGATCGGCCGGCTCGCCACCTGCCACGACGTCGCCGTCGGCGATCTCGAGGCCCAGGTGGAGCTGGCCCGCACCCTGGACCCGGACCTGGTGGTGATCGGCCCCGAGGCCCCGCTGGTCGCCGGTGCCGCCGATCAGCTGCGCGAGGCCGGCTTCACGGTCTTCGGCCCGTCGGCCGCGGCCGCCCGCCTGGAGGGCTCGAAGTCCTGGGCGAAGGAGATCATGGCCGCCGCGGGCGTGCCCACCGCCGCCTCCGTGACGGTCACCGCGATCGACCAGCTCGAGGCCGGCTTCGACCGGACCAACCCGCTCGGCGACCTGCCCTACGTGGTCAAGGCCGACGGGCTCGCCGCAGGCAAGGGCGTCGTGGTCACCCGTGATCGCTCGGAGGCGACGGCACACGGCCGGAGCGTTCTCGACGCCGGCGGCACCGTGGTCCTCGAGGAGTACCTCGAGGGCCCCGAGGTCTCCCTGTTCTGCCTCAGCGACGGCACCGACGTGGTGGCGCTGGCTCCCGCCCAGGACTTCAAGCGGGCCCTGGACGGTGACGAGGGACCGAACACGGGCGGCATGGGCGCCTACTCCCCGCTCCCGTGGGCTCCCGAGGGACTTGCCGACGAGGTCGTGCGCACCGTCGCCCGCCCCACCATCGACGAGCTCGCCTCCCGCGGGATCCCGTTCGTCGGCGTGCTCTACTGCGGCCTCGCGCTCACCCCGCTGGGCGTGCGCGTGGTCGAGTTCAACGCCCGTTTCGGGGACCCCGAGACCCAGGTGGTCCTCGAACGTCTCGCCTCTCCCCTGGCCCCGCTGCTGCTGTCCGCCGCACGCGGCGAGCTGGCCGGCGCGGACCCGCTGCAGTGGCGCGAGGACGCAGCGGTCACCGTGGTGGTCGCCTCCGCCGGGTACCCCGCGGCGGCGCGCACCGGTGACGTGATCAGCGGGATCGAGGACGCCGAACGAGCGGGGGCCCACGTGATCCACGCCGGCACCGCCCTCGGCGAGGACGGCCGCCTGGTCAGCGCCGGCGGGCGCGTGCTGACCGTCGTCGGCACCGGCGCGGACCTCACCGCGGCCCGCGAGGTCGCGCTCGCGGGCGCCGAGGCGATCGAGCTCGAGGGCGCGTACCACCGCACCGACATCGCCCGCGACGCGGCCGAGGCGCAGGGACCCGCCGCGTGAGCGCCGCCTCGTCCGCCCCGCTGCTCGAGGCTCCGCCGCTGGAGGGCTGGGACCACGCCTTCAGCGGCAAGGTCCGCGAGCTGTACGTGCCCGCGGGCACCGATCCGGCGCGCGCCACCGAAGTGCTGGTGGTCGCCACCGACCGGATCAGTGCCTACGACCACTCGCTGCAGCCCGGCATCCCCGACAAGGGTCGCCTGCTCACCGGGATCAGCATGTTCTGGTTCGAGCAGCTGGCCGACCTCGTCCCCCACCATGTGCTCTCCGCGGCGGAGGTCCCCGAGCCCGTGGCCGGGCGGGCGCTGCGGTGCCGCGGCCTGGACATGGTGCCGCTGGAGTGCGTGGCCCGTGGCTACCTCACCGGCTCCGGGCTGGCGGACTACCGGGCCGGCGGATCCGTCGGCGGGCACGTGCTGCCGACCGGCCTGGTCGAGGCCTCGCGACTGGATCCGGCGATCTTCACCCCCTCGACGAAGGCCGAGGCCGGGGAGCACGACGAGAACATCACCGTCGCCCAGGCGCGCGACCTGCTGGGGGCCGAGCTCGTCGATCAGCTGGAGACGCTGACCCTGGCGATCTACGAGCGGGCCCGCGACATCGCCGGCGAGCGCGGCATCCTGCTGGCCGATACCAAGCTCGAGTTCGGCCGCTCCCGCCACGACGGCACCCTCATGCTCGGCGATGAGGTCCTCACGCCCGACTCCAGCCGCTTCTGGGCGGCCGCCGACTACGCCGAAGGCCGCCCGCAGCCGAGCCTGGACAAGCAGTTCGTGCGGGACTGGCTCACCTCGCCCGCCTCCGGCTGGCATCGCGGCACCAGCACGCCGCCCCCGGAGCTGCCCGCCCAGGTCGTCGAGCAGACCCGGGCACGCTACGTGGAGGCCTACGAGAGACTCACCGGCCGGACGTTCTGAGGGTCAGTCCTCGACCAGCGGGACGAACCGGAAGCCGCCGTGCTCGGTGTCCAGCACGTCCTTCCCGCGCTTCTCGAGGCGATGCATCGTCGTTCGCACCGGGATCACCATCACGCCGTGATCGGCCAGCTGCTCGAGCAAGGCCGGTGGGACCTCCTGCGCCTCGGCGGAGACCAGGATGCGATCGAACGGACCGTCCTCCGGTGCGCCGAGCACGCCGGGGAGGGCCGGGCGGATCTCCGCCTGGCCCTCCGGGGCCGCCTCGGCGAGGGCGCGCCGGGCCGGTTCGATGAGACCCTCCTGGCGCTCGACCCCGATCACGCGCCCCTCGCCGCCGACCAGGTGCGCGAGCAGCGCCGTGGTCCAGCCCGACCCGGCACCGAGGTCGAGCACGCGGTGACCGGGACGCACATCGAGCAGCCGTAGCATGGCCGCCACCGTGTAGGGCTGGGAGTTCGTCTGGCCGTGGCCGATCGGCAGCGGCGCGTCCTGACCGGCGAACCCGCGCAGCTCCTCGGGGAGGAAGGGGACGCGCGGCACGGCCTCGAACGCCTCGTCCACGCGGTCCCGTCGACCGCCGGTATCTGCTGGATCCAGGTCCCCCGTGCCGTCCATCGCCTCCGCGCCGTCCGTGCCGGTGTCGTCGTCGGGTGTCATGACGTTCCCTCCTGATGGATACGGATCACGCGAGCGCCCTCAGCTCGCGGGAACCTCGACCGCACCGTCCTCGGGCCAGTCGCGCACCTCGGTGCCCTCGGGCGCGAGGTTCGAGGACTGGCGCAGGTAGATGGGCCGGCCGACGTCGCTGGCCACGGCGTCGTGGACAGGCAGCGCGAGCCGGGGGCGCACGGCGCGCAGGAAATCGATGGTCTCGGCCATCTTCGACCACGGCGCGACGACCGCGAAGGCCAGCGCGTCGATGCCGTGGAACTCCTGGACAGGCTCCAGGGAGTCGCCGGTGATGCCCAGACGCGGCTCGCCGTCGGCGGTGAGCACGAGACCGGTGTTGCCCACCCGCGGGATGTCGGGGTGGATGATCGCGTGATCGCCGCCGACGGCCTGGACGCGCAGCGAGGCGTGATCACCGACGGGCCCGAACTCGTGCGCGGTACCGGCGCTCAGCGCCAGCACCTTCTCCGCCTCGACCGCCGGGGCGTCCTCGGCGGGTTCGGCGAGCTGCTGCGCGGTCGCGGGCTCGGCGATCACGATCGCCTCGGAGGCGTGGGAGAGGACCTCCGCGAGCAGTCGGCGGTCGACATGGTCGGGGTGCTGGTGGGTGATGGCGACCGCGTCGATCCTCGACAGCAGGTCGGCCTCCAGCCCGCGGACGGCCTCGCCGCTGAAGCCGCCCGGATCGACCAGCACCGTGCGTCCCGCGACGTCGATGAGCAGGCACGAGTGGACGAGGTGACGGATCTTCATCGCTGCCTCCCGGCATCAGGGTCCTCGGACCCCTCGAATCTAACGCCGCACGCGGGCCGTGCACAGGGGCCGGGTGAGATCGCGGCGCTCCCGTCGGGCCGACGGCGGACCCGTTCGACCGGGCCCGGGGCATCGGCCGCGCGGGTCCCTCAGCCGCGCGCTCCCTCCTCGGAGCGGTCCAGGAGGCCCTCGTCCTCCCGGATGGCGGCGAGGGCGATGTCGCGGTAGCCGACCTCCTCGAAGAACACGGTCAGACGGTCCGGTTCCGCGGCCATCACCGTGCCCCTGCCGAACTCCCGATGGACCACGGCGGTCTCGGCCGGGAAATCGTCCGGCCGCTGCGCCTGTTCCTCCTGAAGCTCCTCGGCACCCGTGCTCTCGCAGACGTCGCACGCGCCGCAGTACGCCTCGGCGTCCTCCCCGAAGTAGGTCAGCAGCGCGCGGCGCCGGCAGGAGGTGGTCTCGGCGTAGGCGCGGATGCGTTCGATTCGGGAGTCGTCGATCGCCTCGCGGGTCTCCGCCTGGTCCGAGGCGGCCCGCTCGGCCTCATCCGCGCTGATCCCGCTGCGGGCGCGGAGCCCGTCCCGGCGCACGGTGATGGTGCCGCTGTGCTCGAGCAGGTTCGTGACGCGCTTCTGGGCGCGTGCGGACAGGCCGGTGTGCTCGCGCAGCGCGGCGGGCCGGATCGGACCGTGCTCCGCGATCGCGGCGAAGACGGTGCGCACGTCCTCGGAGGCGGGGGCGCCGCCGGCGAAGTAGCGCTGCATCCCGAGGTCCTCGGGGCGGTAGTGCAGGTGGATGGTGGCGGGCTCGCCGTCGCGCCCGGCGCGACCGATCTCCTGGTAGTAGCTGTCCAGCGAGCCGGGGACCTGGGCATGGACCACGTATCGGACGTCGGGCTTGTCGATGCCCATCCCGAAGGCGGACGTCGCCACCACCACGTCGAGCTCTCCGGCGAGAAACTGCTCGTGGATCGCGTCACGGTCCCGGGCGCGGCGGCCGGCGTGATACGCCGCGGTGGTCAGACCACGCTCGGCGAGCTCGGCGGCGCAGGTTTCGGTGTCCCGGCGGGTGCCGGTGTACACCAGGCCGGTCCCCGGCAGCGAGGCGACCTGCTCGAGCACCGCCTGGTGCTGCTCGTCGGGGTCGCTGTGATGGGTCGCGGCGAGGTGCAGGTTGGGGCGGTCGAAGCTCTGGACCACCTCGACCGGATCGTCCATGCCGAGCCGGTCGATGATGTCGGCCCGCGTATCCGGGGACGCGGTCGCAGTCAGCGCGACCACGGCCGGATGGCCGAGGCGGCGGATCGTCTCCCCGAGGGCGAGGTAGTCGGGCCGGAAGTCATGGCCCCACGCCGAGACGCAGTGCGCCTCGTCCACGGCGATCAGGGAGACCTCGGCGCCGGCCAGGCGCTCGATCGTGTCCTCCCGGGCGAGCTGCTCCGGGGCGAGGAAGAGGAAGGTGGCCGTGCCGTCGGCCAGCGCGTCCCACGCTGCTCGGACCCTTGAGACCGGCAGCGAGGAGTTCACGGCGACCGCTCGGCCCGGACCGAGCTCGGCCTCGAGGCCCTCGACCTGGTCGGCCTGCAGGGCGACCAGCGGCGAGATGACCAGGGCAGTGCCCTGCCGCATCACGGCCGGCACCTGGTAGATCGCCGACTTCCCGTGCCCGCTCGGCATCACGGCCAGCACGTCCCGGCCCTCGGCCACGGCCGTCATCGCCTCGTCCTGGCCCTCGCGCAGCTCTTCCAGGCCGAACACGTCCCGGGCCGTGCTCCGCACCGACGTCTCGGACTCCTGCATCGTCTCCCCCGTCGTCGTTGTGGCCATCTCGCCCTCTCCGCTCCGCGCCACCGCGGCCATTGTTCACCTCTCCGCGCATCGGGCACCGGACGCTCGGTAGGTCCCACCCGGCTACGATGGAGACGATGGGGCCGGATGCCAGCTGCCTGCCGGCATCGCCGCCCCGTCCCGGTGCATGCACTGCGGACGGGAGGGCCCCGGTCCCCCGCTCCGCCCGCCGTCCGGCGGCCGCCGTCCCCAGGAGAATGCCGATGCCACGCGTCGTGGTCCATGTCATGCCGAAGCCGGAGATCCTCGACCCGCAGGGCAAGGCCGTCGCCGCCGCCCTGCCGCGGCTGGGCTTCACGTCCATCAGCTCGGTGCGCCAGGGCAAGCGGTTCGAGCTCGAGGTCGACGGCGAGGTCACCGATGAGGTGCTCGCCTCCCTCCGCGAGGCGGCCACCACCTTGCTGTCCAATCCCGTGATCGAGGACGTCGTCGCCCTCGAGGTCGAGGACGACCGGACCGCCGCGGAGGCTCAGGCCTGATGCGCGTCGGTGTGGTGACCTTCCCGGGCACGCTGGATGATCGCGATGCCCTGCGGGCCGTGCGCCTGGCCGGCGGCGAGCCCGTCGCGCTCTGGCACGGCGAGGACTCCCTGCACGAGGTCGACGCCGTCGTGCTGCCCGGGGGCTTCTCCTACGGCGACTATCTGCGCGCCGGGGCGATCAGCCGGTTCTCCCCCGTCATGGAACGTGTCGTGGACGCGGCGCGCGGCGGCATGCCCGTCCTGGGCATCTGCAACGGCTTCCAGGTCCTGTGCGAGGCCCACCTGCTGCCCGGTGCCATGATCAAGAACGCCCACCGCACCTTCCTGTGCCGTGACCAGCCGCTCCGCGTCGAGAACACGCGCACCGCCTGGACCGGCGCCTTCGAGCAGGGCGAGGTGATCCGGATCCCGCTGAAGAACCAGGACGGCCAGTACGTCGCCGACGAGCGCACCCTGGACGAGCTCGAGGCGGAGGGGCGCGTCGTCTTCCGCTACACCGCCGGCGCCACCCACGGCCCGGCCGGTTTCGAGGCCAACCCCAACGGCTCCCGCCACGACATCGCCGGCATCACCAATGCCGCGGGCAACGTCGTGGGCCTGATGCCGCACCCCGAGCACGCCGTCGAGGCCGGCTTCGGGCCCGACGAGCCCGGAGCGGGCACCCGCACCGGCACCGACGGGCTGGGCCTGTTCACCTCGGTGCTGGGCAGCCTCGCCGCCTGAGACCGGGGATGCTCAGGCGCGCGTCGCCGAGAGCACGGTGAAGCGCCGGTCGCGGGCCTGCTGACGCACCGGCCCGACGCGCTGCTCGACCTCCGGCCGATAGCGCAGGTAGGAGTTGTGGACGAACCACAGCTGTCCGCCCGGCCGCAGCACTCGTGCCGCCGCATCCAGCAGCCCGTGCACCAGGGTGGCGTCGATGGCGGTGCCGGCGTGGAATGGCGGGTTCAGCACGACCAGGTCCGCGGTGCCGTCGGCCACCCGGGACAGGGATGCGTCCCAGGTCACCGCGATGCTCTCTCGAGCGAGGCCGTTCGCGGCCAGGGTCGCCCGCGTGGAGGCGACGGCGTCGGCATCGTCGTCGCTGGCCAGCACCCGCGCCGCGGGCAGCGCCGCCGCAAGATAGGCGGTCAGCAGCCCGTTGCCGCTGCCCAGATCGATCGCGCTGATCGTGGTGGCGGCATCGGGTTCCCCGGCTGGGCCCGTCGCTCCCGGCAGGCTGCGGTCCAGGGCCTCGAGCAGCAGTAGGCTGCCGGCATCGGCCGAGGCCCCGCCGAACACTCCTCCGATGCCGCGCACCGCGAGGTCGCGCTCCTGGCCGCGCACCCGGACCCGCGCGATGCCGGTCGCCGTCGCGGCCGGTTCGATGTGCTCGCGGGGAGAGGACGCGACCAGTGCCCGGGACTTCCCCAGGCCTCGTGAGGCGTGGACCTCGGCGAAGACGCGGGCGAGCACCTCGTTCTGGCTGCGGGTCATGTGCTTGACGCGGCCCCCGGCGACCAGCGTGACCTCGCCGGCCCCGGCGAGGTCACGGCAGCGATGCTCGAGGTCGGCCAGAGCCTTCGGCAGTCGCATCAGGGCCAGGTGGGGCCGGGCCGAGACCGCCACGTCGGCGACCGGGATCGGGCGGTCGCCGCCGGGGATCTGGAGACGGCCCGCGGCGATCTCGTCGCGGAACCGGCGGCGGAGGGCGTCGGTCGTCGCGTCCGAGCCGGCCCAGGAGATCACCGGCGCCGAGCCGTCGGCAGCCGCTTCGGCGTGCTCGGCGAGCGCCGCCGCAGTGAGCTCTCCGGTGACGTCGTCGAGGACGAGCACGGGGCCGGGACCGGAGAGCCCCTGCTCGTCGGCCGCCGTCCGCAGGATCACCCGGTCGGTCTGGTCGGGGCCGCCGGAGGCGGCCGGGGCGGGCCGATCAGCGGGAGCAGGCGTGCTCACGTCGGCACGGGATCCGCCGTGGTCGGGGTCGGGATGTGTCATGGGGTGCTCCGTCATGCGGTGGGGCGGCCGGCTCGCCCGCGGGAACGCAGGCGACCGTTCGGCAGCTGTGGGGCCGGGATGGCCGGTGGGGTGTGCGGGGCGAAGGGGCCGAACTGCTCGTCCTCGGCGCCGAGGCCGCCGCGCTCACGGGCGATGCCGGCGATCGGGGCGTCCTCCAGACCGAGCTCGACGCCGATCTCGGCCTGGTAGCGGGCGCGGAACTGCTCGATCTCCTCATGGGTGCGGCCCACGAAGTTCCACCACATGATGATGTCCTCCCCCAGCGGCTCACCGCCGAGCAGCATCACGCGGAGGTCCTCCCCGTCGTCGGCGCGGAGCTCCAGGTGATCGGCGCCGTCGGGCAGCACCGCGAGCTCGCCGCGGCCCGCGTCGAGGGAGCGCGCCCCGGTGCGCAGCAGCGCCCGGCCGCGGTCGACGAGCACGCCGTGCTCGTGGCCGGGCTCGAGGTCGAGGCGCAGGGACGCGCCGGCGCCCAGATCGATCTGCGCCATCGACAGCTCGGTGTCGGTCCTCAGCGGGCTGTGGTCCTCGAGCACGTCGCCGGCCTCGTCCACCGCTCGCAGGCGCCCCATGCCCACCCGTATCCGAGCCGTGTCGGTGGCGCGCGGGGCGGGGGTGTGCATCGCGAACTCGCGGGTGGTGAAGCGGGTGCGTTCGGGCAGGGCGTACCAGAGCTGGACGCCGTGCAGGACGGTGGTGTCGTTGGTGGAGAACTCCGAGTGGGTGATGCCCGCTCCGGCGGCCATCATGTCGACGTCGCCGGGGCGCACCAGGGCGTGGCTGCCGATCGAGTCCCGATGCGTGATCGCGCCCTCGAACAGCCACGACACGGTCGCCAGCCCCGTATGCGGATGCCGCGCCACCTGCATGCCGCCGCCGGTGGAGACGTCGTCGGGCCCGAAGTGGTCGGCGAAGCACCATGCGCCGATCAGCGAGGTCTCCTTCGCGGGCAGGGTGCGGTGCACGCTCATCCCCCGCGGCCCGCCCAGGGGGACCTCCCGTGGGCTGAGCAGGAGGAAGTCGGTCAGCGGGCTCATGGGTCGAGTCTAGGCGGGCGGAGCCCGAACAGAGCCCGGCCCGATCCAGTCCCCTGACGGTGCTCCCCGTGCCGGGGTCCGTACGCTGAGGCCATGACTCTCCCCGTCCTCGTCGACTGCGACACCGGGATCGACGACGCGATCGCCCTGACCTACCTCGCCGGCCATCCCGACGTCCGGATCGCGGGGGTCGTCTCGAGCGCCGGCAACGTCGAGGTCGCGGCCGTCCACCGCAACAACCTGGTCCTGGCCGAGCTGCTCGGCATCGACGCCCCGGTCTCCCGTGGGGCGGCCGCCCCGCTGACCGCCGACCTGATGACGGCCGACGACACCCACGGCCCCCAGGGACTCGGCCATGCGCATCTGCCGGAGCCGACGACCAGCGGCGACCCGCGCGAGGGCGCGCAGCTGTGGGTCGAGACGGCGCGGGCGCATCCGGGCGAGCTCGTCGGCCTGGTGCTCGGCCCGCACACGAACCTCGCCCTCGCCCTGGAACTGGACCCGGAGCTGCCCCGTCTGCTGCGGAGGCTGCACATCATGGGCGGGGCCATCAATCATCGCGGCAATACCGGCCCGACCAGCGAGTGGAACATCGCCGTGGATCCCGAGGCCGCACAGCAGGTGCTCGCGGCGTTCACCGGCGCCCCGCAGCGGCCGGTGCTGGGCTCCCTCGAGGCCACGGAGACGGTCCGTTTCACCTCCGCGACCCTCAGCCGGCTCCAGGGGACCGCCGACCGCACCGGTCACCCGGTGGCCACGATCCTGGTCGACGCGCTGCGCTGGTACTTCGAGTTCCATCAGGCCGACGGGTTCGGCTGGATAGCGCACGTCCACGACCCGCTGGTGGCCGCTCATGCGGCCACCGGTGATTTCGCGCGCACGAGACCGCTGGCGGTGGATGTGGAGCTGACCGGCATGCTGACCAGGGGACAGACCGTCGGCGACGAGCTGGGCCGGTGGGGACGCACACCGAACGTGGACGTGCTGACGGACGTGCGTCCCGAGGAGTTCATCGACCACCTGCTCCACGTGCTGCAGGAGGCTCTGAGCGGCGGGAGCCGGTCGCTCTGAGCGGCGGGGACGGAACGCTCAGCCCAGCGTCGTGACCTCCACTTCGAAGCAGCGGCGCGGCCCCTTCCCCGAGGACGCCGCGCGCCAGCCCACGCAGCGGACCGAGCCGCTCTCGTCGTGATCCTCGTAGGCCACCAGCACGGTGCCCGGCAGCGTGACGGGCGCGTCGAAGGAGACGTCCCAGCGCAGCGGACGGGAGAGGTCCACGCGTGACTCGGTGAAGGCACGCGAGGCGGTGTACATCCCGTGCGCGATCGCCCGCGGGAAGCCGAACGCCCGGGCGCTGAGGGCCGAGAGATGGATCGGGTTGACGTCACCGGAGACCGCGGCGTAGCGGCGACCGGTGTCCGCCGGCAGCCGCCAGCGCCCGGTCGGCCGCGGCGGCTCGAAGTCCCGGCGCGCGGTGGGTTCGCCGGAGCTCCCGCCGCCCTGGTCGCGGTCGCCGTCCGCGGCGCCGTCGCCCTTGGCCAGGTACGTCGAGACGTCCGTGGCGATGATCTCGCCGTCCTGGCCGAGGATGGTGGAGACGGCCTCGAAGGTCCGGCCCTTGCGGTGGGGCCGCAGGTCCCTGACCCGGCACTCGACGTCCACCAGCTCCCCGACCCGCACCGGGCGGTGCTGGAGGACCTGGTTGCGCAGATGGACCAGGCCCAGCAGCGCGAAGGGGAAGTCGCGCCGGGCCATCAGGGCGAGGGAGACCGGGAAGGCGAGGACGTGCAGCACGCCGGGGTGGACGAGATCCGTGGCCGGCCCGCCCAGAAGATGGTCGAAGTCGCGGGCGCGCTCGGCGTCCAGTCGCACGCCGCGCACCCGGTAGGTGACCTCGGGGAGAGCCGCAGGGGCGGCCGCGCCCGCCGCGCCCCTCGAGCTCCGGGGGCTCCGCGGGCCTCGCGCGCGGCCGCGGTTCGAGCGAGGATCCAGCGCGGCGGCGTACACGGCGGGGAACGAGGGGACGTCGGCGAGGTCCTTGACCCGCTCGCGGGAGGGCTCGGACGAGGCGGAGGTCATAGCGCTCACCTCCCCACCAGGTTCTGTCCGCACACCCGCAGCGTCTCGCCGCGGAGGCCCCCGGCCTCGGCGGAGGACAGGAACGAGATCGCCTCGGCCACGTCCACCGGCAGGCCGCCCTGCTGCAGGGAGTTCAGACGCCGGGCGACCTCCCGGGAGACCGCCGGCATCCGCGCGGTCATCTCCGTCTCGATGAACCCGGGGGCGACGGCGTTCGCGGTGCCGCCGACGGGCTCCAGGCGGGCGGCGAGCGCCTCGACGAAGGCGATCACGCCGGCCTTGGAGGCCGCATAGTTCGTCTGACCCCGGTTGCCGGCGATTCCGCTGGTCGAGGCCAGCGAGACCACGCGAGGCTGATCGCCGAGCACATCACCGGCCTCGATCAGTGCCTCGGTGAGGGTGATCTGGCTGGCGATGTTCACCGCGAGCACGGGGTCCCACTTCTGCGGGGTCATGTTGGCGAAGAGCTTGTCGCGGGTGATGCCGGCATTCAGCACCACCGCGTCCAGCACCAGGGAGCGCTCGCGCAGGAACGAGATCAGCCGGTCCCCGGCACCGTCGGAGGTGACGTCGAGCTGGATCGGTACGGCGCGGAGCTCATTGGCCAGACGGGAGAGCTCGGTGCCGGCGGCGGGCACGTCCAGGACCACGAGCCGGGCGCCGTCGGCCGCAAGGGTGCGGGCGATGGCCGCGCCGATGCCGCGGGCGGCGCCGGTGACCAGGGCGGTGCGTCCGGCCAGCGGCGCGGCGGCGTCCCCGGTGGCCGAGCCGGCCTCGCTCGAGACGGTGAGGAACTGGCCGGCGACGAAGGCGCTGCGGGCCGAGAGCAGGAACCTCAGGGCGCCCGTCACGCCCGGCGCGTCCAGGCCGACCCCGTCCGCGACCAGGATGCCGTTGGCGGTGGCCCCGCCGCGCATCTCGTGGGCGAGTGAGCGCAGGAACCCTTCGACCCCGCCACGGGCGGCGTCACGGGCCGGGTCCTCACCGCGCGCGGGCCGGGAGATCGTCACCACGCGGGCGCCGGGCGCGAGCGAGCGCATCGCGCCGGCCAGCGGCAGCAGGATCCGGCCGAGGTCCGAGGGGGTGGAGACCTCGTCGAGCACGGCGACCACGGAGCCGACGGTGCGCAGCTCCTCGAAGCGGCGCCGGACATCGGCTCCCCAGGACAGCAGCAGGTGCGCCACGGCGTCGGCGCCCTCCGATTCCCCGAGCACGACGACCGGCCCCAGCACGGGTTCGGGCCGGTCGCCGCGGCGCGGCAGCGGCGCGGGCCGGGGCAGGCCGGCGCGGGAGGCGATGAACCTGCCCGGGCCGGAGCGGACGAAGCGGGTGTAGGCGTCGGTCATGAGTCCTCCAGGAGGCGTGGGGCGCGCTCGGCGGCGCCGGGGCGGGGTCGGTGCGCGGCCGGGCCGGCGCATGACCGGGCCGGCGCGCGGGCGGATCAGGGCGCGACGGACTCCAGCAGCGCGACGGTGCCCTGGCCGGCGGCGGCGCACACCGAGACCAGGCCGCGCTGGACGCGGCCGGTCTCCCGGGCACGCTCGTCGAGAAGCTTCGCCAGGGTCGCCACGATGCGCCCGCCGGTGGCGGCGAAGGGGTGCCCGGCCGCGAGCGAGGAGCCGGCGACGTTGAGCTTGCTGCGGTCGATGGCGCCCAGCGCGCCGCCCCGGTCGAGCCGCTCGCGGCAGAACTCGTCGGACTCCCAGGCCTTCAGGGTCGCCAGCACGGTGGCGGCGAAGGCCTCGTGGATCTCGTAGAAGTCCAGATCCTGCAGGGTCAGGCCGTGGTCGTCGAGCAGCTCCGGCACCGCGTAGACGGGTGCCATCAGCAGCCCTTCCTGACCGTGGACGAAGTCGACCGCCGCGGTGCGGGCATCGACCACGCGGGCCAGCGGCCGCAGGCCGCGCTCGTCGGCCCATTCCCGGCTGCCCATCAGCACGGAGGAGGCGCCGTCGGTCAGGGGCGTCGAGTTCCCGGCCGTCATGGTCGGTTCGGCGACCTGCGGGGACTTCGTCCCGAAGACGGGCTTGAGCGAGGCGAGCTTCTCGAGCGACGAGTCCGGGCGGAGGTTCTGGTCGCGGGCGAGACCGCGGTACCCGGTGACCAGGTCGTCGAAGAAGCCGGCGTCGTAGGCCGCGGCAAGATGCTGATGGGAGGCGAGCGCGAGCTCGTCCTGGGCCTGGCGGTCGATGCCCCACTGAGCAGCGGTCAGAGCCATGTGCTCACCCATCGAGAGCCCGGTACGGGGCTCTCCGTTGCGCGGCGGGACCGGGGCGAGGTCCGCCGGGCGGATCGCACCGAGTGCCTTGAGGCGCTGCACGGCGGTCTTGGCGGAGAACGCGCGGTGCAGGATCCGGCGCAGGCGCGGGGTGACCTCGATCGGGGAATCCGAGGCGGAGTCGACGCCGCAGGCGATGCCGGAGTCGATCTGTCCCAACTGGATCCGGTTGGAGATGTGGACGACCGTCTCCAGGCTGGTCGCGCACGCCTTGGACAGGTCGATCGCCGGGGTGCGGGGATCCAGCGGCGTGCCCAGCGCGCTCTCGCGGGTGAGGTTCAGGTCGCCGGCCAGCTTGAGGACCGCGCCCCCGGCGACCTCGCCGAGCTTCGCGCCCTGCAGGCCGAAGCGCGCCACCAGGCCCTCGAGGGTCGCGGTGAGCAGATCCTGGTTGGAGATGCCAGCGTAGGCGCCGCCGGCGCGGGCGAACGGGATGCGGTTGCCACCGAGGATCAGAGCCTCGCGCGGGAAATCATTCACTGCTGTGCACCTCTTCGTGGGACTCTTCGTCAGAGAACGTCTCGTCGGGTCGTCGGGAGACGCGGAACCAGATTCTGCGGAGAACTTTACCTAGGACCGCCGGTACTTGATACCGTAGGTTCCGTGAACGCGACGACGCAAGCCCCCGTGGACGGACGGTCGGCCCGCTGGGCCCAGCACCGGGAACAGCGCCGCGCCGAGCTGCTCGACGTGGCCCGGCACCTGATCCACGAGCAGGGCCCGGACGTGACCATGGAGGACATCGCCGCGGCCTCCGGCACCTCGAAGTCGATCGTCTACCGCTACTTCGAGGACAAGGCGCACCTGCAACGTGCCCTGGGCCGCAGCATCCTGTCCACCATGCATCGCAAGCTGGTCGCGGAGCTGCGGGCGCTCGAGTCCGACGCCGGGCGCAAACCGGACGCCGACGAGCGCATCCGCGCGATGATCCGCGCCTATGTCGAGACCACGCAGCGCTCCCCCGGCGTCTACCGCTTCGTCACCCGCCCCAGCGACGGGCTGAACCACTTCCTGCACGCCGTGGCGCGCCTGGTGACCACGTTCCTGCCCGAGGAGGTCCCCTCCCCGCAGCTGTGGGCCCACGGAGCGGTCGGCTTCGTCGAGGGCGCGGTCGACACCTGGATGACCGAGCTCGAGGAGTACGACAAGCACGGGAACCACGAGCACCACGACAGGCGCGAGAAGCACAGCACGCAGCGGGAGCGCGGCGAGGCCGCCGACGGCGACGCCGCTGTCCCCGCACCCATCACCTCCGACCAGCTCGTCACCTACCTCGTCACCTGGCTCATGAAGGGAATGCACGCATGACCATTCGCACCGAGCACACCGGTCCCGCCCAGCGCACTCCGCACTCCCGCGCGAGCGCTGGCACCACCGCCTCCAGCAGCAGCGATACCGCCACCGGGCCGACGACCGTCCCCACGGGCGCCACCACCGCCGCACCCACCGGCCCCATCCCGGTGCCGCCGGAGGGCTCCGCCCGCCTGGACGTCGAGGCGGTCTCCGAGGCGCTCCTGGGCCGCTGGGCCGAGACCCGCCGCACCGCCCGCGAGCGCGCCGCCCGCCCCGAGCTGCACCGGCCGCTGGACCACACCGTCGCCGAGCATCGCGAGCGGGTCTTCACCCAGCTGCAGAGCCTCGCCGCGGAGAACGTCTCCTGGCCGATGCTCCCCGAGCACCTCGGCGGTCCCAACGACAACGGTGCCAACGTCGCGGCCTTCGAGGAGCTCGTGGTCGCCGACCCCTCCCTGCAGATCAAGGCCGGGGTGCAGTGGGGACTGTTCACCGCCGCGATCGTCCAGCTGGGTGACGAGGAGCAGCAGCGGCGGTGGGTGCCGGATGCGATGGACCTGACCACCCCCGGTGCCTTCGCGATGACGGAGATCGGCCACGGCTCGGACGTGCAGTCCCTGGCCACCACCGCCACCTACGACCCCGCCACCGAGGAATGGGTCATCAACACCCCGTTCCGCGCCGCCTGGAAGGACTTCCTGGGCAACGCCGCGATCCACGCGCGCGCCGCCACCGTGTTCGCACGACTGATCACCCGCGGCGTCGACCACGGCGTCCACTGCTTCTACGTGCCGGTGCGGGACGAGCACGGCCGGCTGCTGCCCGGGGTCTCGAGCGAGGACGACGGCCCCAAGGGCGGTCTGAACGGGATCGACAACGGGCGCCTGGCCTTCGAGGACGTGCGCGTGCCCCGCACCAACCTGCTGAACCGCTACGGGGACGTCGCCCCCGACGGGACCTACAGCTCGCCCATCGAGTCCCCCGGGCGCCGCTTCTTCACCATGCTCGGCACCCTCGTCCAGGGGCGCGTGTCGCTGGACGGGTCCGCGGTGCGCGCCGGCCAGCTCGCCCTGCACATCGCCATCACCTACGCGAGCCAGCGCCGCCAGTTCACCGCGGCCGACCCCACCCAGGACACCGTTCTGCTGGACTACCAGGCGCATCTGCAGCGCCTGCTGCCCAAGCTGGCCTCGACCTACGCGGGCGCCTTCGCCCATGAGCAGCTGCTGCAGGCCTTCGACGACGTCTTCTCCGGACGCACCGAGGAGCCCGAGGCCCGTGAGGACCTCGAGACCCTGGCCGCGGCGCTGAAGCCCACCTCGACGCGTCTCGCCCTGGACACCATCCAGGAGTGCCGCGAGGCCTGCGGCGGTGCCGGCTTCATGGCCGAGAACCAGCTGGTGGGCCTGCACCAGGACCTCGATGTGTACGCCACCTTCGAGGGTGACAACACCGTCCTGCTGCAGCTGGTCGCCAAGCGCCTGCTCAGCGACTACACCTCCGAGCTGCGCAGCGTGGACCGCGCCGGCATCGGCCGCTTCATCGCCAAGCGCGCCGAGGTGCTGGCCAAGCGGCACACTCCCTGGGCACGGCTCGCCCAGGACCTCAGCGACCGCGGCAGCACCCGTCGTGCGTTCGACTCGATGCGATCGCGCGATTTCCAGGAGGAGATGCTCACCGCCCGCGCGCGGGTGAAGGTCGAGGAGGTCGCCCTCGCGCTGCGCCCCGCGGCGAAGATGGATCCCGCCGACGCGGCCGCCGAGGTCAACAAGCACCAGGTGGAGATGCTGGAGGCGGCACGCGCCCACGCCGATCTGGTGCGCTGGCGCGCCTTCACCGCGGGCATCGAAGATCTCGAGGATGAGGGCTCCCGCGCCGTGCTGACGGACGTGCGCGACCTCTACGGCCTCAGCACCATCGAGGACGACCTGGCCTGGTTCCTGCTCAGCGGGATGATCTCCTCCCAGCGCGGACGTCAGATCGGCTCCGATGTGCGGCGGCTGCTGTGGCGGCTGCGCCCGCACGCGCTGGACCTGGTCGCGGCCTTCGACATCCGTCCCGGTCATGTCCGCGCTCCGATCGCCCTCGGCGGGGAGCAGGAGCGCCAGGACGAGGCCGCCGCCTACTACCGCGCCCAGCGGGCCGCCCACGACGCGCCGGTCAGCGAGAAGGCGCTGCGCGATAAGGAGAAGAAGGCCCGGCGCGAGGCGCGCGGCCGCGGCTCGGCTGCGCGCGAACGCTCGTAGACTGGGCGGGCCGCGACGGCTCCCGTGAGGTCGCGCCGGCTCTCCTTGTCCCCGTGATGAACGGATCCGATCCCGCGATGACCGCTGACCACGCCCACGCCTCTGCGACCGTCCCCTCGGGAAGCCGACCCGGGGACGGCGACGTCGACACCGTCGACGTCGCCGCCTCGACCCCCGAGCAGGCGCAGCCCTTCGCGGCGCTGGGCCTCAAGGACGAGGAGTACGCCAGCATTCGCGAGATCCTCGGGCGGCGACCGACGAACGCGGAGCTGGCCATGTACTCGGTGATGTGGTCGGAGCACTGCTCGTACAAGTCCTCCAAGAAGCATCTGCGCACCTTCGGCGAGCGCACCACCGCCGCGATGCGGGAGAAGCTGCTGGTGGGCATGGGCGAGAACGCCGGCGTCGTCGACATCGGCGACGGCTGGGCGGTCACCTTCAAGGTCGAGTCCCACAACCACCCCTCCTACGTCGAGCCGTACCAGGGCGCGGCCACCGGCGTCGGCGGCATCGTGCGTGACATCATCTCCATGGGCGCGCGACCCGTCGCCGTCATGGACCAGCTGCGCTTCGGTGCCATCGACCATCCCGACACCGCCCGCGTGGTCCACGGCGTGGTCTCCGGCGTCGGCGGCTACGGCAACTCCCTGGGCCTGCCCAACATCGGCGGGGAGACCGTGTTCGACCCCGCCTACCAGACCAATCCCCTGGTCAACGCCCTGTGCCTGGGCGTGCTGCGGCACGAGGACATCCATCTGGCCTCGGCCACCGGACCCGGCAACAAGGTCGTGCTGTTCGGTGCCCGCACCGGCGGTGACGGCATCGGCGGCGCCTCGATCCTGGCCTCGGAGACCTTCGACGAGGGCGGGCCCGTCAAGCGACCCAGCGTCCAGGTGGGCGACCCCTTCATGGAGAAGGTGCTCATCGAGTGCTGCCTGGAGCTGTTCTCCGCCCACACCGTCGAGGGCATCCAGGACCTCGGCGCCGCCGGCATCTCGTGCGCCACCAGCGAGCTCGCGGCCAACGGGAACTCCGGCATGCACATCGATCTGGAGAACGTGCTGCTGCGTGATCCCACCCTGAACGCCGGCGAAATCCTCATGAGCGAGTCGCAGGAGCGCATGATGGCCGTGGTGCGCCCCGAGAAGCTGGCCGAGTTCGAGGCGATCACCGCCAAGTGGGACGTCGAGGCCGCCGTGATCGGCGAGGTCACCGGCGAAGGACGGCTGACGATCGATCACCACGGTCGCCGCATCGTCGACGTCGACCCCTCGACGGTCGCGGTCGACGGCCCCGTCTACGACCGCCCGTACTCCCGCCCCGACTGGCAGGACGCCCTGCAGGCCGATCGTGCCGAGGCCCTCCCCCGGCCGCAGGGCGCCCCGGAGATCGCCCAGGCTCTGCGCGACCTGATCTCCTCCCCCAATCTGGCCGCGACGGGCTGGGTCACCGACCAGTACGACCGCTACGTCGGCGGGAACACGGCGCTGGCGATGCCCGACGACGCGGGCGTGATCCGCGTCGACGAGACCACCGGCCGCGGCGTCGCCCTGGCGACCGACGCCAACGGCCGCTACACCAAGCTCGACCCCCGCACCGGCGCGCAGCTGGCCCTCGCAGAGGCCTATCGCAACGTCGCCGCTGCCGGCGCGACGCCGCTGGCGGTCACCGACTGCCTGAACTTCGGCTCCCCCGAGGACCCGGGCCCCATGTGGCAGCTGGTCGAGGCCATCGGCGGCCTCGCGGAGGCCTGCGAGATCCTCGGCGTCCCGGTCACCGGCGGCAACGTCTCGCTGTACAACTCCACGGGCGAGCCCGGCCGCATCGACTCCGCCATCCACCCCACTCCGGTCGTCGGCGTGCTGGGCGTGCTGGAGGACGTCGCCCGGCGCGTGCCCGCTGGCTGGCAGGAGGACGGACTCTCGGTGCTGCTGCTCGGCACCACTGGCGAGGAGCTGTCCGGCTCGGCCTGGGCCGACGTCATCCACGGCCACCTCGGCGGGCTGCCCCCGCAGGTCGACCTGGAGGCGGAGCGGGCCCTCGCCCAGGTCCTGGTGGCCGCCTCCCAGGAAGGCCTCGCCGCCGCGACCCACGACCTCTCCGACGGCGGGCTCGCGCAGGCCCTGGTCGAGGCCGCGACGCGCTTCGGCACGGGCGCCACCGTCGATCTGGAGGCGCTGCGGGCACGGGACGGAGTCGATCTGCCCACGGCACTGTTCTCCGAGTCCCAGGCTCGGGCCCTGGTCGCGGTCCCGGCAGAGCGTGAGGAGCGCCTGGCGGCGCTGTGCGCCGAGCACGGGGTGCCGCAGCTGCGCCTCGGCTCCACCGGCGGCGACACGCTCGACATCCAGGGCGTCGCCGCCTTCCCGCTGCGCGAGCTGCAGGACCTGCGCGGGGCGACGCTGCCGCGTCACTTCGGCTGAGCTGCGCCTCAGCACCCATCGCGCTCACCTCACATCGCTCGCCGGCCTCGCTCAGCCCGCACCATCCCGACTCGTCGGCCTCGCTCGGCCCGCACCATCCCGACTCGCCGATCCGTTCCACCGAAACGTGCCGAGCTCGGCACAGATCAGTGGAACTGCGCGGCGTGGCGCGATGGATTGACGGGGCACGAACGGCGTGGGCAGACCAGACAGGGCTAGGGCCCGAGAGCCGGCTCCCTCAGCCGGGCGGACGTCGCCCGAGAGCCGGCTCCCTCAGCCGGGCGGACGTCGCCGGAGAGCGCGCCGGCCATCACCGAGGGCACGTCGAGCGTCGTCGAGGGCACGTCGGCCCAGGCGTCCGGCCGCCCGTACGGCCCGGCCACCCGTCCCGGTCAGCTCGGCGCCGGCCCGTTCCTCACGGAGCTCGGCAAGCTCCGCCCGGGTGGCGCCGAGCTCCTCGCGCACGGCGCGCAGTTCCTCGAGGACGCGTTCCTCGCTGCGGCCCAGGAGGGTCTCGGTGTTCTTCGAGAGGAACATCGGCAGCCCGATCCCGTGCTCGCGGGTCCACTCGCGGAAGTACCGCTCGCGCAGCTCCGCGTCGAAGTGGCGGTGGCCGTGGCTGAGGCTGAACATCGAGTTGCTGCTGGGCCCGGTGGCGGTGGGCCGGTGCCGCCACTGCGCGAGGGGACGGTCGAGGAATCCGACGTCGAAGCGCTGCAGCAGCTCGAGATGGAACGCGTAGTCACCCACCACGGGCAGGGATTCGTCGAACTCGCCGACGCTCTCGTGGACGCGGCGGCGGTGCAGGATCGCGATCGGCGCGTGGCGGTTGACCGCGATGTAGTCCAGCAGACGCGCGCCCTCCAGCTCCGGCCACGAGCGGAACGCCTCGTCCTCCACGAAGCCGCTGGGCGTCTCGTGCTCGTAGACCACCAGGGTGCGCACCACGACGGCGTCCTGCTCCGGATGCGCCGCGAGATGGGCGAGAGTCTCCTGGAGGAACGTCGCGTGCCAGGTGTCGTCGTCGTCATGGACGGAGACCACGGGCGCGGTGGACTCGCGCAGGCCGTGGTTGCTCGCCGCTTCCATCCCGGTGGAGCGCTCGCGGTGCAGCACCCGGATGCGTCCGCCGCTCTCCGCCTCATAGCGTGCGACGGCCTCGTCGACGCCGCGGCGATCCCCGGCGTCGTTGACGATCACCAGCTCCCAGTCCTGCCGCGTCTGGGCCAGGACGTCCTGCAGGGCCCGATCCAGCATCCGGGCCCGGTCGCGGGTGCGCATGATGATGGAGACCGACGGCTCCGGGGCCGGCGTCCCGGTCATGGTCATCCACGGTGCGAGCTCTTCCCGCAGTTCGTGGGGCCAGCGCTGGTGCGGCTCGATCCCGGCCCCGACAGGGTCGGCGACAGCCGGCATGCTGGAGGCCTCGACCGCGGTGGCGCTGCCCCGCCCGGCTGACCCGTCCTGTGCGCGCAGCACCGAGGCCACGGTGTCCCACCAGTCCGCGGCGGCCTGGAGCAGCGCAGGGCGCACCGCCTCGAGATGGGCGCGCTCGCTCTCCCGGGCCGCGACGAGGGCGTCGACCACGGAACCGACCAGATCGGACGGGCCGGCGCCGACGGGGTCCCAGAGGGCGGCCAGCGGGACCACTCCGCCGGCGAGGCCCAGGTTCCGCAGGGCCCCGTCCATGCGGGAGGCGCCGTAGCGGTTCAGTGGCATCGCCAGCACCGAGGCCCCGGCGGCGGCTCCGAAGACGACCGGGTGGAAACGCGTGGTGACCACCCAGGCGGCGCGGGCGGTGCGTGCGGTGGCCGCGGTGTCGGGCTCTATCGGGCACACGGTGGCCGGCACCGTCAGCAGGTCGGCGACCTCGCGGTGGACCTGCAGATCGCCCCCGCCGGTATCGGGGTCCGCCATGTGGGGAACCAGCTCGACGCGGGCGCCGGTGCGCCGGGCGAGCTCCTCGATCACCGCGGCGGCCACCGCGACGTAGTCGGCCCGCGGGAACGGATCACCGTCCCCGCCCAGCGTGACGCTGATCAGCTCGGGGTCCAGCGGAGTCTCCGGCTCGAGGCCGACGGCGTCATCGAGAGTCTGCACGACCGCCGGGTGGCCCGGGCACAGCCGGCGGGCGATCCCCACGCTGTGGTGGTCCCGCAGGCCGACGACCGAGCACAGCTCGAGCAGCCGGCGCACGCTGTCGCGGTCGGTGTCGGTCAGCTCCGGGCCCAGGCTCTGGCCGCTGAGGATCACCGGCTTGCCGAGCGAGTGCGCCACCTCGGCGGTGGCCACGCGCTCGTCGAGCAGCCAGCCGTAGCGGGAGGTGAGGCTCCCGCCGCCGCCGATCACCAGCGCATCCACGGCACGGAGACGCTCGATGATGCCGAACAGCTTGTCCTCAGCCGGAAGGGCATCGAGGTCGCCCGCGAGCACGGCCCGGATCTCCTCGAGGTACCTCGCCCGATCCTCGAGCGGCCACGGGAAGGTGAGCGCCGGGATGGCCGACGCCGGGGCCGTGCCGTCGGGCCCGTACTTCTCGTGCCGGGAGATGCGCACGACGTCGAACCCTCGATCGGCCAGCCGCCGGGAGGTCATCGTCGCGATGGCCTCGTCCCCCACGTGGTAGACGGTCTGATCGACATCGCACAGCACGGCGACCTTCACCGGCATCTCCTTCCCGGCGGGCAGCCAGTTCGTCGCCTCAGAGCCCGCGCTCTTCCATCCAGCGGATCATGAAGGCGGCCATCGCGTCCCGGGCGATCGGCTCCACCGGGCGGAAGGTGCCGTCCGACCAGCCGGTGCTGATGCCCGTGGAGGCCAGCCAGCTGATCTCCTTCGCGAACTGATGGTTCGAGGGGACGTCCCGGAACGGGTTCGAGGTCCCCGAGGACGGCCGCCCGGAGGCACGGTACAGGAATGCCGCGACCGCGCCGCGCTCGATCGAGGCGGTGGGACGGAACGTGCCGTCGGACCAGCCCTCGACGATGCCCTCCGCATGCGCCCACGTGATCTCCTTGTAGTACATGCGGCTCGGTGGCATGTCCGAGAACGGTGATCGGCTGGGCGGGGTGAAGCGCGGGGATCCGAGAGCGCGGTAGACGAAGGCGACCATCGCATCACGCTGGATCGGGTCCAGCGGACGGTAGGTGCCGTCCGGCCAGCCGGTGGTGATACCGCGCTCGGCGAGCTCCTCGATCTCCTCGCGGTACATCATGCCCGGGGGGACGTCGACGAAGCGGGACTCCTGGAAGCTCACAGAGCTGCCCGACTTGACGGCCACGCCGTTCTCGAAGGACTGGTAGCTCTTGCCGCCCCGGTGGGAGACGGAGCTGGTCGGGCGCCCCCAGGAGGGCTGCCACTCCTGGGCCACCTCGCTGACGTAGCCGACGGCCTTCTCCGCACCCCTGTGCATCACGAGCCCCTTGGTGAGCACCGTGACCCAGTAGGTTCCCGTGCTGTAGGCGCTGCGGACCACGGTGCCGAGCTTCGCCGCTCCCCCAGCGGCGTTGAACGCCGTCAGGTGATGCTTCCACCCGTGGTCCATGTAGTACTGCGCATCGCCACGGATCCGGTCGAACTCCTGGTACAGCTGGTACCCGGGGCACTCGGTGTGGTTCACATCCCGGTGGCCCATCACCTTCGCGAGGGTCTGCGTGGAACCGGCGTCGAAGCGGGTGCCGCTGGCGATCGAACTCCAGGTGGACGTGCTCCACACGCGCTCTTCGAACGTGCTCAGGAGCTTCCACGCCACGATCCGGGAGACCGCGTCCCGCGCCGCGGCGGAAGGTTCGGTGGAGCTGTAGTGGCCCAGCACGGAGATGCCGAAGGAGCCGCGGTTGAATCCCGTGGCGTGGGCACCCTGGATGTTGCGGTGGAGGCCGCCGCTGCGGCCCTCGAAGATCCGACCGTACTTGTCGACCAGGATGTTGTACCCGATGTCCGCCCACCCCAGGGTGCGCGTGTGGTACGTGTGAATGCCCCGGACGATCTGCGCGGACTCACTGCTGCTGTAGCTGTTGGTGCCCGCGGTGTGGTGGATGATCACGGCTTTGAGCTCGTCGCGCCCGTACGTGGCTCCTGTCCTGCCCTCATCGGCACCCCAGGTCGCACGCGCGACGAAGGAGGGTGTCGAGCCGGGAAGCAGTGGAGTGGCAGGGTTCGCCGCGGCGCGGGTCGACATCATCCGCGGTTGTGCCTGCAGGTCCTGTGACTGCGACTGGGAGGTGTACGGCCCGCTGAAGTCTCCGACCATCTCGTCGCCCTCGGTCGGCGAGGTGGTGACGATGTGCGCCGTGGCCTCGGAGGTCACGTCCCCGCCGTCCAGTTCGGCGCGGATCTGCAGCGCCGAGACCACGCCCAGCCACGCCAGCTCCGTGCCGGGGGCCTCCTCGCCGCTGTCCGGGTCCTCGGCGATCTCGAGTTCGCACCACGGGGTCCAGTTCCCGTCCTGCCCGAGACCGCGCGCGTGCACGGCCGGGGCCTCTGAATCCGCCGGCCAGGTGAGGCCGACCATCGTCGCCGGCTGCTCGGGAAGATCGCGTGCCTGCCCGCCGTCGACGTCGATCAGCGCGTAGTCCGCGAGCGGTACGTCCAGGATGCGGGTCTCCCCGTCCGTGACCGAGGGGTCGGCGACGGCCGGAGACATGGACAGCGCAGCCGTCGCCGCCGGGACGCCGACGGCCGTGGCGGCGAACAGCGTGCGGCGGGTCATGCCCGAGCGAGGGCGGGAATCGGCGGTGGAGTCGGTGGCGGGGGGAAGATTCCGCTGAGACATGAGGGGCTCCGGATCGTAGGGGAAGGCGCGGAAGCGGGGGCGCGGAAGTGCCGGACAGCGCTGCAGGACCCGGTCCGCGACCTCCCCGTGAGGTCGCCGGCCCCCACCGGCGGCTTCCGGGCCTAACCATATACCGGCCGGCGTCGGACATCCCGGAGGCGCGGCGCCGCACCGCGTGGCCTCCGCCCCCCGATCTCACCGGCGCCGGAACGACCAGCCTCCCCGGGAGGGGTCTCACCCGGGCTGCTCCAGAGTTCATCGGGCGTTGCCCCGCCGTTCACCCCCGACCAGGGGCACGGGGAAGACGGCGTACGTCGTCGACGGAGGATCCAAGGCGCCGGGGGAACGAGAAGGGCGGGCCGACGGGATCTCTCCCGTCGGCCCGCCCTCGGCGTGGCGCGTCGTGCGCGATCAGGCCTTGTCGGCCTGCTCGTCGTCGCTCTCAGCGGCCGTGTCCTCGGAAGCGGCGTCCTCGGAAGCAGCCTCCTCGGACGCGGTGTCGTCGGATGCGGTCGCCTCGGCGTCGGTGTCGTCGGATGCGGTCGCCTCGGTGGCGGTGTCCTCGGCAGCGGCCTCGTCGGCGCTCTCGGTCCGGGACGCGTTCTTGGCGGCGCCCTCGGCCTCCTTCACCACGGCCTGCTTCGGGGAGTACTCCTCCTGGACGAGCTCGATCACGGCCATCGGCGCGTTGTCACCCTTGCGGGGGCCGATCTTCGTGATGCGGGTGTATCCGCCGGGACGCTCGGCGAACGTCGGGGCGATCTCCTCGAACAGCGAGTAGACGACGCCGCGGTCGCGGATGGTGCGCATCACGCGGCGACGCGAGGCGAGGTCGCCCTTCTTGGCGAAGGTGACCAGGCGCTCCGCGTACGGACGCAGGCGCTTGGCCTTCGACTCCGTCGTGGTGATCGCCTTGTGGCGGAACAGCTCGGTGGCGAGGTTGGCGAGGATCATCCGCTCATGCGAGGGGGATCCGCCGAGGCGCGCGCCCTTGGTGGGTGCAGGCATGGTCGTTCTCCTAGTTCAAATGAAGGTCAGTACTGGTCGCCGAAATCGTCGGAGTAGGACTCGATGGCCGACGGATCGAAACCGGCCGGGGAATCCTTCAGCGACAGCCCGAGGTCGGCGAGCTTGGCCTTGACCTCGTCGATGGACTTCTGCCCGAAGTTGCGGATGTCGAGCAGATCGGCCTCGGAACGGGCGGTCAGCTCACCGACGGTGTGGACGCCCTCGCGCATGAGGCAGTTGTACGAGCGCACCGTGAGGTTGAGGTCGTTGATCGGCAGTGCCAGATCGGCGGCCAGCGCCTGGTCCGTCGGCGACGGGCCGATCTCGATGCCCTCGGCCTCCTGGTTCAGCTCGCGCGCCAGGCCGAACAGCTCCACCAGCGTCTTGCCGGCCGATGCCATCGCGTCGCGCGGGCTGATGGCCGGCTTGGTCTCGACGTCGACGATCAGCTTGTCGAAGTCCGTGCGCTGCTCGACACGCGTCGCCTCGACCTTGTAGGTCACCTTCAGCACGGGCGAGTAGATGGAGTCGACCGGGACCCGACCGATCTCCGCGTCAAGGCCCTTGTTCTGCGCAGCGGAGACGTAGCCGCGACCCCGCTCGACGGTCAGCTCGATCTCCAGGCGGCCCTTCTCGTTCAGGGTCGCGATGTGGAGGTCGGGATTGTGGATCTCCACGCCGGCGGGCGGGGTGATGTCGGCAGCGGTGACGCGGCCGGCCTCCTCGCGACGCAGGTACATCACGACCGGCTCGTCGTTCTCCGAGGAGACCACGAGGTTCTTGACGTTGAGGATGATCTCGGTGACATCCTCCTTCACGCCGGGCACGGTGCTGAACTCGTGCAGGACCCCGTCGATGCGGATCGAGGTGACCGCGGCGCCGGGGATGGAGGACAGCAGGGTGCGACGCATCGAGTTGCCGAGGGTGTAGCCGAAGCCCGGCTCGAGCGGCTCGATGACGAACCGGGAACGGTTCTCCGACACGACCTCTTCGGTCAGCGTGGGGCGCTGTGCAATGAGCACTGTGGATCCTTTCAGCGAGCGTCCGCCATATGACGCTCAGAAGGGGGCGATGGGCCTAGAGGATGAGTGGTGTCCAGGGTGCCGGGGCGGCGAGGGCCGTCCCGGCACGGGCGCCGGCCGCGCCGACGGGGCTGCGGCCCCGCAGCGGCCGGCGAGGTCAGACGCGGCGGCGCTTGGCCGGGCGGGTGCCGTTGTGCGGCTGCGGGGTGACGTCCTGGATCGAACCGACCTCGAGGCCGGCCGCGGTCAGCGAGCGGATGGCGGTCTCACGACCGGAGCCCGGGCCCTTGACGAAGACGTCGACCTTCTTCATGCCGTGCTCCTGCGCCTGGCGGGCAGCTGCCTCGGCGGCCATCTGCGCGGCGTACGGGGTCGACTTGCGCGAGCCCTTGAAGCCGACCTGCCCGGACGAAGCCCAGGAGATGACGGCGCCGACCGGGTCCGTGATGGAGACGATGGTGTTGTTGAACGTGCTCTTGATGTGGGCCTGGCCGTTGACGACGTTCTTCTTGTCCTTGCGGCGCGGCTTGCGCGCAGCGGCCTGACGGGTCTTGGTTGCCATGCGGCGGAACTCCTCTGGTGGGTTTCGGGTGCGCCGGATCCCTCAGCGGCGCGAAGTGGGTGCGGCGGAAGACGGACGCGATCCCACGGCGATGCCGTGGATCAGCGGGACTTCTTCTTGCCGGCGACGGTGCGCTTGGGGCCCTTGCGGGTGCGCGCGTTGGTCTTCGTGCGCTGACCGTGCACGGGAAGGCCGCGGCGGTGGCGCAGCCCCTGGTAGCTGCCGATCTCCACCTTGCGGCGGATGTCGGCTGCCACCTCGCGGCGGAGGTCACCCTCGACCCGGTAGTTGTTCTCGATGTGATCGCGGATCTTGACGAGATCGTCGTCAGTCAGCTCGCGCACGCGCTTGTCACCGGAGACGCCGGTTGCGGCCAGGGTCTCCAGGGCGCGGGTGCGTCCCACGCCGAAGATGTACGTCAGGGCGACCTCGAGGCGCTTCTCGCGCGGGAGGTCGACTCCCACCAGACGTGCCATGTGCATTCTCCTACTGTCTCGGAGGCCTGATCCGACACCTCGTCCTCGGGTCTGTTCCCGGGACGCCGCAGCCTCCGTACTGCGGGTGGCCGGCCCGTGGGCCGGTGGTGTCGACTCTTTACTTGTGTGTGTCCGGTGTCCCGGACGGTGCCCTGCACGCAGGGCGGCCGCTCAGGGGCGGCGATGTCACGACAGTCGTCGGGACGAACGACGTGCTCCGTTCAGCCCTGCTGTGCGGTGCTGAGCTCGTGCCGCTCGGTCTCGGGGACGACTCGTTCCTCGTCGGCCCCTCCTCCTCGCAGCACGGCGCTCAACCCTGACGCTGCTTGTGACGCGGGTTCGAGCAGATGACCATGACGCGCGAGTGGCGACGGATCACCTTGCAGTTGTCACAGATCGGCTTGACGCTCGGCTTGACCTTCATAGCTTCCTTCTCCCGGGACGATCACTTGTAGCGGTAGACGATGCGGCCCCGGTCGAGGTCATAGGGGCTCAGCTCGACGACCACGCGGTCCTCGGGAAGGATACGGATGTAGTGCTGGCGCATCTTCCCGGAGATGTGCGCGAGCACCTTGTGCCCGTTGTCGAGCTCCACGCGGAAGCGCGCGTTCGCGAGCGCCTCCGTGACCGTGCCCTCGACTTCGATCACGCCGTCCTTCTTCGCCATGCCTCCCCAATCTCTCGCCACCGGCGGACCGGGGGTCGAGTTCCGCATTATCGTCTCTTGCGCACCGCCCGTCGGGTGACGAGTACGGTGGTCGATGAGGGTGGCGCCACCAGCGCGCCGTCGGCCTCACCGGCCACACGGCAGGAGCCGGTCGACGACGTCAGCACGACGGGGACTGCGCGACGGCGCTGCGGACAGCGCCGGGCCACAGCACACGATGGACATCGCGCGCGGAGCACACCCGATCGACCAGCCTACACGGCCTTTCCGGGAACCGCGATAGTCCCCGTGATGATGCCCATCACTACGCGAGGGGATCCGGGGCGGCGACGATGCCGCGCCGGGCGAGCTCGGCAGCGCCGCCGTCGGCCTCCGTCAGGACGAGCAGACCCTCATCGGTCACGGCCACGGAGTTCTCGGCGTGGGCGGCCCGGCCGCCCCCGGTGGCCCGCACCGTCCAGTCGTCGTCCTCCAGCACCCAGTCTCCCGAGCCCTGGATCAGCATCGGCTCGATGGCCAGGCACATGCCCGCCTTCACCCGCGGCCCACGGGAGCGGGTGCGGTAGTTCATGACGTCGGGCGCCTGGTGCATGGCGGTCCCGATGCCGTGCCCGCCGAAGCCCTCGAGGTGGGCGAGGGACTCCCCCGCCGCCTCGGTGACGTGATCCTCGATGGCTGCTCCGACGTCACCGACCCGGTCGGCCGAGGCGAGCGCGGCTATACCCGCCCACAGCGCCTCCCGGGTGATCCGGACCAGGTCCTCGTCCCCCACCGAGCGCGGGGCACCCACGATGTGGGTGCGGGCGGCGTCGGAGTGCCAGCCGTCGATGATCAGACCACCGTCGATGGAGACGATGTCGCCCTCGGCGAGCCGGCGCGAGCCGGGGATCCCGTGGACGACGATCTCGTTGACGCTGATGCACAGCGTCGCGGGGAACCCGTGGTAGCCGAGGAAGTTCGGCGTGGCCCCCTCGTCGCGGATCATCTCGTGGGCGAGACGATCCAGCTCGGCCGTGGTGATGCCGGGGCGGATGTTCTCCTCGAGCATCGCGTGGACACGGTCCAGCAGCAGCCCGCTGCGCCGCATCACCAGGATCTGTTCGGGGGTCTTCAGCTCCACCCGCTCGGGGAGGATGCTCATCGTGCCCTGAGCGCCTCCCGCAGCGCGACGGTGACCTCGTCGATCGGCGCCGAGCCGTCCACGCGGCGCACGAGGCCGCGGGAGTCGTAGACGTCGATCAGCGGTGCCGTCTGCTCCGCGTAGACGTCGAGGCGGCGCCGGATGGTCTCCTCGGTGTCGTCGCTGCGGCCCTGCTCGGCCCCGCGGGCGAGCAGGCGGCCGACGACCTCGTCGGTCTCGACCTCGAGCAGCAGCACCAGGTCCAGCGCGGTGCCGAGCTCGGTGAGGATCGAGTCCAGCGCCTCGACCTGGTCGAGGGTGCGCGGGTAGCCGTCCAGCAGGAAGCCGTCACGGGCATCCGCCTCGGCCAGACGGGAGCGGACCATGTCGTTGGTGACGGAGTCGGGAACGTACTCACCGGCATCCATGTAGGACTTCGCCAGCACGCCGAGCTCGGTCTCCTGCGAGACGTTGGCGCGGAAGATGTCCCCGGTGGAGATCGCCGGGATGGACAGCTCCTCGGCGATGCGCACGGCCTGGGTGCCCTTGCCCGCCCCGGGCGGGCCCACGATCAGCAGACGGCGGGCGGCCTGGCCGCCGTCGTCCTGCGTCGCGGTGGGGTCGGTCGAGAGGTCGGGGCTGGTCACCGGAGAATCCCTTCGTAGTGGTGCTGCTGGAGCTTCGCATCGATCTGCTTCACGGTGTCGAGGCCGACGCCGATGATGATCAGCACCGAGACCCCGCCGAGCGGGAAGTTCTGCGAGGCACCGAGGTAGACGAGTGCGAACAGCGGGATCAGCGAGATCACCGCGAGGTAGATGGCGCCGGGGGTCTGGATCCGATTGATCACGTACCGCAGGTAGTTCTCGGTGGGCTTGCCGGCGCGCACATTGGGCACGAACCCGCCGTACTTCTTCATGTTGTCGGCGATCTCCTCCGCGTTGAAGGTGATCGAGACGTAGAAGAACGCGAAGAACACGATCAGGGCCACGTAGACCAGGGCGTAGATCCAGGAGAACGACGCGCCCATCACGAGGTGGGCGTTGATCCACTGGACCCACCCGGACTCCGGGCTGCCGAAGGACGCGGCCATCTGCGGCAGTGCGAGGATCGAGGCCGCGAAGATGACCGGGATGACGCCGGCCTGGTTGACCTTGATCGGGATGTAGGTCGAGGTGCCGCCGTACATGCGCCGTCCCACCATGCGCTTGGCGTACTGCACCGGGATGCGCCGCTGGGACTGCTCGACGAAGACGATGCCGATCATGACCAGCAGCGCCACCAGGATCACCAGGGCGAACACGAGCCAGCCCTGCAGCTCCCAGATCTGCGCCATGGCGGAGGGGAACGAGGCCGCGATCGACGAGAAGATCATCAGCGACATGCCGTTGCCGATGCCGCGCTCGGTGATCATCTCGCCCATGAACATGATCAGGACGGTGCCCACCGTCATGGTCACGACCATCAGCAGCAGGGTGTGGATCGACTGGTCGGGCACCAGTTCGAGCTGGCAGCCGACGAAGAACTGCCCGGAACGGACCAGCGTGATGATGGTGGTCGCCTGCAGCACGGCCAGACCGATGGTCAGATACCGCGTGTACTGCGTCAGTTTCTGGGTGCCCGAGGCCCCTTCCTTGTGGAGGGCCTCGAACCGCGGGATGACCACGCGCAGCAGCTGCACGATGATCGATGCCGTGATGTAGGGCATGACGCCCAGCGAGAAGATGGACAGCTGCAACAGCGCGCCGCCGGAGAACATGTTGACCATGCCCATCACGTTGGCGCCCTGCCCCGTCATGGCCTGATCTGCGCACACCATCACGTTGGTGTAGTCGAATCCCGGGGTGGGGATGAAGACACCGAGACGGTAGATCGCGATCATGCCGAGCGTGAAGAGGATCTTGTTCCTCAGCTCGGGGGTGCGCAGCGCGCGCACGAACGAGTTCACCAGTTTCCCTCCTGGAGGTCCGGGGACAGGACCGTTGGACGTCCCGGTCCGTCCCGGTGCCGTGTGTGTCGTACGGCCTTCGGACCGGCCCCGATATGACGACGGGGCACCGCGGCACAGATTATTCTGCGCCGCGGTGCCCCGTCAAAATGACTCACGCGGTGGTGACGGACCCGCCAGCCGCCGCGATCTTCTGCTCCGCCGAGGCGGAGAACTTCTGTGCGGTGACGTCCAGCTTGACGCTGACGTCGCCGGTGCCCAGCACCTTGACGGGCTGGTTCTTGCGCACGGCGCCCCGGGCGACGAGGTCCTCGACCGTCACGGTGCCGCCCTCGGGGAACAGCTCCTGCAGGGTCGCCAGGTTCACGACCTGGTACTCGACGCGGAAGGGGTTGGTGAAGCCGCGCAGCTTGGGCAGCCGCATGTGCAGCGGCATCTGCCCGCCCTCGAAGCCGAACGGCACCTGGTTGCGGGCCTTGGTGCCCTTGGTGCCGCGACCGGCGGTCTTGCCCTTGGAAGCCTCACCACGGCCGACGCGGGTGCGACGGGTATTGGAGCCCGGCGCGGGGCGCAGGTCGTGCAGCTTCAGCGGAGAGCCGGAAGCGGGTCCCGTGCTCTCGGCGCTCTTGTTCTCGGTGTCGTTCATGGAGTCAGTCCACCTCTTCGACCGTCACCAGGTGGGTGACGGCGCGGATCATGCCGCGGATCTCGGGGCGGTCGTCCTTCACCGCCGTGTCACCGATGCGCTTGAGGCCGAGGCCGCGCAGGGTGGCACGCTGGGTCTGGTTGCCGCCGATGTCGGAACGGACCTGGGTGACCTTGATCTGCATCAGGCACCCACCTTCTCGGCGCGGGCCGCGGCGCGGCCTTCGGCCTGGGCCCGCAGGAGAGCCGCCGGGGCGATGTCCTCGACCGCGAGACCGCGGCGCGCGGCCACGGCTTCCGGCTCCTCGAGCTGCTTGAGCGCATCGACGGTGGCCCGCACGATGTTGATCGCGTTGGTCGAGCCGAGCGACTTGGAGAGCACATCGTGCACTCCGGCGCACTCGAGCACGGCGCGGACCGGACCGCCGGCGATCACACCGGTACCCGGGGCGGCGGGACGCAGCAGGACGACGCCTGCCGCATCCTCACCCTGGACCTTGTGCACGACGGTGCCCTGGATGCGCGGGACGCGGAAGAAGTTCTTCTTCGCCTCCTCGACACCCTTGGAGATCGCCGAGGGGACCTCCTTGGCCTTTCCGTAGCCGACTCCGACGGTTCCGTCGCCGTCACCGACCACCACGAGGGCGGTGAAGGAGAAGCGACGGCCGCCCTTGACGACCTTGGAGACGCGGTTGATGCTCACGACGCGCTCGAGGAATGCCGACTTCTCGGCGTCCTGACCGCGCCCGCGGCCCTGACGACCGCCGCGGTCGTCGCTGCGACGGCCTCCGCGATCATCGGAGCTGCTGCTGGTGTTGGTGGAGTTGTCGCCCCGCCGGCCGGAGGCCGCGGGACCATTGTTCCGCTGCTGTGCAGCCATATTCAGATCCTCTTCTCGTCCTGTGTCCGGGGGGCGATCACAGCGCCAGGCCGGCCTCGCGAGCGCCGTCGGCGACGGCGGCCACGCGACCGTGGTACTTGTTGCCGCCGCGGTCGAACACGACGGAGTCGATCCCGGCTGCCTTGGTGCGCTCGGCGACCAGGGCGCCGACGGTGCGGGCCTTGTCCGACTTCGTGGTGGAGGCGGCGCGCAGATCGGCCTCCATGGTCGAGGCCGACGCCAGCGTGACGCCGGCATCGTCGTCGACGACCTGCACGAAGACGTGACGGGCCGAACGGGTGACGACCAGACGCGGACGCTGGGGCGTGCCGATGACACGACGACGGACGCGCAGGTGGCGACGGCCGCGCGTACGCAGCCGGCTGCCGGGCTTGCCCTTGGTGTGCTTGAGTGCGTAACCCATGATCACTTACCAGCCTTTCCGGCCTTGCGCACCACGGTCTCGTCCGCGTACCGCACGCCCTTGCCCTTGTAGGGCTCGGGCCGACGGATCTTGCGGATGTTCGCGGCGACCTCTCCCACCTGCTGCTTGTCGATGCCGCTGACCGAGAACTTGCTCGGGGTCTCGACGGTGAAGGTGATGCCCTGGGGCGCCTTCACCACGACGGGGTGGGAGAAGCCGAGGGCGAACTCGAGGTCGGTGCCCTTCGCGGTCACACGGTAGCCCGTGCCCACGATCTCCAGCTTCTTCGTGAAGCCCTCGGTGACGCCGAGGACCATGTTGTTGATGAGAGTGCGGGTCAGGCCGTGAAGCGACCTGTTCTCGCGCTCGTCGTCGGGGCGGCTCACCACGATGGCGCCGGACTCATCGCGCTCGACGGCGATGGGCTCGGGCACGACGTGCTTCAGCTCGCCCTTGGGACCGGTCACCGTGACGGTGCGGTCTTCGATGGTGACGTTCTGCACGGCCGCCGGAACGGGAACCGGGCGGACTCCGATGCGGGACATAGTGTTTCTCCTCTCCCGCTCACCAGATGTAGGCGAGGACTTCCCCACCTACACCCTTCTTGGCTGCCTGCCGGTCGGTCAGGAGGCCGGAGGACGTGGACAGGATCGCCACGCCCAGGCCGCCGAGGACCTTGGGCAGATTGGTGGACTTCGCGTACACACGCAGGCCGGGCTTCGAGACGCGGCGCACCCCGGAGATGGCGCGCTCACGGCTGTCGGAGTACTTCAGCTCGAGGACGAGCTTCTTGCCCACCTCGGCCTCCTCCTCGTGCCAGCCGAGGATGTAGCCCTCGGCCTTCAGGATGTCCGCGATACGGCTCTTCAACTTCGAATACGGCATGGACGCGCTCTCGTGGTACGCCCCTGAGGCGTTACGGATGCGCGTGAGCATGTCCGCGATCGGGTCGGTCATGGTCATGTCTGTTGCTTCTTCCTCACCTGGTTTCCCGCGGCATCATCGCTGTGCCCCGGGACCTCTGGCGGTAGTCCTTACCAGCTGCTCTTGGTGACGCCGGGGAGCTCACCACGGTGAGCCATGTCGCGAAGGCAGACTCGGCAGAGGCCGAACTTGCGGTACACGGAGTGCGGGCGGCCGCAACGCTGGCACCGGGAGTAAGCGCGCACGGCGAACTTCGGCTTGCGCTCCGACTTCTTGATCAGGGCTGTCTTGGCCATATCAGTTCTCCTTGAAGGGGAAGCCGAGCAGCTTCAGCAGCGCGCGTCCCTCGTCGTCGGTCTTCGCGGTGGTCACGACCGTGATGTCCATACCGCGGACGCGGTCGATCTTGTCCTGGTCGATCTCGTGGAACATGACCTGCTCCGTGAGGCCGAACGTGTAGTTGCCGTTGCCGTCGAAGTGCTTCGGCGACAGACCACGGAAGTCGCGGATGCGCGGCAGAGCGGTCGACAGCAGCCGGTCCAGGAATTCCCACATGCGAGCGCCACGGAGGGTGACGTGCGCACCGATCGGCATTCCCTCACGCAGCTTGAACTGCGCGATCGACTTGCGGGCCTTGGTGACCTGCGGCTTCTGTCCGGTGATGGCGGCGAGGTCGCGCACGGCGCCGTCGATGACCTTGGAGTCGCGAGCGGCGTCGCCGACGCCCATGTTCACGACGATCTTGGTCAGACCGGGCACCAGCATGACGTTCTCGTAACCGAACTGGTCGGTCAGCTCCGCCTTGATGGTCTCGTTGTACCGGGCCTTCAGGCGCGGGGTGGGCGCCTGGATAGCAGTCTCGCTCATCAGATGTCCTTCCCGGAGCGCTTGGCGAAGCGGACGCGCACCTGCTTGGAGCGGCCGTTCTCGAGCTCGAGGGTCTCGACGCGGTAGCCGACCTTGGTCGGCTTGTTGTCCTCCGGGTCGACCAGAGCCACGTTGGAGATGTGGATGGGGGCCTCGCGCTGCTCGATGCCGCCCGCGCCACCGGCCTGGTTGGGCTTGATGTGGTGGGTGCGGCGGTTGATGCCCTCGACGAGCACGCGCTCGGTATCGGGGAACACCTGCAGGACGCGGCCCTGCTTGCCCTTGTCGCCGGCCTCGAGGCCACGTGCGGCGACCTTGTCGGCGTCGCTCGTGCGGCCGGTGATGACCTGGACGAGGTCGCCCTTCTTGATCTTCATCTTTGCCATGTCACAGCACCTCCGGTGCCAGCGAGATGATCTTCATGAAGCGCTTGTCGCGCAGTTCGCGCCCGACGGGGCCGAAGATGCGCGTTCCGCGCGGCTCGCCATCGGCCTTGAGGATCACCGCCGCGTTCTCGTCGAAGCGGATGTAGGACCCGTCGGCGCGCCGACGCTCCTTGGACGTACGGACGACGACAGCCTTGATGACATCGCCCTTCTTGACGTTGCCACCGGGGATGGCGTCCTTGACGGTCGCCACGATGGTGTCGCCGATGCTGGCGTAACGGCGACCGGAGCCACCGAGAACACGGATGCAGAGAATCTCCTTGGCACCTGTGTTGTCGGCGACCTTCAGTCGCGACTCCTGCTGAATCACTCGTTCTCCTATCGTCTCACCGGTTCTCTTCCGGTCCGCGGGAGCGGGCCGGCCGAGCCTGGCGGAACGGAATATGGACCATGCCCGGACGTCCGCCCAGGTCACGAACGTGGCCATGAGCATCACCGGCGGCGGGCTCCGGGCACCAAAAAACCCTCGGCCGGACTCAGGCACTAGCGTGGAGAACGCCTCAGCGTTCGCTTCTCGTGCGAGGTCTCCGGCGAGGACGGATCTGGTGCTTCCGGATCCTGCCGCGGACTCCCGATCCCGCACTCACCGCGAGGGCTGGTGGGCATGGTCGTCCGGCAACCGTTCAAGACTACGTCCCCGCAGCAGTCGCTGTCACCCCATGCGAGCCCTGCGAAGGGTGTGGGCTTGCTCTCCCGCCGCCCCTACACTCGATCCATGATCGACATCGATGTGGCACGACGACTCAAGGACGCGGGGCTGCCCTGGGAACCGGCGGACGGCGACCTGTTCTCGATCGACACCGAGCTGCTGCGCGACGAGGCGTTCATGCTCTCCCCGATGGTGGTCGAGCGGGGCATCAGCCGGTCGGGCCAGCATGTCTTCCGCTTCAACGGCACCACCGAGTGGGCGCTGGACACGGTCGAGCAGCACGAGGCCATCTGGATTCCCCGCGAGGAGCAGCTCCGCGATGCGCTCGGCGACGCCTTCGTGTCGCTGCACCGGGAGCAGTCGGGCGCCTACGTGGTGAGGTTCGCGCCGGCGGGCGACGCCGACCCTGGCAGCGGTGCTGCACCTGGCACCGATACCGACGCTGACCCTGGCGCTGGCGCCGGCACTGGCACTGGCACTGGCACTGCACTCGGTGCCGATGCTGACGCCGGTGGCCTGCGCGAGGTCCGGGCACCTCATGCTGAGGACGCCTACGCGGGCGCGCTCCTGACCCGTCTCACGCGCGCCTGAGCGTCTCGCGCTCCTGACCCGACCCGCGCGCGCCTGACCGTCTCACGCGCGCCTGATCCGTCCCTCGGCCACCACCACTGCCGTATACGGGCACTCGGGCGACGACCGTCCGGCGACACGCGGGCTCGTTCCACTGATCCGTTGCAGTGACGAGACGAATCAGTGGAACGGAGGCGCGACGTACCGGAGCGCCCGACGGGCGGGCCCGGGCGCAGCGGACTCCGGCAGCAGCCCGGACACGCCAGCCCCTGACGCAGCGGCCCCGGGTATAGCGAAAGGGCCGGCCTCCCCCAGGGGGAAGGCCGACCCTTCACGTCGATCCTGCTGCGGTCACCAGGACCGTTGGATCACTTGGCTCGCTCGAGGATCTCGACCAGGCGCCACCGCTTGGAGGCGGAGAGCGGTCGGGTCTCCATGATGAGGACACGGTCGCCGATACCGGCGGTGTTCTCCTCGTCGTGGGCCTTGAACTTGCTCGTCTTGGTCGTGACCTTGCCGTAGCGAGCGTGCTTGACGCGCTCCTCGACCTCGACGACGACGGTCTTGTCCATCTTGTCGGAGACCACGAAGCCGCGGACGGTCTTGCGGTACGGGCGCTCATGGGACGACGCGTGCGCGCCTTCCTTGTCGAGCACCTCGACCTCGTCGACGGCCGGGGCCTCGGCCTTGCTGTTCTCAGTCATGTCTGTTCCTCGCTTCGCGGTCACTCGGCGGCGCCGGGCGCCTGTCGGATGCCCAGCTCGCGCTCGCGCAGGATCGTGTAGATCCGTGCGATGTCCTTCTTGACGGACCGCAGGCGGCCGGAGCTCTCGAGCTGACCGGTGGCGGACTGGAAACGGAGCTTGAACAGCTCGTCCTTCGCCTTCGCCAGCTCGTCGGCCAGCTTGGCGTCGTCCAGCTTGTCCAGTTCATCGGCGGTGAGCTTGGTCGCTGCCATCAGATGTCACCACCCTCTCGGCTCAGAATGCGGCACTTCATGGGGAGCTTGTGCATCGCCAGGCGCAGCGCCTCGCGGGACACTTCCTCGGACACGCCCGCGACCTCGAAGAGGACACGGCCGGGCTTGATGTTGGCGACCCACCACTCGACCGAACCCTTACCGGAGCCCATGCGGACCTCGGCAGGCTTCTTGGTCAGCGGCCGGTCGGGGTAGATGTTGATGTACACCTTGCCGCCACGCTTCATGTAGCGCGTCATGGCGATTCGTGCCGCCTCGATCTGACGGTTGGTGACGTAGGCCGGCGCGAGCGCCTGGATGCCGTAGTCGCCGAACGCCAGCTCGGTGCCGCCCTTGGCCATGCCGCTGCGGGTCGGGTGGTGCTGCTTGCGGTGCTTGGTCCTGCGGGGGATCAGCATGTCGCTCAGGCCTCCGTTCCGGACTGCTGTGCGGGAGCGGACGCCGGCTGCTCCGTGGGGGCGGCGGCCGGAGCGGCAGCCTGGGCTGCTCCCTCGGTGCTGCCACCCTCACGACGGGCGTTGGCGTTGCGCTCGTTGCGACGGCCGCGCGGGCGCTCGGCACGGGGGCCGCGGCCGCCGGAGCGGGGACCCTGCGTGGCGGCCTGGGCCGCGAGCTCCTTGGCGGTGACGTCGCCCTTGTAGATCCACACCTTCACGCCGATGCGGCCGAAGGCGGTGCGGGCCTCGTAGAAGCCGTAGTCGATGTTCGCGCGGAGGGTGTGCAGCGGCACGCGCCCCTCGCGGTAGAACTCGTTGCGGCTCATCTCGGCGCCGCCGAGGCGGCCGGAGACGGCCACTCGGATGCCCTTCGCGCCGGCGCGCTGCGCGGACTGCATGCCCTTGCGCATCGCACGACGGAAGGAGACGCGGGCGGCGAGCTGCTCGGCGATGCCCTGGGCGACCAGCTGAGCGTCGTTCTCGGGGTTCTTGACCTCGAGGATGTTCAGCTGGATCTGCTTGCCGGTGAGCTTCTCCAGCTCGCCGCGCAGACGCTCGGCCTCGGCACCCCGGCGCCCGATGACGATGCCCGGGCGGGCGGTGTGGAGGTCGACGCGGACACGATCACGGGTGCGCTCGATCTCGACCTTGGAGATGCCGGCGCGCTCGAGCCCCTTGGACATGAGCTTGCGGATCGCGACGTCTTCCTTCACGTAGTCGCGATAACGCTGACCCTCCTTGGAGGAGTCGGCGAACCACCGGCTGCTGTGCTCCGTGGTGATCCCGAGGCGGAACCCGTTCGGATTGACCTTCTGGCCCATTCGGGACTCCTTACTTGTTCACGGGAGCGACCACCACGGTGACGTGGCTGGTGCGCTTCTTGATCTGGAAGGCTCGACCCTGTGCGCGCGGCTGGAACCGCTTCATGGTCGGGCCCTCATCGACGAATGCGGAGGAGACGACGAGTTCGCGCTCATCGAAGCGCTCCCCCGCCTGATCTGCCTTCACCCGCGCGTTGGCGATCGCGGACTCGACGAGCTTGAGGACGGGCTCGCTGGCTCCCTGCGGGGCGAACCGCAGGGTGTCCAGGGCCTCGGCCGTGCTCTTGCCACGAATCAGGTCCACAACGCGGCGAGCCTTCATGGGCGACATGCGGAGGTACCGCACCTGCGCCTTGGCTTCCATTGCTGTCCTGCTTTCTTCGGATTGCTGATGGTGCTGCCGCGTGACCGAGGTCAGCGGCGGCGGCCCTTCTTGTCGTCCTTCTCGTGGCCCTTGAAAGTCCGCGTGGGAGCGAACTCGCCGAGCTTGTGGCCGACCATGGCCTCGGTGACGAACACCGTGACGTGCTTGCGGCCGTCGTGCACTGCGAAGGTGTGGCCGAGGAAGTCCGGCGTGATGACCGAACGACGCGACCAGGTCTTGATGAGGTTCTTGGTGCCCTTCTCGTTCTGAGCGTCCACCTTCTTCTGGAGGTGATCGTCGACGAACGGGCCCTTGGCGATACTGCGAGGCATAGTCTGTGGTTCTCCCTATCAGCGCTTCTTGCCGGTCCGGCGGCGGCGCACGATGAGCTTGTCGCTCTCCTTGCCGGGTCGCCGGGTACGGCCCTCGGGCTGACCCCAGGGCGACACCGGATGCCGACCACCGGAGGTGCGGCCCTCGCCGCCGCCGTGCGGATGGTCGATGGGGTTCATGACGACGCCACGCACGTGAGGGCGCTTGCCCTTCCAGCGCATGCGGCCGGCCTTGCCCCAGTTGATGTTGGACTGCTCCGCGTTGCCGACCTCACCGATGGTGGCGCGGCAGCGGGCATCGACGTTGCGGATCTCGCCGGACGGCATGCGCAGCTGCGCGTACGGTCCTTCCTTGGCGACCAGCTGCACGGAGGCGCCGGCGCTGCGGGCGATCTTGGCACCGCCGCCGGGGCGCAGCTCGATCGCGTGGATCACGGTGCCCAGCGGGATGTTGCGCAGCGGCAGATTGTTGCCGGGCTTGATGTCCGACTCCGGACCGTTCTCGATCCAGTCGCCCTGACGCAGCTTCGCCGGGGCGAGGATGTAGCGCTTCTCGCCGTCGGTGTAGTGCAGCAGCGCGATGCGCGCGGTGCGGTTGGGGTCGTACTCGATGTGTGCGACCTTGGCACCGACGCCGTCCTTGTCGTGGCGACGGAAGTCGATGACACGGTAGGCACGCTTGTGGCCGCCGCCCCGGTGACGGGAGGTGATGCGGCCGTTGCTGTTGCGCCCGCCCGACTTGGACAGCGGGCGGACCAGCGACTTCTCAGGGGTGTCGCGGGTGACCTCGACGAAGTCGGCGCCACTCGAGCCGCGACGACCGGGCGTGGTCGGCTTGCTCTTACGAATTGCCATGTGGGTTTCCCTCAGACTCTCTTCGGCTCCTCGGATATCGGCCGCCTCAGGCGACCGACCCTCCGAAGATGTCGATGGCTCCGTCAGTCAGGGTGACCACGGCGCGCTTGGTGTCCTTGCGCTTGCCGGTCCCGAAGCGCGTGCGGCGCGACTTGCCCTGACGGTTGATCGTGTTCACCGAGGAGACCTTGACGTCGAAGATGGACTCGACGGCGATCTTGATCTCGGTCTTGTTGGCGCGGGCGTCCACCAGGAAGGTGTACTTGCCCTCGTCCATCAGCCCGTAGCTCTTCTCGGAGACGACCGGGGCCAGCAGGACGTCGCGGGGATCCTTGTTCAGCACGGTCACTTCGACTCCTCCTTGGCGGGCTCGGCGGCCTCAGCGGCCTGGGCGCCGTCCTCGTCGTCGGAGGCCGGGGCCTCCTGCGCGGCGGCGGCCGGGGCCGACGACGCGTTCTTCGCCGCGGCGAAGGACGAGGTGGGCAGGGACACGGTGGCCTGGGCGACGAAGTCCTCCAGCGCACCGGCGGTGAAGACCACGTCGTCGGAGAGCATGACGTCGTAGGTGTTCACCTGGTCCGCGTACAGGACGTGCGCGGTGGGCAGGTTGCGCGAGCTCAGCGCGCCCAGGTCGTCGTCACGACGCACGACGACCAGCACGTGCCGGCGGTCGGAGACGTGGGACAGGGTGGTGCGGACGGCCTTCGTCGACGGCGCATTGCCGTCGAGGAGGGACGAGACCACGTGGACGCGGCCGTTGCGGGCCCGATCCGAGAGGGCACCGCGCAGAGCGGCAGCCTTCATCTTCTTCGGGGTGCGCTGGCTGTACTCGCGGGGGACGGGGCCGTGGACGGTGCCGCCACCGGTGAACTGCGGGGCGCGGAGGGAGCCCTGACGGGCACGACCGGTGCCCTTCTGCTTCCAGGGCTTCTTGCCGCCGCCACGCACCTCGGCGCGGGTCTTGGCCTTGTGAGTGCCCTGACGGGACGCCGCCTGCTGGGCGACGACCACCTGGTGGATCAGGGGCACGTTGGTCTGCACGTCGAAGATCGACGCGGGCAGCTCGACGGTGCCGGACTTGGTGCCGGCCGGATCGAGCACGTCGACAGTCAGATTCGCTGCCATCGGGCTCAGGCCTCCTTCGCGGGGCTCTTGACGGCCGAGCGGACCAGCACGAGCCCGCCCTTGGGGCCGGGAACGGCACCCTTGACGAGCACGAGGCCCTTCTCGACGTCGACCGCGTGAACGGTCAGGTTCTGGACACTGGTTCGGGCGCTGCCCATGCGGCCGGCCATGCGCTGGCCCTTGAAGACGCGACCGGGCGTGGCGGCGCCGCCGATGGAACCGGGCTTGCGGTGGTTGCGGTGCGCACCGTGGGAGGCACCGACACCGGCGAAGCCGTGGCGCTTCATGACGCCCGCGGTGCCCTTGCCCTTGGAGGTGCCGACGACGTCGACCTTCTGGCCGGCCTCGAAGATCGACGCGTCGATCTCCTGACCCAGCGAGTAGTCGGTGGCGTCAGCGGTGCGCAGCTCGACCAGGTGACGGCGCGGGGTCACGCCGGCCTTGTCGAAGTGGCCGCGCAGCGGCTGCGAGACCTTGCGCGGATCGATCTGCCCGTAGGCGATCTGCACGGCGTCGTATCCGTCGTTCTCGACGGAGCGGATCTGGGTGACGACGTTCGCACCGGTCTGCACGACGGTCACGGGGACGAGCTTTCCGTTCTCGTCCCAGACCTGGGTCATGCCGAGCTTGGTGCCGAGCACGCCGGACACGGGGCGGGCGCTCTGACCCGTCAGTTCGTTGCTCATGTCCACCTGCCTCAGAGCTTGATCTCGATGTTGACGTCCGCCGGCAGATCGAGGCGCATGAGCGAGTCCACGGCCTTGGGCGTGGGATCGACGATGTCGATCAGTCGCTTGTGCGTGCGCATCTCGAAGTGCTCACGGGAGTCCTTGTACTTGTGCGGCGACCGAATGACGACGAACACGTTCTTCTCGGTCGGCAGCGGCACCGGGCCCACAACAGTCGCGCCCGCGCTGGAGACCGTGTCGACGATCTTGCGCGCCGAGCTGTCGATCACTTCGTGGTCGTACGACTTGAGCCGGATGCGGATCTTCTGTCCCGCCATGGCGTCCTGTCTCTCTTCTTCGTCTGGCATGGATGCACCCGACCCCGGCACCCGAGGACGGGCGTGTCGGCCTCCGCGGGACATAAGAATCCAGCGTTCGGCCACCGAGGATCGGCTGCTTCTGCGACTTCTTCCCTCTGACGATGCGCACTCGATGCAGGTGCATCGTTCGCATCCTCGGGACGGACCTCATCCGGTGATCATTCGCCGTGATCCGGAGATCATGGAGAACGGAACCGGGCATGTCGGCCCGCGCAGACAACTCGAACAGTCTGCCAGACGCGCACTCGAGGCCACAAGAGGACCCCGGGTGCACCCGGTCACACGGGCATCGCGCCCGTCGGCGGAGCAGGAGGACGTCGGGCCTCGTCGACGGCGCGGCGCCCGACGTCCAGCGCGGAGGCGGTCACTTGTTCGTGCTGGGGTCCATCCCGCCCTGCAGCTGACGCTGGAAGATCATGTAGACGATCAGCACCGGCAGGATCGTGATCGTCACGGAGGCGAACATCGCCGCCCAGTCCGAGTTGTAGCCCTGCTGGGCCTGCATGTTGACGAGGCCTTGGGCGAGCACGAACTTGTCGCGGTCGGTGTTGAGCACCACGGGGATGAGGAACTGGTTCCACAGCCCGAGGAAGTTGAAGATGGTCACACTGGCCATCCCGGGGCCCGCCATCGGCAGCATCACCTGGAAGAAGGTGCGGAAATCCCCCGCCCCGTCGATCGCCGCGGCCTCCGAGATCTCCTCGGGCAGCTGCCGGAAGAAGGCGTAGAGGAAGAAGACCGTGAACGGGAGGGCGAAGCCCACGTAGGCCATGATCAGCCCGAAGTAGGTGCCCCGGATCTGCATCGACTCCATGATGAAGAACAGCGGCACCACGGCCAGGAAGAGCGGGAACGTCAGCCCCGCGATCAGGGCGTAGTAGATGATCCGCCGGCCGGGGAACTCGTAGCGCGCGAGCACGTAGGCGCACATCGCTCCCAGCAGCATCACCAGCACCAGGGCGCAGCCGACCACGAGCACCGTGTTCCCGAAGAACCGGCCGATGCCCGCCTGCTCCCACGCCCGCACGAAGTTGTCGAGGTTCAGCCGTTCGGGCAGCGCGAACGGGGAGGCGAGGATGCCGCGCGAGGTCTTGAACGAGCTGAAGACCGTCCAGATCAGTGGCAGCACCACCACCAGCGCCCACGCGGCCAGGATCGTCTGCGCGAGGATGCCGAAGGCGCGATCGCCGCCCGTGCGCTTCGTCCGCCGCGAGGCGGGCACGGCAAGATCGGGGGCCGACGGGGCGTTCTGCGTCGGGGTCTCGGTGCTCATCGGCGCTCCCTCTCCCGGGTGGAGAACAGCACGATCACGGCCATCAGCATCGTCAGCAGCGCCATGACCACGCCCATCGCCGAGGCGCGCCCGAACTGCGAGCTGGTGAAGGCCGTCTCGTACAGCAGGCGCGAGACCACGTCGGTGCTCTTGCCGATGCCGCCGGTGGGCGTCATGACGCTGACGTAGACGAACATGTCCAGCGCCAGGATCCCCATGTACACGGCGGCGGTGGAGACGTTCTCCCGCACCATCGGCAGGATGACGCCGACCGCGAGGCGCAGGCGCCCCGCCCCGTCGATGCGGGCCGCCTCGATGACCTCGGCCGGGACCGACTTGATGGCGGCGACGAACAGCACCATGTAGAAGCCGACGAGGCTCCAGACCACTGCCGCGATGATCGCGGCGAGCGCGAATCGCCGATCGCCGAGCCAGCCGATGTGCACCTCCTGGCCGAACAGGCCCAGCGGCACGTTGAGGATGCCGTTGAGCAGGCCGCCGTTGGGCGAGTAGATGAAGGCGAACAGGATGCCGACGACGACCGCGGGGATCACGTAGGGGAAGAAGCTGACCACCCGATAGATGGTGGCGCCCCGGATGCCCTGGATCCGGCCGCGGCTGTCCCCGCCCACGGTGACCAGCACGGCGAGCGCGAAGGCGAGCGTGATGGTGATCGTGGGCAGCACGATCATGTAGATCAGGTTGTTGGCCAGGGCCCTGCGGAACCCCGGGTCCTGGAACAGGGAGACGTAGTTGTCCAGCCCGATGAATCGCGGAGCCTGGGACAGGCCGCGCCAGTCGGTCAGCGAGTAGTAGAACGCCTGCAGGAACGGGGAGACCACGAACAGCACGTAGACCAGCAGTGGCAGGCCCAGGAAGAGTGCGAAGAACAGGAGCCGACCGGGGGTGAGGCGGTTCCGCGCCCCCTGCGAGCGCCTGGGGCCCGCCGGGGGCGCGGAGGTGGGGACCGCTGCCATCACTCGACGTCGAACTTCTCGATACCGTCGTCCTCGCGGACCTCGTCGATGGCGGCCTGCGACCGCTCGATGGCCTGGTCGGCGGTGATGTCGCCGTTGAGGAACTCCGCCCACAGCGGCTTGAACACGGTGCCCATGTTGTACCAGGCAGCGAAGTTGTAGTTGAAGACGTCCTCGCCGGCAGCCGTGATCATCTCGTTGACCGAAGCGAGCGCCGTGGAGCCGAAGGCGTCCTCGGGAATGGTGTCCTTGACGACGGTCATGGACGACGTGATCTCCGAGAAGTTCTGGCACTGCTGCTTCGACAGCATGATGCGCAGGAACTCCATGCCCCCGGCGCCGTTGGCGGCCTCGGCGGGGACGAAGAAGGGCTCGCCGGCGGTGCCGTGGACCGCGGCCTCGCCCATGGCGGCGGCGTCCGTGAGCATCGGAGCCGGCACACCCGTCATCCGGTAGTCCTCGGGCGTGACACCGGCCTGCTCGTTCTCGATCCAGGACCCCGACGGGTACATGACGGCATTGCCGGTGACCCATTGGGTCTGGGCCTCGGTGTGCTGGATCCCGGCCCCGCCGGCCATGAAGTAGCCGGCCGAGACGGCGTCCTCGATGGCGGTGAAGGCGGCGACGACGGCGTCCTGGTGATAGACATCGTCCTCGAGCAGGTCGAGTTTGCGGGACAGGTCCGGGCCGGCCTCCTTGATCGCCATCGACAGCGCGAGCTCGTGGTAGTAGTCCGCGGCGTTCTGACCACCCCAGGGGAACATCGCCAGGTCCTCGCTCGCCGCGGCCTCGGCGATGGTCATCACCTCGTCCCACGTGCGGGGCGGCTCCCAGCCCTTCTCCTCGAACTGGCTGGCCGAGTACCACAGGGCGAAGATCTCGTAGACGTAGTTGATCGCGTAGACCGTGCCGGAGTACGTGCCCGGATCCAGCACGCCGGGAAGCAGCGACTCCCCGACGGTGCCGCCATCCAGCGACGGTGCCTCGATCAGGGCGCCGATGTCGGCGATGCTGCCCTCGGAGATCAGAGCGCTGGCGTTCATCGACTGGGCGCCGGCGTTGTCGAACAGGTCCGGCGGGTCCCCGCCGATGAACCGGGTCTGGAGGTCGGATTGGATGTTCACGGTCGAGCTGACGTCGACCTCGGCGTCGGGGTACAGCTCGGAGTACTTCTCCCCCGCATCGACGGCGTACTGGTCCCCGTAGCCACCGTCGAAGACGATCACCTCGACGGGGTCGGAGCCCGCGACGCCGAAGGGGTTGTCGTCGCTGACGTCCCCACCGCCCTCCGGGGCAGCACCGCCACTGTCATCGTCTCCCCCGCCACCGCCCGCGGCGCAGGCGCTCAGCGCGGCCGCACCGGTACCGGAGGAAGCGAGTGCGAGGAACCGACGGCGCGAGGCGCCCAGGCGGTCCAGCGGGGTCTCCAGCGAGGAGCTCTCGGAGTCGTTCATCGTGGCCTCTTCGTCGAGTGGTGTCAGGGACGTGATGCAGTGGCACGGACCATACCCACAGCGCGTGTGACGTGAGCCTCATACGCTCGGAGCGAGTCCCGATCGTAATCGGCTGCTCCGCCCCGGTGATGCCACCGACGCACGCCCTGACGTGTCCAGCGACCGTTCGGACAAGCTTCAGCCCGGGCGCGGCCCCCTGTTCTACCGTGGGGCCATGAGTCAGCCACCGCACACCGCCTCCCCCCTGACCGCGCGCCTGTACGACCTGGAGTACCCGCGGTCCCTCGGTGTCTACAGCACGTACCAGGAAGTGCAGTCCGTCGTCGACACCCTCGCCGACAACCAGTTCCCCGTCCAGAGCACCCTGATCGTCGGCACCGATCTCAAGCTCATGGAGCGCGTCACGGGACGCAAGACCTGGGGCCGCGTGGTGGGCCAGGGCGTGCTGTCGGGACTGTGGATGGGCCTGTTCCTGGGACTGCTGCTGATGCTGATCACGCCCAGCAACGTCATGGTCATCCTGACCAGCATCCTGATGGGCATCGTGTTCTTCACGGTGTGGGCCGTGATCGGGTACGCCATGACCGGTGGCCGGCGGGACTTCACCTCCATGACCGCCACGATCCCGATGCAGTACGAGCTCCTGGTCGAGCACAAGCACGCTGATCAGGCGCGCCGCCTGCTGGCCGAGACCGGCGCCTCCCCCGCGGCGGCGCCGCAGTCGCCGGCCACCGCACTGCCCGGGCACGGCGGTCAGACGCCGCCGGCCGCCGGGTACGGCCAGTCCTGGCAGTCCCCGCAGCAGCCCTCCCCGCAGCAGCCCTCGCCGCAGCACCCTGGGCCCGGACAGGCCGCAGGCCCGCCGTCGGGCTCCCAGCAGCCGGACGCCCAGCAGCCAGGGTCACCGCAGCCCGGCGGGCGCTCCCGCCCCACCTACGGTCAGCCGGCTCCGGCCGCAGCGCCTCAGCCGACCGCGGAGGGCCGCTCCCGCAGCGGCCGCCCCAGCTTCGGCCAGCCCGCCGGCACTCCGATGCACGGCCAGTCCATGCAGGGCGAGTCCGTGCAGGGTGAGGCCGGGTCCGGCCAGGCTCCGCAGACACAGGCCGCGTCCGGTGAGGAGTACGGGGTCCCGCAGCCGGACGCCGGGCAGTTCGACGCCGCCGGCGGCCGCGGCTACGGCCAGTTCGATGCCGACCGGCCGCCGGAGCACGGGCAGGAGGCGCAGGAGAACCAGGAGCGTGGCAGCTCGGAGCGCTGAGCTGACGTGCCGATCGGCCTCCTCCACCGACGAGAGCCCCTGCCCCGCTTAGCGGCGGGCCAGGGGCTCTTCTGTGACCGGCAGGACGCTGTGACCGGCAGGACGTGACCACCCACCGCTTTCCGGACCGACGGGGTATGGCCTCCCAGTCTCATCTGCGGCCTCGGGACGCAGACACCCACCGCGCGAAGCCCGGCGGAACCGGGGCCGGGGACGGCACGGACAGCCGGGCATGCAGAAGGCCCCGGACCGGTCAACCCGGTCCGGGGCCTTCTGGATGATGCGGCGACCGTGTGCACGGCCGCCTCACCGCAACGGGGTCTCCCCCGCGCAGATCACTTCTGGATCGAGGTGACCCGGCCGGAGCCCACGGTGCGGCCACCCTCACGGATGGCGAAGCCGAGGCCCTCCTCCATGGCGATCGGCTGGATCAGCTCGACCGACATCTCGGTGTTGTCGCCGGGCATGACCATCTCGGTGCCCTCGGGCAGCGTGATGACGCCGGTGACGTCGGTGGTGCGGAAGTAGAACTGCGGGCGGTAGTTCGAGTAGAACGGGTTGTGACGCCCGCCCTCGTCCTTGGAGAGGATGTAGACCTGCGCCTCGAAGTTCGTGTGCGGGGTGATGGTGCCCGGCTTCACGACGACCTGGCCGCGCTCGACGTCCTCGCGCTTGGTACCGCGCAGGAGCAGACCGCAGTTCTCGCCGGCCCACGCCTCGTCCATCTGCTTGTGGAACATCTCGATACCGGTGACGATCGTCTTCTGCGCCTCACGGATGCCGAGGATCTCGACCTCCGAGTTGATGGCGAGCTTGCCGCGATCGACCTTGCCGGTGACGACGGTGCCGCGACCGGTGATGGTGAAGACGTCCTCGACGGGCATGAGGAACGGCTTGTCCATGTCGCGCTCCGGATCCGGAACGTTGTCGTCCACAGCGGCCATCAGGTCCTGGACGGACTTGACCCACTTCTCGTCGCCCTCGAGGGCCTTGAGCGCGGAGACCTGGATGACGGGGGCGTCCTCGTCGAAGTCCTGGGAAGCCAGCAGCTCGCGGACCTCCATCTCGACGAGCTCGAGGATCTCCTCGTCCTCCACCATGTCGGCCTTGTTCAGGGCGACGACGATGTAGGGCACGCCGACCTGGCGGGCGAGCAGCACGTGCTCGCGGGTCTGCGCCATCGGACCGTCGGTGGCGGCGACCACGAGGATCGAACCGTCCATCTGGGCCGCACCGGTGATCATGTTCTTGATGTAGTCGGCGTGGCCGGGAGCGTCGACGTGCGCGTAGTGACGCTTCTCCGTCTGGTACTCGATGTGCGAGATGTTGATCGTGATGCCGCGCTGCTTCTCTTCCGGCGCGTTATCGATCTGATCGAAGTCTCGACGCTCGTTCAGGTCCGGGTACTGCTCGTACAGGACCTTGGAGATCGCAGCGGTCAGCGTGGTCTTGCCGTGGTCGACGTGACCGATGGTGCCGATGTTGACGTGCGGCTTGTTCCGCTCGAACTTGGCCTTCGCCATGGTGGTGTCCTCCTAGGACTTCTTATCGTGGTACTTCTGGATCGGGATCGGGTTCCGTCCACGAGGACGGAGGTCCGATGGAAGCGCGGGGGAACAGGAGAAGGAGCCTACCCGTTCCCTCGGCTTCTCACTCGCCCCGGGTCTTCGCGACGATCTCTTCCGAGATGCTGGAGGGGACCTCCGCGTAGCTGTCGAACTGCATCGTGTACATCGCACGCCCCTGGGTCCTGGACCGCAGGTCGCCGACGTACCCGAACATCTCGGACAGCGGGACGAGAGCACGGATGGCCTTGATCCCGCTCACGTCCTCCATCGACTGCACCTGACCGCGTCGCGCGTTCAGGTCGCCGATGACTTCTCCCATGTAGTCCTCCGGAGTGCGGACCTCGACGCTCATGACCGGCTCGAGGAGCACGGGCTTCGCCTGGCGGAGGGCTTCCTTGGCAGCCATGGAGCCGGCGATCTTGAACGCCATCTCCGAGGAGTCGACGTCGTGGAAGGCGCCGTCGATCAGGCTGGCCTTGACGTTGACCACCGGGTAGCCGGCGATGATGCCGGATTCCAGCGCGTCCTGGATGCCCGCGTCCACGCTCGGGATGTACTCGCGCGGGATGCGACCGCCGGTGACCTTGTTCTCGAACTCGTAGAACACGCCCTCCTCGGCATCGGTCAGAGGCTCGAAGGTGATCTGCACCTTCGCGAACTGGCCGGAGCCGCCGGTCTGCTTCTTGTGGGTGAAGTCGTACTTCTCCACCGTGCGCTTGATCGTCTCGCGGTAGGCCACCTGGGGCTTGCCGATGTTGGCCTCGACCTTGAACTCGCGGCGCATGCGGTCCACGAGGATGTCGAGGTGCAGCTCGCCCATGCCCTTGATGACCGTCTGGCCGGTCTCCTCGTCCAGCTCCACCTGGAAGGTGGGGTCCTCCTTGGCGAGCTTCTGGATGGCCACGCCCAGCTTCTCCTGGTCGCCCTTGGTCTTGGGCTCGATGGCCACGTTGATGACCGGGTCGGGGAAGCTCATGGACTCGAGCTGGATCGGGTTCGACGAGTCGGTCAGGGTGTCACCGGTGGTGGTGTCCTTCAGGCCGACGAACGCGTAGATGTGGCCCGCGAAGGCCTCCTCGACCGGGTTCTCCTGGTTCGAGTGCATCTGGAACAGCTTCCCGACGCGCTCCTTCTTGCCGGTGGTGGCATTGAGGATCTGCTCGCCGGTCTTGACCTGGCCGGAGTAGACGCGCACGTAAGTCAGCGTCCCGAAGAACGGGTGCGCGGCGACCTTGAAGGCGAGGCCGGAGAAGGGCTCGTCCCAGTCGGGCTTACGGGTCAGCTCGGTGTCCTCGTCGCCCGGCTTGTGGCCGACCATCGGGGGCACGTCCAGCGGGGAGGGCAGGTAGTCGATGACCGCGTCGAGCATGGGCTGGACGCCCTTGTTCTTGAACGCGGAGCCCAGGAAGATCGGGTACGCCTCGGAGTTGACGGTCAGGGCCCGGATACCGGACTTGAGCTCGTCGACGGTGAGGTTGCCCTCCTCGAGGTACTTGTCCATGAGCTCCTCGGAGCTCTCGGCGACGTCCTCGACCAGCTTGGCGCGGTACTCGTCGACCGTGTCCTGGACGTCCTCGGGGATCGGGATCTCGACCTGGTACTGGCCGAGAGCAGCGTCGCCCTTCTTCTTGCCGAACTTGGGCATGTCCTCGGGGAAGACCTCGGGCCACTCGTAGGCCTTCATCTCGACCAGGTCGACGATGCCGTTGAAGTCGCTCTCCGAGCCGATCGGCACCTGCATCACCAGCGGCTTGGCCTTCAGACGGTCGATGATCGTCTGGACGGTGAAGAAGAAGTCGGCGCCGAGCTTGTCCATCTTGTTGACGAAGCAGATGCGCGGGACGTCGTACTTGTCGGCCTGGCGCCACACGGTCTCCGACTGGGGCTCCACGCCCTCCTTGCCGTCGAACACGGCGACCGCACCGTCGAGCACGCGCAGCGAGCGCTCCACCTCGACGGTGAAGTCGACGTGGCCCGGGGTGTCGATGATGTTGATCTGGCTGTCGTGCCAGTAGCAGGTGGTCGCGGCGGACGTGATGGTGATGCCGCGCTCCTTCTCCTGCTCCATCCAGTCCATCGTGCCGGCGCCGTCGTGGGTCTCACCGATCTTGTAGTTGACCCCGGTGTAGTACAGGATGCGCTCGGTCGTGGTGGTCTTACCGGCATCGATGTGGGCCATGATGCCGATGTTTCGGACCTTTGTGAGGTCACTGAGCACTGCGAGTGCCACGGGCTATGCCTTTCTGCAGAACGGGAGCTGGTCGACGTGCCGGAGGGCAGTCGGTGGGGTCCGCCCGCACGGGACGGACCCCACCGGAACTCACCAGCGGTAGTGGGCGAAGGCCCGGTTGGACTCGGCCATCTTGTGGGTGTCCTCGCGACGCTTGACAGCGGCGCCGAGGCCGTTGGAGGCGTCGAGGATCTCGTTCATCAGACGCTCGGTCATCGTGTGCTCACGACGCGCGCGGGAGTAGCTGACCAGCCAGCGCAGCGCCAGCGTGGTCGCACGGCCCGGCTTGACCTCGATCGGGACCTGGTAGGTCGCACCGCCGACGCGGCGGGAGCGGACCTCGAGGCTGGGACGGATGTTGTCCAGCGCCTTCTTCAGGGTCACGACCGGATCCTGGTCGTTCTTGGCACGGCAGCCCTCGAGGGCGTCGTAGACGATCCCCTCGGCGACGGTCTTCTTGCCGTCCAGGAGGATCTTGTTGATGAGCTGGGTGACGATCGGCGAGCCGTAGACGGGGTCGACGACCAGCTGGCGCTTGGGAGCGGGGCCCTTACGAGGCATTACTTCTTCTCCTTCTTCGCGCCGTAGCGGGAGCGGGCCTGCTGACGGCCGCGCACGCCCTGGGTGTCGAGGGAGCCACGCACGATCTTGTAGCGCACGCCCGGCAGGTCCTTCACACGGCCGCCGCGGACGAGCACGATGGAGTGCTCCTGCAGGTTGTGGCCGACGCCGGGGATGTAGGCGGTCACCTCGATGCCGCTCGAGAGGCGCACACGCGCGATCTTGCGCAGTGCCGAGTTCGGCTTCTTGGGAGTCTGGGTGTAGACGCGCGTGCAGACGCCGCGGCGCTGGGGCGAACCCTTGAGCGCGGGCGTCTTCGAGGCGGTGGACTTGGCGTCCCGCCCCTTGCGCACCAACTGCTGGATTGTGGGCACAGCTTCTCTTTCTGTTCAGCCATCGGCGCTGTTCGCACCGACGGATCGACTTCTTCGACCGCTCGCACGGTCGGCGACCCGAATCGCCGTCCCCATGCCCGAGGATGGTCAGCGGTTCGACCCGCCCGACGAGTGATGGCACCCGACGGGCGTCCGGAAGGACCGTGATCGGCGCCCGCGGGACGGGGCCGGGCATGGCCGCCGGTTCCGTAAATCGGGCACGCCGCAAGGATCCGCTCCTCGCGGGGGACACCAATCCGCGGCTGCCCCGAAGGGTTTTCGCGGATCTCGTCCCGGGTCACGACCAGAGGGCACTCCGGACGCAACGGCAGTCTACTGAGGCCGCGTGCATGCGGTCAAAGCTTGTGCCTGGTTCCGACGCAGATCACATCACGGCTCGTGACGGCGCGGGAGGGTCCGGCGCCCGGGGGTGGCACCGGGATGAGGGCACGCCTCAGCGCGCGCGGCGGCCTGCCTCGGCTTCTCCCACCACAAAATGGCCGTGAGCGCAGGTGCACGTCCGAAAATGGGGGTGACCCGACGCTGGCGACCATCTTTTTGCGGGCGCCATAGCAGGTGGGCGCCGACGCGGGCGCCCTAGCAGATGGGCGCCGACGCGGGCGGCCTCGACAGACCACGAGCGCGCCGCGAGGAGTTCGCGGCGCGCTCGTGATGTGCTGCCGGTCTCGGGCGAACCGGCCGTGACGCCTCGGGTCAGCGGATGCCGAGCTTCGAGGTGCAGGACGGCCATGCGCCCCAGCCCTGGCCGGCCTGGACCTTCTTGGCGATCTCGATCTGCTGTTCGCGGGTGGCCAGGTGCGCCGAGGAGGCGTACTTGCCGCCACCGAACGCGCGCCAGGTCGACTTCGTGAACTGCAGGCCTCCGTAGAAGCCGTTGCCCGTGTTGATCGACCAGTCACCACCGGACTCGCACTGGGCGAGACGGTCCCACACGGAGCCGGAGGACACCGACGGTGCGGACGCGCCGGTGTTCCCGTCGTTCTCCTCGCGCTCCGAGCTGCGGCTGGACTTGCTGCCGGAGCGCTCCTTCGCCTCGTCGGAGGAGTCGGAGCTGCTCGACTTCTCCTCGGTGTCGCTCTCGGGCTCCGGCTCGGGCTCGGGCTCCGGGGCCGGCTTGGTGCCCTCGGCGATGACCTCGGTGACCGGCTCGGTGACGACCTCCTCCGAGACCAGCTCGGACTCGGTGACCTCCCCGTCGACGGTCTTCTCGGCGTAGACCTTCTCCTTGGAGCCCTTCTTGCCCTCGGTGGTGACCTTGGTCTTGCCCTCGAGCAGCTCGTCGTCCTCAACCGTCTTGGTCTCGAACGGGATCTCCTCGGTCTCGGTCCGCTCTTCCTCGCGGACGCGCGTGACCTGGACCGTCACCCCGTCCTCGAGAGCCGTGTCCCGGCCGGGCTCGCTCGTGTCGGTGTCCTCGATGTCTCCGAGCAGACGCTCCATCGCCTCGCCGACCGTCTTCGCAGCGATCGTGAAGGTGTCCTGGCCGCGCTGGCCGACGAAGGTCACGGTCTTCGCGGTGACGACGTCGATGCCGTCCTCCACCTCGGACAGCTCGGTCTCGGGGGCCGGGGTCACGGCGGCGCCGTCGGCGTCGTAGTCGACCTCCTCGAGCACGTCGGCGACGGTGTCACCGGTGGTCAGCAGCTCCTGCTCCTCGCCATCGATGCTCACGGTGACCGGCGTGCGCTCGATGATCTGGATCTCGATACCGTCAGTGACCTGCTCACCGAGACCGGGCACGACCATATCGGTGTCCTTGACCTCGATGCCCTGGGCCTCGAGCAGCTCGGCGACGGTGGGGCTGAACGTACGCACCTGCTGCTGCTCGCCGTACACCGTCACGGCGGCTTCGTTGGAGACGGCATAGGCCGTTCCGCCGCCGCCGACGCCGACGACGGCCGCGGTCGCAGCCGCGATGATCCACGGAGTCTTCTTCACTGTTCCACCTGTTCCTCGGCCGCCACAGCGGGGCGGCAGTCGTTGCCTGAGCGCGAGTGCCCCGAGCGGGGCACGGGCGTTCCGGCACGAGCGCGCGTTCGGGGGCGAAGCGCAGCGGGGGAAGGTCGCACGGGAACTGCCAGGACCCATCGTTTCGTCCTTTTCGCCTGCTGTGAAGGCGTTCGACGAGGGTTTGGGCTCCCACCCAAGAGGTCTTTACCCGCACGTGAACTTCCGGGTCCGACAGGTCACGCCGGGCGGGCCGTCGGCTCTGCGCCGCGTGGTCCCGCCCACGCGTCCCGCCCACGGGATCCGCCCACGTGAGCCGCCCACGGGGCCGCCCACGGGGCCGCCCACGGGTCCCGCCCACGGGTCCCGCCCACGGGTCCCGCGAACCCGGTTCCCGTCGTCGACGCCCACGCCGGGCTCAGGAGGGACTGCGCAGCCCGCACAGTGCTCCGCTGGGTCCCCGGACGCGACGAGGGGCGGCCCCACCGAAGTGGGACCGCCCCTCATGCCGGTCACGCGGGCCGGTCCGCCGGGCACCCCCGCAGGGTCCTCAGCGCAACGACGCCGCAGCCGTCAGCGACTCAGCGGAAATCCGTGCGGAACGGATCGGCGTAGTCGATGTCGTCCAGGTTCACCGCACCGGTCTGACCGAAGCCGGAGAAGTCCAGCTCGTCGTATCCGGGCACCTGGTACATCTGCGCCTTGGCCTCGTCGGTCGGCTCCACCGCGATGCGGCGGAACCGAGACAGGCCGGTCCCGGCGGGGATCAGCTTGCCGATGATGACGTTCTCCTTGAGCCCCATGAGCGAGTCGCTCTTGCGGTTCAGGGCGGCCTCGGTGAGCACGCGGGTGGTCTCCTGGAAGGAGGCCGCCGACAGCCACGAGTCCGTCGCGAGGGACGCCTTGGTGATGCCCATCAGCTCCGGACGACCGGAGGCGGGCTGCCCGCCCTCGGCGAGCATCCGGCGGTTCTCGCGCTCGAACGCGACCCGCTCGGCGAAGTCGCCGGGCAGCAGGTCGGTGTCACCGGACTCGATGATCGTCACGCGACGCAGCATCTGGCGCACGATGACCTCGATGTGCTTGGCGTGGATGTCCACGCCCTGCGAGATGTACACCTTCTGCACCTCGTCGACCAGGTGCTGCTGCACGGCGCGCGGGCCGAGGATGCGCAGGACCTGCTTCGGGTCCACCGAGCCCTGCGTGAGCTGCTGGCCGACCGCGACATGGTCGCCGTCGCCGATCAGCAGGGTCACACGCTTGGAGACCGTGTAGGTGACCGGGTCGGAGCCGTCGTCCGGCGTCACGGTGATCCGGCGCTGCTTGTCGTTCTCCTCGATCTCGGCGCGACCCGCGAACTCGGTGATCGGCGCGAAGCCGGCCGGGGTGCGGGCCTCGAAGAGCTCCTGGACACGGGGCAGACCGTGGGTGATGTCGCCGTCGGCGCTGGCCACACCACCGGAGTGGAACGTACGCATGGTCAGCTGCGTGCCGGGCTCACCGATGGACTGGGCCGCGACGATGCCGACGGCCTCGCCGATGTCGACCAGCTGGCCGGTCGCGAGCGAGCGGCCGTAGCACTGGGCACAGGTGCCCACTGCCGAATCGCAGGTCAGCACCGAGCGGATCTTGATCTCGCGCACGCCGGCCGCGACCAGCTGCTCGATCTGGACGTCGCCCACCTCGAAGCCGGCCGGGGCCGCCTCCTCGCCGTCGGCGCCGATGGCCGCAGTGGCCAGGACGCGTCCGTACGCCGTGGACTCCACGTGCTCGTGGGTGCGCAGCGCGCCGGCCTCCTCGACCGCGATCGGGATGACCAGGCCCTTGGTGGTGCCGCAGTCGTCCTCGCGGACGATGACGTCCTGCGAGACGTCGACCAGACGACGGGTGAGGTAGCCGGACTGTGCCGTCTTCAGCGCCGTATCCGCCAGGCCCTTGCGGGAGCCGTGCGAGGCGATGAAGTACTCCAGGACCGAGAGCCCCTCCTTGTAGTTGGAGAGGATCGGGCGCGGGATGATCTCACCCTTGGGGTTGTTCACCAGGCCGCGCATGCCGGCGATCTGGCGGATCTGCATCCAGTTGCCGCGGGCGCCCGAGTCCACCATCCGGTAGATGGTGTTGGTCGACTCGAAGTTCTCACGCATGGCGTTGTCGACCTCGTTGGTCGCCTCGGTCCAGATGTCGATGAGCTCCATGTTGCGCTCGGCCTCGGAGACCAGACCGAGGTCCCGGTTCTCCTGGACCTGGGCGGCCTTGGCCTCGAAGCGGGCGACGATCTCCGCCTTGTTCGGCGGGGTGACGACGTCCGAGAGCGCGAAGGAGGCACCAGAGCGGGTCGACCAGGAGAAGCCGTAGGACTTCAGCGCGTCCAGCGACGCGGCGACCTGACCCTTGTCGTAGCTCTCGGCCAGCGCGTTGACGATGCCGCCCAGACGCTTCTTGCCGACCTGGCCCTGGACGAACGGGAAGTCCTCCGGCAGCGCCTCGTTGAAGTAGACGGTGCCCAGAGTGGTCTCCAGGGTGATCGGGTCACCCTCGGTCCACCCCTCCGGGGCCTCCCAGTCGTTGCCGGGAACGATGTCGGTGAAGCGGATCTTCACCGGGGCGTTCAGGTGCAGCTCGCCGCGATCATGGGCCATGATCGCCTCGGCCTCCGAGGCGAAGGAGCGCCCGGCGCCCGGGACGTCCTCGCGCACGGTGGTGAGGTGGTACAGACCGATGACCATGTCCTGCGCGGGCATGGTGACCGGGCGGCCGTCCGAGGGCTTGAGGATGTTGTTCGAGGACAGCATCAGGATGCGGGCCTCGGCCTGGGCCTCGGCCGACAGCGGCAGGTGGACAGCCATCTGGTCACCGTCGAAGTCCGCGTTGAACGCGGCGCACACGAGCGGGTGGAGGTGGATGGCCTTGCCCTCGACGAGCTGCGGCTCGAACGCCTGGATGCCCAGACGGTGCAGGGTCGGGGCACGGTTCAGCAGCACCGGGTGCTCGGTGATGACCTCTTCGAGGACGTCCCAGACCTCCGGACGCGCCCGCTCGACCATCCGCTTGGCCGCCTTCACGTTCTGCGCGTGCGAGAGCTCGACCAGGCGCTTCATGACGAAGGGCTTGAACAGCTCCAGCGCCATGCCCTTGGGCAGGCCGCACTGGTGCAGGCTCAGCTGCGGGCCGTTGACGATGACCGAGCGCGCCGAGTAGTCCACGCGCTTGCCCAGCAGGTTCTGACGGAAACGCCCCTGCTTGCCCTTGAGCATGTCCGAGAGCGACTTCAGCGGGCGGTTGCCCGGTCCGGTGACCGGACGGCCGCGCCGGCCGTTGTCGAACAGCGAGTCGACCGACTCCTGCAGCATGCGCTTCTCGTTGTTCACGATGATCTCGGGAGCCCCGAGGTCCAGCAGCCGCTTGAGGCGGTTGTTGCGGTTGATCACGCGACGGTACAGATCGTTGAGATCGGAGGTCGCGAAACGGCCACCGTCCAGCTGCACCATCGGACGCAGATCCGGGGGGATGACCGGGACGCAGTCCAGGACCATGCCGGCCGGCGAGTTCGTGGTCGAGCGGAAGGCGGAGACCACCTTGAGGCGCTTCAGGGCGCGGGCCTTCTTCTGGCCCTTGCCGTTGGCGATGACCTCGCGGAGAGCCTGGGCCTCCCCCTCGAGGTCGAAGTCCTGCAGGCGCTTCTGGAGCGCCTCGGCGCCCATGCCGCCCTCGAAGTAGGTGCCGTAGCGCAGCTTCATCGCACGGTAGAGCTGCTCGTCACCCTCGAGGTCGGCGACCTTCAGGGACTTGAAGCGCTCCCACACCGCGGTGACGCGAGCGATCTCGGCGTCGTACTTCTTGCGGATCTGGGACTGCTCGCGCTCGGAGGAGTCGCGGACCTTGCGCTTCGCGTCGGCCTTGGCGCCCTCCTCCTCGAGCTGGGCGAGGTCCTTCTCGGCGGAGACGGCACGCTGGTTGATCGCGGAGTCGCGCTCGTTCTCGAGCTCCTTGATCTCCAGGTCGAAACGGGCCTGCAGCTCCGGCATGTCCTCGTGGCGGGCCTGCTCGTCCACCGCGGTGATCATGTACGCGGCGAAGTAGATGATCTTCTCGAGATCCTTCGGCGCGAGATCGAGCAGGTAGCCCAGACGGCTGGGAACGCCCTTGAAGTACCAGATGTGGGTGACGGGAGCGGCGAGCTCCACGTGACCCATGCGCTCACGGCGCACGGAGGACTTGGTGACCTCCACGCCGCAGCGCTCGCAGACGATGCCCTTGAAGCGCACGCGCTTGTACTTGCCGCAGTAGCACTCCCAGTCCCGGGTGGGGCCGAAGATGCGCTCGCAGAACAGGCCGTCCATCTCGGGCTTCAGGGTGCGGTAGTTGATGGTCTCCGGCTTCTTGACCTCGCCGTGGGACCAGCCGCGGATGTCATCGGCGGTGGCGAGGCCGATGCGCAGCTCATCGAAGGTGTTGACGTCGAGCACAGGTGTCCTTCTCTCGATCGGAAGTCGTGGGGTCTGAGGGAACGGGGGGCCGAGGGAGGGGTCCGGGAGGCGCTGCAGGTGCGGGGATTCCTGCGACCGCTGCGCGCTCCCGGGTTCCCGTCGCTCAGACCTCTTCGATGGAGCCGACGCCCTCGTGGGGCCGGCGGGACAGGTCGATGCCGAGCTCCTCGGCGGCCCGGAAGACCTCCTCGTCGCTCTCGCGCACCTCCTGGGCGGTGCCGTCGCTGGAGAGCACCTCCACGTTCAGGCACAGCGACTGCATTTCCTTCAGCAGCACGCGGAAGGACTCCGGGATACCCGGTTCCGGGATGTTCTCGCCCTTGACGATCGCCTCGTAGACCTTGACGCGGCCGGAGATGTCGTCGGACTTGATCGTCAGCAGCTCCTGCAGGGCGTACGCGGCGCCGTAGGCCTCGAGGGCCCACACCTCCATCTCACCGAAGCGCTGGCCGCCGAACTGGGCCTTACCGCCCAGCGGCTGCTGCGTGATCATCGAGTACGGGCCCGTCGACCGCGCGTGCAGCTTGTCGTCCACCAGGTGGTGGAGCTTCAGGATGTACATGTAGCCCACGGAGATCGGCTCCGGGAACGGCTCGCCGGAGCGACCGTCGAACAGCTGCGCCTTGCCGTCCTCCTTGACCATCCGCACACCGTCCCGGTTGGGGCTGTGATTGGCGATCAGGCCGGTGACCTCCTCGGCCGAGAGGCCGTCGAAGACCGGGACGGCCACAGGGGTGCCGGGCTCGCCGTGCAGAGCCGCCTCGGGAAGCTCGGCCGACGCCTCGTCCTCGGGGTCGAGGTCCCAGCCGGACTTCGCGATCCAGCCCAGGTGGGTCTCCATGACCTGGCCGATGTTCATGCGGCCGGGCACGCCCATGGGGTTGAGGATGATGTCGACCGGGGTGCCGTCCTCCAGGAACGGCATGTCCTCGACCGGCAGGATCTTCGCGATGACGCCCTTGTTGCCGTGGCGGCCGGCGAGCTTGTCGCCGCCGGTGATCTTGCGCTTCTGGGCCACGTAGACGCGGACCATCTCGTTGACACCGGTGGGGAGGATGTCGCCGTCCTCGTCATCGGTGAACACGCGCACACCGATGACCGTGCCGGACTCGCCGTGGGGAACGCGCAGCGAGGTGTCGCGCACCTCGCGGGCCTTCTCACCGAAGATGGCGCGCAGCAGGCGCTCCTCCGGGGTCAGCTCGGTCTCGCCCTTCGGGGTCACCTTGCCGACGAGGATGTCGCCCGGCTCCACCTCGGCGCCGATGCGGATGATGCCGCGCTCGTCGAGATCGGCCAGCACGTCGTCGCCGACGTTCGGGATGTCCCGGGTGATCTCCTCCTTGCCGAGCTTGGTGTCGCGGGCGTCGACCTCGTGCTCCTCGATGTGGATCGAGGTGAGCACGTCGTCCTGGACCAGCCGCGAGGACAGGATGATGCCGTCCTCGTAGTTGTGGCCCTCCCACGACATGAAGGCGACCAGCAGGTTCTTGCCCATCGAGAGCTCGCCCTGGTCGGTCGAGGGACCGTCGGCCAGGATCGAGCCGGCCTCGACGCGGTCACCCTCGTCGAACAGCACGCGCTGGTTGTAGGAGTTGCCGGCGTTGGAGCGCTGGAACTTCCCGATCGGGTAGGTCTGCCGGGTGCCGTCGTCGGCCATCACGACGACGAGGTCGGCCGAGAGCTCCTCGATGACACCGCCCTTCTCGGCGACGACCACGTCACCCGCGTCGACCGCTGCGCGACGCTCCATACCGGTGCCGACCAGCGGCATCTCGGCGCGGAGCAGCGGCACGGCCTGGCGCTGCATGTTCGCGCCCATGAGGGCGCGGTTGGCATCGTCGTGCTCGAGGAACGGGATCATCGCGGTGGCGACGGAGACCATCTGACGCGCGGAGACGTCCATGTAGTCGACGTCGGCCGCATCGACCAGGTCGGGGTCGCCGCCGGCCAGACGCACCAGCACCTGGTCCTCGACGAAGCGCCCGTCCTCGCCGATCTTGGCGTTGGCCTGGGCGATGATGTGCCGGTCCTCGTCGTCCGCCGTGAGGTAGACGATCTCGTCGGTGACCAGGCCGCCCTCGACCTTGCGGTACGGGGTCTCGATGAAGCCGAACGGGTTGATCCGCGCGAAGGTCGCCAGCGAGCCGATCAGGCCGATGTTCGGGCCCTCAGGGGTCTCGATCGGGCACATGCGGCCGTAGTGCGACGGGTGGACGTCGCGGACCTCCATGCCGGCGCGGTCACGGGAGAGGCCGCCCGGGCCGAGCGCCGAGAGGCGACGCTTGTGGGTCAGGCCCGACAGCGGGTTGTTCTGGTCCATGAACTGCGAGAGCTGGGAGGTTCCGAAGAACTCCTTGATCGCCGCGGTGACGGGCCGGATGTTGATCAGCGTGAGCGGGGTGATCGCCTCGACGTCCTGCGTGGTCATGCGCTCGCGGACGACGCGCTCCATGCGGGAGAGACCGGTGCGGATCTGGTTCTGGATCAGTTCGCCCACCGCACGGATGCGACGGTTGCCGAAGTGGTCGATGTCGTCGGTCTCGACGCGCACGGCCTTCCCGGCGGAGCTGGTGTACTCCCCGACGCCGTCGTGCAGGGCGACGATGTACTTGATCGTGGCGACGATGTCCTCGAGGCGGAGGGTGGACTCCGACAGGCTGCCCTCGAGACCGAGCTTCTTGCCGATCTTGTAGCGACCGACCTTCGCGAGGTCGTAGCGCTTGGCGTTGAAGTAGAGGTTGTTGAGCATGGCCTCGCCCGCATCGCGCGTGGGCGGCTCGCCCGGGCGCTGCTTGCGGTAGATGTCCATGAGCGCCTCGTCCTGCGAGGAGATGCGGTCCTTCTCCAGCGTCGAGCGCATCGACTCGAACTCGCCGAACTCCTCGAGGATGTCGCTGTGGGACATGCCCAGTGCCTGCAGCAGGGTCGTCACCGACTGCTTGCGCTTGCGGTCGATGCGCACGCCGACCTGGTCGCGCTTGTCGACCTCGAAATCGAGCCAGGCGCCGCGCGAGGGGATGACCTTCGCGCTGAAGACGTGCTTGTCGCTGGTCTTGTCGACGTTCTCCTCGAAGTACACACCCGGGGAGCGGACCAGCTGCGAGACGACGACGCGCTCGGTGCCGTTGATGATGAAGGTGCCCTTGTCGGTCATGAGCGGGAACTCGCCCATGAAGACCGTCTGGGTCTTGATCTCACCGGTCTCGTTGTTCATGAACTCCGCGATGACGTACAGCGGAGCGGCGTAGGTGAGGTCCTTCTCCTTGCACTCCTCGACCGTGTACTTCGGGTCGTCGAAGGTGTGGTCCCGGAAGGAGAGGGACATGTTGCCCGCGAAGTCCTCGATAGGAGAGATCTCCTCGAGGATGTCCGCGAGCCCGGAGCTCTGCGGGACGTCCTCGCGACCGGCGGCAGCGGCCTCGGCGGCACGCTCCTGCCAGCGCTCGTTGCCCAGCAGCCAGTCGAACGAGGTGGTCTGCAGACTCAGCAGATCCGGAACGTCGATGGGGTCGCCGAGCTTCGCGAAGGTGACGCGAGGGGAGGCGGTGCGAAGTGCGATGTCGGTGGTGCGATCGGTGCTCGAGGCAGCCAAGGGGGGTCCTTCCACAGGCCGATGACGGAATCCCAGGCGCGGCGAACACCCGTCAGGGCAGTGGAGCAGGCAGAGCAGCCAACAATGACGTCGAAGACGAGCAGAGCAGCAGAACCTACGGGCGACGCGCAGCGCAAGGACTGAGCATACACAAAATCGCGGATGGACACAAGGCCCGCGACGTGGCCGGTCCATCCGCGTCGGCCGCTATATGCCTGGCGCGGAAATTTTCGTCCGGTGCCTCCTGCCCGTCTGGCTCGACCGGCCTCCGCGAGCTCGGCTCAGCGGGGCGCATGCGGCAGGAACAGCTCCGTACGGCAGACAGAATGGACGCAAATCCCGCCGGAGTCAAGCAGGCCGCGCGCGATGCGGGGGTCTCGTGTCGCGCGGTCGCGCCACGCGGGCGCACGGTCGCACTCCGCGGCCGCGCCGACGCAGCGCGTGAGCGCGTGGACCGCAGGCACGACGAAGGGCCGCCCCGCGGAAGCGGGACGGCCCTTCGGGCAGCAGAGCGAGTCTGCAGGCGGTGAGACCGCCCTCAAGCCAGGCGCTCGCCAGGGCGAGCGCCGGTGATCACTTGAGGCTGATGGTCGCGCCGGCCTCCTCGAGCTTCTCCTTGGCGGCCTCGGCGTCGTCCTTCTTGACGCCCTCGAGGATGGGCTTGGGGGCCTCGTCGACGAGCGCCTTGGCCTCCTTCAGACCGAGGGAGGTCAGGGCGCGCACCTCCTTGATGACGGCGATCTTGGCGGACCCGGCCGAATCGAGAATGACGTCGAACTCGTCCTTCTCCTCCTCGGCGGGTGCAGCCTCGCCGCCACCGCCGGCCGGGGCGGCAACGGCCGCGGGAGCGGCGGCGGTGACGTCGAAGACGTCCTCGAACTGCTTCACGAACTCGGAGAGCTCGATGAGGGACATTTCCTTGAAAGCCTCGATGAGCTCGTCGTTGCTGAGCTTCGCCATGGTGGCGTTCCTTCCTGTAAGCGGGACGTGGTCCCTGCGGTGTAAGGCGGCGCACTGCGCCAGGTCTTGCGGTCCGGTGCCCCGCTCAGGGGCTCCGGGTGCAGCCCTGAGGCTGCGGACTGCGGAAGCGTGGGGCCCGAGGGCCTCAGGCCTCCTGCTTGGCGCGCAGTGCGTCCACGGCGCGTGCCGTCTTGGACAGCGGCGCGGCGAACGTTGCGGCAGCCTTGGACAGCGACGCCTTCATGGCGCCGGCGGCCGAGGCCAGCATCGCTTCGCGGGACTCGAGGTCCGCGAGCTTCTGGACGTCCTCCTTCGAGAGCGCCTTGCCCTCGAAGAGACCGGACTTGATCACGAGCCTGTCGTGCGTCTTGGCGAAGTCACGCAGAGCCTTCGCAGGCTCCACCGGCTCACCCTTGATGAAGGCGATAGCGGTCGGACCGCTGAGCGTGCCATCGAGAGCGGTGATGCCGGCCTCGCGGGCGGCGATCTCCGTGAGCGTGTTCTTCACCACGGCGTACGTCGTCTCGGAACCCAGTGAGCGGCGGAGCTCCTGGAGCTCCCCCACGCTGAGCCCGCGATATTCGGTGATGACGGCGGCATCGGACTCGCGGAACAGATCCGCGATCTCCGAGACGGCGTCCACCTTGTCGGGATTCGCCATGGCCCTCCTTCCAGAGGTCTCTCGCCGACGGGTGAAGTCGTCCTCAGGCACGGAAAAGGCCTCGACACGCAGGTGTCGAGGCCTCATTCGCACGTGATGCCCGCGCCGCGAGGGCTCCGGCACATACCGGATGGGCACGACCGTGCGAGGTCGCTTCTACACCTGCGCAGGCCATCCCGTGCGGGATTTCTTCGGTCGCTCTCGGGGTCGAGGGCGACGACCGGCGGTCTTCGGTGCCTACAGACTACCGGGACGCGGCGCGAGCCACTACCCCGCGTGGAGCGAAGTGCCTCACAGCACCGCCCCACGAATGCAGTTCGGCACCTGGGACGCATGCTCGAGTGAGCATGAATCCCAGGTGCCGAACTATGGCGCGACGGGCCGGCCGTGCCGGACCGGACTGACTGATCTCCGACCGGCCACAAGCTCGCAGGAGCTCGATCAGGCCCGATCAGACTGCCGGATCAGGCCTCGTCGGTGTCCTCGAGGAGGTTGCGCGTGCGGTTCACGTCGACCGGGATGCCCGGGCCCATGGTGGTGGACACGGTGATCTTCGAGATGTAGCGGCCCTTCGAGGAGGACGGCTTCAGCCGGAGGATCTCATCGAGGGCGGCGACGTAGTTCTCGACCAGCTGCTGATCGGTGAAGGAGACCTTGCCGATCAGGTAGTGCAGGTTCGCTGCACGGTCGGTGCGGAACTCGATCTTGCCGCCCTTGATGTCGGACACGGCCTTGGCGGTGTCCATCGTGACCGTGCCGGTCTTGGGGTTCGGCATGAGGCCGCGGGGGCCGAGCACGCGGCCCAGTCGACCGACCTTGCCCATCAGGTTCGGCGTGGCGACGGCCGAGTCGAAGTCGGTCCAGCCGCCGGCGACCTTCTCGATGAGCTCGTCGTCGCCGACCTCGTCGGCCCCGGCCTCGAGGGCCGCGTCGGCCTGCGCACCGGTCGCGAAGACGATGACGCGGGAGGTCTTACCGGTGCCGTTGGGCAGGTTGACCGTGCCGCGGACCATCTGATCGGCCTTGCGCGGGTCGACGCCCAGACGCATGGCGACCTCGACGGACGCGTCGAACTTCGCCGGGGAGGTCTTCTGGGCCAGACGCAGGGCGTCCAGCGGCGAGTACTCGCGGCCCGCTTCGACCTTGGCCGCGCTGTCCTTGTAACCCTTGCTACGGAATACCATCTCGTCAGTCCTCCACCGTGATGCCCATGGAACGAGCGGTCCCGGCGACGATCTTCGCCGCGGTATCCATGTCGTTCGCGTTCAGATCAGGCATCTTGGTCTCCGCGATCTCGCGGACCTGAGCCTGGGTGATCGTGCCGACCTTGTCCGTATGCGGAGTGGCCGAGCCCTTCTGGAGGCCGGCGGCCTTCTTGATGAGCTCAGCGGCCGGCGGGGTCTTCGTGATGAAGGTGAACGAGCGATCCTCGTAGACCGTGATCTCGACCGGGATGATGTTGCCGCGCTGATCGGCGGTCGCATCGTTGTACGCCTTGACGAACTCCATCATGTTCACGCCGGCAGCGCCGAGCGCGGGACCCACGGGCGGCGCAGGTGTGGCCTGGCCGGCCTGGATCTGGAGCTTGATGACGCTCGCGATCTTCTTCTTGGGAGCCATTGCTCTTCTCTCTGTGTCGTGGTCCGGGCGGAGCTCATCATGCTCCTCCCACTGCGAGGACCTGGGCGCGCCGGGGGCGGCGTCAGGTCCGGTGCGACGCTACCTGCACGTCGCGTCGGCGTCGACCGGGATCAAGGGTGATCCTGGTCGTACTGCCGCGGCGCAGGCCGCGGCGCCGAACGGGTCCGATCAGATCTTGGTGACCTGATCGAAGCCGAGCTCGACCGGGGTCTCGCGCCCGAAGATGGACACGAGCACCTGGAGCTTCTGGGTCTCCGCGTGGATCTCGGAGATCGTCGCCGGCATGGTCTCGAACGGACCGTCCATGACGGTGACGGACTCGCCCACGTGGAAATCGGGCATCTTCTGCGCGGCGGCGGGCTTGCTCGGAGTGCCGCCCGAGGAGCGCTTCTTCTCCGGCAGGCCGACGGAGGGCTCCAGCAGCGAGTAGATCTCGTCGAAGCTCAGCGGCGTCGGGTCGGTCGCGTTGCCGACGAAGCCGGTCACGCCCGGGGTGTCGCGGACCACACGCCACGATTCGGTGGTCAGGTCCATGCGCACCAGCACGTACCCGGGCACCCGCACCCGGCGGACGATCTTCTTCTGGCCGTTCTTGACCTCGGTCGCGTCCTCCATCGGGACCTGGACCTCGAAGATGTAGTCCTCCATGTCCTGGGTCTCGGTACGCGTCGCGAGCTGGGACTTCACGCGGTTCTCGTGGCCGGAGTAGGAATGGACGACGTACCACTCGCCGGGAGCGGAGCGCAGATGACGCTTCAGCTCGACCAGCGGGTCCTCTTGCTCGGATTCCTCGGAGTCCTCGGATTCCTGGGGCGCTTCGGACTCCGCGGCCTCGTCACCGGTGGCCGGCTCGGCGTCGCCGTCGTCCGGGTCGGCGGCCGTCTCCGCGGCGTCCTCACCCTCCTCGGTGGGAGCCTGCTGATCCACAGAGGCATCCTCGGCGAGCTCGGCCTCGGAGCTCTGCGCCTCGGCGTCAGCCGCCTGGGGCGCTGCGTCGGTCTCGGGAGACGACGAGAACGACAGGGAGTCGTCGACGTCCTGGTAGGACTCTTCGGGGGATGAGGTCTGGTCGCTCATCAGCGGGGAACCTGCCTTCCTGACGGCTGTGGAATGGTCGGGCGCGGTGCGGCGTGCTGCTCGGCGCGGACCCGCTCAGACTCCCGCGTCGGGAGACGAGAACGCAGTCCGGGACAGCCAGCTGAATCCGGCATCGAGGCCGAAGATCAGCAGGATCATCACGATCACGAACACCAGGACCGTGATCGAGTACACGACCAGTTCCTTACGGGTCGGGACGACGACCTTCCTGAGCTCCGCGATGACCTGGCGGATGAACAGACCGATTGCCACGAACGGGTTGCTGGACCCGGAGCCCTGGGCGTCGCCGCTGGTGGGCGCCGACGGGGCGTTCTGGCTGGAATTCACGTCTGGACTGTCCGATCTCCTCGAGGTCATCCGTATCCGGCCGGGCGGACCCGACCGGGCCGGCAGGGCAGACAGGGCTCGAACCTGCAACCTGCGGTTTTGGAGACCGCTGCGCTACCAATTGCGCCACTGCCCTCCACGCGGGAAAAGTCCCCCGTGAGGTTGGTCCGTACCGCCTCGAAGAACGGGCACGAATCTGACCAGCGATCAGCATACAAGCCGGGGCGACCCTGTGCGAATCCGCCCGCGCCAGATCACATCGGCCCACGGCTCGGCACCGCTGCGCCCGGGCCGCAGAGCCGACTCGCGCAGCCCGCCATCGCCGGTGATCCACACTTCGGGCGACCTGGCACCGCGGGGAGAGCTCTGCCACGATAGGCGGGTGATCACCGACGACGTCCCCACCTCTGCCAGCACTCCTCAGCGCGCCCGCATCTCGCAGCGGGTCGGCGCGATCGCCCCGTCGGCCACCCTCGCGGTCGACGCCAAGGCCAAGGAGCTCAAGGCCGCCGGGCGCCCGGTCATCGGTTTCGGCGCCGGCGAGCCCGACTTCCCCACCCCCCGGCACATCGTCGACGCGGCCATCGAGGCGGCATCGGATCCGGTCAACCACCGCTACTCCCCCGCCGTCGGCCTGCCGGCGCTGCGGCAGGCCCTGGCCGAGAGCGTCTCCGCCTCCACCGGTCTGACCGTCGAGCCGGCCCAGACCCTCGTGACCAACGGCGGCAAGCAGGCCGTGTACCAGACCTTCGCAACGCTGCTGGACCCGGGCGACGAGGTGCTGCTGCCGGCCCCGTACTGGACGACCTACCCCGAGGCGATCCGCCTGGCCGGGGCCGCGGACGTGCCGGTCCTGGCGGGCGCGGACCAGGGCTACGTGCCCACGATCGCTCAGCTCGAGGCGGCCCGCACCGAGCGCACCCGCGCGATCGTCGTGTGCTCCCCGTCGAACCCGACCGGCGCGGTCATGACCCAGCAGCAGCTGCGCGAGCTGGGCACCTGGGCCCTGGAGCACGGGCTGTGGGTGATCACCGACGAGATCTACCAGCACCTCACCTACGAGGGCGTCGCCTTCACCTCGATCCTCGCGGCGGTCCCCGAACTCGCCGAGACCACCGTGATCCTCGGCGGAGTGGCGAAATCCTTCGCGATGACCGGCTGGCGCGTGGGCTGGATGGTCGGGCCGCGGGACGTCGTCGCCGCGGCCGGCAATCTGCAGTCCCACCTGACCTCCAACGTCAACAACATCGCCCAGCGCGCCGCGATCGCCGCACTGACCGGGCCGACGGAGCCCGTCGAACGCATGCGCGAGGCCTTCGACCGTCGCCGCCGCACCATCGTCGAGAAGCTGGCGGCCGTGCCGGGCTTCACCGTGCCCACCCCCACCGGGGCGTTCTACGCCTTCCCGGACGTCTCCGGCGTGCTCGGCCGCGAGATCCGTGGCAGGCAGGTCACCACGTCCACCGAGCTGGCGACCGTGATGCTGGAGGAGGCGGAGGTCGCCGCCGTTCCCGGCGAGGCCTTCGGGGCCCCCGGCCACCTGCGCTTCTCCTACGCACTGAACGACGACGACCTCGCCGAGGGCATCGACCGTCTGGCCGCGCTGCTGTCCGAGTGAGCCCCGCGGGCCCGGACGAGGGCACCCCGCGCGACCTCGCCGCTCTGCCGAAGGCGCATCTGCACCTGCACTTCACGGGGTCGATGCGCACCTCGACCCTGCGGGACCTCGCCGGCGAGCGCGGGATCCTGCTGCCTCGGTCACTGACCGATGAGGTGGCACTGCAGGTCGAGCCGACCCACCGCGGCTGGTTCCGCTTCCAGCGGCAGTACGACGCGGCCCGTGCCGTCGTCGACGGCGAGGACGCCATGCGCCGGATCATCCACGAGGCGGCGCAGGACGATGCCGCCGAGGGCTCGGGACGCCTGGAGCTGCAGGTCGATCCCACCAGCTACGCGCCGTTCGTCGGTGGGCTCACCGCGGCGATGGAGATCGTGCTGGACCAGGCGGAGCGGTCCGAAGCGGCGACCGGAGTGAGCATCGGGATCATCGTCGCCGCCTCCCGTACCCGGCACCCCATGGACGCCCGAACCCTCGCGCGCCTCGCCGCGCGTCACGCGGGCAGAGTGATCGGTTTCGGCCTCTCCAACGACGAGCGCCGCGGCACCACCGAGGAGTACGGGCCGGCGTTCCGCATCGCCCGCGGAGCCGGGCTGCTCTCGGTGCCCCACGGCGGGGAGCTGCTGGGACCGGACCACGTCCAGGAGGTGGTGGAGCACCTGGCTCCCGATCGTCTCGGCCACGGGGTGCGTGCGGCCGAGGACCCTCGCCTGCTCGAGCGCATCGTCGAGGCCGATATCGGCCTGGAGGTCTGCCCCGCCTCGAACGCGTCGCTCGGTGTCGTCGCCGAGCCCGGCGATGTGCCGCTGCGGCAGCTGGTCGACGCCGGAGCGCAGGTCGCCCTCGGGGCCGACGATCCCCTGCTGTTCGGCTCCCGCCTCCTGGACCAGTACGAGACCGCCCGGGCCGTCGGGCTCTCCGACCCCGAGCTCGCCGATCTCGCCGCCGCCTCCATCAGGCTCTCGGGCGCGGACGACGCGACCCGCACGCGGCTCCTGGCCGGCGTGCGCGACTGGCTGGAGGGCGTACGGCCGGAGGGTGACTGGCCGGGAGGCGACCCGCCCGACCGGGCCTGACCTCCACCCGACCGAGGCCTCGACCCAGTTGGGTTCCGATCCGTACCAGCTGAGTGGAACGTATCGGAACCCAACCCATCCGGCCGCCGGAATAGGCCCGGAGAAAGAACCGGGATGGGCCCGCGGGGAGCAATGGACCCGCAGGGAGACGGGCGCCGCCGGCCCCGGGGAGCTCAGCGGCCCTGGCCGGCCCCGGAGAGCTCAGCGGTCCTGGCCGGCGCCCTCGGACGGCAGGGCCAGGAAGAACTCCGGGGCGGTGAACCCGCGCTCGGCGAACGCTGCCGCGATCGCCTCGGCCACGCTCTGGGCCTCGTCGGCCTCGACCAGGGCGATCGTCGACCCTCCGAAACCGCCGCCGGTCATGCGGGCGCCGTGGGCACCGGCCGCACGCGCCGCGTCGACCGCGACATCGAGCTGGGCGACGGTGACCTCATAGTCCTCACGGAGGGAATCGTGGGAGGCATTCAGCAGCCGGCCCAGCTCGGCCACGTTCTCGCGCACGGTGCCGGAGGCGAGCAGTGCGTCGAAGTCCTTGACCCGCTGGATCTCGGTGATGGAGTGGCGGGCACGGCGACGGACCACCTCGTCCTCGATGCGCGGCAGCAGCTCTTCGAGCCGACCGGCATCGGCCTCACGCAGGGTCGCCACCCCCAGGGCCTCGGCGGCGCGCTCACTGTCCGCGCGGCGCGCGGTGTACTCGCCATCGACATGGGAGTGCTCCGCGCGGGTGTCGGTGATCAGCAGCGCGAGGCCCTGCTGGGCGAGGTCCCACGGCACGGCCCGGGTGGAGAAGTCACGGCAGTCCAGGAACAGGGCGTGGCCGGCATGGGAGAGCACCGCGGCGGACTGATCCAGCCCGCCCGTGGACGCCCCGGCGAAGGAGGTCTCGGCGGTGATGGCGGCCTTGACCCGATCCAGCGGACCGGTCCCCAGGCTCAGCAGCGCCTCGATGGCCTCCGCCGCAGCGCATTCGAGCGCGGCGGAACTGGACAGTCCCGCACCGAGCGGCACCTGGCCGTCGATCATCACATCCATGCCCTGGGTGGTGGCCCCGGAGATGTAGGGCCGCAGGGCCCACAGCACGCCGGCGACGTACGCCGGCCAGCCGTCGATCGCTCCCGGCTCGAGGTCGCGCGCGTCGATATCGAGCACCCGATCGTCCTGAGCGGAGCGCAGGCGCACCCGGTCGGTGGGCGTCCGGGCGGCCGCCGCGTAGCAGCGGTGCGAGATCGCCATCGGCAGGCACAGCCCGTCCTGGTAGTCGACATGCTCGCCGATGATGTTCACGCGTCCGGGCGCCGACCAGACCCCGTCGGGCTGGTATCCGAAGGACTCGAGGAACAGCGACTCCGCCCGCTCGGCGGCCTCGGTGCGATCGGGGGCGGCGGACAGCACGACCGCGGCGGATCCGTCGGCCGTGGAGTCCGCCGCTCGGGCGCCGACGGATCGGGCGCCCTCGGTCAGGGTCTCGGCGGTGCCGGCGTCTGCGGCAGAGGTCATCGTCTTCCTTCCGGAACTCTTGAGGGCCGGGGCACTGGCCATACCGCGCGGTAGGCCCCGGCACGGCGACCGAAAGTGTAACCCCCGGGGCGTCGGCGGCCCTCGTCAGCGCGTGAGGTTCACGCGCGTGAGCAGCGGCCGCGGCCGCTGTCAGGGCCTGAGCGCGAGGCAGGCCACCGACGGCGCGGGGATCGGGTCCCCGGCCACGGAGAGCTCGTCCCGCTCCAGGCGCAGCACGTCGATGCGGTCGCTCTCCTGGGCAGCGACCAGCACCAGGTCGCCGAGCCGGGTGAAGTGGCGCGGGTGCGCCCCGACTTCGATCTCCGAGACGAGCTGCGGCCGCATCTGGGCCAGCGACAGCGCGGAGACGGTGTCCGGCCCGCGATTGGCGACCAGCAGCACGGACTCGTCGGCCGACAGCTCCACGTGCGAGAGCGCGTTGTCACCCTCCCGGCCGCTGGCGGCGGTGCTCGAGCGCACGCTCCACTCGCGCGTCGCACCCTGCGGAGCCGACGCGCCGGGGCGTTCGGCCGGGACGTCCCGTCGCACCGCGGTCGCGATCATGCCGGAGCGCTCGCACGAGATGTGCAGCTGCTCGGACTCATGGTCGGGCGCGAGGTGGCGCGGGCCGCTGCCGCGCGGCAGGGGGATCTCGCCCGCCAGGTCGACCTCTCCGGTGGAGTCCTGGCGATAGAGGAACACCCGGTCCAGGCCGAGATCCGGAACGGCCAGGAGGTCGGTGCCGGGAAGCGCCACCACCTGGTGGGGGTGCGGCCGGCCGCCGTCGGCCAGGGAATGGTGGTCATCGCGGTCGACCGACTCGACGGGCAGGCCCTCGGCGTCCAGGCGCACGGTCTCGACGGTGCCGGAGCCGTAGCCGGCCACCAGCAGGGTCGACGGGGAGCGCCCGAAGGCCAGGTGGCAGCCACCGGCGGCCGCCAGCCGATGATCAGCGACGACGTCGGCGCTGCGGCCGTCCTGCCCTACGCGCACCGCCACCACGCGGGCCGGATCGGTCTCGAGCACCGCATACAGGAGCGTCCCGTCCGGGCTCCACAGCACGAAGGACGGATCCGGCAGCTCCACACTCGCCCCGCGTTCGACCGTCAGCGCCGGGGCACCGTCCGCTCCGCCGGGGACGCCGGTTCCCTCGGTCGTCAGCCGGAGCAGTTCGAGACCGGGGCCCCGGCCGGTGCCGCTCCGGGAGTAGCAGCCGACGGCGATCAGTGCGGGGATGCTCATGGGGTCTCCTCGGTGTCGGTGCGCCGCCCGTGGTTCTCCGGCGGATCCTCCGGGCCCCCGCTCTCCTCCGGGACCCCGGGATCTTCGAGGTCCTCGAACATCGCGGGAGACAGCGCTGTCATCTCGCCCGTCATCGTAGACGGTTCGACCACCTGCGCCCCGCGGCGCCTGCGGAAGCGTCGCGAACCGAGCGTCAGGCGACGACGGCGCAGGGTGGTGAACGGCGAGGAGATGCTCGGGGTGTAGGCGATGCCGCTGCGCCGGAAGTAGGGCAGCGCGCGGGAGGCCAGCATCTGCCCGAGCACGGCCCCCGAGGCGATCCCCACGGCGATCTCGGCGGCGGCGAACAGCTCGGCCGCTCCGGTGGACATGTCCCCGCTGAGCCCGAGCAGGCCCGCGTAGATTCGACTGCCGGGGACCAGAGGGATGACCCCGCCCATCACGAACAGCAGGCCCGGGGCCCGCAGTCGATCACCGAGGACGACCGAGGCGACACCGGAGACGAAGGCTGCGATGGCCACGGCGTACACGCCCTCCGGGGTGAGGCTCTTGACCAGGTGCGAGATGCTGGCCGAGCCTGCGGCGACCAGCGAGATCCAGGGCAGCATGCGCCACGGCACCTGGGTGCCCACCCCGTAGCCCAGACCCATCCCGATCCCGGAGATGACGACGACGAGGGTGGTGGTCAGAGAGAGCGGCAGGGCGGCGCTGACCGAGATGTCGGCTTCGATCATGTCGGCCAGCAGCATGCCGCCGCGCACCCCGGCCACGACGCCCACGGTCATCATCAGCGTCTCCAGGATGCGGCCGGCGGCGGTGACGTACCAGCCGGTGACGGCGTCCTGGACCGCGCCGATCGAGGAGAGTCCGGCCAGCTGGACGATGATGCAGGAGACCACCACGATCGAGGAGTTCACGGTGGGGTCGATCAGGTTCACGAGCACGGCGGCGCTGACCCCGAGGAAGCCCCCGAGCGCCTGCCCGTAGAACGGGGGGATGTGCAGCCGGGCAAGGTACTCCCCCGCCGCGATCAGCAGCCCGGCGGTGAAGGTCGCCGCGACGACCACGAGCACCCCGGCACCGAAGCTCAGCGCGGCCGATCCGCCCATCACCGCGAAGCCGGAGACCACCAGGGGCAGCTTGTACGCCGGGGCCTCGCGGGGAATCGCCTCGGCCCGGCGGCGGGCTTCCTCCAGCGGCAGCTCACCGGAGATGTAGTCGTGGGTGATGTCCTCGAACGCGGCCAGCCGTGCGAAGTCCTGGACCCGGGCGCCCGCCGAGCGGACCCGGGTGAACGGGGCCGAGGACTCGTCGGCGAGGTAGGAGATCGTGACCTCGTCGAAAGTGACCTGGACCGAGACGTTGCGGTAGCCGGAGGAGCTGGTGACCCGCAGCACGGTGGCCGTGACCTCCGAGGCCGCGGCCCCGTTCGTGAGCAGGCCCTCGCCGATCCTCATGGCGAGGTCGAATACGGCATGCAGACGTGCGGAATCGGTGGGCACAGCTCTGATCGTGCCACACTGGGCGCCGTGGAAAACACCATGCCCGACCCCCACGATCGTCATACTCCTCACGGTGCGCTGGAGGCCCTCCTGGAGGGCAACACGCGGTTCTCCGAAGGACGTTCGCAGCGCCCTCATCAGAGCGATGAGCACCGCCGCGCGCTCGCCCGCGGACAGCAGCCGTTCGCCGTGGTCCTCGCCTGCTCCGATTCCCGGGTGACCGTCGAGTTCCTCCTCGACCAGGGCTTCGGAGACCTCTTCGTGGTCCGCACCGCGGGGCACGTGCTGGACCGCTCGGTGCAGGCCTCCATCGAGTTCGCCGTCGAGCAGCTCGGCGTCTCCGCGGCGATGGTGCTGGGCCACGAGTCCTGCGGCGCGGTCGGTGCCGCCCAGCAGTACCTGGCCGACGGCCGCGAGCTGCCCGGGGCGATGCCCGCGCTGGTCGAGGGCGTGCGCGGCCACCTCGACCCTGACGGCTCCGCAGCCGACGGCGTGGACCATCACGTGATCGGCACGATCGAGGACCTGCTGGCCTCCTCCGACCTGGTGCGCAGCGCACACGAGGAGGGACGCCTGGCCGTCGCCGGCGCGGTCTACGGTCTGGTCGACGGCCGCATCCGCCTGCTGACGGCGCACCCGGAACGGGACTGACCCGCGTCAGAGCCCGTCGGAGCCGACGAGGCCGGCCCCGAGAGAGCCGAGGGGCTGACCCGCCGGGGAGCCGACCGGACTGGCCCCCGGAGAGCCGGCGGGACCGACCCGCGTCGGCGATGAGCCGACCCGGGTCAGAGATTCGGTGCGCTCGAGAGCACGCCGATCCCGATCGCCAGCAGGGCCAGCACGCTCACATCCAGCGCGCGCGAACGCACCGCCAGGGCGCCGACGGTGCGCACCGGCAGCACAGCGCGCAGCAGTGCAAGCACTCCCAGCAGCGCCGCGAGCAGGGCGCCCGCCCACGGGGTCGATACCGTCGTGCCCACGACCAGGATCCCGGCGAGCGCGCACAGGGCGAGCGTCAGTACCGCCTGCCGACGGAAAGCGGCACGCAGGGTGAACGGGGATCGGTCGGCACGCACGGCTCCATGCTACGGCCGACGCGCCGGCCGCGCGCCTGCCTGTCTGATCGGCCGGCGGCCCGGCGGGGCGACGGCCCGACTGCCCGACTGCCCGACTGCCCGACTGCCCGAGGGGCCGAGGGGCCGACTGCTCGACGACGTGACTGCCCGACTGCTCGACGACGTCGAGACGGCCTCGATACGCCCGCGGCAGTCGCCGCGGCTGGTTACCCTGGCCGGGGCCGGCACTGCCGTCGGCCGTCCGCCCGATCTGGAGGATTCCGCGATGACCGTCCCCGGTACCACGCAGCACGCCGGCACGCGGAGCGAGCACGACCTGCTCGGCGACCGCGATGTGCCGGCCGACGCCTATTACGGCATCCAGACCCTGCGGGCGCGGGAGAACTTCCACATCACCGGCGTTCCGCTGAGTCACTTCCCCCGTCTGATCGAGGCGCTGGCCCAGGTCAAGCGGGCCGCGGCCCGCGCGAACAACCAGCTCGGGGCGCTCGATGACGAGCGGGCCGCCGCCATCGAGCAGGCCTGCGCGGAGATCGTCGACGGTGCCCTGCACGAGCATTTCGTCGTGGACATGATCCAGGGCGGTGCGGGTACCAGCACCAACATGAACGCCAACGAGGTCATCGCCAACCGGGCGCTGGAGATCCTGGGCCGGCAGCGGGGCGAGTACGACCGGCTGCACCCCAACAATCACGTCAACCTCGGCCAGTCCACCAACGACGTGTACCCCACCGCGGTGCGTCTGGCGATGATGCTGTCCTTCCCCGCGCTGGCGGATGCGATGGACTCGCTGATCGGGACGCTGCGCTCCAAGGGCGAGGAATTCTCCTCGGTGCTGAAGGTGGGCCGCACCCAGATGCAGGACGCCGTGCCGATGACGGTCGGCCAGGAGTTCAACGGCTGGGCGACGACGATCGCCGAGGACGTCGAGCGCCTCACCCGCACCGCGACCCTCTTCCAGGAGATCAACCTCGGCGCGACCGCGATCGGGACCGGCATCACCTCCGATCCGGGCTACGCCCAGTTGGCCACGCAGGAGCTCGCTGAGCTCACCGGTGTGCCCTTCACCGTCTCCGCGGACCTGGTCGAGGCCACCAGCGACACCGGCGCCTTCGTGACGTTCTCGGGGGTCCTCAAGCGGATCGCGGTGAAGATCTCCAAGATCTGCAACGACCTGCGGCTGCTGTCCTCGGGGCCGCGGGCGGGCCTGGCGGAGATCATCCTGCCGGCCGTGCAGCCGGGCAGCTCGATCATGCCGGGCAAGGTGAATCCGGTGATTCCCGAGGTCGTCAACCAGGTCGCCTTCGAGGTGATCGGCAACGACCTCACGGTGACCTTCGCGGCCGAGGGCGGGCAGCTCCAGCTGAACGCGTTCGAGCCCGTGATCTGCTTCAACATCCTCGAGTCCACGCGCATCATGATCCGTGCCATGAACACCCTGGCCGATCGCTGCATCGCGGGGATCACCCTGAACGAGCACGTCCTGGACAGCTACCTGCGACGCTCGATCGGAGTGATCACGGCCCTGGTCCCGGTGATCGGCTACGCCGCCGCGACGGACGTGGCCGCCACCGCGCTGGAGACGGGACGCCCGGTCGCCGATCTCGTCCTGGAGCGCGGCCTGGTCGACGAGCGCCGCCTGCAGAGCCTGCTCTCCCCCGCCTCGATGACCGCCCCGGTGCGGGCCACCTCCACCGGCACGTTCCCCGCGCCGGAGAACGCGAAGCTGGATTCCGGGGAGATCACCCGCCTGCCCACGGAGTCCAGCGGCGACTGACCCCGGGCAGAGGCGGCGCTCAGCTCACTCGTCGGCCTCTTCCATCTTGCCGCGCATCACCAGCTTCGGATCCGGCTTCCCGACGACTTCGTGGTCCTTGTCCTCGTACTCGAACTGGGAGAGGAAGTAGCGCATCGCGTTCAGGCGCGCACGCTTCTTGTCGTTGGAGCGGATGATCGTCCACGGCGCGTACTTCTTGTCCGTCCGGCGGAACATCTCCTCCTTGGCCTGGGTGTAGGCCTCCCAGCGGTCCAGGGACTCGAGGTCCATCGGGGACAGCTTCCAGCGGCGCACCGGGTCCAGCTGGCGGATCGCGAAGCGGGTGCGCTGCTCCTTCTGCGAGACCGAGAACCAGAACTTGGTGAGGTGGATACCGGAGTCGACGAGCATGCGCTCGAAGTAGGGCACCTGGTTCATGAAGGTCTCGTACTGCTCCGGGGTGGCGAAGCCCATCACGCGCTCCACACCGGCGCGGTTGTACCAGGAGCGGTCGAACAGCACGATCTCGCCCTCGGTGGGCAGGTGCTGGACGTAGCGCTGGAAGTACCACTGGCCGCGCTCGCGGTCGCTGGGCTTGTTCAGCGCGACGACGCGGGCGGTGCGGGGGTTGAGGTGCTCGGTGAAGCGCTTGATGGTGCCGCCCTTGCCGGCCGCGTCCCGCCCCTCGAAGATGATGATGGCCTTCTGGTCGTTGTCCTCCAGCCAGTACTGGTACTTCAGCAGCTCCACCTGGAGGCGGTACTTCTCGAGCTCGTACTCGTCGCGGTCCATGCGCGTGTCGTACGGGTACCCCTCCTGCCAGGTGTAGACGGGGTTGCCCTGGGGGTCGATCAGGTCGGGGTCGGGGGTGTGCCCGTCCGCGACCGTGTACCCCTCCTCGCGCAGATGTTCGATGTACTCGCGCAGGCTCTGGTTGTCCGGGATCCTCACGGTCGCTCCTTCGGTCGCTGGTCTATGCACCCCACCCTAGGTCTCCATCGTGACCGAGCGGTGAACAAACCGGGACGACCCACCGGCGCGACGGGCGGATGTGCGCAGGCAAGAGCTGCCGAGGGCAGGGGCTCGGACGCGGTCGTGGGCCTCAGTGGGCGAAGTGGCGGGTCCCGGTGAGATAGAGCGTGGCGCCGGCGGCGCGGCAGGCCTCGATCACGTCCTCGTCGCGGATGGAGCCGCCGGGCTGGACGATCGCCTTCACCCCCGCGTCAAGCAGGATCTGGGCGCCGTCGGCGAAGGGGAAGAACGCGTCCGAGGCCGCCACGGCGCCGCGGGCGCGCTCCGGGGCGGCCTCGCCCTCGGCGTGCTCGCCGAGCGTGTTGGCACGGGTGACAGCCAGGCGGCAGGAGTCCAGGCGGTTGACCTGGCCCATCCCGATGCCGACGGCCGCGCCGTCAGCGGCCAGCAGGATGGCGTTGGACTTCACCGCGCGCACGGAGCGCCAGGCGAAGGCGAGGTCGGCGAGGGTGGCCTCGTCGGCGGCCTCCCCGGCGGCGAGGGTCCAGTTGCCGGGATCATCGCCCTCCGCGTCGAGGCGGTCGGCATCCTGGACCAGGGAGCCGCCCCAGATCTCATGGATCTCGACGGGCCGCTGGTAGGCGCCCTGGAGCCGGAGGATGCGGAGGTTCTTCTTGGTGCGCAGCAGGTCGAGCGCCTCGTCGTCGTAGGCCGGGGCCAGGATGACCTCGGTGAAGACGGGCTTGACCTGCTGGGCCATGGCGAGGGTGACCGGACGGTTGGTGGCGATGACGCCGCCGTAGGCGGAGACCGGGTCGGTGCCATGGGCACGCCGATGGGCGCCGGCGATGTCCTCGCCCTCGGCCGTGACGGCGATGCCGCAGGGGTTGTTGTGCTTGACCACGGCCACGCACGGGCGCTCATGGTCGAAGGCGGCGCGCACGGCGGCGTCCGCATCGACGTAGTTGTTGTAGCTCATCTCCTTGCCGCCGAGCTGCTCGGCGCCGGCGATACCGGGCTGGTCGTCGTCGATGACGGCGACGCGGGCGCGCTGGTGGGGGTTCTCGCCGTAGCGCAGGGTGCGGAAGCCGGAGGCGGCGGCCTCCTCGTCGGCCATGTCCAGCACGAAGGCGGCGGAGCCGCTGGGCCCGTCGGCCTCGTCCTCGCTCGCGCGGCCGGGGCCGGCGCCCTGGCCCTCGTCGGCATCCTCGGTGAGCCGGCTCAGCATCCAGTCGCTGATGGCCTCGTCGTACTCGGCAGTGCGGGTGAACGCGATGGTCGCCAGCTCCTGGCGCTCGGCCTGGGTGAACCCGCCCGCTGCGGCGGCGTCGGCGGCCCGGGAGTAGTCCTGGGGATCGACGACCACGGCGAGGGAGGCGAAGTTCTTGGCGGCCCCGCGCACCATGGACGGCCCGCCGATGTCGATCTTCTCGATGATCTCCTCGAAGCTGCCGCCGGCGGCGACGGTCTCGCTGAAGGGGTAGAGGTTCACCACGACCAGGTCGAAGGCCTCGATCTCGTGGGTGCTGAGCTGTTCGCGGTGCGAATCGAGCCGCTGGTCGGCGAGGATCCCGGCGTGGACGCGGGGATGGAGGGTCTTCACGCGTCCGTCGAGCATCTCCGGGAACCCGGTGACGGTCTCGACGTCGGTGACCGGGGTGCCGGCCTCGCGGATGGTGGCGGCGGTGGAGCCGGTGGAGACGATCTCGGCGCCGTTATCGGCCAGGGTGCGGGCGAGCTCGGTGATGCCCGTCTTGTCGAAGACGGAGATGAGGGCGCGGCGAATCGGGCGGCGTGCAGCGGTGTTCACGTGGCGTGCTCCTGTTCGGATCTGTTCCTTGCCGCGGGCACCCAGGCGGTCGATGCCCACAGACGTCACTCCCCGGTGGTCTCCCACCTTCGCCAGTCGTGTGAGGCCACTGTATCCGGACCTCGCGGGCGGTGCCCGGCTCGGTCAGGATCAGTCGGCCCGGGTCAGGACGCGGCGGTCAGCCGCCGCACGACGTCGACCAGGAGCGGCTGCTCGGCACGCTTGATGCGCTCGTGGAGGGACTCCTCCGTGTCCGTGTCCAGCACCTCGACCGGGGCCTGGGCGAGGATGCGGCCGGTGTCGACACCGGCGTCCACCTCGATGACGCTGACGCCGGTGACCTTCACCCCGTGGGCGAGGGCGTCGCGGACGCCGTGGGCGCCGGGGAAGGACGGGAGCAGGGCCGGGTGGGTGTTGATGATGCGTCCGCCGTAGGCCTCCAGCAGCGGGGGGCCGACGAGTTTCATGAATCCCGCCAGCACGACCAGCTGCGGGTCCAGGCGGGCCATGGCGCGCGCGAGGGCCTGATCCCACGCCGGACGGTCCGGATGGTCGCCGAGCCGCACCACCTCGGTGGGGATCCCCTCGGCGCGGGCGTGCTCGAGGCCGGAGGCGTCGCGATCGGCGATGACGCCGACCACGGTGTACGGGCAGTCCTGGTCCTGGGCGGCGCGCAGCAGGGCGGCGAGATTGGAGCCGGTGCCGGAGATGAGGACGGCCACGGGGGTTCGGGTCACCGGATGTCGCATCACCGGGTCAGCGTAATGCGGGCACCGACCGCGACGCTCCACGCCCATCCGGCCGAGGCCTGTCCGGCTCGATCTGCGGCGAGGGGCTGGGCTGGGCTGGGCTGATCAGGATCAGTCCCGGCGAAGCGGGCACAATGGGACCGATGAGCAGCGAACAGAACAGCGATCGGGGCACGGCGTCGGGCGGCAGGGGGTCGGCGCGGCACCGTCGTCTGCTGGGCGGGCTGACGCTCGCGCTGCTGGCGTCCTGGCTGCTGACGCTCGCTCCCCTGCCGTTCTCCCTGTTCGCCGGGGTGGCGGGCCTGGCCGCGCTGGTGCTGCTGATCCTGCTGGTCGTGCAGTCCTTCCGGGAGGGGCGCCGCGGCATGGCGATCATGGCGGCCGTGATCGGCGTGCCGGCCACGCTGATGATCATCACCGGCTCGCTGCTCTCGCTGCTGTTCTACGGGCCGATGGCGGAGATCCAGGAGTGCCGCGCGACGGCGATCACCGAGCAGGCGCAGTCGCAGTGCGATGTCGAGGCGCAGGACTCGATGGCCGAATGGCTCAGCGGTCTTCTGGGCGGCTGAGACCGAAGGCGCCCTCGGCCTCGCCCTCGGCCCCTTCGCCGGTCGCGCTTCGTCCGTCGGCCTCGCTCGCTCCGTCGGTCGCGCTTCGTCCGTCGGCCGAGCCCGGTGCCTCGCCGGCACCGCCGTCAGCGTCGGCCTCGCTCTGTCCATCGCTCGGGTCGTCGTCGCCAGCGCCGGCCCCGCCGGTGCGCGGGCCGGGCTCCGACTCCGGCACGTCCCGTTGCGTGTCGGACCCGTTCTGCGACGGGGTGTGCCGGTGCGCGTCGTTCTGGGCGGTGCGTCCCCGAAGGTGGGTCGTCTCCGAGCGCTCGGCCTTCTCGGCGCCTTCCACCTTCTCGCGCAGCGCGGCGACCAGGGCGCGGGACCAGTCGATCAGCGGGGTGGCCATCACCACCAGCACCACAGCGGTGGAGACCGCCACGATGCCCGTCAGCGGGAGCACCAGGCTGTCCATCTGCGGGCCCAGGTGGACGAGGCGGCCGTCTCCGATGCCACCGGTGGACAGGCCCGCCAGCAGCAGCACCGCGAGGATCACCGACGCGGGGTAGGCGATCCAGGCGGTGACGCGGTCGCGCAGCTCGAGGTCCGCGACGTTGCCGACGAGGTTGACGGCGCCGGCCGCGACGGGGATCGCGGGAAGGACCAGCAGCGCCCACATCCAGCCGGGGAAGTCCCCGGGGCCCGGCAGCGCACCCAGCATGGGCAGCGCCGGCATCACGCCGGTCTCGGCGCCGGCCAGCGAGATCCCCGTCGAGGTGCCCACACCGATGGTGCCGCCGGCGACGACCACCAGCGCCCACAGAGCCAGCAGCGGCAGCAGTGCGAGCTGGATCAGGGTCAGCACGATGCCACCGACGATCCCGGGCGAGAGGGACTCGAACAGCGAGGACTGCGCGGGCAGGGAGACCAGCAGCATCACCACGGTCACCAGCATCCCGAGCCCGAGCAGGCCCACCACGGCGATCAGCGCGGCCCGGGCGATGTCGCCGTACGGGCTGGGCAGGAGGTCGAGCACGCGCACCCCGGGAACCGTCGAGGTGGCGTCACGGCGCAGGGAGAACAGCACCCCGGCCAGGCCGCCGAGGACGGCGATCATCGCGCCGGAGACCAGCGCCGAGGTCACCACGGGGCTGGCCTCGGCGCTGCGCCCGATCCCGGCCAGCACCGCCAGCCCGACGGCGTAGACGAACGCATAGGAGCCCAGCGCCCCGCCGGCGTCGCGCAGGGCGCGGGCGCGCAGCACGCCGTCGTCGCGGACCAGCCGCAGGGCCCGTCCTACCCGGCGCATGCCCAGCAACGAGATCGCCAGCAGCACGATGAGCAGCCCGAACGGGGTCAGGGTGACGGCGCCCTCGACGACCCCTGTGCTCAGCACGATCCCGCCGCCGTGGCCGAGGACCAGCAGGTTCAGAGCGATGATCACCGCGTCCAGCACGGTCGCGGAGGACCGGGTGCCGGCGACCTGGGCGGCCAGCGCAGGGACCACCACCACGGCGAGCGCCGTCCCGAGGGAGAGGATCGCGGCGATCGCGCCACGGGCCACGGGCGTCGCGATGCTGTCGCCGTTGCTGCTCACGGGATGCTCCTTGGGCGGGTCACGACGGGGAAGCGGAGCCGAGGGGGCTCCGGGGCCGGCACCCCGAGGTCGGGGTCGCCGGTCCATAGTCGCACCTCGGCGCGGCCGGGCCGTGCATCCGGGGAGGGGACACAGGTCACGGCGCGGGGCGCGGCGGGTGCCGCATAATGACACGGATGTCCGCCCCGAATCCCAGCCCTGAGGCCGCCGCCGAACCGGTGACGCTCTCCGCCCGCACAGTCCGCATCGAGGAGCCGGTCGACCTGCTGGGCCATATCCCGGTCGGGGTCAGTGCGGCATGGCTGCGGCACGGTCAGGGCATGGTCGCGCTCGGCTCGGCATGGTCGGTGCGCACGGCCGGCCCGCATCGCTTCGCCGCCGCCAGCGCCGCCTTCCGAGCGGTCGCCGCCCGTGCCCGCGTCGATGATGAGGTGCGCACCCGTACCAGCGGGCTGCTCGCACTGGGCAGCTTCTCCTACGCGGATTCCTCGGCGAGGTCGTCCGTGCTGATGGTGCCGCGGGCCGTGCTGGGGGTCCATGACGGGGAGTCGTTCCTGACCGTGGTCGGGGTCGACGAGGACCCGCTCATGCCGGCCTCCTGGCGGGATCTGTTCCCCTCCTCCCCCGTCGTGTCCGCGACGCCGGGAGCCCTCGAGGTGGAGGCGGAGCACACGCCGGACGAGTACCAGTGGCTGGTCCGCGACGCCGTCGAGGAGATCCGGCAGGGCGGGGCCGCGAAGGTCGTGCTGTCCGAGCGCACGACGGTTCGTTCCGGGACCCCGATCGAGCCGGCGGTGCTGCTGACGCGACTGGCCCGCGACTATCCCAGCACCTGGGTGTACCACCTGGACGACGTGGTCGGGGCGAGCCCGGAGATGCTCGCCCAGACCGAGCACGGCCGGGTCTTCTCCCGCGTGCTCGCGGGCACCCGGCCGGTGGCCGACAACGGCGAGCTGGACGAGGCCGACCGTCGTGCCTTCCGCGCCGACGCCAAGGAGCTCTCCGAGCACGCGTTCGCCGCGGAGTCCGTGGTCGAGCGTCTCGCCGGCCTGGCCGAGGACATCGAGGTCTCCTCGGAGCCGTTCGTGCTGCGTCTGCCGGGGCTGGAGCATCTGGCCTCCGACGTCTCCGCGAGGCTGCTCGAGGGCGTGACGAGCCTGGATGTCGCCTCCCGGCTGCACCCCTCGGCGGCTGTCTCGGGCACGCCCCGGGACGCGGCCGACGAGATCATCTCCCGTCTGGAGACGCACGACCGCGGCGGATATGCGGCACCCGTGGGGTGGATGGACGCCCACGGCGATGGACAGTGGGCGATCGCGCTGCGGATGGCCCATCTGGTCGATGAGCACACGGCACGACTGCACGCGGGCGGCGGGCTGGTGGCCGCCTCGGATCCGGTCTCGGAACACGCTGAGGTCCTCGCCAAGTGCCGCCCGATGCTGCGCGCTCTGCGCGGCGAGCCGACTCAGGATCCTGCCGGGCGCGCCTGACCTGACCGGGGCGCAGCCGGGGACTCGCGGCCCGGCTCAGGAGTGAATGCTCAGGAGGCAGCGCTCAGGAGGGTGCCTGGCCCAGCGTGATCTGGAGTTCCTGGACGTCCTGGTCGCGGACCACGGTCAGCGTGTGCTCGGAGTCCACCGGCAGTCCGCGCACCACCCCGGTCAGGGCGGCTGCGCTGCCCACGGGCGTCTCGTCCACCGCGGTGATCAGATCACCCTCCTGCAGCCCGGCCTGCTCCGCAGGGCTCCCGGGCTCGACACTGACCACCTCTGCGCCCCGGTGGGTGACATCGCCGACGGTCTGCGCCCCGTCGGTGCTGGTCACACCGACGTACGCGTGGTCGGCCGTGCCGTCGGCCTGGAGCTGACCGGCGATCATCGCGGCCGTGTTCGAGGGGATCGCGAAGCCGAGGCCGATGCTTCCGGCCTGACCGGAGGCGTTGGGGATCCCGGCGATGGCGGTGTTGATGCCGATCACCTGGCCGGCGGCGTCCACGAGCGGGCCCCCGGAGTTGCCGGGGTTGATGGCCGCGTCGGTCTGGATCGCGGAGGTGTACGTGGCGTCGGAGCCGTCCGTCTCGTCCCCCGAGGCCGTGACCGGCCGATCCAGCGCCGAGACGATGCCGGTGGTCACCGTGTTCTCCAGTCCCAAGGGAGTCCCGAAGGCCATCACCGACTGACCCACCGTGACGGTCGAGGAATCGGCGAAGGTGGCCGGCTGGAGACCCTCCGGCGGGGAGTCCAGGCGGATCACCGCGAGGTCCGTGGTGGGGTCGGTGCCGACGACGGAGGCGGAGTAGGACAGGCCGTCGCTGGTGGTCACCTGCGCGGACTCCGCGTCGGTGACGACGTGGTTGTTGGTCAGGATCGCCCCCTGCTCGTCGAGGATCACGCCGGTGCCCTGGCTGGTCCCGGCCCCCGAGGAGACCTGGATCGCGACGGCGCTCGGCGCGACCTGATCGGCGACCGCCGTCCAGTCCGGATCCTCGGTGGAGGACACCGCGGTGGGGCTGGCCGTCGTGCCAGGAGACGGGGTCGACTGCTCCGTCGCCGGCGCCTCCGGATCGATGAACTCGTCGTAGGCGACGACGCCGCCGAGGGTCGCGCCGCTGGAGAACAGCATCCCCAGTGCCACCAGCGCCGTCACCCCGCCCCAGCCGGGGCCGCGTCGCCGTGGTGCCGAGCCGGCCGGCGGGACCGCGGACGGAGCCGAGCCGGCCGGCGGGACCGCGGACGGAGCCGAGCCGGCCGCCGGGGTCGCGGCCGGAGCCGAGCCGGCCGCCGGGGTCGCGGCCGGAGCGGATGAGGCCGGGGAGGCGAAGGGGTCGGAGTACGTGCCGGCCGCGGGACCCCACGCGGCTGCGTCCTCCGCTGCCGGTGGGTACGCGGAGTCGTCGCCGGGCCCGGACCCGGCGTGGTCCGGGGTCGGCTCGAACTGCTCGGTCGGCGGAGTGTCCTGGGCGCCGCGGTACCCGCCGGGAAGGTTCGGGTCCCCCGGGCCCCCGTACCCGAAGAACGGGGCGGCATGGTCGGGGGTCGACGCGGCGTCGTCGTGGTTCTCGTACGGTTCGCGCTCGTCCTTCATGTCATTCATGGGACCACCTCTGCTGCCGAATTCGACGATTGCGAGCTGGACCCTTCCTGGACGAGGAACGCCCGTAGCCCGGATCCCGACTGTGCCAGTGCTGCGGGCAGGCTGTCCGCGTCCACGCGCTGCACGGCGGCGCCCAGAGCAGTCACGGCGCCGGCGATGTCCACGCCGTGCGGAGTGGTGAAGAACCGCCGCAGCAGCTCGGGAGGGGCGGCGGCGTGCTCGAGGCCGGAGAAGATCCGGCCACCCCCGTCGTCGACGACGATCACATCGAGGTCGGGGGTCTGCTCGTGGGGACCGATGACCAGCCCGGTGAGGTCGTGCAGAGCCGTGAGGTCGCCGGCCAGCACCCGCACCCGGCCCGGTGCGGCCCCGGCCTCGGTTCCCGCCCCCGGCACGTCGCCGGAGCCGCGAAGGGCCAGGGCGATGCCGCCGGCCATCGAGAGGGTGCCGTCGATCCCGGCCAGACCGCGGTTGGCGATGATGCGCCCTGCGGTGGCGCCCGCGTGCTGCTCGAGGTCGCGGATCAGGCTCGAGGAGCCGAGCACGAGCAGGTCGTCCTCACCGGTCGCGTTCCAGACGGCGAGGGCGGCCCGCTGCTGCCAGGCAGCCGTCAGCTGCGCCGTGCGGTCCGCGGCGGCGCGGCGCCACGCCTCCAGGCGCTCCTGGCGCGCCGCGATCTCGCGGCGGTCCTGCTGGTTCCCGGACCGGTCCTGCTGCTCGTCCTCGCCGGTGCCGGTGCCGGTGCCGGTGCCGGTGCCGGTGCCAACGCCAGTCCCAGCGCCAGTCCCGGTGCCGGATCGGATGCTGCCGGCCAGGGCCGGGTCCTCCCCCGCGGCCGCGGGGACGACGAGGCGAGCACGGCGTGCGGCGTCGGCCCAGTCGGGATGCTGGTCGACCACGATCACCTCGACGTCCTCGGCGCCGAGCAGCTGGCCGATCACGGGCCGCGAGAGGGTCGGGTGCCCGAACACGATGGCCCGCTCCGGCCGCAGCGGGTGGTCCGGGTCGGCCATGATCTCCGCGAGCAGTGCGGGGTAGCCGGGTACGAGCGTCGCGCCGCCGCGCGCGCCGGAGCTGGGTTCGGCCAGCAGCGGCAGGTGGTGGCGCTCGGCGAATCCGCGCGCAGCCGCGCCGGCGTCACCGGCGACGACGACGGTGCGCGCGCTGACCGGCACGGGATGCGCCGGCGGCGGCACGGGCGCCGGGCGGTGGGTGAGCACGATCCGCTCGCGCTCCCCCGCGGGGATGTCGGCGGCAGGGGCCCGGGGTACGAGAGGGTCGCGGAACCCGAGGTTGAGGTGGACCGGGCCGGGATGCTCGCCCGTCGCGACGGCGAACGCGCGGGCGGCCACCGAGACGGCGGTGCGCAGTTCGGCCGGCGTGGCGCCGGTGGCCGTGGGGGCGGGCAGATCGGCGTCGAAGCGCACCAGCGAGCGGAACATGCCCGCCTGCCGCGTGGTCTGGTTCGCGCCGACGTCGCGCAGCTCGGCGGGTCGATCCGCGGTCAGCACCAGCAGCGGCACGCGCGAGTGGTGGGATTCCATCACGGCCGCCAGCAGGTGCGCCGTCGCGGTGCCGGAGGTGGTGGCCACGACCGCCGGATGCGCGCGGTCGTGGCGCGAGAGCCCCAGGGCGGTGAAGGCGGCGGCACGCTCGTCGATACGCACGTGAGAGCGGATCTCTGCGGCCGGACGAGGCTCGCAGAGCCCATAGACGAGCGGGGCGGAGCGCGAGCCCGGGGCGAGGACGGCGTCCCGGACGCCGAGCGCTGCCAGCGCATCCCAGATCGCGACCGCTTCCTCGACCGCGCCGGATCCTGCGGGACGGGGTGCGCTGATCGACGAGGGCGGCGCGGGAAGGGCGGTCTGGTGCATGCTGCCAGAGTAGTTCGGCACAGCCGTCACAAGCGCTCGGCGCAGGCCTCCAGGCGCTCCTGCCACCGGGCGGCGAGCTCGGGCGGCGCCGCATGCCGCTCCAGCAGCTCCGGCTCGGGCTCGGGACGGCCGACGGGGATCGTGCCGCCGGCTGCATGCAGCGGTTCGGTGATCAGATCCCCGGTGAGCAGGGCGGCGGTGGCGAGGCCACAGGCATGGGTGAGCTCGGGCAGGGCGGCGGCGAACGCGAGGCCGGCGCTGAGACCGACGCTGGACTCCAGGGCGGAGGAGACCACCACGGGCAGGCCTGCCTGCTCGGCGAGGTCCAGGCACCGTGCCACGCCCCCGAGCGGCTGCACCTTCAGCACCAGCACGTCGGCCGCCTCGGCCCGCGCCACGCGCAGCGGGTCCTCGGCCCTCCGCACCGATTCGTCGGCCGCGATCGGGATGTCGAGGGCGCGGCGCACCGAGGCGAGATCCTCGATGCTCGCGCAGGGCTGCTCGGCGTACTCGAGGCCACCGGCGGCCCGGTCCAGCACCGGCAGGGCGGCCAGCGCCTCCTCCAGGGTCCAGGCGGCGTTGGCGTCGATGCGGAGCCGGGCATCCGGTCCCATCGCGTCGCGCACGGCCTCCAGCCGCGCGGCGTCCTCGGCCAGGGTCGAGGCGGGATCGGCGACCTTGACCTTGGCGGTGCGGGCGCCGCCGACGGTGGCGATGCGGTGGGCCAGCACGGCGGGGACCACGGGGATGGTGGCATTGACCTCGATCTGCTCGCGACGCGGAGCCGGGCGGGGATCGGTGGCGTCGGCGAGCGCCGCACGCAGCCAGGTCGCCGACTCGTCGGCGTCGTAGTCCCAGAACGGGGAGAACTCGGCCCAGCCGGCGGGTCCGTGCAGGAGCAGTCCGTCCCGTTCGGTGATGCCGCGGAAGCGTGTGGTCAGGGGGATCGACCAGGCGAGGACACGATCGATGCCGCGCTCGCGCAGAGCGGTGGGGATGCGCATCCCTCGAGGTTAACGGGACGAGGGCCGCCGGCCGAAGCCGCGGGCCCGTCCTCCGCGGCGCTGAGGTACGGGGCGCTGATGTCCGAGGCGAGCCCGGACTACCCTGAGTCCCATGACCTCCGCCGCCGCTGCTTCGTCATTGCCCCCGTCGGTCTCCGAGACCTTCGATCCCCGTCGGTGGCGGGAGGTGACGCCGGCAGAGCACGGTGGGCAGGCCCTCAGCGATGTCACCTATCACCGGGCCGTCGAGCGCATCGAGAGCCCGGACGGGGAGGCGACCATCCGCGACCTGCCCTGCGTCCGGGTCGCCTTCGATCGGCCCGAGGTGCGCAATGCCTTCCGTCCCCGAACGGTCGATGAGCTGTACCGGGCGCTGGATCATGCCCGCCTGGATCCCGGCGTCGGCGTCATCCTCCTCACCGGCAACGGCCCCTCGCCCAAGGACGGCGGCCGCGCCTTCTGCTCCGGCGGTGACCAGCGCATCCGAGGCCGCTCCGGCTACGAGTACGCCGAGCAGGAGGAGCTGGGCGAGACCTCGCAGGTGCGCGCCGGCTCCAGCGGGCGGCTGCACATCCTCGAGGTCCAGCGTCTGATCCGCACGATGGGCAAGGTCGTCATCGCCGTGGTCAACGGATGGGCGGCCGGCGGCGGGCACTCCCTGCATGTGGTCGCCGATCTGAGCATCGCTTCCCGCGAGCACGCGCGCTTCAAGCAGACCGACGCCGATGTGGGTTCCTTCGACGGCGGCTACGGCTCGGCCTACCTCGCCAAGCAGGTGGGCCAGAAGCGGGCGCGGGAGATCTTCTTCCTCGCCGAGGAGTACTCCGCCCAGGACGCCCTCGACTGGGGCGCGGTGAACCGGGTGGTGGACCATGCGGACCTCGAGGAGGAGGCGCTGCGGCAGGCCGCGGTGATCGCCACCAAGTCCCCGCAGGCGATCCGGATGCTGAAGTTCGCCTTCAACCTGGCCGACGACGGGCTCATGGGCCAGCAGGTCTTCGCCGGTGAGGCCACCCGACTGGCCTACATGACCGACGAGGCCGCCGAGGGCCGTGACGCCTTCCTCGAGAAGCGCTCCCCCGACTGGTCGCCGTTCCCCCACCCCCAGGGCTGAGCGCGCCGTGACTCCCCCGTCCCAGCGCGCAGCGGCTCCCCCGCCCGAGCGTCCCTGGCTCATCCCGCCCCGCGACGATGCCTCCGCCGCCTCCCTGGACGCGCACGCCCGCGCCATCGGCGAGGTCATGGCCGGCACCGGGAGGCTGTGGCTGGGCCCCTTCGATCCTCCGCCGGCTCTGCCCGCGGGGTTCGAGGAGACCGCGCTGGTGGTCCCGACCTCCGGGTCGACCGGGACCGCCAAGGCGGTGGCCCTGACCCGCCAGGCGCTGCTGGCCTCCCATGACGCCACGGCCGCCCATCTGGCGGCGGACGTCTCGGCGGGAGCCGGCGCCTCCACGCCGTCCCGGAGCGCTGTGGCCGGATCCGGGGGGCACGGGATCTGGCTCCCGCTGCTCCCGCCGACCCACATCGCCGGAGTGCAGGTCATCGCCCGCGCCCACCGCACCGCCCAGGTGCTGGGCCTGCCCGAGGCCGCCCTGCCGGACCCGCTGCCGGACCTGCGAGGACACTTCGGCGCCGCCGCCTTCGTCGCGCTGGCCGAGCCCGCGCTCGAGCAGGCCGCTGCGGCCGGGCTGCCCGCGTTCACCTCGCTCGTTCCCACCCAGCTCACCCGGATCGTCACCGGGGGCTCCGGGGCCGACGCCCGCGCCCGCGCGGTCCTCAAGCGCTTCGACGCCGTGCTCGTCGGTGGCGCCGCGACCAGAGGTGACGTGCTCGCACGAGCCCGCGCCCAGCGGATCCGCGTGGTCACGACCTACGGGTCCTCCGAGACCGCGGGCGGCTGCGTCTACGACCGTCGGTCGCTGCCGGGCGTGCAGTTGCGGGTGCAGGCGCCCGACAGCGACGGCGCGGGGCGGCTGGCGATCATCTCCCCAACCCTGGCGCTGGGCTACCTCACCGCGGACGGCGGCACCGACACCGCGGCGTTCTCGCAGGACGAGCCCCGCGCCTTCAGCACGTCGGACCTCGCCGAGCTCGACCCGGACGGCGCGCTGACCGTGCTGGGCCGTGCCGACGACGTCATCAACACCGGCGGCCGGAAGGTCCTACCGCAGGATGTCGAGCGCGCCATCGACCGCTCCCTCATGCTGCGCGGGCTGGTGCGCTCCTGTGTCGTGGTGGGGGTGGATGATCCCGAGTGGGGCCAGCGGGTCGAAGCCCTGGTCACCCTCGAGGCGGGTGCGGAGCCCGCAGAAGCGCCGTCGCTCGTGCGCTCCGCCCTGCGTACCAGCGATGTCCCGGCGCACATGGTCCCCAAGCGGGTCCATGTGGTCGAGGAGCTGCCCCTGCTGGGGATCGGGAAGGTGGATCGGGCCGCGGCCCGGCGCCTCGCAGCCGGCTGAGCGCGGCCGCCGGGCTCGGCGTCGCTGTGCCGTGGGCCACGGCGCCTCTTTCCCCTCCGGCCTGGGCGTATGCTTCTGCGGGGCCACCACCGGGGTGGCCTGTCGATTCCTCGAGGAGCACGATGGCCAGCCTGTCGCAGTGGGTCCAGGGCGCCCGACCCCGCACCCTTCCGGCCGCCCTGTCCCCGGTCGCCGCCGGCACAGGTGCCGCGATCTGGCAGCTGGAGACGCAGACCGGCGGCGTCGACTGGGCCGTGGTGATCCCCCGGGCGCTGCTCGCGCTCGCGGTGGCCCTGTGCCTCCAGGTCGGGGTCAACTACGCCAACGACTATTCCGACGGGATCCGCGGCACGGACGAGGACCGAGTGGGGCCGTTCCGGCTGACTGGTTCGCGCGCCGCTGCCCCGCGGCAGGTCAGGACAGCCGCCATCGCCGCGCTCGCCGCCGGCGCGCTGTTCGGGGTGGTGCTGATCGTCCTCGCCCAGATCTGGTGGATGCTGATCGTCGGAGCCGCCGCCATCGCCGCCGCCTGGTTCTACACCGGGGGCAAGAATCCGTACGGCTATCGCGGCCTCGGTGAAGTGTTCGTCTTCCTCTTCTTCGGCCTGGTCGCCGTCAACGGCACCGCCTACGCGATCACGGTGCAGCTGGGATGGGTGTCCGTGCTCGCCTCCGTCGGGGTCGGGCTGCTGGCGGTGGCGATCCTGCTGACCAACAATCTGCGCGACATCCCCACCGACTCCGTCTCCGGCAAGCAGACCCTGGCGGTGCGGCTGGGTGAGCGTGGCACCCGCGTGCTGTTCGCGGGGACCATGCTGGCCCCCTTCGCGCTGCTGGTGCCGGTGATGATCGTCCACTGGCCCACCGTGGCGGTGCTGGTCGCGCTGCCGCTGGCGATCGCGCCGCTGCGCACCGTGCTGCGCGGCGCGAGCGGCCGGGACCTGATTCCGGTGCTCGGAGCCACGGGTCGGCTCGAGCTGGTCTACGCGCTGCTGCTGCTCATCTCTCTGGCCGTGTGATCCCGTCGGCGCGGTCCCCGTCGGCGCCGTCGGCGTCGGCGCCGTCCCCGTCGGCATCATCCCCGTCGGCGGCGTGCTCGTCGGCGCGATCCCCGTCGATGTCCTTCCCGTCGGCGTCGGTCGCCCGGCCGTAGTCGTCCAGCAGCGCGTCCTCCTCGACGGCGTCCTCGTCGACCGGCTCGCCCTTGCGGGCGCGGCGGCGATCATCGGCAGCCTTCCAGCGCATGGCCGCGGCTTCTCGGATCCGGTGCAGGAATAGGATCGAGATCAGCATCGCCAGCAGCGCCGCGAGCACGCCTGCCAGCATCACCCCGATGTCGAACAGGGTCAGTACCCACCAGATCCCGACCCACAGGGCCAGGCGGATGACGGCGAACAGGGCCATTTCTCGCATGGGATCAGAGTAGAGCGCCCGCATGGGAATGGGCCGATCATGGCCATGAGCCCGGTCACCGACATGACGCCGATCACCGCAATGATCAGGCGCGTTGCCTAGACTCCCGCCATGCCCCGCGCGATCCTCGCTCTCGTATCCATCGCCCTGACCGTCTTCGCGCTCGCTGACTGCGTCCAGACCACGAACGACAAGGTCCGCGGCATCCCGAAGTGGGCGTGGGTGGTGCTCATCGTGCTGCTGCCGTGGGTGGGGCCGATCACCTGGCTGATCGTCGGCAAGGACCGCAGCAACGGCGGCAGCGGCGGGTCGCGCCGGACCCGGCCCACGGCGCCCGACGAGGATCCCGACTTCCTGCGCCGGCTCGACGAGGACATCCGCCGCGAGCGGCGGGAGCGCCGTCACCGCGATCAGGACGGCGACCAGAACTCCGAGTAAGGATCCGCACGAGCCCGCAGCAGGACCGAGCAGGACTGCCCCGGGTCACAGCCCCGAGTACGAGTGCAGGCCGTTGATGACCGTGTTGACGATCGTGTAGTTGAAGACCACGGCCACGAACCCCGCCAGGGCGAGCCCGGCGGCGCGACTGCCACGGAATCCGCCGGTGGCGCGGGCGTGGAGGTAGGCGGCGTAAATCACCCAGATGATGAACGTCCACACCTCCTTGGGGTCCCAGCCCCAGTAGCGGCCCCACGCCTCGCGCGCCCAGATCGCGCCGAACATCAGCGTGAAGGTCCAGCACACGAACGCGACGGAATGGATCCGGAAGCTCAGCGCCTCCAGCACGGTGGAGCTGGGCAGCCGGTCCAGGACGTGCCCGAAGCGGCCCCAGTGCTCCGGCAGCTCCTCGCCCGCCTCGGCCTTGACCACCAGGGCGCGCTCGTGGCGAGACTGCAGCAGCTGCAGGGCGGCGACCACGGCTCCGAGGATGGACAGGGCGGTGGCCAGGATCGCGACGGCGATGTGGATGTAGATCCAGTGGGAGTTCTGCAGGCTCGGGGTCAGCTCGGCGGCGGGCACGATCCAGAAGGTCTGCGCCAGCAGCATCACCAGCAGCACCGGGCCGACGACGAAGGTGCCCAGCGCCCGCAGCTCGGCACGCTTGATCGAGAAGATCAGGAACGCCGCCATCACCACGGCGGTGCTGGTGGTGGCGAACTCGTACATGTTCGCCCACGGCACCCGCTGGGTGGCGGCGGCCCGGGTGGCGACACCCGCGATGTGCAGCACCGTCGCCGCGCCGGAGAGCAGGAAGGCGAAGGACTGTGCGGTCATCGTGCCGGAGACCCGGCCCGCCGGCGGGCCCGAGCCGGCGGCCTCGTCGCTGACACCGGTGCCCGCGGTCCCGCCGGATCCTCTCCGCGATGTGGTGGCCCCGGACCCGGCGCCGGGAACCGCCGCCTCGGCGGTCTCGGCCCGCGAGCCGGCCCCGGAGCCGACGGTCGCGGGCTCAGCGGCCGGCACGGCACCGGAGGTGCGGCTCTCCTGTGCGGCCAGCCGCGCATCGCTGCGGCGCTGGGACATGGACGCGAGGTCGGCGGCGAAGCCGATCAGTGCGAGCACGTACAGCACGATCGTCACCACGATGGCGAGATTCGAGATCTCCGCCAGCTGCTGGTCAATCACTGTGCACTACCTCCAGGGGTGTCATCGTCATCGGCTGCCGTCTCCGGAGCCGCCGGGTCACGCTCGGCGCGCGACCCGGTCCCATCCTGCGCCGTCCCATCCTGCGCCGTGCCATCCTGCGCCGTGCGATCCGGCGCCGACTGATCGGTCGCCGTCCGGCCGGCCGCCGTCTGCTCGGTGGCCGCGCCCCCATCCTGCGCCGAGATGATCGTGTCGGCCAGTGCCTGCACATCATCCGGCAGGGCCGGGTCGTCGCTGCGGGCGAGGCCGGCGACCTCCAGCACGGCGGTGCCGTCCCGTTCGCCCACGCGCACCCAGAGCCGCCGTCGCGGCACGAAGAGGGAGAGGATGAGCCCGCCGGCGGCGACCAGAGCACTGACCAGGACCCAGCGCTCGAACGGGTCGTGGGCGACGTCGAACGCGGCGTAGCGCTTGACTCCGTCGAAGCTGATGGTGGTGCCGTCGGGCAGCTCGTACTCCTGGTTCGGGTACAGGCGCACCAGCACCGGCGAGCCGTCCTCGTCGGCCACCGGCTCCAGCGAGGAGACGTCGACCTCGTAGGCATTGGTCGGCACCCCCTCGTCGAGCCCGAGGTCTCCCTGGTGGACGGTCAGCGCGAGCTGCGGATCCACGAGGTCCGGGTAGATCGAGTGCGGTCCCTGCTCGTCGATCACCCCGGTGGGAAGGAAATAGCCGACCACGGCCGTCTGCTTCGGCTTCGCATCGGGCGCCTTGATCACCAGCTGCGAGGTGTAGCCGACATCACCGGAGGGCACGGTGATGACCGGGCCCTCGGCCACGACCGTGCCCTCCGGATCGGTGACGGTCACCTCGGGGGCGTAGCCGTTGCCCAGCAGGTACATCGAGGAGCCGTCGACATGCAGGGGCTTGTTCACCTGCAGGGTGCGGTCCTCCTCCGTCTGCCCCGGGGTGTCGACGTGGACGTCGGCCTCGAAGGACAGCGGCTGGCCCACGCGGTCCTCGGGGCCCTCCTGGACGTACTCGGCGCGGAAGTCCTCGAGCGTGAAACGGAACGGGGGCAGGCTCGAGGGGTCGAACCAGGGCCCGGAGTCGAAGGAGTCGTACTGGGTCAGGGAGTTGGAGAAGCCCGAGCCCTCGACCACGGTGATCTGACCGCGGTAGCTGGTCAGCTGGCCGCCGGCGACGCAGATCAGGACGCCGACCAGGGCGATGTGGAACAGCAGGTTCCCGGTCTCGCGCAGCAACCCGCGCTCGGCGCTGACGGAGGCGGCGGCCGTCTCCTCGCGGCGCTGGGTGCGGTAGCGGGAGCGACGCAGGGAGCGCTGCGCGGTCTGCAGGAGCTGATCGGCGTCGGCGCCGGGCAATTCGGTGCGGGTATAGCCCGTGAAACGGGTCAGCCGCGAGGGGGTGCGAGGCGGCTTCGAGCGCAGCTGGGCGAGATGCACGCCCACCCGCGGGACGATGCAGCCGATCAAGGAGATGAACAGCAGCAGGTAGATCGCCGAGAACCACGGCGAGGAGAACACCTCGAAGAACCCGAGGGTGTCCAACAGCTCGCCCCAGCGCCCGTTCTCCTCGAGGAACTGGTCGGTCAGAGCCGGGTTCACGCTGCGCTGCGGGTACAACGACCCCGGGACGGCGGCGATCGCCAGCAGCATCAGCAGGATCAGCGCCGTCTGCATGCTGGTCAGCTGGCGCCACAGGAACAGCAGGGTGCCGCGCAGTCCCAGCGAGGGCAGGGTGGTGCCGCCGCGCGGGCCGTTCTTGTCGCGCTTGCTGCTCCAGGGATCCGGCGAAGCGGCGTCCTCGGACGAGCTGCCGTCCGCTCTCGCGCTCTTCGCGGCGCTCGGGGCCCCGCCCTTCTCGTCCCCGGGGCGTGGTGAGGTGCTCAGGTTCTTCTCCGCATCGTCGTCGCCGGCCATCAGACCACCGGCTCGAAGGTCGAGATCACGCTCTGCAGGTCACCCATCCAGGCCGACCACTGCCCCGTCATCAGCAGCACGCCGATCGTGATCAGCAGCGCCCCGGAGACCAGGCCGATGCTGCGGCGGTGACGGGAGAGCTTCTTGCTCAGCCCCAGGGCGCGCTCGAACAGCAGGGCGAACAGCACGAACGGGATGCCCAGACCCAGGGAGTACGCGAGGGCCAGCACGCCGCCGCGCAGCGCGGCGCCGTCGCCACCGCCGTTCAGGGACAGGGCGACGATCGCGGCATAGGTGGGCCCGATGCACGGGGTCCAGCTGAGACCGAAGACGAGACCCATCAGCGGGGCGCCCAGCAGGCCCGCGTCGGGGCGCTTGCTGGAGACGGGTCGGTTGGCGCCGAGACCGGGGAAGACTCCCAGGAAGACCAGGCCCATGAGGATGACGATGGCGCCGGCGACACGGTCGATCCACACGCTGTACTCCTGCAGCAGGTACCCCAGAGCGCCGGCGAAGCCGCCGAGCACCATGAACACCGCTGCGAAGCCGGCGACGAACAGGAGGCTGCCGGCGAGCATGCGCCCGGTGCCGGGCTTGGCGCCCTTCCGGGCCGGCGAGGTCCGCCCCCGCGTGCCGGCGACGACACCGCTCTGGCCTGCCAGTCCCGAGACATACCCGAGATAGCCGGGGACGACGGGCAGCACGCACGGGGAGAGGAAGGCGACCAGTCCGGCGGCGGCGGCCACGGCGATGGCCAGCAGCAAGGATCCGGACAGCGCGGTCGCCTGGAAGGCCGCTCCGATCTCGGCGAGGATCATTCGGCGAGCACCCCATCGAGCATGCTGCGCAGCACGGAGGGATCCGCGGCGCCGGAGATGCGCGCGGCGACGCGGCCCTCACGGTCCAGCACCAGGGTGGAGGGGACGGCGTTGGGCGCGACCTGGCCGCGCAGCTCGTACATGATCTGGGCGTCCTGGTCGGGCATCGAGGGGTAGGTGATCCCGTAGTTCTCCTCGAACGCCCTGGCAGGACCCTCGGAATCGCGCACGTTGACCCCGACGAACTGCACGCCCTGGTCGGCGTAGTCCTCGTGGATCTTCTGCAGCTCCGGGGCCTCCTTGCGGCACGGCGGGCACGAGGCGTACCAGACGTTGACCACGAGGACCTCGCCGCGCTGGTCCGCGGCGGAGAACTCCTCCCCGTCGTACGTGGTGCCGGAGAACTTGAGGGGCTCGGTGCGCTGATCGGGGGTGATCTCGGTGGTCACGCCGTCGCCGGAGACGTAGCCGGATTCGTAGCGGTCACTGGTGTCGTTCCCGCACCCGGACAGCGCCGCCGCCGAGAGGACGCCGGCGGCCGCGAGCAGGCCGCGGCGGGAGGGCCGGACGGTCCGCGCCGCGCGGGCAGCCGGAGCACTCGCGGGAGAGTGGACAGCACGGGGAGGCAGAGCGAAGAGGGCCGGCCGGGACTCCTCGGAGAACGGGGACGGCAGGGAGCGCGGACTCACGTCAGGCGACCTCCGGTCGCATCGACCGCCCCCGCGTAGAGCTCGGCGGCCGGCTCGGCGTAGTCCACGCCGGCCAGGTGGGGGCCGACGAAACGCAGGCTGGTCACCGAGCACAGCGCGCACTGGCGCCGGCGCGGATCGTGGAAGAGCGGTTTGCCCTCGGCGCTCCGGCGGATCAGCCAGATGGGCAGCTGGTGGAGGACGAGCACCGCTTCGTGCCCTTCGGCCTCGGCGCGGACGTCGTGCACCGCGGCGATCACGCGCTGGAGCTGCTCACGGAAGGGCTCGCCCCAGGAGGGTCGGGCCGGGTTGACGAACCAGCGCCAGTTGCGCGGGTCCCTCAGCCGCGCCTGGCCGTGGCCCATCCGGTGGCCCTCGAAGTGGTTGCCCGATTCGATGAGCCGCTGGTCGGAGGTGACCTCGAGGTCGTGAGCGGCGGCGATGGGCGCGGCCGTCTGCTGGGCACGCAGCAGCGGGGAGGAGCGCACCACGGCGACGTCGGAGTCGGCCAGGTGGCCGGCGACGCGTTCGGCCATCTGTGCGCCGCGCTCGCTGAGGCGGTACCCGGGCATGCGTCCGTACAGGATGCGATCCGGGTTGTGCACCTCGCCGTGACGGACGAGGTGAACGGTGGTGGTGGTCATGAGAGCGAGGTCCTCCCTACTCCGAGCCGCTTCACGGTACCAACCGTTTCTCCGAATCAGCTCTGCGGCGGCTCCTGCGGGTGAGGCGCCGGACATCCCAGGGCGATGGGCGCCCCCTCGGGCACCGCGCGGCCCAGGATCCGGCCCAGCTCCAGGAAGTCGTCGTGGCCGATCACGTCCAGCAGCAGATCCCGCACCGAGCGCACGTGGGTCGGCGCCGCGCGCTCCAGCAGCGCCTGCCCCGCCTCGGTCAGCTGAGCCTGCCGGCCGCGACCGTCGGCCGAGCATCGCACCCGTTCGACCAGGCCGCGCTTCTCCATCCGGCCGATGGTGTGGGTGAGGCGGGAGCGGGAGTGGACGACCTGGTCGGCGAGCTCCGACATCCGCAGGAAGCGGTCCTGCGCCTCGGACAGGCGCACCAGGATCTCGTACTCGCCGAGGGTCAGGTCGATCTCCGGATCCGCCTGCAGCGCTTCGGAGAGCCGGTCGCTCAGCAGCGCCGTGGCGTAGAGGAAGCTGCGCCATGCCGCCTGCTCTTCGTGGGTCAGCCAGAGCTCCTCGGGCGTCGACGCCCGATCCGCACCGCTTGACTGTATGTCCTGCATCACTGTCTCCTTCTTCCGAGGGCACTGCTGTTGCCGCTCGCCCGAGTATAGTTTATCTTTCAAGCACGAGTTCGGTGAACGCCCGAATCTCTTGTCAGCCTCGATCCCAAGGAGACGAAGCATGAACGACCTCACCCCCGGCACCTGGACCCTCGACCCCGGCCACACCTCCGCCAGCTTCATGGTGCGCCACGCCGGCATCTCCAAGGCGCGCGGCCAGTTCACCGACATCGAGGGCAGCCTCGTCGTCGGCGAGAACTCCGAGGACCTGTCCTTCCAGGCCACCCTGAAGACGGCCTCGATCGACACCTCGCAGGAGGACCGCGACAACCACCTGCGCAGCGCCGACTTCTTCGATGCCGAGACCTACCCCGACATCAAGTTCGTCTCCACCAAGCTCGAGGGCGACAAGCTCCACGGCGATCTCACCATCCGCGACGTCACCAAGCCGGTCGTCCTCGACTTCTCCTACGAGGGTGCCGCCACCGACCCGTTCGGCACCTACCGCGCGGGCTTCACCGGCGAGACCACCATCTCCCGCAAGGAGTTCGGGCTGACCTGGAACGCCGCCCTCGCCGCCGGCGGAGTGCTGGTCGGTGACGAGGTCAAGATCAGCATCGAGGCGGAGTTCACGGCACCGACCGCCGCCTGATCCGCCGCGTCCGAGCCATCGGCCGCAGGAGCATTCCCGCCCGAAGCCGGCGGCGCCGGCACCGGCACCCCGGCACCGGCACCTCCTGCGAATGATGTACGAGACGTGCATGACGGGCCGTCCGCTTCGTGCGGGCGGCCCGTCCTCGTCGCGGGGCGGGCGCTCTCGTCCCGGGACGGCCTGGCACAAAGGTGTAGCTGAGCGGACCGTGCCCCCTCTCAGAGCAGGGCACGGTCCGCTGAGCTACATGTTCGTGCCACCACCCCCGGCACCGGGTCCCCGGTCCGCTCGATAAGGTGCCAGCCATGAACACGCCGCGCGTTCCCTCCCCTGCCGATCCGCACGCCCGGATCCTGTACCTCACCCGGGACGGCTGCCACCTGTGCGAGGAGGCCCTGCCGGTGGTGCGGGCCGAGGCCGATCGCGCCGGCACAGCGGTCGAGGTGCGCGACATCGATGAGGACGAGACCCTCCGCCGCGACTGGGACTACGACGTCCCCGTGGTGATCGTGGACGGCTCCGTGTTCGCGAAGTACCGCGTCGAGGCTGATCAGCTGCGCGCCACACTGCGCAAGCGTCCGTGGTGGCGGCGCCTGACCGGACGGGCCTGAGAGCTCTACAGGGCGCGCCCGAAGACGCCTGCAGACGACGACGGCCCCCGTCCGAGGACGGGGGCCGTCGTGCATCACACAGTGCTCACTTCTTGTTGCGACGCTGGTGACGAGTCCTGCGAAGCTGCTTGCGGTGCTTCTTCTTGGACATGCGCTTGCGTCGCTTCTTGACGACAGAACCCATAGGTTGCCTCTGTTCTGCAGGCCACGCCTGCGGGATGATGCAGCGGATCAGGAGTGCGCGGCCCGCGGGGTCTCCACAGAGGTGGTGCGCGGTCCGCCGCCACGGTCGACCAGCCATTCTACACAGCGAGCCTGCAGATCCCTCCGCGGGTGAGCGATATCGCTCGCACGTGCTCGCGCGCGTGAGCGAGATCGCACGCAGTCAGCTAGCCGCGCGCGAGCGCGAGGTCCCCGGCCGCCCGCTCGGCGCGGTCGAGCTCGGCGTCGACGCCCGCCACCACGTGCCTGAGGGCGACCTCGCGCACCTGGGCGGTGAGCACCGTGCGGGCCCGGCGGCGGTGGCCGGCGCCGGCGAGCGCGGCAATCGCTCCCCCGGCCAGAGCCAGGAGAACGCCGGCCGCGATCCCCAGCACGATCAGCGCGGTAGGCACGGGGATCGGGATCCACAGCTCCTCGATCATGGGCATCGGCGGCGGAGGGATGGCGAAGAAGGCGAGCGCGGCGTTCAGCACCAGCCAGCCCAAGCCCACCACCCAGGTGAGCACGGCCAGCCACTGCAGGATGTTCAGCACGGGCCACCACCACGAGGCCGTCGTGGTGCGCAGATCGGCACCGGCGAAAGCCTGGTCCAGGGCGTCGGGCAGCTCCTCCTCCCGAGAGCGGGCTGCCTGGCGCACCGCGGCCCGCCAGGGATCGCTGCCGCCCACCGAGGCGGCATCGGCGAACCGGCGCACCCCGCCGGAGGCGCGGGCCCGGGTGGCCGCATCGGGCTCGGGCAGCGAGGTGCGCTCCAGCCCCTCACCGTCACGGCGGCGGCCGATGCCCAGCCGGCCCAGCGGATCCGGGCGCAGCCGGCGCACCCAGCGCAGCGGCGGCCAGCCCACCTGCCCGGCGGCGCGGTAGCGGTAGGAGGCGCCGACGGCCTGGGCCACCGGCTCGACCCGGGCCGCAGTGGCCAGGTCCTCGACCAGCGTGGAGACCTCTGCGTGCGGGACCTGCCCGGGCATCCCGGACGGGTCGGCGGCCTCCAGCAGCCGCTCGGCGCCGCCTCGGACATCGGCGCGCTGACGGGCGGCGGCGGCCTCGCGGGTGCGGGCGATGGCAACCAGCTGCTCGCGCAGCTGATCCACGCCCTCGCCGGTGCTCGCGGAAGTCCCCATTACGGGCGCCTGATCCAGTCCGTCGGCCCGGGCGATGCCCGACAGGGAGGCCAGGACCTCCTCGCGCTCGCTCTCGCGGATCCGGTCGATCTGGTTCAGCACGAGCACGGTGACGGCGTCGTGACCGGCGTAGGGGCGCACGAAGTCGTGGTGGAGGACGGCGTCGGCGTACTTCTGGGGGTCGGTGACCCACACGATCACGTCGACCATGCCCGTCATGCGCTCGGCGATGGCGCGGTGGTCGGCCTGGACGGAATCGAGATCCGGCAGGTCCAGCAGCACGATCCCGGGGGTCCCGTCGTCGGCGCCGTCCCCGTTCGCGGCCCTGCTCTGCGCCCCGTCAGGGTCCGCGCCACGGACCCTGCGCCTCCGGCACCGACGGGAGGGCACCGGGGCGGCCGCGGCCTCCAGGGTGACGCCGGTGCCGTCGAGGTGATGGCGCTCCTCGACCTCGAGCCAGTCCAGCAGGGGGTCGCTGCCGGCGGCGCCGAGCACCGCTGCGACCGGGCGGGCGGTGGTCGGCCGGCGCACGGCGGCCCGAGATATCTCCGAGCCGACCAGGGCGTTGACGAGCGTGGACTTCCCCGAGCCGGTAGCGCCGAAGACGCCGATCACCGTGTGCTCGGCGGACAGCGCCCGACGCCGGTCGATGCGGTCCAGCAGGTCACGGACGGCCTCGACGTCGGCGCCGGGGGCGATGCCCTCGAGGGCATCCGCGGAGCGCTCGAGGGCGTCGATGCGCTCGGCGAGCGGGGCCGGGCCACGCCTGCGACCCGGGGTGCGGTCGGGGCGGCCGGTGCGATCGGGACGGCGGCTCATGCATCCTCCCGGATGGTTCCGGCGAGCTGGTCGAGGGCGTCGGCGTCGGCCTCCAGGAGGTCGGCGGAGCCGTGATCGCCGAGCTCGTCGAGCAGGTCGAGGAAGGGTCCGGAGCGTTCGGCGACCAGTGCGTCGAGTCGGGAGCTGAGACGCTCCCGGGCCACCCGCGCCATCCGGCGCACCGCCTCCTCCCCGAAGATCGTCTCCAGCAGCTTCTGGCCGACGACAGCGGTCGCGGCACCCGCGCCGACCTCCAGCCCCGTCGGCACGAAGGCGGTGGAGGCGAACACGACGACCATGAGCGCGACGCCCACGGCGTTCACACCGAGGGAGAGCAGGCGGGCCTTGGTGCGGCGGTCGGCGCCCTCGGAGCGCACGAGCTCCAGCACGTCGCCCTGCCAGGCGCGGATGGCGGTGGAGACCTGCTCGCGGTACCCCTCCGGGATCCGGGAGAGACCCCGGCCCTCGGCGAGGTAGCGGCCCGCCGGGGTGGCGCGCCAGGCGGCGTCGGCCCGTTCCGCCCCGCGGGCGCTCTCGTCGATCACGACATGGACCAGACCGGTGCCCAGGGCCTGCTCGGCGGCGACCGAGGGGGCCGGTCTGCCGCTGATGGCGAGGCCGATGCGGTCGCGCACCCGCGAGACGAGGTTCTCGACGCCGCGGAAGAACTCGCCGGTGCCGACGACGTCCTGCCAGCGGGCGAGGACCTCGCCGCGCAGCAGAGAGCCGTCGCCGAGGGCCTCGTCGATCCGTTCTCGGGCGCCGGTGAACGCCGCCAGGGCCTCGTCGCGCAGCCGTTGCCGCTCGGCCTCCTGGGCGCGGGCGTGCTCCGCGATCTCCCGCGCGGACCCGGCGAGCCCGGCGATGGCGCCGGCGAGGGTGCGGCGGGCGATCCGGCCCCGGCCGCCGGCGTCGGCGGCGAGCGCGGAGAAGTGCTGTTGGAGCTCGGCGATCGCGGCCAGGGGCAGCATCCCCTGCTCGTCGAGCTCGGTCTCGTGGACCAGGAAGAGGTGGGTGACGTCGATGCCGTGGCGCTCGAGCATCTCTCGCAGGTCGGTGGCCAGTTCCTCGGAGACGCCCTCCCGGTCGGGGATGCGGTTCATGACCACGTCGACCCTCACGTCGCGCTCGGCGGCGGTGCGCAGGACCTCCCACGGCACCGCGTCGGCATACCGGTTGGCCGTGGTCACGAACAGCCACAGGTCCGCGGCGCGCAGGAGCTGCCGCGCCAGCTCACGGTTCCCGGCGGCCACCGAGTCGATGTCGGGAGCATCGAGCAGGGCGAGGCCCTGGGGGACGCGGGCCTGCGCGCTCAGCTCGAGGCTGGTGGCGGGATGGACATCGCCGGCAGCCTCCTCATCGGGGCCCGACCTCGCCACCGGCGCAGGTCCGCCCGGCACGGGCCCACCGGCGATCGCAGTGTCGGCGACGGCGCCGGTCGTGGCGCCACGGCCACCGGCCTCCCCGCCGGCGCGGACCCGGGCCAGCCCCGGCAGGATGCGGGTGCCGGTGAACCAGGGTTCGTCGGCCGGATTGTGCAGCAGCACGGGCTGGCGCGTGGTGGGCCGGATCGCGCCGGAGCGGCTGGCGGTCTCGCCCACGAGGGCGTTGACCAGGGTCGACTTGCCGGCGCCGGTGGAGCCGCCGATGACCACCAGCAGCGGGGCGTCCAGCGATTCCAGCCGCGGGACGACGTGGTCGGCGAGCTGGGACCGGGCGGAGTTGACCTGCCCGCGGGCCTGCTCGGCGCCGTCGACGGGCAGCGGGAGATCCACGGTGGCCAGGTGCTCGGCGAAGGTGTCGAGCACCGCGGTGGGCTTCGTCGTCATCGTTCTCCCCGAAGGCTGTGCGCGCACGACCCGGTGCCGGGCCGCCGTGGCGACATTGTCGCAGGATCGGACCCCGCGAATGGGGGGCCCGCAGCGACGCCGGCAGCAGGGCCGGCGGCGAGAGCACGCGCGGTCACCCGGCCAGGGCTGATGCAGACGGTCCAGCTGGTTCGGCCGGTTCAGGCGGTTCGGTCCAGCCGGTTCAGTTGGTCCAGCCGGTTCAGTCGAGGTACGGGTCCAGTCCCCACTCGGGGAACGCGGCGCGCCGGGCCGCCTGCACCGCGCGGTCCAGCTCGTCGGCCGGGTCGTAGCCCGTCGCCCAGTCGCGAGCCCAGAGCGCGCGCCCGTCGCCGAAGGTACGGATCCCGGGATCCGGGGACAGCCCGTGCGCGCTGCGGGCCCGTCCCTCGGCCTCGAGGTAGGAGGCCGGCAGCGCGGCGTCCGGCTCGAGCGGGTCCCCGGTGGCCACCGCGATCAGCTGCGCCCAGGAGCGGGGCACCACGTCGATCACCGCATAGCCGCCACCTCCCAGCGCCAGCCAGCGGCCGTCGCAGACCTCGTCGGCCAGCTCGCGCAGCATGATCATCACCTCGCGCTGGGCCTCGAGGGAGACGCTGAAGTCCCCCAGGGGGTCGACGCGATGGGTGTCGGCCCCATGCTGGGTGACCAGGAGCGTCGGGCGGATGGCCCGCACCAGGGCGGGCACCGTGGCGCGGATCGCGCGCACCCACCCGTCGGCCGTGGTGCGCGGCGGCAGCGGTACGTTGATGGCCGATCCCTGCGCGCCCGCTCCCCCGGTGTCCTGGATGAAGCCGCTGCCGGGGAACAGGCGCTCGCCGGTCTCGTGGATCGACAGGGTGACGGCGCGGGGCTCGTCCCACAGGGCCAGTTCGACGCCGTCGCCGTGGTGGACGTCGACGTCCACGTACAGCACCCGCTCCTCCCCCTGGGCCAGGGCGTGTTGGATCGCGACGGCCGCGTCGTTGTACACGCAGAACCCAGAGGCGCTGCCGGGCCGGGCATGGTGGAGGCCCCCGGCAATGTTGACCGCGCGACGCACCCGGCCGGAGCGGATCGCGTCGACCGCCGCGACCGAGCCTCCGGCGATGCGGGCGGAGGCCGTGTGCATCCCGGGGAAGGCCGGCACGTCGTCCCCGCCGATGCCGAAGTGGATCAGCTCGTCGGCCGCACCGAGGTCCTGGGGCAGCGACGCCTGCTTCACCGCCGCGATATAGGCGGCCTCATGCACGGCACCGAGCTGCTCGTCGGTGGCCACGGGCGCCTCGAGGAACTCCACGCCGGGCCGATCCAGGAGCCCTGCGCAGCGGGCGAGCTCGAAGGTCAGCGACAGCCGCACCGGGGACATCGGATGGTAGGGACCGAAGTCGTACTCGGACAGGGCATCGTCTCGCACCAGGCCGGTGGCGTCCGGGACGGAGGCGGGGCCGGCGTGCGGAGTCGGGGCGGACAGGGGCGCGGCATCGGGCATGCGTCGAAGCGTACCCACGAGCGGCCCGGTGCGGCCGGATGCCCGGCGCGGTCTCATAGACTGCCCCGAGCGCGGCGACCTGCCGCGGGAGGACGCCAGCGGAGCCGGCCTGCGGCCGGCCGCACGATGACGAGACGGGGAGCGATGACCGGACGGCAGGCCAGAGCCGCGCTGCGGCGCGTGCTCGGACCGCTCGGAATCCCGGTCGACGACTGGTGGAAGCGCCTGGCTCCCCTGTTCAAGCTCACGCCGGCACGAGCCGCCCTCGGTGTGTTCACGCTGATGATCGCGCTGTTCACGGGCCTGCTGTCGCTGCCCGCCGCCTCCGCGGACGGCCAGCGCACCGCCTTCGTCGACGCCCTGTTCACCGCCACCTCGGCCATCTGCGTGACGGGCCTGGTCTCGGTGGACACCGGGTCGAACTGGTCGACGCTGGGCCTGAGCATCATCATCGTGGCGATGAAGATGGGCGGCCTGGGGCTGCTGACGCTGGCCTCGCTGCTGAGCCTGTCGGTGATGCATCGCCTCGGCCTCGCCCAGCGGATGATCACCGCGCAGGAGACCAGGGCCGAGCGCCTGGCGGAGGTCGGCGGGGTGCTGCGCATCATCGTGATCACCTCGACCGCCTTCGAGATCGCCACGTTCATCGCGCTGACCCCGTACATGATCCTCAACGATCACGGTGTCCGCGAGGCCCTGTTCCTGGGCCTGTTCTACGCCGTCAGCGCCTTCAACAACGCCGGTTTCGTGCCCGAGGCCCAAGGAGTCGGCCAGTACCTCGGGGACCCGTTCTTCTCGGTGCCGGTGGGCCTGGCCGTGCTGGCGGGCTCGCTCGGCTTCCCGGTGATCCTGGCGGTGGTCAAGAAGCTCCGCATCCCGCACATGTGGAGCCTGCACGCCAAGCTCACCCTGGCGACCACCGGTCTGCTGCTGGTGATCGGCTGGCTCGGTTTCCTGATCCTGGAGTGGACCAATCCCGCCACGCTGGGCGGCCAGCCGCTGGGCACCAAGATCCTCGCCTCCGGGTTCGCCTCGATCATGCCCCGTTCGGGCGGCTTCGCCACGTTGGACGTGGGGCAGATGACCGCCGAGTCGCACCTGCTGACCGAACTGCTGATGTTCATCGGCGGCGGCTCGGGGTCCACCGCGGGCGGCATCCGCGTGACGACGTTCGCCCTGCTGATGCTGTCGATCTGGGCGGAGCTGCGAGGCAATCCCGACGTCGAGGCGTTCGGCCGACGCATTCCCCAGGAGACCATCCGTCAGGCCATCGGCGTCCTGGTCCTCAGCGCCGCCGGGGTGTTCATGGCGACGTTCCTGCTGCTGCGGATGACCACGTTCACGCTGGACGAATCACTGTTCGAGTCGCTGTCCGCCTTCGGCACCGTGGGCCTGTCCACCGGCATCACCTCGCAGCTGCCCACCGAGGCGAAGTACGTGATCATCGCGTGCATGTACGTCGGCCGTCTGGGGCCGACGACCCTCGGCGCCGCCCTCGCCCTGCGTCACCGCCGCCGGATGGTCCAGTTCCCCGAGGAGCGGCCGATCGTCGGCTGATCCCCGGCGGGCCCGACCGCGGACCTCGTAGACTGTGCCCGCCCGGCCCGCGGGACCCCGCGGCGACCTGCCGGGGACGAGGAGGAGACATGGCGCGCCGCGCACGCGATGAGGGAGTGCTGGTGATCGGCCTGGGCCGTTTCGGCGCCGCCATCGCCGTCACGCTGGAAGGGCTGGGAACCCAGGTCCTCGCGATCGACGAGCACGAGGACCTGGTCCAGAAGTACTCCGGCCAGCTCACCCATGTCGTCCGCGCCGACGCCACCCAGCCCGAGGTCCTCGACCAGGTGGGCGCCTCGGACTTCTCCGTCGCCGTGGTCGGCGTGGGCACCTCCATCGAATCCAGCGTGCTGATCGCCGCGAACCTGGTCGATCTCGGCAAGCCCATCATCTGGGCGAAGGCCATCTCCACAGCGCACGGCCGCATCCTCCAGCGCATCGGCGCCCACCACGTGGTCTATCCGGAGGCCGACGCCGGCAAGCGGGTCGCGCACCTGGTCAACGGGCGCCTGATGGATTTCATCGAGTTCGACGACGACTTCGCCATCGTCAAGATGCGGCCGCCGCGCGAGGTGCAGGGCAAGACTCTCGCCGAATCCGATATCCGGGCCACCTTCGGCGTGACCGTGGTGGGCGTGAAGTCCCCGGGCAAGGACTTCACCTACGCGGCGCCGGACACCATGGTGGACCCCCACGACCTGGTGATCGTCTCCGGGCACACGGACCTGATCGAGAAGTTCTCCAACCGGCCCTGAGCGCGCCTGTCAGTCGCCGGCCATCTGCCGGGAGTGGTCGGCGGCGGCGGCCATCGCACCGGCCACGCCCGCACGGACCCCGGCGCGTTCCATCGCGGCCAGGCCCTGGACGGTGGTCCCGCCCGGAGAGCTGACCGCGTTCTTGGCCGCCGCCGGATGGGCACCGGTATCGCTCAGCACGGTCGCGGCGCCGCGGACGGTCTGCTGGATCAGGGAGGCGGCCAGATCGCGCTTGAGGCCCAGGCGGACGGCCTCGTCGGTCATCGCCTCGATGATCAGGTAGGTGAAGGCGGGAAGAGACCCGGCGGCGCCGATGAAGGCATGCACCTGCTCCTCAGTGATGTCCACGGCGACGCCGGCGCGGGCGAACAGGGCGTGGACCAGGGCGTGCTGAGCGTCCTCGACACTGGTGCCACGCATGAGGCCGACGACGCCCTCCCCCACCGCGATCGGCGTGTTGGGCATCGCCCGCTCGACGGGCATGCCGGCCGGGAGGGCGGCCTCCATAGCGGCGATCGTGACGCCGGCGGCCAGGGAGATCACCACGGCGCCGGCGGGCAGGGAGTCGCGGATCTTGGAGAGCAGATCCAGGACCTGGTACGGCTTGACCCCGAGGACGACGACGTCGGCCCCCTCGAGCGCCTCGGAGCGGGAGGCGGCGGTGGCGCCGAGCTCCGCGGCGGCCCGCTCGCTGCTGGCGGAGGTCGAGTTGACGATCTGCAGATTCTCGGCGGTCACGCCCGCGCTGAGGAAGGCACGGGCGACGGGGCCGCCCATGTTGCCGGCTCCGATCAGCGCGATCCGCACTCCGGAGAGGTCCGGACCGGACTGCTCGGCAGAGGTGTGGGCGGCGGGGTGCGAGGAGGATGCAGTCATGACGACCAGGGTACGGCGGCTGCCCGAACAGGGAGGGAGCGAACGGCCTCCCGCCCCGTCGCCGCGGGCTCAGCTGTGCTCGGAGACGGTGCGCTTCTCCAGCAGGATCAGCAGCTGCACGGCGACCACACCGAGCACCGCCAGACCCAGCAGCGCGAGCCAGTCGGCGTCGGGCGCCTGCAGGGATCCGGCTTCGTCCTGCCACGGCCACAGGCTGCGCAGGGCGCCGACCATCAGCCCGGCGAGGACCACCATGGTGCTGCGGTGGTAGCGGGTCAGCACGTAGCGCAGCAGCTTGACCATCACCACCAGGCCCACGCAGGCCCACAGTCCGAACCAGGCGATGAAGCCGAGGTCCCGCTGGTCGACGGCCTGCAGCACAGGCTGGTAGAGCCCCAGGCTGAGCAGGATGAAGGAGCCCGACAGGCCGGGCAGCACGAGGGCGCTGACCGCTAGGGCGGCCGCGGGCGCGATGATCCACAGGCTCGGCTCGAGGTTGGCGGCGGGCAGCGAGGTCAGCGCGAACGCGATGACCGCTCCCCCGGCGAAGCGGAGGTACTCCGCGCCCCGCCAGGCCCCGCCGGAGAGACGGACAGGGACCATGACCGAGCCGAGCACCAGTCCGAAGAACAGCGCACGCATGGTCTGCGGGAAGGTCTCGACGAGGTGTGAGACCGGGCCGGCCAGGGTCAGCACGGCGGCGCCCATGCCGATCAGCAGCGGGATCACCAGGATCCAGGAGACGGCCCGCAGCTCCCGGCGCATCGAGGTGAGGCGATCCGGGCCGGTGACCAGCCGGCGGGCGGCAGCGGTGACGTGGTGGCCGGAGTCGATCAGCTCGTCATAGATCCCGGTGACCAGGGCGACCGTGCCGCCGCTGACTCCGGGGATGGTCTCGACCAGACCGATGAGCGCTCCGCGCAGCAGGTTCCCCAGGGGGTTGCGGTGCTGCGGCAGAGCCGGCTCCCGGCCAGGCTCCGCCGAGGCGGCGTTCTCCGAGGCGGCGTTCTCCGAGGGGGCAGAGGCGGGGTCCGTCATGGCCGCTAGCGTACGGGGCGCTTGCTGGGGCCTCGGTCAATGCCGGTCTCGAGCCCCGTCATGTCGCGCGAGATCCCGGTGGTGTCGGGGTCGGGATCGAGCGCTTCAGCGCCCGGGTCCCCAGTGGGGCGGGACGTCTCCGGCGATGCGGTGATCGTTGGATTCGTCGGTCCCGGGCTCCGGGGTCTCCTCGGCCAGGCGGTCCGGCACGATCGGGCGACGCTCCGGCTCGGACTCGCCGGGCTCGTCGTCCTGGGGCTCGTCCCAGGCGATGGGCTTGCCCGTCACCGAGGAGATCACGACTCGGCGGCTCATCGCTGTTCCTGCTGGCTCATCGCCGCTCCCGGTGGGTCATTGCCGTTCCTGGTAGCGGCGGATCGCGCTGGAGACCGACACGTCCAGCAGCACGGACCGGTGCTCGAAGCCGAGGAAGCTGCGCACCTCGGTGGCCAGGTGCTCCTCGAGGCGGGCCCGGCCGTCGGAGCAGATGTACTCCACCACGGCGTCGAAATCCTCGCTGGAGTAGAAGGACAGCGGATGCCCGGCGGGGATCTGCGGGCGCGGCAGGCGATGGCGGATGGTGCCGACGCCGCTGGGCGAATCGGAGCGCTCCTCGGCCTGGACCAGTCGCAGGGCCCGGTCCACCGCGCGGCGGATGCGTTCGGCCTCCCCGTCGGGATCGATGAACAGCGCCCATGACCACACCCGCTCGGTCGCCCAGCCGGCGGCCTCGAGGCGTTCGGCGCGCAGACGGTCGCGCTCGCGCTGGCTGGAGGTGGCCACGTAGCGGGCGCCGTCGGTGTCCACCGCGAGCAGGAGGCGGCCGGGCATCTCGGGGTGCCCCAGGGCGAGCTCGATGCGGTCCGAGGTCAGGCCGAAGTTGCTCTCGACCAGCAGTCCCAGTCGCCACAGACGGTCGGCGAGGTCGCGCACGAGTGCATCGGTCTCCAGCTCGCGCGGGGCGGCGGGCTCCGCAGCCTCGTCAGCCTGCGCGCCCTGGTCGGCCTGGGCGGTCGCCTCGGCATCGGGGCCGCGCGCTGCGTCCCCTGATGCATCAGGGTCCGTCACCGCCGCGGTGGTCGCCGTGCCGCCGGCCCCGTCATCCTCGACGCTCTGTTCGCCGACCGGCTCAGGATCGCTCGGTGAGGGAGCTCCCGCCTCCGCGGCATCGGCTGCGCTCGCCTGCTGCTCCGTGTCGCCGCCACCCGCGGAATCAGCGGATTTCCGGGCCAGGGCCGCCTCGATGGCCGCGTCGAGGTCCTCGTCCGACAGTTCCGATTCGGGGCTGCTGCCGGATGTCTGAGCGGCCGATGCCGGCGAGGCGCCACGTGCGGCGGCGGTGTCCTCGGCGTCCTCGCCCGGGGCGGCCGGCGATCGGCGCGGCGCCTCGGTCTCCGGCGGGGCGCTGAGCTCCTCGCGTCCGGTCAGCGCCGCGACGTGGGGCAGCACGGGGACGTCGGGCCCGCCGCGCAGCACCCACAGCATCGCCCGCAGGTCACGGGCGCCTTCGCTGCGCAGGCGGGTGTGGTCGAGGTCCTGGACGTCGATCGAGGAGACGACGGTGGTGCGGCCGCGGGCGCGCGTGATGACCGTGGCCAGGGCCTTGCGGCCGTCGGGCTCGGATAGGGGACCGAAGCGGTGCAGGAGCCGGCCGTGCGGCGTCTTGCCGAACCCGACCGAGACGATGATGTCGTCGCGCAGGATCGAGGTCGCCTGGGCGGCGGGCAGCACCGTGAACACCTCGCGGGCGCCGGGGTCGAAGTAGTCGCGCAGCGCGGGGATCACCGAGACGGTGTTCATGATGCGGTCCATCAGGCGCCGGGCATGGTCCTCGGTGAATGTCAGCACCGCGAGGGAGCGCTCGGGGCGGGTGCGGGCGTGCTCGATGACGAGGTCGGTCACGCGGCGCAGCTCGGCCTCGGTGCTCTCGACGTACTCCATGCCCTCGGTGACCGCGCCGCGGCCGTTCTCCACCCGCACCAGGCGGTCCTGCTCGGGGGCGATGGGGCTGGGCACGGCGACCACCTCACCCACTAGGGCTCGGCGCTGGGCGAAGGTGCGCAGCCCGTCGGTGGCCGGGTGCTTGTCGCGCAGCAGCTCGACGTGCGGGGCGATGCGCAGCATGTCGTCCAGCAGGCTGGGAGCGCCGTCGCCGCCGTACTCGAGCGGATCGCCGACGACGACGGTCTGTTCGGCGCGCACGATCGAGGGCAGGGCGGCGGCAGTGGGCAGGCGGCCTCCGTCGGCCACGATCACCACGTCGAAGTGGCGGCCACGCGGGATCACCTGCGGGACCAGGTACGGGGAGGCCAGCCAGGTGGGCCGGGCGGCGAAGAGGATGTCCTCGTATTTCGCGGCCAGGTCGCGGATCGAGACGGTCGAGGAGCGGGCCAGCTCCGCGATCGCCGCGCGGGAGGTGTCCGGGTAGGTCTTCATGGTCTCCACGCGGGCCTCGTCGGCCGCGGCGTGGACCCGTGCGGAGGCGCTGGCGAGGTATTCGGCGTCCAGGCGCCGGAAGCGTTCGGCGACCTGCGAGAGCGAGGTGCCGTCGTACTGGGAGATGGTGGGCTCCGCCCCGGCGATCAGCTCCAGCACGGTGCGCCACCAGCACAGCTCCAGCTCCGCCTCGACCTGGTCGATCGGCACGCGCCGCATGCGGAGATCCTCGACCAGCTCGCCGAGCCCGTCGAAGGACAGGCGCCGCAGCAGCTCGGTGCGGCGCGGCAGATTCTCGAGATCTGCACGGTCGCGGTGCAGCGCCTCGAAGCGGCGCTCGAGCTCGTCGAGGTCGGTGCGGGCGAGGTCGCTGCCGGCCTCGGTGCCATCCAGCAGCACCGCCAGCTCGTCGAGCACCTTCTGGGCGCGGTCCGCGGTGCGGTGCACGGCGGCGAGATCCGGCGGGAGGGACGGCTTGGAGCCGGGGGCCGACCGGGACCGCCTGGGGCCCGCGGACGAGGCCGAGCCGGTGGGCGAACCGGAGCCGGCGGGCGAGACGGCATCCGAAGAGGAGTCGGCGTCCGACGGCGACTGCGGGGCCGACGAGGCAGAGGCGGCAGCGCTCGATCCGCCGTCGGCCTCGCGCTCAGCCGTGACCCGCCGCCAGTCCTCGGCGACGCGGCGGGCCTCGGTGAGGTCGCGGTGGAGGTCCGGGGACAGGGAGGAGGGGCGCTGCAGGGAGGCGGCCTCCTTGCGCAGTCGGCGCCGCGTGCCCCACCCCATGGTCACGCCGTGCTCGATGCGCCAGGCCTTGTCGGCCGTCGCAGCTTCGAGATCGGCCAGCGGGGAGACGAACACCGCGGCCTGGAAGGTCGACAGCAGTGCCTGCACACGGTCCAGCAGGCTCAGCCGCTGGGTCAGCTGCCGGAGGCTGGTGGGCTCGGCGAGGCCGAGCTTCCCGCCGGTCACGTCGCACGCCCTGCGCAGCTGCGGCAGGATCTCCTCGCGCAGCACGGAGACGAGCTCCTCGGCGCGGGCGGCCTGCGTGTCCGAGCTGATGGGCGCGCCGTACCAGGCGGACTCCTCCGGCCCGCTGGAGAGGATCCCGACCTCTGCGGCCTCGCGCAGAGCAGCCGCGAAGCGATCACGGTCGGCGCCGACCATCTGGGCCGCGACATCGGCGCGCAGGCGCACCTGCGTGCGGGGCGCCGGACGCAGCCGGGTCAGGGCGGCGAGCGCGGAGATCGCGTCGTGGGCGGAGGCTCCCCACGGGTGCTGGATGCGATGCATCGCCTCCACGTGGCCGACCAGGGTCTCGCGCGTCTCGCCCAGTTCCGCCGGGGCGGTGTCACCGGCGCCCAGACCGTAGGAGCCGGCGCGTCGCAGGCTGCGCAGCAGCGCAGCGGAGGCGTTGCGCTGCAACGACGGGTCCGGGGAGAGATCGAAGACGAGCTCCTCCAGTCCCCGCCCGCGCGCGAGCTGGACCAGCTGGGCCAGATTGCGGCGGCGCTGGGAGACCACCAGCACGCTGCGGCCGCGGGCGTTGAGCTCCTCGGCGAGGTCGACGACGAGGTCGAGGCTGCCGGTTCCCGGCGGTGTCGCCACAGCGAGGTCCTGGCCGGCGAGCACCCGCGCGAGCACCTTGCGGTGATCGGGGTCCACCGCCGCGACCAGTTCGTCCTCGGGGACCTCGGGAACGGCGTGATCCGCGGTGTCTGCGGTGCCTGGGGTGTCTGCGCGGCCGGCGTGGGCTGCTTCGTCGCCGTCACGCTCGCCCGGATCGGGGCGCACCACGGCCTGGGCCTCGGCGTCACCGGCGAGCGCGGCGATCAGCGGGGAGGAGGACCAGTCGCTGCGATCGATGGCGAGGTCCTCGGCGACCGACCCGGCGGCGTCCATGAGATTGCCGACCACGAGAGCGTGGGTGACGCGGAAGCCGGGCAACGGCTGGCCGAGGGAGCGGAAGGCGTCGAGCACCGGATTGGGGTCGAAGCCGTGCGTGCTGTCGGTGGTCGCCAGCAGTGCGCGGGCGTCGACGGCGACGCCGGCCTCGCGCAGGGAGCGCAGCAGCACCGGGTTCAGGTCGGCGGTGGTGTCCACCTCGAGGTCGACGTCCTCGCGGGCGTTGCCGCGCAGGCGCAGGGTGATGGGGCGCACCAGGACGGGAGCGTGGATCGGCTCGGAGCCGTCCTCCGGGATCCAGGTGGCCTCTCCGATGCCGAGATGGCAGGTGGTCAGGCCCACCTCTTCCGCGTGGCGCTCGGCCACCTCGCGGATGGTGCGGGCGTGCGCACGGGCGTCGGCCAGGGCGCCGACCTCGCGGACCAGGGAGGACAGTCGGGTCGGGCCGCGACCGGCGAGCAGCTGTGCCAGGCCCGAGGGGTGGGAGTGGCTGAGGTCCAGGACGGTCGCACCGGCCCGGATCTGGGTCAGGAACGAGGGCGCGGTGACGCCGCCGGTGATCTGCTGGGCCCAACGGTCCAGGGCGTCGGCGACCAGGTCGTCCCGGCTGAGCGGGCGATGCTCGCGCGGCGGTGCGGGCAGGTCGTCCTCGTCCTGCTCGGGCGCGATCCCGGCCCCGACCTCGTCGAGGTGCCGATCCACGACGATGTCCACGCCACCGGTACTCTCGGGCCTGTCCTGGGTACTCGCCGATGCGGTGCGCTGGGAACGGCGGGAGGCGGCGGTCTCCGGCCGGTCGTCGCCGCTGCGGGCGGGCTTCCCGGCGGCCCGATGCTCGCGAGCCAGGGCCGACAGGGCGTCGTCGCGGGGGTCCGCGTCCTGTGCCGTGCCGTCCGGGCGGTTCTTGCCGCGCAGGAGTCTCCACATGGTTGCTCACGCTACCGGGACAGGGGCCTCCGCTCGCGCAGGCGTGCCGGGCGCATCGCTGGTCCTGCTCACATCGGCCCGCGCCCCGGCATCGGCCGGCGGGTCCGGCCGGGCCCTGGCCGGTTCACACCTCGTGCAGCCGCACCGAGGCCTCGGCGAGATGGGCTCGCAGCTCGTCCGGGACCGGCCCGGCGATGATCAGGTCGGTCAGCACCGAGACCGGGCAGATGCCGGCGAGGGCGCGGTGGCCGATCTTGTCGGCCGTCGCAAGCCCCACGACCCGCCGGGAGTGGCCGATCATGATCCGGGTGACGCCGGCCTCCGAGTCGGAGTTGCAGGTCAGGCCGGCATCGATGTCGAGCCCGACGGTGCCGACGAACATCGTGTCCAGCCACAGGTCCCGCATGGTCGCCGTGGCCAGCGGGCCCGTCAGCTCGAAGGAGTAGGGCTCGGCGACCCCGCCGAGGACGACGGTGCGCACGGAGGGCCGCAGCACCGCCTCGGTGGCGATGTTCAGCGCCGCGCAGACGACCGTCAGGCCCGGGCTGCCGTCGCGGGAGTCGATGTCGGGACGGGCGACGGCGCGGCGGGAGGTCGCCGTGGTGGTGCGCCCGCCGTTGAAGCCGATGATCTGACCCGGCTCGACCAGGGACGCGGCGAAGTCGGCCACCGCCTCGCGCTGCGCCGAGTTCTCGTCCGTGGCCCGGGGGACGGTGGCGAGAGAGTAGGCGACGTCGATCGCCACGATCCCGCCGTGGGTGCGACGCACGAGCTGGGCGCGCTCCATCTCCATGAAGTCGCGGCGCACCGTGGATTCGCTGATCCCGAGCTCGGCGGCGACCTCCGAGACGCTCAGCCGCTTGCTGGAGGCGAGCAGATTCAGCACGTGGTCCCAGCGGGCGGACCGGTCCTTGGGCAGCGGGGGACGCTTCGAGGGGGTGGAGGGTCCGTCCGCCGGCGAGCTGCGCAGATTCACGCATCCATTGTTGCTCACCTCGTCCCGGTGAGGGGGTTATTCGGGCAGAACCGGTCAGTTCGCGGCCAGTTTGAAGGTCACGTTTGAGTCACGCTTCACAGCGACGTAGGTTGACCGCGTCGCCCCGGATGTGGGGCGGTTCCGCGAACGAAAGGGTGACCATCATGGGTTTCGATGACGCGCTGAACAAGGCGAAGGACTTCGCCGGCGAGAACTCCGAGCAGGCCGAGCAGGGTATCGACGCGGCGGCCGAGCAGATCAAGGAGCGCACTCCGGATCAGTTCGACGAGCAGGTCGACAGCGGGGCCGACGCCGCCCGCGATCAGCTGGGCCTCGGCGGCGACGAGAACCAGGGCGGGAACTGATCACCGTCCCGTCGTGATCGAGGAGCCCCCGGTGCTGCAGCACTGGGGGCTCTTTCCTGCGCGGGGGCTGTGTACGGGATCGAGACGTTCGCGGGCGGCATCACCCGGAGACGGGCGGCTCCTGCCCCGCTCCCGTCCGGCGCACGCCCCCTCAGGACCGCTTGCGCAGGGTGAAGAACGCCGCGATGGCCACGCCGACGACGGCGACACCGACGATCCCGAGCAGCCACGGCATCATCGACCCGTTCTGATCGGCGGGCTCCTCCTGGGATGCTGCGCTGGACTGCTCGGCCCCGCCGGCATCGCTCTGCGCGGCTCCTCCGGCGTCGCTGGACGCGGCTTCTCCCCCGTCGCTCGACTGGCCGCCACCGTCGCTGGCCGCGGGATCGGCGGCCGCGCCGGCGTCGGTGTCCTGCTCGACGGTGATGTCGAAGGTGCCCTCGATCGGGTGGCCGTCCGAGGAGACGACCCGCCATTCGACCGTGTACGTGCCGGCCGGCAGCGGCTCCTCGAGCTCCGCCGTCGCGGTCGGCCCCTCGACGCTCGGCGTGATCTCGCTCAGGGTCTCGCCGGACTCGTCGCTGATGCGGACGACGGGGCTCACCTCGAGCACGTCGGCGGAGAAGGTCAGCGTGATGTCATCGGGCGAGGTCTCCAGCGTGTCCCCGTCGGCCGGATCCGTGGAGATCAGCGTGTCGTGGGCGTGCGCCGGCGCGGGCAGCAGCGTGAGAGCCACTATCACGGCGGCGGCCAGCCCGATCAGCGCGGCGGGGACGGTGTGCAGGTCGCGGGATGCTCGAGAAATCACGGGAGCAGGCTACGCCTGAGCTCTGAGAGCCCGAGCATGCCCTCGATCACACGTGCCGGGCCCGCTCACGCAGGCGGGAGGTCCGCAGCGTGCTCCAGGACGGGCAGGGCGGCGCGGGCGGCGGCGATCTCCGCCAGGTCGAGATCGACCACGAGCATGCCCTCCTCACGCCCGAGCTCCTGCCGGATCTGACCGAGGGGGCCGATGACGGCGCTCTGGCCGATCCCATGGGCCGCACGGCCTGAGTAATCCGTCGGAGGTGCCTGGTCGGCGGCGAGGACGACGCTGGTCGAGTCCAGCGCACGGGCCTGCAGCAGCAGCCGCAGCTGTTCGCTCTTGCCGGGCCCGTCGGCCCAGGCCAGCGGAAGCAGGATCGCCTCGGCGCCGCGACGGGCCAGGGCCGTGAACTGCTCGGCGAAGCGCACGTCATAGCAGGTGGCAAGGCCCAGGCGGGTGCCATGGAGGTCGATCGTCACGAGTTCGCGGCCGGGAGCGACGGTGTCGGACTCGCGGTGGCCGTAGGCATCGAAGAGGTGGATCTTGCGGTACTCGAGATGGATCGGGTCGTCGGCCGCGCCGCCCGCGTCGTCGGTCGCGGCGGCGGTGGCGTGGCTGCCCGGAGCGGGGCCGCGGACGATGACCGTGTTGTGCACACGGTCGGCGTCGGCGGTGGTGAAGGACCCCGCCGCGATGACGAGGGCGTGCTGGTCGGCCAGCTCCTGGAGGAGGGACTCGAAGGCATCGTGATGGGCCTCCGCGGCGCGACGCAGGTCCGTGCCGAACGGGGTCAGGGTCGCCTCGGGCAGCAGCACCAGGTGGGCCCCGGCGGCTGCGGCGTCGGCGACCGCGCGGCGGACCGTGCGTGCCGTCGTCTCGAACTCCTCACTGACGGTGATCTGCGCCAGAGCGATGCGCGGGCCGGCGGCGCGACGCGCCTCGGCGAGAGACTCGGGGGTGTCCACGTCGGTCGCCTCCGCTCCGATGGCGGCGCGGGTCGTCAGCTCGCCCTCCCCCAGCTGCGCGTAGAGGCTGCGCAGGCTGCCGTCCGCCCAACCGCCCTCCGGGTTCTCCACCGCGGCCAGGGCGTCGAGCAGCCTGGCCAGGGGCCAGGCGGCGCACAGGTACTGGGTGCGGCCGTCGCTGTCGGCGAGCGCCACCACGCGCCCGGTGGCCGCGCTGTCGGCACACAGGGCGGTGAGGGTCTCGGGGCGCAGCAACGGCATGTCCCCGCCGAGCACCAGCACCGTCTGCACGCCGGCGGTGCCGATGTGGTCGACCCCGGACTCCCCGTCGTCCGCCCGCGTGAGCTCGCCGACACCACGGGCGAGTGCGGCCAGCGGGCCGGACCCCGGAGGATCCTCGCGGACGAAGTGGGCCCCGTGGCGGCCCGCGAGGTCGGCGCCGTCCTCGGTCGCCGGCCCGACGACGACGCGCCGTCCGGCGGGCGCGGCGCGCAGCACCCGCTCCAGCACGGGGGCGCCGGCGATGCGCAGACGGGTCTTGTCCTCGCCGCCCAGGCGGGAGGAGCTGCCCCCGGCCAGCACCACACTGGTGACGGTGGCGGTGATCTCGTGACGGTGCCTCGACATGGGTCGATCCTGCCACGGGGCGCTACGATGGCCGGGCCCATGTGTCGTGACGATGACCAGCGCGCCACACGACGACACATGCGGGCACCGGTCCACGGGGCCGGTCCGCCTCCGTAGCTCAGGGGATAGAGCACCGCTCTCCTAAAGCGGGTGTCGCAGGTTCGAATCCTGCCGGGGGCACCGTACTGACCAGCGAGGAAGGCCGTCATCGGACGGTCTCCTGCGATCCCTGGGTCGCCTGTGACCCCCGCGTGACACCCGCCCTGCCGTTCACCAGCTCCAGCGCCGCGACATCTTCGCTCCCCGCCACGTGGGTGTAGCGCGATGTGACCGACAGCGAAGAGTGCCCGGCCCAGGTCCGTACCGTCGCCAGCGGCACACCGGCACGCACCCACTCTGAGACCGCTACATGCCGAAGGTCGTACAGCCGCAGCTCCGGGGCGATCACCGACCAGTGCACGTCTCGACGCAGGTTCCGCGATGCGACCAGACCTCCCCCGGGCGCTGTGAAGACGCGCTCCCGAGGCGAACGTTCCGACATGTGCTGCTCCAGGTCGCCACGCACCGCAGCAGCGACGGGGACGAACCGCGCCTGGTGGTTCTTCACGTCCTTCTCCGGATGCCCCTCAGGATGGGACCGAAGCACCCGGAGTCGCCCCCGGACACGTCACCGACTCGGACAGCTCTCATCTCGCCCGGGCGGAGACCGGTGTACGCCATCACCCGCACGTACAGGCGGTACCCCGGGTCATTGATCTGCGCCGCGATCATCTCCACGTCATCCCACGTCGCCATGGTCGCGGCATGATTCGGGGCCTCCCCTGCGATCTTCACACCCTTTGCCGGGTTGTCGATGCGAAAACCCCGACGTACGGCCCACCCGAAGAACGCCGAGAGCGAGATCAGGGCACGCCTCTTCGTCCCCGCCGAGACACGGAGCCGGTGAACGTAGCGCTCAACCTCCGCATGGGTCAGCTCCCCCACCGGTGACCGCGACACCGAGACCGGAAGAGCATTCAGGAACCGACGGTCCGTCGCCACCGTCGAGGCGGCAACTCGCCCCTCGCGGTCGGACAAGAACTCTGCCACCGCAGCGGCAACGGTCGTGCTCTTGCCGAGCCGGGGATCGAACCCTCCAGCAAGACGCACGCGCTCAGCAGCTTCCCACGCCAAAGCGTCCTTCTTGCGGTCGAACGTCTTCGTCGAGACCACGTGCCGCCCACGCTTGACCCGGGCCCGGAACCTCCCCGAGGGAAGCTTGTCCACGCTCACGCCGCGACCTCGCGCAACCAGGCCTCGACGTCTGCGCGCGCGTACCGAGGAAGCGACGGCGCCAACCAGGTCACCCGCGGCCCGATCCCCGCTGTACGCCACCGGCACAGTGTCGATTTGTCGACCCGCAGCCATTGAGCGACCTCCGCGCTCGTCATGTACTCATCCATCACCGACTCCGCCTCCGATCCTGCACTCTGCTCAACTGCTCGATATCGGCCTCGTCCACGCCGCCGACCATGGCCTGGACGATCAACGCCCGTTCTAGAGACTCAACGTCTTCCTTATCCATCTCCACGCTGTGCCGCTCCCTTCACTGCTCCGCCCTGACCGCTGATGCCTTGAGCTGTGCATACTCGCGGGCTCGCGCTGCTGCAGCCTCCGCCAGCTCCTTGTCTCCCTGGCTCCCCCAGCCGCTGCCGACGAACTCCCAGGACGACGCGACCACCAACGTCGTTTCCTCGTCCGAGAGGAGGTACGCCTCCAGATCAGCAACATCGAGCGGTTCACCCGCGCGCACTGCCTCAGCCTTCAGCCGAGCGAACCGGCGCCGCGCCGCGCGCAACCTCCCCAAGGTCACGGAGTAGGCCCGTGACTTGGTCGAGAAGTGCCCCCGGAATCCGAGCATCCGCGCCCACTTCCCGAGCAGCACGTACGGCGAGTCCTCCGCGAAGGCATAGGCACGTTTCGACAGTGCCCAGCACTCCCGCTCCATCCGCTGGTGGTGGGGACTCGGCACCCCATCTCCACTGGTGGACTTTGTTGCGTACTTCGCCAGGTAGCCCGCGACCTGGCCCGCGTGCAGTTCATCGCTGCTCTGTGCGTCATCGAGCATGTCCCCCGAGCTCCCCGCACGGACGACCTTGGCGTCGAACTGGTTCCCGAAGCGCAGAACCCGCAGCACGTCATCACCGTCCACGGGAGGTGCCTCCACTCGCACACCCCGCACGGCTTTCTCCACCAGGACCGCCAGCATCCGCCCGTCAATGGGTGATGGGGAACCGGGACCATCCGGACCGTCCAGGCGGATCAGCGCATGGAAGTGCACGAGCCCTCGAGCCTGGAACTCCGCGACCTTCGCGTACTGCACCGTCGCGACCTTCCGCAGACCCGCGCTCGTCATTCCCAGGTGTGCGGCAAGAACGCGCCGCAGCGCGATAGTGGCTCGGCGCCACAGCTCGGGAGCATGCCACTGCCAGACCACCGCCGATGTCCAGTCGTAGCACTCCCAGCACAACGGCGAGCCCAGCAGGCGATCCCCTTCCGGGTGCGATGCATGGCAGCCCCGCAGACGACCGTGGGGGCAGGCCTCTGCGTCGCTCCGAGGACGGCAGCGCCCTTCGCCTCGCAGCCCATGCACGTGGCCGAATGAGGGAGCGGTCATGGTCGCGAACACCAGTGGATTGGTCGCCACCGCCTTGGGAACCTGCTTGCCACCCAGCAGGCCCGTCCGGATCAGCTCGAAGGTGTCCCGCGCGTAGATGCGAGAGCAGGCCGGGCACTTGTCCGCGCGTCGATTCCCACAGGGGACCCGGACCACTCCATCGTGCGCCTTCGAGGAGCTGAACCTTTCGACAAGTCCAGTCCGGGTGTCCACTGCTGTGGAGGATCCCCGCAGGCGAACCGGATGCGAACACCACCCGACGCGCGATGCCGCCTCGCTCCACTCAGCCCATCGACCCCTCCGCGCACACCGTTCCGCAGCCTGACGAGCCGCCGGAGGGAGGTCTGCTAAGTCGAGGTCCGGAAGCACACCCGCACCCGGCATACGAGACGAGACGTATCCACCGAGCAGGGCCTCATCCATGGCGAGCCACCGCCTGCCCGCACGTCTGCGTCATCACGCTGCCTCGTTCCGTGGCTTCCGCGAGCTCCTCGAACTTCGCGACCGTGAGGAGCCCTCCATGCGTCGCGGCGGCGACGGTGAGTCCGTGTTCTCTTCCTGGTCCTTCTTCGGCTCACGGACAATCGGTCCAATCACCGACCGACGAAGATGCGCATGTTCGGTGGCAATCTGCCCGGCCGCCTCACTGGACAGGTAGCCGAATCGCACAACCTCGCGGTCTCCGTTCTCGGACGCGACCACCGCATACCCGGGAACGGCAGGCAACGAGGTTGCTGACGGCTCATCCGGCCCCGGCGCCGTGCCCAGAATCGCGCGCTCCGCCTCATGGGTCTTCACGCGGAAAGCGATGGCGCTGGCGGCATTCGCACCGATGGTCGTCGGGAGCGAATCGCTTGTCGGCTTCTGAGTCGTCGGTATGACCCAGATCCCGACCGAGCGCCCCTTCCGCACGAGAACCGAGAGCGCCGCCTCCGTGCGCTGCCGGTACGCCAGGGCGTCCTTGTCGACCCTCGGGATCATCTCCTTGTCCAGCACGGTCTGGCACTCGTCAACGACCACCACTAGCAGCGGGATGTTCGGCGAGGGCCCGCCCGTTTCCCAGATCGAGGGACCTCCACGCATCTGGACCATCCCGTCCAGCCGGGAACGCATCACCTGCACCACCGCCTCGAGTTCAAGGGCCACTCGCTCGCGGTCCTCGTCGTCGCGGTTGTAGAGAGCTGCCCGCGGCTCGAGCCACCCCCAGTCGTGCCCACCCTTGCCATCCCAGACCAGGAACTGCACCGCAGGAGACGAGACGAGCCCGCTCAGAAGAGTCGTCAGACCACCGGTCTTCCCTCCACCAGGAAGCCCGCCAACGACCGTCCCGCTGCACTCTCGCAGCCTGTGGGTGGCGAGACTTCCGTCAGCCCGAACACCGTAGGGAACTGCGTCCCAGTCACCGGACCACGGCAACGGCCGGTCGAGAGGCGCAAGGTCAGCCCGCGCGTCACGTCTAGGCTCACTCAAGAACGTGATTCGGAAGTGCCCACCCACGGCAGTCTGCTCCACGCGCACGTCCTGCGCCCCGTCGATGACCGCGAGCCGATCCCACAGGACGACCTCCACCGCATGAGGGTCCGTCAACGAGGCCAACGGAGCATCGATCATCCACACTCCCCGCGCGAAGCTCGTCCGATAGAGAGTGGGGTCATCGGACGTGACGAAACCGAACTTCCGAAGCAGTCGGTTTCCCGCACTGCGCTCCCGAGACTCACGGCGCCGTCTCAGTTCCGACGCGACCGGCAGCGCCTTCGTCAGCCAGGGGAAACGCCGCGACAGCACCGCCAGAATCACGAGCACGCCCGCAACTACGACGGTGCGCACGGGCCATGACGCGTAGGCATCAGCATCCGCCGACCAAGCCATGGCGAACGCCGTCAACCAGGCGAGCGTGACCCAGAATCGCCGGAACACCCAGGACGCGGAGATGAAGAGCACCGCCAGGCATCCACCGGCGAGAGCCGCCGCCCAGTCGTCGTCCTTCCGGGCCGACATCAGGCGGCCGCCTTCTTGGCATCCTCACTACCGGCGATGGACTCAGCCGACCACGAGCACGCGATCGAGTTCGTGCGACGGTCCACACGGACCGATACCGACAAGCCATCGAACGAGACCGGACGGAATGGCTGCACGCTCGGCTTGCTCATCGCACCGACCGTCACCTTCTCAGAGAGGGTCGACGCTCGCCCCCACTCCTCCGACCGGTAGACGCACTCCACCGCCCACAGTGGCATCCCCGTGTCCTCGTGACGAGCCTGGTTGTCGCCAGGCCGACGCTTGCCGTCGACCTCGACCCACTCCATGACGGGCTCCACCACACCCGTGCCAATCATCTGCTGCTTGCTGCTGTCCACGGCGAACGTCGCCATCTCAACCACCCCTTCCGGTGTCGTGGTTGCAAGCGTTCCACGATGCGTGCCATTTGGCAAGCATCGCGTGCCCACGAGCACCCCATCGCCCGCCAGTAGCATGGCCAGATGGAACCAAGCGACTACTTCGACGAGCTTCGCGAGCTCCACGGAGCGGTCCCGCCAGCAGTGGCGCAGGCCGCAATCCGCCTCATCGAGCACAGCCGACAATTCCGCATCCCAGTACCTGCCGACATCGGCTACGACTGGGCAATCTCGGCGGTCGACGAATCAACGCTTTCCATCCGAGCACTTTCGGACGCACGCTCACTGCTGACCGCATTCTTACGCGAGATCGCAGATCCGAGACCTTCAATGAAGGAATTAGCCAAAGCTCAGTCAATATCACCTACAACCTTACGTAGGCGATACAAGCCTGAACATGTCACCGCCATCAAGCACTTGATTGATAACAGCGGCAGGATCGACGATATCCTTCGCCCTTTTGACATGCTATTCGACTTCGACCTAGCTGGCATATCGGAGGAACGAGATCAAGAGCTTGCGATTCGAGATAAGCTTGCCAAAGCGTACGAGGCAGTAGAGGTATCACTCGCTGGAACAATTGGAATACCTATCCCGGACGAGTTTGACGAAGAGAACCCCTACTACTTGGATCCCGCCTTTGAGAGCAACACCCTCCATCCGAGGCGGCGGCGGCGACTCTTAAGCGACTATAAAGAGAAAATCATGGACGAGGCGCTTGTGAACGATCCGGAACTGGCGGAGATCTGGAAGCAATGGAAAACCAAGCCTCCTCGGGTGCGGCAGGAGGACCCGGAAACTCCCCCATTTTAGACCTGACTTGATGCACGGTGATGTCGCTGGCGAGCTATCAACCCGTTGACCTGGAGGTTTGTGGGTCGAGGTGGGTGATTCGGGATACTAACGGGG
>NZ_JBHTCW010000007.1:0-172708 GCF_042666305.1 Brachybacterium sp. GCM10030268 | reverse complement strand
CGAACGGCTCGCATCCTAGGCCATGCACCCGCCGGGACCGAGTGGTCACGACCCTACCGAACAAGGCCGCACTAAGGAGGGTCCCCCAGTGAGCATCCCGACCCTTCCGTACGACCAGATCGTCGGCTTCGAGGAGGTCGACCCCCTCGAGCCGCGCCAGATCCTGGCGAAACGGTTCCAGCCCTACCTGGCGCCGCTGACCGGCTGCGTCCCCCACCCCGGGGTCGACGCCGACGGCAATATCAGCGCCGGCCTGCCCACGGAGTCGGTGGACGAGGGCGGGCGCGACTCCCGCGGCCAGGCCTATTCGCGCTCGGCCGCGCTGCCCGGGTACCGCGCGATCGTCTACGCCTGGTACTTCCCCAAGGACTGCCCCTCCCCCGGCCGCGGCCACCGCCACGACTGGGAGGGCGCGGTCGTCTGGTTGCGCGAGCCGGAGAGCGCGGCGCAGGCCGACGGGGCCGCCGACGCGCAGGCCGAGATGATCTCCTTCAGCTACTCCCAGCACGGGAGGCTGTTCACGGTGGAGCCGTCGGCCGAGGTCACCCACGAGGGCCGGCCCATGCTCGGCTACAGCCGCTACGGCGAGAAGGTCACGCACTCGATGTGGCTCCACGACCAGCCCGGCGACCTCCACCCGCTGATCGACTGGGAGGACCTGCCCGAGGCCGCGCGCACCGCGCTGAACGAGGGCGACTACGGCGCCGGCACCCCGCTGATCCGCGAGGGCGCCTTCCAGCGCAACGTGTACCACTCCTGGCCCGGGGAGCCGGGACAGATCATGGACCTGCTGGGACGCACCCGGTAAGGGAACCTACTGCTCGGCGAGCGCCGCCGGGCACACTCAGTGCGTGCCGCCGAGCTCGATGAGCAGCACACCGGCGGCGATCATCGCCATCCCGGCGAGCATCATCGGGGTGAGGGCCTCGCGGAAGATCACGCGGGAGGCCAGCGCGGTCAGCACGATGCCGATGGCGACCCACACGCCGTAGGCGACCCCGAGCGGCATGCCCGTCCGCAGCGTCGCCGAGAGGAAGGCGAAGGCCCCGAGGTAGCCGAGCACCACCAGGGCGTACCAGGCGCGACGGCCCGTGGCGGCGGCCCGCAGCGACAGGGTGCCGGCGACCTCGGATCCGATCGCGCCGCTGAGCAGCAGCCAGCTCATGTCGTCCCCTCCGGTGAGTCATCGGGCCCGGGTGTGCGCCGGGCATGGTCGGCACCGGGCTCCGCGGGTCGCGCGCCCGGCGACGAGGCGTCGGCCGCCTGCGCGCGCTGGGAACCGAGCTCGACGACCACCACCCCGGCCGCGACGAGGGCGATGCCCGTCGCCTTCAGCGTGGTCAGCGGCTCACCGAACAGAGCCGCCGAGAGCAGCGCGGTCAGCACCACACCGCTGGCGCCCCAGATCCCGTAGGTGACGCCGAGGCCCATCCCCCGGCGCAGCACCAGGACCAGCAGTGCGAAGGAGAGGATGTAGCCGACGCCGACGAGCCCGTAGAGCGCGGGGACGTCCAATGCGCCGCGCAGGGCCAGGGTCGCAGTGACCTCGCTGAGGATCGCTCCGGCCAGCAGCAGCCAGGCCGTCATGACTCGCCGCCGAGCAGATCCGCGGCGGTCTCTTCGAGGGACGCGGCTTCGTCGGCCGGGATCTCGAGCAGCCCGCTGGCGCGATCGAACCACACCCCGTCGGCCATCAGCCGTACGGCCAGCAGGCGTCGGCGCGGGTCCGCCGGGGTCTCGGGCGGGACGACGAGCCAGCGGTCCAGCTGCTCCTGCCACCGCTCGGTGAGAGTCACGCGCAGGCGCGGGTCGGCGAAGATCACGAGGTCCGCCGGGGACAGCGAGCCCTGGCAGGCCCACTGGAGGTAGGCGAGGAAGCGCTGACGGGCAGGGACGCCAGCAAGGTCCTCGGCGCTCTGCCCGCCGGGCTCGGTAATGCGGGCGAGCATCTCCTGCTCGTAGCGCTCAGCGATGCGGTCCAGCACCGCCGCGAGCAGCTCCTCCTTGGTGGCGAAGTGGTACATCAGGCCAGGTTTGGAGACCCCGGCGGCGCGGGCGGCGGCCTCCAGGCTCAACGTGCCGTCGGCGCCGAGGTGCGCCTCGGCGGCATCGAGCATGGCCTCGCGCGCCGACGGGCGGTGCGCGGGGCGGGTCTCGGTGGTGGTGGACGGCGAGGGGGAGGTCATGGGGATACTTTACCGACCGGATAGGCAAGTAAGGCAAGCAGGCCGGACGCCGACGTGCCCTGAGCCTCACCCAGGCGTCAGCTGTGGTCCTCGGGCGCCGGTGCCCAGCGGGCGATCTGGGCGGCGAGGTGCCCGGCGCCGTAGCCGTTGTCGATGTTGACCACGCCGATCCCCGGGGCGCAGGCCGAGAGCATGGTCAGCGCCGCGGTGTGGCCTCCGGCGGCCACGCCGTAGCCGACGGAGGTGGGCAGTGCGACGACGGGGGCGCTGATCTGCCCGGCGATGACGGTGGGCAGCGCGCCGTCCATCCCCGCGGCGACGACCACGCAGGCCGCCCGGCGCAGCTCGGGCAGCCGAGCCTGGAGCCGGTGCAGGCCCGCAATGCCGATGTCGGCGATCAGGCGGGTGGGCCGGCCGAGGTAGCGGGCGGTCAGCTCCGCCTCGCGAGCCACCGGGAGATCGCTGGTGCCGGCGCAGGCGACGACGACCTCTCCCCCGCTGGGCGCGGGCGGCTCGGCGGGCCAGGCGACGATCCGCGCCTCGTCCTCATAGCGTGCCTGCGGCAGCGCGACGAGCACGGCCTCGGCCCGCTGCCGGTCGGTGCGGGTGAACAGCACGGGGCCCAGATCTTCGCGACCGTCGGCGTGGAGGCGGGCGTACTCCGCGGCGATGGCGCCGACCTGCTCGACGCTCTTGGCGTCGGCGAGCACGGCCTCCGGGGCGCCGCGGCGGCGGGCACGGCCGAGGTCCAGCTCGGCCACTCCGTCGATCCATCCGTCGGCGACGCGGGCCTCGCCGTCGGCCCCGGGGCCCGGCTTACCCATGAGCGCTCGCGCCCTTGCCGACCACCTGCAGGGAGAACAGTCCCGAGCGGATGCCGTCGAGGTCGATGGTCACGTGCTGGAACCCGGCCTCCTTGCCGGCCTGGACCAGGGCGGTGCGGATGCCGGGCTCCATGGCGCGGGGCAGTTCGTCCGTGGGCAGTTCGATGCGGCCGATGTCGCCGTGGTGGCGCACCCGGCAGTCGCTGAAGCCCTGCTCGTAGACGGCGTCCTCGAGGTCGTCGATCTGGCGGAGCTTCTCGGGGGAGACCTCCTGCCCGAAGGGCACGCGGGACGCGAGGCAGGGAGCGGCGGGCTTGTCCGCGACCGGCAGGGACAGGGCGCGGGCGACGTCCCTGACGTGCTGCTTGGTCATGCCGGCGGTGGAGAGGGGCCGCAGTACCCGGTGGCGGGTGGCGGCGCCCGCACCGGGGCGGTCGTGGCGGGTGGCATCGTCCGCGTTCTCCCCGTAGGCCACGGCATCGAGCCGGTGCTCGCCGACGATGTCGTCACCGATGCGGGTGAACAGCTCGTCCTTGCAGTGGAAGCAGCGGGCGGCGTCGTTCTTCGCGTACTCGGGATTCTCGGCCTCGCGGGTGTGGACCTCGATCACGCGGGCCCCGATGACCCGGGCCACCCGGTGGGCGAGGCGGCGCTCCCGGCGGGCGAGGGACGGGGAGACGCCGAGCAGGGCCACCACGTTCTCGGCGCCGACGGCGCGCACGGCCAGGGCGAGCAGGGTCGCGGAGTCCACGCCCCCGGAGTAGGCGACGCCAAGGCGGCCGATGCCGCTGAGCTGCGCGGCGATCTCGTCGGCGTGGTGGAGGGTCTCGCCGCTGAGGGCCTCGGGCGTCATGGACCACTCATCGATGTCGGTGCGGCCCGGGTGGAACAGCGAGGCCGGGGCCGGGATCGCGCTCGGGGCCGGGGTCGCGCTCGAGCTCGGGGTGCGGGTGGCGGTCACTGGGAATCGCGCTCCTCGGCGAGGCGGAAGAGGACCTCGCCGGCGTGGTCGATGACGAGGGTGTCGGGGTCGTGGCGCAGGGCTTCGATGTCCAGGCTCGCCGGGTCGACGTAGCCGACGTTGTACTCCGCGCACACCTCGGGCGAGATGGAGGTGGCGAAGGAGCGGTTCACCCGCTGCTTCTCCTCGCCGGTGACCGGGTCGTAGGTGCCCAGGCCGGTCACGTGCGTGGAGTGGGCGAGCTCGCCCCAGGGGTGGTCCTTGAACCGGTCCCACTGCTTCGTGAAGTACTCGATGTTGTGGTAGCCGATGTCGCGCAGGCCGGGGTGCATGGCGGCGACCTCGGTGATGTGCGGGGCGTAGATGATGACCTCTCCCCCGTCGGCGCACACCGGCTCGGACTTGTAGAAGCCCTTCGCGCCGGTCCAGATGTCTTCGTACATCTCCGGGACCAGGGCGACGATGCGCTTGTAGGGCCGCTCGACGTAGGTGATGTGGGTCTGTGCGGAGATCTTGGCCATCGCGGCCCAGGCGGCCTGCGGGTCCCCGTAGGCGATCGCGCCGAGGTCCGCGCCGCCCTCGGCGACGTCCATGGTGAAGCAGTGCTTCTCGGCGTCGATGAGGTCGCTGGCGGCGTCGATCAGCTGGCGCACCGGGGTGATCCCCAGGGTGCCGATGATGCGGCTGGCGGTGATGAGCGCGCCCACCCAGTGGGAGATGTCGATGACGTCGTGCACCGAGCAGCCGGGGAAGAAGTACTTGTTGCCGCCGGAGAAGCCGACGACCTCGTGGGGGAAGACGGGGCCGACGACGAGGTTGACGTCGCTCTCGACGCACAGGCGGTTGATCTGCACGCGCATCGGGACGTCGGTGAGCAGCCCCCCGGTGAGCTCGGCGATGCGCTCGGCGGAGATCTCCCCGAGATCGGCGATCTGGTCCGGGTCGTGCCAGGCGTGGTTGACGACCTTCCACTCGGGATAGGTTGCCTGCGCGCCGCGCTCGGTGGCCCCGAGCAGCGCATCGATCGCGTCCTGGTTCATCGCGGCGTGGGTGCCGAGTGCGATCAGCACGGTCACGGAGGAGGCGCGGCCGGCGAGCGCGTCGTGGATCGCGGGCAGCACCTTCGGCAGCGGCACGTTGCGGGTGCCGTCGGGGATGATCAGGCAGACGCTCTTGCCGTCGTAGTCGGTGCCGTCGAGCTGCTCGGTGACGAACTGGCGGATCTGCTCGTCGGTGAGCGTGCCCTCCGCACCGCCCAGCAGGGCCGCGCGTTCGGCCAGGCCCTCCGGGATCGGCTCGATGGTCGGCATCGTCGTCGTCTGCTCGCTCATCGCTCCACTATGCGCTGGGCGGGCTGGGGGTGCCAAGGTGGGGCGGGGTGTTGCCATGCGGCGACACCTCATTCACTGGCAGCTACGCGTCCGGCCAGCTACTACGAAATCTCCACGGAGCTCGAAGATGAGGCGCGCGGTACTGAACCCCTGAGCCTCGAAGAACCTGTGTGCCTCCGTGTTGAAGGACCACGAGTCGAGGCGGATGGTGGCGGCTCCGGCCTGCTGAGCTCGACGGGCAGTCTCGGCGACGAGCAACTCGCCGACGCCTCGGCGCCGAGCCCGTTGGGCAACCGCGATGTGGTGGATGTACACGTCGGTGTGCTGGTACTTGAACGGCGACTGCGGGCGTTCGAGGACCTCGGCAAAGACGTAGCCGTCGAGGTCTGATCCGCCATGGTCTGCAACCAGGACGAGCGACCCTTCCGACAGCCGACTGCGGAAGAAGCCACGAAGTGCCTCCGGTTCGGCGGAGCGGAACAGGTCCGGCCGACCTTTGGAATGGAGTCTCTGCACTTCGACCCCGAGCACTGTCAGCCCGTCGACGTCACTTTCGGTCGCGTCTCGTACGTGAGTTGCCCGATCACACATGGCGCGAGCGTAGCGGTGCCCGTCAGGGACTTCTGTGCCCGTGCGAAACCTCATCGAACCCCGAAGCCCCACCTGCCGTGATCACAGCAGCGCACCACCGGATACCTCGATCCGCTCACCTGTTGCCCAGCGGAACCCGGGGGACACCAGGGCAGCGATCGCGTCGGCGATGTCCTCGGGCTCGCCCACGCGTCCGAGCGCGGTCTGCCCCGACAACGCCGTGCGCATGGTGTCGTCATCGCGCATGGCTCCGCCGTTGAAGTCGGTCGCGGTCGGCCCGGGGGCGATCGAGTTGATCCGGATGTCCCGTGGGCCCAGTTCGAGGGCAAAGCTCCGAGTGAGTGCCTCGAGCGCCTTCTTCGATGCCGCGTAGACGGAGGTCGCCGGACTGACGTGCCGGCTGAGCGAGCTCGAGACGTTCACGATGCTCGCTCCCTCCGACAGGTGGGGAAGCAGGGCCTGCGTGACGAAGAGAGGGCCCCGGACGTTGACGGCGAACGTGGCGTCGAATTCCTCGGCGGTGATGTCGCCGAGTGGCGCGAACAGTCCCACGCCGGCGTTGTTGACCAGCACGTCGAGTGTGCTCGCGTTCCACGTCTGCTCGATACCGGCGAGCACCGCGGCGCAGGCCGCCTCGATGGAGGGAAAGTCCGCGACATCCATCCGGCTCTCGATGGCTTCGCCGCCTGCTTCGACGATCTCGTCCACGACCTCGCTCGCACCGCCCCGCGAGGCGACGACGACGTTGAGCCCTTCCCGGGCCAGTGCGAGCGCGGTGGCCCGTCCAAGTCCGCGGTTGGCTCCGGTCACGAGTGCTGTGCGGGTCATGTCGCCTCCAGTAAGTAAATGAGTACTTACTTGTAAGCTAGTGGCCGAGGACGAGCTCGTCAATACCCACGGGAGGGGCAGACGGATGGCACGTGACGCCGAGGCCACGAGGGAACGGCTGCTTGCCGCGGCAACCGTGGAGTTCGCGGCCCACGGCTTTGCCGGCGGTCGAGTGGAGCGAATCGCCTCGCAGGCGGAGTGCAACGTTCGGATGATCTACGCGTACTTCGGCGGCAAGAGCGGCCTGTTCGACGCCACGCTTGCGCAGGCACTGCGTCGCATGGCCGAGAACGTCCCTCCGCGTCCGGAGGACCTCGCGGGCTGGGCCGGGGACGTTTTCGACCATCATCAGCGCTTCCCTGAAGTGCTCCGCCTGAGCATGTGGGCTCAGCTCGAGCGACCCGAGGCCGCCGCTGAGCCGAGCGATGTCTATCGGGACAAGACGCTCGCCGTCGCGACGGCTGCTGCCCGGCCGCTGACGGCCGTCGACGTCCTGGTCTTCATCTACGCCATCGCGCAGGCCTGGCAGTTCTCACCCGAGGGGCTCACCGGTCTCGAGAAGAACTCGGGCACGGAGGAGGCGCTCGCCGCTCGCCGACAAGCAGTCGTCATCGCTGTCGAGCGGATGCTGCAGGCCGGCACCTGAGACGAGGCAGCGTCCCAGCAGCCGAACAGGCACTGCCGCCTGTCGCAGTGTGTTGACGGCGACTTGATCCAGGGCGATGGCCATCGCGGCGACGAACCTCGTGGCCAGCGCGAGTGAAGACGTCTCAGCTCCCGTGACCGTCGGCCGTGGCAGGCAGGATCGTGTCCGCGAGCGAATGCGCCGTCGCCGCCAGCGTTCCGACGTCCATCCCGGTGCGTCCCATGAAAGTCACGCCCTGCTGCGCGGCCAGGAGCGCCCGGGCTGTGGCGACCGGGTCGGCGGATGCGCTCAGGTCGCCCTGGGCCTGCGCACGGCGCACGCCGTCGGCCAGCACCGCCGTCACTCCCTCGTAGGCCTGCCGCGCTTCGGCGGCGACGGCGGGATCGGCGGTGGCCAGCTCGGTAGTGCTGTTGGCGAGCAGGCAGCCGCGTCGCGCGGCCACGCCGTCAGGGTCACCGACCGGCATCGTCACGAAGGATCGCAGCGCCTCGACCGCCTGCGGCGCGGAGTCGAACGACCGGCGCAACGCGCGATCGAGTGAGGCGATGTATCGGCGCAGCACCCGCAGGAACAGCTCACGCTTTCCCCCAAAAGCGGCGTAGAGGCTGCCCTTGCCCATATTGCTGGCCCGCATGAGGTCCTGCAGCGAGGTCGCCGTGTAGCCGGCGTCCCAGAATTGATCGCACACCGCACGGAGCACCTCGTCCTCGTCGAACTGTCGCGGCCTCGCCATGCCCCCAGGATATGGGTTTTTGACCGGTCGGTCCACCATGCATATATGGTGGACCGACCGGTCAAGAACCAGCGCGAGGCCCCGTGACCGGATGGGTACCCGCCTCGCCTCGACGCAGGACACGGGATAGGACCAACGCTCATGGGACAGCTGGCAGACAAGACGGCCCTGGTGACCGGCGCGAGCACGGGCATCGGGCTCGCCGCCGCCGAACGCTTCGTCGCCGAGGGCGCGAACGTCTACATCACCGGGCGGCGCACACAGGAGCTCGAATCCGCCGCCCAGACGTTGGGCGATCGAGCGATCCCGATTCAGAACGACGTCTCCGATCTCGATGACCTCGACAGACTGTTCGGACGGATAGCCGACGACGGGAACCGGCTCGACATCCTCTTCGCGAATGCCGGAGGGGGCGAGGCGGGCCAGCCCCTGGACGCGCTCACCGCGGAGGCCTTCGACCACACCTTCGGCATCAACGTCAGAGGCACCGTGTTCACGGTTCAGAAGGCGCTCCCCCTGCTCAAGAGCGGCGGGAGCATCGTGCTCACCGGCTCCAGCTCGGCACGTCGCGGCGTCGCCGGCTTCGGCGTCTACTCCGCCACGAAGGCGGCATTGCGGCAGTTCAGTCGGGTCTGGGCCGCTGAACTCGCGCCTCGCGGCCTGCGCGTCAACATCGTCGTGCCCGGCTCGACCGATACCCCTGGGCTCCGCGGCCTGGCCGAGAACCCGCGTCACGCCGAGGCGATGCTCGAGGGCATGGCCAGCGGCATACCGCTGGGCCGTACCGGTGAACCCGCCGAGATCGCCAACGCTGTCCTTTTCCTGGCCTCGGACCAGTCCAGCTTCATCACCGGCAGCGAGCTGTTCGTGGACGGCGGCGAGGTGCAGGTCTACCCATGATCGAGACGGTCCTTCGGCTCTCCTGGGCGCGCGAGGGGCCGCAGGGAGTGCTGATCGCCTCTGCGTCCATCCTGTCGTGGCAGGCAGGTTCACGGACGAACCGCCTCGTCCTGCATCTCTGCGTCCCGCAGCGGGTGGTGACGTGCGGCGCCAGGACCGCGGTGGCGACGGTCAGCCCCACGGCGGCACAGACGAAGACGGCCGGCACGTCGAGCCAGCGGCCGACCAGGCCTCCAGCCAGCGCTCCGATGGGCACCACGCCCAGCACGATGAGGCGGTATGCCGGGTTGACGCGTCCCAGCAGCCGATCGGGCACTGCCGCCTGTCGCAGTGTGCTGACGACGACTCGGTTCACGGCGGTGGCCATCGCGGCGACGAACATCGCGATCAGCGCGAGCGAAGATGTCGTGCTCAGGCCCAGGACGGCGTAGCTCAGCGCGGGCAGGAGGCCCCGACCAGGTGACGACCCCTCCCCGAGCGGGCCGCAGTCGTGGTCTGCTTGAGCGATGAGTGATCTGACCACACCCACGGTCGAGATGCTGTGGGAGCGAGCGTCCCCTCATGACGTGCTGCGTGATCGGTTCGGGTTCAGCGATGCCCAGGCGGCATCGGAGTGGATCACGGAGACCGTTCGGGCCGTCTGGGGGATTGATGCTTCGGACTGCACGCGCATCGTGATGTCCGACAAGAACGCGCTGGCATGGCTGAGTTCGTCGTCGGGGTCTCTGGTCGCCAAGTGGTCGATCGCGCGCGAGAAGTTCGAGCGTCTGGATGCGCTTTCGCGCATCGTCTCTGCCTTGGCTGACGACGACATCCCTGTCTCGGCACCGGTCGTTGCTCTAGATGGCCGGTTGCAGGTGGAGGTGGACGGCGTCTCCCTGGCCCTGCAGCGCAAGGTGCCGGGACAGATCCTTGACGTGGACGACCCGGCTCAGGTGTATGCCTCCGGCGCCGTTCTGGGTCGCTTGCACCACGCACTCGCCCAGGCTCCCGATGCGGGTGGCGTGCTGGCCTCGCCCGAGGGCGTGCCGAGCCTGTCCGAGAGAATCGAGGCATGGCTGCACGGTGACCGTGCGCATCTTCCGCCACAGGCGATCCGGACGTTGAGAGATGCACTGCCTGACCGAGGCGACGACCGGCCGGCGCAACTCCTGCACGGAGACTTCCGATCCACGAACGTCCTGTGGTCCGACGGACGGATATCTGCGGTGTTGGACTTCGACGAAGCCCGGGTCGACGACCGGCTCGATGAGCTGGCGCGTTCCGCGGTTCTCCTCGGCACGAAGTTCACGGAATGGGAGCCGGTCACCCCGGACGTGCGTGGCGAGTTCTTGCGGGGGTACGAATCGACCAACTCTCTGACCGACTCGGAGCTTCGATGGTGGCGTGCGCTGGTTCTCTGGTACACGCTCGCGATGGTGCCGATTTCGGACACGTCCTCGAGCTGGTCGCACGCTGCGGTCGAGGAACTCTCGGCCCCGCATTGGACTGGTCGACGACCTTGACCGCCATCGAGGGCGCTCGTGACAGATCCGCGCGGGGAGATGTACTCCGACCGGCCGGGTGGCGGAGCAACTTCCGATGGCAGCTCAAGGCATCTGCGACCCTCGGTTGAGGCCGTTGCTCCTCGCTTCCTCCTCCAGGCTGACGAACCCACACCGAGCCCGCTGTTGACTGTTCGCCATACCTTCCTCCACTCCCCCTTCCCCCCGGCGATTGATCCTCGGCATCGCCTCAGTCGGGCTTCTGAGCGTCATCGTTCTCCTTCTCGTCCGTGGCATGACGTACCGAGGAACCGTCGCCTGGTCCGCGGGTCTGCCTGCGCCCGTGCAGACCCTGGCCGAGGCGATCTCGGAGTACGGCATCCTCGGGCTCATCGCTCTGTTCAGCGTGGCCGCGTGGCGAGCGCGTCGGTACGGAGTGAACCGGCTCGCTCGCGGCATCGCGGCCGGCTTCGGTGTCATTGGCGCGTACATCGCCAGCGAGTCCATGAAGATGCTGGTCACTGAGATGCGCCCGTGCCACAACTTCTCCGTGCGCACGATCACGAGCTGCCCGGAGGCTTCGAATTGGTCCTGGCCGAGCAACCACGCCACGATCGCCGTCGCGATCACTGTGGGCGTGCTGGCCATGGCACCTCGGCTCGGACTGCTAGCGCTTCCGATGGCGGGCCTCATCGCAACGTGTCGTGTCGTGGTGGGCGTTCACTACTTCCATGACGTCCTGGCCGGGGCGCTGCTCGGGACCGTGCTCGTCATCCTCGCCGCCCGTTGGGGGACGCCTCCCGTCCGACGGCTCCTTCACTGGTCCACGCGCTTCTCGATCGTCAATCGGATTCTCTCGACGGAATCGCCCCGCCATCACCCAGGGGGCGCTCATCGCGCGGATCGACGCCTATCTCGGATGTCGCTGCGCGCCGCTCACTGACGCTTGGTCCGATGTTGGCCGTGCCCGAAGCGCGGCGTGTTATGCCGGTCGAACCCGGGGGATCAGGTGCAACGCAACGCCCTGCATCGACGCTGCCGGGGAAACTTGTTTGCCCTGGACGGATCGGCCTCGAAGACTGGCCCCATGCCCGACGAATCCACCGACCGAACCATCCACCAGCACCCGCTGGCCTATCTGCTGGGCCTCGAAGGCGTGGCCCTCATGCGTGCTTTCGCCGGCGAGTACGACCGGGCGTTCACCGAGGCTCGGATCGCCGAGGTGCGTCACCTCCTGGACCGCGCGGACGAGCTCGGGCCGGGGATCGATGTTCCTCCCCTGCCGGTGGCCGATGGCTATGACGGCTGGGCGGAGAGTTACGACGGCGAGGACAACGGCTGCTTCCCGATGCGTGACGATGTGCTCGCTCCGATGCTCGATGCCCTCCCTCCAGGGCGCGCTCTCGATGCCGCCTGCGGGACCGGTGCGGTCACCCGGCAGCTGGTCGACCGCGGCCACGACGTCGTCGGCGTCGACTTCTCCGAGGCAATGCTGGCGCGCGCCCGCACGGCCGTCCCCGAGGCTCGATTCCTTCCGGGCGAGCTTACCGCTCTTCCTCTGCCGGATGGCGATGTCGACCACGTGGTGTGCAGCCTGGCGTTGACCCACCTCGGTGACCTGGCTCCGTTCTTCGCCGAGGCGGCGCGGGTCATGCGACCCGGCGGCCATCTGATCGTGCTCGACACCCGCGGCCACTTCATCGGATCGCCGCGCTATCCCCTGGTCAAGCAGTCTCCCGACGGCCGCACCGGGCACATCACCGGATTCAGCCACGGCCTCGGGGACTATCTGCGCGCCGCCCTACCGCACGGTTTCGGGGTGCGGGCCTGCGAGGAGACCTTCCGCGGCGACGTCACCGTCGGCCCCGAGGACAAGGCAGCGCCGCTGACCCCCGGTCCGCCGAGCATCTGGGAGCTGCATCCCTGGGCGGCCGACGCCACCAACGCCGCCAAGGCGGGGCAGTCGTCCCTGGTGGCCTGGACATTCGAGCTGGTACCCGGGTTCTGAACCCGATTCGCTCGCGCCCGACTGCGGCGCCCGCTGCTGGAGGCTGACCCCACCTGCGGTCACGGCTGGAAGCGCCCGAAACCGGCGCTCCCCGGCGGGCGCCGGGGTGTCCGGCTCCGTCGGGCGTGACGTACGGTCGAAGCACGCTGCTCGCCCCGCATGGGCGACCTCATGCCACAGCACGAGAGGAAGGCATCCCATGGATCACATCCGTCTTGGTCACTCCGGTCTGTACGTCTCCCGTCTGGCGCTGGGGACGATCCCCTTCGGCTCCGGAGGCGGCTTCGAGAAGATCGCCGGGCTCTCGGTGGACGATGCCCGTCGGCAGCTCGACGAGGCCATCTCCCGCGGCGTGAACTTCATCGACACGGCCAACATCTACTCGGCCGGGGACTCCGAACGGGTGCTCGGCGAAGCCCTGGGGAATCGCCGCGAGGACATCATCCTCACCTCCAAGGCCCGCACCTCCATCGGCGAGGGCCCCAACGACACCGGCGCCAGCCGGCAGCACGTCACCCGCGCGGTCGAGGACAGCCTGCAGCGCCTGGGCACCGACCACCTCGACCTGCTGTACATGCACCAGTGGGACGGCCAGACGCCGATCCTCGAGACCATCCAGACCGTCACCGACCTGATCCGTGCCGGCAAGGTCCGCTACTGGGGCGTGTCGAACTACAGCGCGTGGCAGCTGACCAAGACGGTGTACGAGGCGCGGCAGGCCGGGCTCGAGGCCCCGATCGCGCAGCAGGTCTACTACACGCCCGAGGCTCGCGAAATCGAGTACGAGATCATCCCGGCCGCCCGCGACCTGGGGGTCGCAACGTTCGGGTGGAGCCCGCTGGGCGAGGGCCTGCTCAATGGCAAGGTGCGCCGTGGCCAGGAGACGCCGTCGGATACGAGGCAGGGCACGGGCTGGCCGGAGCCGCACGTGACGGACCGCGAGCGCGCCTACGACCTCATCGAGCTGTTCGACGAGATCGCCGAGGACCTGGGCTGGACGATCCCCCAGGTGGTGATCTCCTGGATCCTCAATCGGCCGGGCGTGGACGGCACGGTGATCGCCGCCCGGTCGTTCGAGCATCTCCAGGAGGACCTCGACGCCGCCGACCTCACCCTCCCCCAGGAGGCCCGTGACCGCATCACCTTGGCCTCCCAGCAGCCGGCCTACTACCCGCTGTGGCACCGCCTGCTCAACGGACAGGACCGACCGGAGCCGGCCGAGGCCGAGTTCTACCAGGAGCACCAGCGGGCGCTGGACGCTGCAAAGGAGGAGTGACCCCGGTGCGCGGCGCGCTAGGGAAGCTGGTCTGGTCACTGCCGGAGTATGTCGCCTGATGGAACGGGGCCACCGGGCACCGGCGTGATCCCCAGGCGCGCCCGGAATCCACCCTGGGGTTGATCCTCACCATCCCGTAGGCGGATCCGCGCCGCGCCGGCCCGTTCGTAGTCTGCGGTTACTCGCCGGGAACGGCTCGGCGGGAACGCAGAGACGAAGGACGACCCCGTGAGCACCTACAGCACGATCACCCACCACGGCACCGGCAAGGGCACCGCCAGCTTCGTCCTCGGTGTCTGCTCCCTGCTCGCCGGTTGGATCCTGATCGCCCCGCTCGTCGGTCTGCTGCTCGGCATCTCCTCGCTCGGGAACGAGCCGGCCGCCCGCGGCCGCGCCGGATGGGGCATCGTGCTGAACCTCCTGTCGATGCTCGGGTGGATCATCGCCTTCGTCCTGCTCGCCGTGGCCGGCGTCGGCCTGACGTTCCTCAACGGCAATCTGGACGTGGGCTCACTCCTGGGCGCATGACTCCGGCCCGGTGCGCGCTCGGACGCCGTGGTCGCGCCCTGATCGGGGCCCTCAGACAGTGTGAAGAGACCACCGCTGGCCCCGCTGCTCTACGGGCCTCAGGCATCGCTCTCAGGCCGACGGCCGCTTCGTCCGCATCACCTTGTGGGTGCCGTCGCACCACGGCTTGATGGCCGATCCCCCGCACATGCACACGGCACTGACCGGTCGCCAGGTGCGGTGCTCCTCGCCGTCCTCGTCCTGGATGACGTGCTCCCCGCGCAGCAGCATCGGGCCGCCCGGGCACAGGACGACGTCGGGGTGAGCGTCTGCCGCCTCGGCGCTCATGCTGCCCACTCCGCGAGCATCCGCTCGGCGTAGCGATCGTCGACGTGCATCGAGGCCCAGGCGCCGAAGTAGATGTTCTCGTACTGGTCGGGGTTCTCCTCCAGCAAGGTGCCGCAGACGTTCCGGATCGCGAGCTGCTCGTGGACCGCGTCGGCCTCCACGTGCTCGGTGTAGTACTCGATGATCTCCGCAGGGAATCCCAGGCGCTCCAGGCCTCGGGCGACCTTGCGGGATGGCGCGGAGCTGGTGGCTTCGAAAGCGCCGAGGAAGCCGAGGGACGCCGCCCGCAGCCGGCGGTTCAGGCCGAACATGCTCATGACGTTGTCCTGCTCGAGGATCTCCAGCGGGGCCTCGTCGATGTAGGCGCCGAACTCGGAGGACAGGCCGCTGGCCTCGAGGCCACGCGCGAAGAGCTGGGCGTGCAGGCGGTTGGGGTCGCCGCCTCCGTACTCGTCGTACTGCAGTTCGACCACGGCCGCTTTGACCCGGTTGGTCAGCCGCGGGATCGTCCACGTGGTGTGGTCGGATTCCTTCAGCGTGTAGATCGACTTGTGGCGCAGGAACTGGCGCATCTGGTCCGCCGTGGCCGCGCTCTGCAGGTGGCCCACGACCGACGGGCCGTCATGGCCGGCGACGAAGGCGAAGAAGTTCTCGGCGAAGTCGCCGGGCTCGGGGAATTCAGGGGCGCGGTCGCGGAGCTCCTGTTCGAAGCTCTGTTCCAGCTGTCGTCGCAGGCCGATCAGATGCGGGTCCCATTCCAGCTCATCTGCAACATCGTCGAAGCCGCGGTGGTGCAGCTCGAACAGGGACCACAGGGCGATCTGGACGTCGTCAGGGCCGTCGGCCTCGGGAACCGACCCCACCCGTGCGGTCTCCCCCGAACGCATCGCGTCCAGGACCGCGTCGCTGAGGGATCCTCGCGCCGTGGGGGTCAGCATTGCTCGCTCCCGGTTCCGACGAATATCCGTGGCGCTGCAGCGGGTCGCGCAACGGTGGGCGGGCACGTCAGCGGGCGCATGGAAGTCCTCATCTCGCGGTCATCGACGCGCGGCCGGGAACAGATCGCCCGGAGTCTATGGCCCTGTGCGACTGCGGCTCACGCACCTGCCCGGGACGCGTGAGCCGCGGTCGGGGCGGTCCAGCTAGGCGGCGGCACGGAAGGCCTGGTCACGAGGGTGCACGACGACCCGTACGGTCAGCTGACTGACCCGCGGCAATCATGAACCTAGTGGTCGGTACGCTCACGACGGCGGGCTCCGGTCGCATGTCGGTGTGGCGAACGGAGTGCTGGACGGCCTGGCGAACGGAGTGGCGGCAAATACTGATCACCTCGAGGCAGCTTCAGCGGACGGGTGTACCCACTACACTCCTTCTCACGTTGTAATCTACGGAGGGCGACGATGGTGTCACGCCATGAGCGACGCGCGCAGGTGCGCGGCTGGCAGCGCGCCGTCCTGGTGGCGTTCGCCCTGGGAGGGTTCTCGCTCTCGAGCTGGGCGACGCGACTGCCTGCCATCCGCGAGACGCTCTCGCTGGACAACGCGCAGCTCGGCCTTGCTCTGCTCGCCCCCACCATCGGCTCGGCGCTCGGCCTCGTGGCGGCACCGATCATGCTGCGCACCTCCGGGGCACGACGTGCTCTACTGGTCATGCTCGGTGCCGCGGCTACCGGGATCGCGGTTGCGGGTGGGGCGGTCTGGGCGAGCAGCGTGGCGGGATTCCTCGTCGGCCTGGGAATCGCCGGGCTCGGGATCGGGGCGACCGACCTGCTGATCAACATCGACGGCGCCTCGGTCGAACGTCTCGCCCGGCGCACACTGATGCCGTTCCTGCATGCAGCCTGGCCGGCGGGTGCGGTCCTCGGCGCCGGGATCGGCGCCGTGTGCGCACGGCTGGGGATCGCACCCGCGGCGCAGCTGCTCGGGCAGGCGGTCCTCGTCGTCCTCGCCGCGGTAGTCCTGGTGCGGTTCGTCCCCAGTGGGTCGCGGGGCCTGCGCCGGCGGAAGGATCCCGGGACGACGTCGCGGCGCCGGCTCAGCGGCGTGGTGGATCTGCGCCTGCTGGCGATCGGTGTCGTCATGTTCGCCGCGGAGTTCGGCGAGGGCGCCGCAAACAGCTGGCTGAGCATCGCCATGCGGGATGCCCTGCGGCAGTCCGAGGCTTTCGCCGCCGGAGTCGTCGGCGTCTATGCGGCCGCGCAGGTGCTGATCCGGGTGGCCGGCGGCCCGCTGGTGGACCGCTTCGGACGGGTGACGATGATCCGCGCCTGCACCGCGCTCGGCGCTCTCGGCGTGGCTGCCATGGCCCTGGATCTCGGCGTTCCCCTCGCGGTTCTCGGCGTGCTGCTGTGGTCCGTGGGGGTCTCCATGGGTTTCCCGTTGGGGATGTCCGCCGCGGCCGAGGGGCCCGACGGCGCCCGTCGGGCCTCGACCGTCGCCAGCGTCGGATACGTCGCGAACCTCGTCAGCCCGCCGCTCATCGGCTTCCTGGCCAGTGGCTACGACGTGCTGACGGCGTTCTGGCCGATTGCGGGGCTGTTCCTCCTCAGCGCCGCACTCGCTCCGGCCTTCCGCTCCTCCCGGCGGCGGACCTGATCCTGCAGCGGCCGTCCCTGAACAAAGGCGTGGGGGCACGACGACGTCTGTACCGTGGGCCGTATGAGCGATATCCGGGTGTTCGCGGGCCGTGCCAGTGAGTCGTTCGCGGCCCTGATGTGCGAGCGGCTCGGCGTGCCGCTCAGCGACACCCGGTTGCAGCGGTTCGCCAATGACTGCCTGGAAGTGCAGCTGATGGACAACTGCCGGGAGCGGGACGTCTACCTCGTCCAGTCCATCGCCGCCCCGGTCCAGGAGCACCTCGTCGAGCTGCTGCTGATGATCGACGCGGCGCGCGGGGCCAGCGCCTCACGGATCACCGTGGTGATGCCGCACTTCGCCTACGCCCGCTCCGACAAGAAGGACGCCCCGCGCATCTCCGTCGGCGGCCCCCTGGTCGCGGACCTGCTGGCCACCGCGGGAGCGGATCGGGTGCTGACGATGACGCTGCACGCCCCGCAGGTCCAGTCCTTCTTCCGGATGCCGACCGATCAGCTTCACGCGCTGCGGGAACTGGCCGATCACTTCTCCGGCGAGGACCACTCGAACACGACCGTCGTCTCCCCCGACCTCGGCAACGCCAAGAGCGCCACCGCGTTCGCGCGCCGGATCGGTGCCCGCGTCGCCGCGGGCGCCAAGGAGCGCTTCGAGGACGACCGGGTCGTGATCACCTCCCTGATCGGCGACGTCGCCGGCCGCGACATCATCGTCCTGGACGACGAGATCGCCAACGGCAGCACGGTCATCGCCATCCTCGAGCACCTGCGCAATGCCGGTGCCGGGCGCGTCCGCGTCGTGTGCACCCACGGGATCTTCTCCAACGGCGCCCTCGACCGCATCGGTGCCGCCGAGGAGGTCGACGAGATCGTCACCACGGACACGGTCCCGCGCCAGGGCAAGGACCACCCCAAGCTCAGCGTGCTCAACGTGGCCCCGGCCTTCGCGGAGGCCGTGCGCAGGATCCACAGCGGCGACTCGGTCAGCGCGCTGTTCGGCCCCACGGCGCTGTAGGCGGCGACCCCGCGGCACCTCCCGTCTCTATTCGATGACCCGTCATCTATTCGACGACGTGTGCAGTGTCCGCCTGATGCACCGTGCACTCATCCACGCTCGCCCGTTCCTCCGCCGTCGGAGGCTCGAAGAGCGTCAGGATCCGTGCCAGGTCTCTGCGGGAGACGGGAGCAGCCCCCTGCTCGCCGCGCGCCGAGCGCTGTTCGAGGCGCCGCCACAGCTCGGGTTCCGGGACCTCGAAGACGTGCCAGTGGATCCGTGCGCCTCGCGCGCGGGCGTCGGCGAAGACCATGGTCCGCTCCTCCTGCATCCAGAGACCGTCCTCGAGGATGACGTCCACGTCGTGCTCGAGGAGGGCGAGGGCGTGGCGATACAGCCGTTGCTGGAGGCGTTCGTGGACGGCGGCGTCGGCCATGTCGAGGCCGAGGTCGTCCTGCCAGTCGTCGGTGGAGATCCGCAGGCCGTGACCGTCTGCCTCGAGCCGGCGGGCAAGAGTGGTCTTCCCGGAGCCGGGCGGGCCGCAGAACAGGTTCAGGACAGCCATGGGCACAGTTTCGCATGGTTGCCCCGTCGGCCTGCGCGCCACCGTTCGGTAGGTCCCGCCCCAGAACCTTCCACCGCTGACCTGTTGCTGGCTACGGTCCAGGCAGCGGGCCGTCGAGCGCCCGTTCGGAAGGACGACACGACAAGGAGCGAGATCATGACCCACCACGTCAGTTCCATGCTGGAGACCTACCCGAAGGACCTCGGCAGCATCGATCAGCAGAAGCTGGCCGAGTGCATCGAGGCCTGCTTCGAATGCGCCCAGACCTGCACCGCGTGCGCCGACGCCTGCCTGGCCGAGGACATGGTCGCGGACCTGCGTCAGTGCATCCGTCTGAACTCGGACTGCGCCGACGTCTGCGAGACCACCGGCCGGGTGCTCTCACGTCAGACCGGGAAGAACGTCGAGCTGAACCGCTCGCTGCTCGAGGCCTGCCGAACCGCCTGTGCCGCCTGCGCCGAGGAGTGCGAGAAGCACGCGGAGATGCATCAGCACTGCAAGGTCTGCGCCGAGGCCTGCCGCCGCTGCGAGCAGGCGTGCGCCGACCTGCTCTCTGCGATGGGCTGAGAGGGAGCCCGCCGACCGACCCCCGCCGCACTGCGGCCTGAAGCACGTACCGCAGCGCACGTGAGTCACACGCACAGAGGGAGCCCGGCCGACGATGGCCGGGCTCCCTCCGTGCGCGAGAGATCACCGCTCGGTGACCCTCGGTGCGTGGACATGCGGGACGTGCGAAAGGGGACGACCGGATGGCCGTCCCCTTTCGGGGTCAAGGGCCGCTGCGGCCCTCGGGAGTGATCAGTTGTTGCCGCTCTGCTGACCGCCCTGACGGCCGGCCTGGCTGGGATCGGCGGAGTTCTCTTCGCCGAAGCTGCCCGAGCTGGCCTGGCCACCCTGGCGGCCCGCTTCGCTCGGATCGGCCGAGTTCGACTCACCGAAGCTGCCCGAGCTCTGCTGGCCGCCTTCGCGACCGGCCTGGCTCGGATCGGCGGAGTTGGAGTCGCCGAAGCTGCCGGAGCTGGCGTAGCCGCCCTGCTGACCGGCCTGGCTGGGATCGGCCGAGTTCTGCTCGCCGAAGCTGCCCGAGCTCTCCTGGCCGCCCTGCTGGCCGGCCTGGCTCGGATCGGCCGAGTTCTGCTGGCCGAAGCTGCCCGAGCTCTGCTGACCGCCCTGGCTGGCCTGCTGTTCCGTGTCGTCCCGATTGCCGAACTGCCCGGGGTTGTTCTGATCAGCCATGATGAACTCCCTTCATGTCCGCCGGCCGGCGGCCGGCCGAGCTATCTGCTCGTGACCAAAACGTTATGCACAGTGAGAGCCGCTTCTCAACCCCCACGACCGACCGTTAAGCCCCCGGCCATCTCGGCGGAACCCGCACGTCGACCGCCGGCCGACGGCACCACGGCCACGAGCCGCAGCGCACTTCTCGCCGCTGGCCTCGACGCTCATCGAGCTGACATACCCCGCCCGGCGCGCCCCGGCCAGTCTCCTGCCGATATCCGGTCCGACCGGTCGGGAACCCTTGGCGGCCCCTCGCGGCGTGGCTACGTTGGCGAATGGGACCAGCCCCCGACGCAGACCCGTCGGAGCCGGCCCCTCTCCCGAGACGTCGACGCCGCACCGCGGCACCCACGATGACTCGATTCCGCAGAGGACCGATCATGACCACAGCCCGACCCGACCCCGCGTCATCCGCCGGCCGCACCCCCGGCACCGGCCGCTCCCCCATCCAGATCGCATCCCTGGTGTACGGCGTGATCTTCCTTCTCGTCGGCATCGCGGGATTCATCCCCGGCCTGACCGCCGACGTCGGCTCCATGCAGTTGGCCGGGCACCATTCCGAGGCGATGCTGATGGGCATCTTCCAGGTCTCGATCCTGCACAACGTCGTGCACCTGCTCTACGGGATCGCCGGCCTCGCGCTGGCGAGCCGCCCCTCCCTGGCTCGCCTCTACTTCCTCGTCGGCGGCGCCGTATACCTGGTGCTGTGGATCTACGGGCTCGTCATCGGCGACCACTCGATGGCCAATTTCGTGCCGCTGAACACGGCCGATGACTGGCTCCACTTCGTCCTCGGTGTCTCCATGATCGGCCTGTCGTTCCTGCCCCGCCTCGGGCCCGGCCGCACCGCCACCGCGACCCAGTACGGAGGCGCTGAGCACGGGCGGCACTGACTTCTTCGTCGGTGCCCCGCTCTCGCGGGCGCACCACTGACCGCTTCGCCGACGACGCCTGGCGCGGATCGCCGGCGAAGCGACTGGATCGACAGAATCGCCCCTGAAGGAGAAGATCCGTGTTCTTCCACAAGCAGGAACTGCAGTTCAAGGCCACTCCCGACAAGCCCGACGCCGTCTACGCCCGCAAGCTCCAGGAAGTGCTCGGCGGCCAGTACGGCGAGATCACCGTCGCCATGCAGTACGGCTTCCAGGCCTGGAACACCCACATCCCCGGCAAGTACCGCGACCTGCTCTACGGGATCGGCGCCGAGGAGTTCGGGCACGTCGAGATGCTCGCGACCATGATCGCCCAGCTGCTGGAGAAGGCTCCGATGGGCGTGACCGAGGACGCGGTGCAGTCCGATCCCACGATCGCCGCCGTCGTGGGCGGGATGGACGTCCAGCACGCCATCGTCGCCGGCGCCGGGGCACGCCCCGTGGACAGCAACGGGAACCCGTGGAGCGGCAGCTACATCACCGCCAGCGGCAACCTGCTGGCCGATTTCACCTCCAACGCCAACGCTGAGATGCAGGGCCGCACCCAGGTCGCTCGGCTGTACCACATGACCGACGACTCGGGCGTGCGCGACCTGCTCTCGTTCCTGCTGGCCAGGGACACGATGCACCAGAACCAGTGGACCGCGGCGGCCCGTGAGCTGCAGGAGGAGGGCCTCGAGCAGATGCCTGTTCCGAGCAACTTCCCGATCAATGACGAGTACCGCGAGGCGTCCTACCAGTACCAGAACTTCTCCGACGGTCAGGCGGCCTCCGAGGGCTCCTGGGCCAGTGGCCCCACGCCCGACGGGAAGGGCGAGTTCAGCTACCACGACGGGCCGACGACCTCCGCGCCGATGCCGGAGCCCACCCGCCCGGACCCGCGGCTGTACGGCACCACCGACAAGCCCAACCCGATCGAGAAGGCCACCGGGGCCGTCAAGGACACGTTCAACAAGCAGTGAATCACCACGCACTGACCGCACACCGCTGCCCGCGCGGCGGGCAGCAGTGGGAAGGAGAACCATGACGGAGAACCAGTACGGCCATACCGATCCGGAGCCCACGCGGCCGTCCCAGGCCGAAGGGGAACCGGACGAGGACCTGATGCCGGCGGGAGACGCGAGCGACGAGCCGGAGCCCACCGAGCAGGACGACGGCGAGCGCTTCGATCCGGACCCTCTGCGGCCTTCGCAGGCCGAAGGTGACTCGCAGGGTTGAGCAGACAGCCCTCGGGGCCGCCCCGGTGCCTTCGGGCCCCGGGGCGGCCTTGTCAGCTCCCGGCCCGCTCGGACGCTCCGGCACGTCTCCCGTCTCGCGCGCGGGCCTGGGTCTGAGTCAGAATCTCTGATCATCACGGTGCCCCGGCCCGCGCTCGGCGGCCCGCAGACGAACGACACCTGGAGGTCACATGTCCACCGAGATGCGGCGCATCGGGTCGCTCGACGAGCTCGAGGCAGAGCTGCGCGAGAATCCCGAGCTCTTCCTGCGCTACTCAGAGGGTCCCGATGCGGACCGGGAGGGCGGGAGCATGGACAGTGAGAGTGGGCTGGAGATGCCGGGGCTGTCCGTGAACCCCATGCATCCCGAGTCGTGGTGGACCCGGCCCGTCACCGACTGGCTGGCCCGGCAGCTGTGCCAGTATAAGGATCTGGCGGAGAAGAACCCGGAACGCTTTGCGTGGGTGCTGCGCGGCGAGCGCGTCGGCAACGGGCCGGACTGCGAACCGCTGATGACGAACGTCGAGCCCATCGCGCGGCTGGAGCCCTCCGTGCTCGAGGAGGCCGAGCGCGTGTACGAGGAGAACTTCGACGCCGGCCAGGGCCCGGAGGACTGAGCGCCCGGAAGAGCGAGCGCTCCCCACAGCTCAGCGCGCCCCGCGGCCCAGCGCCCCCGCCGCCAGCACGACACGCGGCCCAACGCGCCCGCCACCAGCACGACACGCGGCCCAACGCCCCCGCCACCAGCACGACACGCGACCCAGCGCGCCCATTCCACCGAAACATGCCGCGAGCGGCACGGATCAGTGGAACGGAACGGCGCGTCGCCTACCGTTCCGGCTCGTGCTGCCCGAAAACTCCTCCACCCGTCGGCCCCCGCGCTTACGCTTCCGGTGAGCGCACGACGCCGCGTCGGCGCCCTCGTGGAGGAGGACATCATGCCCGCAGCCCTGCACCCCTACCTGAACTTCCCCGGCAACGCCCGAGAGGCTTTCGAGTTCTACGGCTCGGCCCTCGGGGCCACGCCCCAGTTCGCCACCTTCGGAGAATTCGGAGCCGTCCCGGACGGCGACCCCAGCGCCGACAAGATCATGCACGGCAGCCTCGAGGTCACCGACCTCATCAAGCTCTACGTCTCGGACGTCATCGAGGGCATGTCCCCCGAGGGCTTCGTCCAGGGCAACAACGTCACGCTGTCCCTCATGGGCGATGACGACGCCGTGCTGCGCAGCGCCTACGAGAAACTCTCCGAGGGCGGCACCATCACCATGCCGCTGGAGAAGCAGATGTGGGGCGACGTCTACGGCAGCTTCACCGACCGCTTCGGCATCGTCTGGCAGGTCAACATCTCCGGCTCCGACGAGGGCTGACGCTCCACTCGCGAGCAGCTGTCGGGACTGTTGCGCCTCGTGCGATGAAGGGGCTCGCCCTCTGGCATGGCTGTCCATGAGCGGGACCACTGTCCATCAGCGGGACGTCAGTCGCAGATGCCGTGCTGAGAGCACGGCGAGCCCGACTGACGTCCCGTCGACGGACAGCACCTGCTCGTCGAACGGGTCACGAACGGGCACGCGGGCAAGATTCGTCGCCTCGCAGGCTCGACAGGACCGGTCACGCACGGACAGACAGGATTCGCCGACTGACGGGCCGGCTGGCTCGCTGCCCGACCGGCTCGCTGGCCGGCTGGCCAGCTGGCCAGCTGGCCAGTCTTACCGCGCGAAGTCGAGGACCAGCCGACCGCGCACGCCGCCCGCCTCCAACCGGCGGTGGGCCTCGGCCGCCTCGCCGGCGGGCAACACGTCGGCGACGCGAAGCGTGAGCACGCCCTGTTCCGCCTGGTCACGCAGGGTCTCGAGCTTCTCGCGCTCCTCGGCGACCTCGGCCACCATCACGGGATGAACCCGCAGGTCGCGCTCACCGTTGCCTCGATATCCGCGGAAGGTGGCCACGGAGCCGCCGTCCTTGACGGCGGGCAGCACCTGCTCGTTCTGGATCGCCCCGTCGGCGAGACCGTCGACGCCTTCGGGGTAGAGCTCGCGGATCCGCTCGACAACCTCGTCGCCCCGGGGCACGATGGCGTCGGGCCCGAGGGAGCGCACCAGTTCCTCGTCCTTCTCGGCGGCGTCGGCGATGACGGCCAGTCCGTCGGCCTTGGCGAGCTGGATCAGGTAGCCGCCCAGCGCTCCGGCAGCGCCGGTCACGGCCAGCACCCCGCCGGGCGGGAGACCCAGCAGGTCCAGCGCGTGGCGCGCCGTCATGCCGTTCATGGGCAGGGTGGCGGCTTCGGCGTCGTTCGCCTCGCGCGGCGCGCGGACGACCGAGCCGACGGGCAGGACGATCTCTTCGCGGTAGGCGCCGTGCTCGCCGTGGGGCACGACGATGCCGATGACGCGGTCGCCCTCGGCCAGATCGGTCTCGGTGTCCGGGCCGACCTCGACCACGGAACCAGCGATGTCCATGCCGGGGACGATGCCGGCGATGCCCTGGTCGCTGCCGTCGCGGGGCGGCATGCTGCGCTTGCCGGTGTCGGTGGGGTTGACGGTCGCGGCGGTGACGCGGACCCGCACCTGGCCGGGGCCGAGGTCCTCGGCCGGGACGTCGATCTCGTGGAGGACCTCGGGCCCTCCGTGCTCGGTTACTCCGATGGCTCTCATAAGTCCTGGGTATCACGGGTGCGCGAGGTCGCGCACGGGGCGTGAGGGAAGAGATATCCCGCGGCGACGAGACGGCGCAGGCAACGGGCGGGCGTCACGAGTCAGCGGGCCACGGACCGTCCGGTCCTCGAGCCTGCCCCGGTGCACGAACGGCGTGCCTCAGCTTTCGCCGCGGCGCCCGCTCTGGTGCCGCACCGGCCGGGCGACGCGCGCCGGTCCCGCGGCTCGGCTGGACGTGCCGGTCTCGCGCAGCCGCAGCAGTGCCTCGCGCAGATACGGCATCGCATACTCCACCGCCCCGCGCCCGGCGGGCTGGATCAGCTCTTCCCTGATCAGGCGACTGCGATGGACGTTCTGGTTGTTCACGTTCAAGCCCATCCGCGCCGCGATCTCCGAGACCTGGGACGGCCCCTCGTCCTCGATCATGGCGTAGAGGTACTCGAGTTTGCGGCCGGTGATGTCGCGCAGCGCCGGGCCGTGGACGTTGTAGATCATCGCGTCGATCGTCGGCTCCCGCGCACCCTCGACGTCCTCGATCTCGATCACGTCGGCCTCGCCGCTGCGCTGCCACGCGTGCGATCCCACCACCTGCATCAGATAGGGGTAGCCCCGTGAGATCTGGCCGGCCCGCACGGCGGCCTCGGGGGTGATGGACTTCGCGGTGTCCGAGACGGTCAGGCGGATGACCTCGGCCGCGGTTCCCTCGTCCACGCTCCCCACTTCGACCTTGTGGGCACGGCGCAGGAACGTGGTGCGCGGGTGGGCCAGCAGCTCGTCGACCCCGGCGCGGATCCCCGCGGCGACGAAGCCGACGGCGTAGCCGCGTCCGATGAGGTCCTGCATGTGCTGGGCGATCTCGTGGAGCTGGTCGCGATCAGCGGACTGGACCTCATCGATGCTGACCACGAGCCCGCCGCCCTCCTCGGTCAGCAGCTCGGCGAGCCGCTCCAGCAGCCGCCCCAGGGGGACGGCCTCGCCGTCATAGCGGTCGATGAGCTCGCCACCGGCACCGGCGCGCGCCCCGAAGGCGCCGACGGTCGCGGACGTCGGCCGGATCGACTCGGCTTCGGGATCGGTCTCCCGCAGCAGGTCCACGGTGGCACCTCGCAGCTCCTCGACCATGGACGTCGAGGAGGTGTGCAGGATGATGGTGCGCCAGCCGGCGAGGTCGGCGACGTCGTGCATCTGCGTCAGCAGCACCGTCTTGCCGACGCCCCGGGCGCCCGAGATCAGCACGGAGCGCTCGCCCACCGAGCGGCGGCCGGCGAGCGCCTCACCGAAGTCCTCCAGCGGCGAGCCCTGCATCGCCAGTACGCGCGGGGTGAGCCCGAATCCCGGTGTGAACGGATTGCTGTCCATGCGCGACCTCCCGAATCGTCGAGCGCCACGCTAGCCCATGCGGTTTATGTCCGGTTACACAGTCACGACTGTTATAGACTGTTATACACCAACGGCCAGCAGCGATCCGCCCGCCAGAGCCGCAGTCCGTCACCCTCCCCGTCCGTCGTCGCCCCTGCCGCGGCGCTCATCGAGGTCGTGGGAGCGACCGCCCCGTCCCCGCCCACGCCCGCCTCCAGCAGAGCCTGACAGGCGCGCCAGCATACGATCGCCCCATGGAGCCGACACCTTCCCCCACGCCGTCCTCCGCACCGAGAGCGAGCGCTGCCCCCGCCTCGCCCGGGAGCGAGGGACGCCTCGCCTACATCGACGCAACCGCCGGCATCGCCGGGGACATGCTGCTGGGCGCCCTGGTCGATGCGGGTGCGGATCTCGAGGCCGTGCAGCGGGTGCTCGACGCCCTGATCCCGGGTTCGGTGCGTCTGGCGAGCCGCTCCGTGGACCGGGGTGGCCAGCGTGCGGTGAAGGTCGACGTCGACGTGCTGGTCGAGAATCCTCCGCACCGCACGTGGGCGTCGATCCGCGCCCTGCTGGAGGGCGCTCGAGCCCGCGAGGACGTCCCGGGGCGCACGATCGACCTGGCCCTGAACGTGTTCGGGCGCCTGGCCGAGGCCGAGGGGAACACCCACGGGGTCCCGGCCGACGACGTCCACTTCCACGAGGTCGGCGCCCTGGATTCTCTGGCCGACGTGATCGGCGCCTGTGAGGCGTGGCGGCAGCTGGGCATCACCGAGGGCGCAGGCAGCACGATCGCCGTCGGCAGCGGACGCATCCGTGCAGCGCACGGCGATATCCCGGTGCCGGTACCGGCCGTGGTGCAGCTCGCGGTGGGGTGGCCGACGGTAGCAGGCGAGATGCTGCCGGCGCGGGGGCACTCCCATGGGAACGGCCACGATCACGGGCACGACCACGAGCCAGGCCACGGGCACCACAGCGACCACGGGCACCTTCACGCCCACGCCCACGCCGACGCCGACGCCGACGACAATGACGGCGACCACGCCGATCACCAGGCGCATTCCGGGGATTCGTCTGCCGCTCCCCCGGTCCCCGAGCACGTCGCCGGCGGCCCCCACGAGCACGGCGGTCGCCGCGTCCCGCCGGGCGTCGCGCCCGGCATCGGCGAGCTCGCCACCCCCACCGGCGTGGCCCTCCTGCGCGGCCTGGCCCCGACCTCCGGTCCCCAGCCGACCCTGATCAGCGAAGCGGTCGGTATCGGGGCGGGCACGAAGGACACTCCCGGACGTCCCAACGTCGTCCGGGTGCTCGTCGGCAGGCCGGTCTCCGAGCTCCCCGCCCCGGAGACCATAGGCCTCGGAGACGCTCACGACACCCCGACGTCGGCCCTCCAGCTCGAGGCCAACGTCGATGACCTCGATCCGCGGCTGTGGCCCGGCGTGATCGACGACCTGCTCGAGCACGGCGCGCTCGACGCCTGGCTGACCCCCGTCGTCATGAAGCGCGGCCGCCCCGGGGTCACCGTCCATGCCCTGGTCAGGGAGGAAAGCGCCGGGAAGACGGCTGAGCTGATGATGGACCGCACCGGCACGCTCGGGGTGCGCAGACACCGGGTCGAGCGCGTGATCCGCACCCGGGAGTTCACCGAGGTGGAGGTGCGCGGGCAGCGCATCGCGGTGAAGGTCGCCCGCGATGCGGACGGCACCGTAGCCCGCCGCGAACCCGAGTTCCGGGACGTCGCCGCGGCCGCTCGGGTGCTGGGGATGAGCGAGCGCGCGATGCTCGATCTGGCACGGGAATCCGCGGCCGGCCTGACGGACGGCGATTCGTGACGGATACTGAGGTGGGACCACCGACGCCCCAGGAGGACACCATGGTTGCCCTGACCGACGTGACCACGAAGGCCATCGACGAAGCGAGGGCGGCCGAGAACGGTCGCCACGCCGAGATTCTCATCAATGACGGTCTGCTCCGCCAGACGGTCATCGCCCTGACCAAGGGCACCGTGCTGCCCGAGCACAACTCCCCGCCGGCCGCGTCCATCCAGGTGCTCGGCGGTGCGCTGCGCGTGACCGGGGACGAGCCGGTGGTTCTGGAGAACGGGATCATCGGGGCGCTCGCGCACCAGCGGCACTCGGTCGAAGCGCTCGAGGACTCGGTGTTCCTGCTGACCGCAGTGGTCAGCGTGCCCGGCACCGACAGCTACGGCGGCCCCGGCTCACGCACCGGCGAGGTGCCCAAGGTCGAGGCCGAACCGCCCAGCGACGCGGAGCAGGCCGCGCAGCTGCGTGAGACGGACCAGCAGACCGGCGGCGGCCGCATCGACGGCTGATCCTGCCCGCCCGCACGATCGATCCCGCCGACTACTGGCGCGTCAGCGGGTGCCGTTGCCATATAGCGATCGGCACCCGCTATGTCGCCAGTACCCGGCCACGGTCGCCGGCGCCGGCCGTGTCAGGCGGCCACGCGGGAGTCGTCGCGGATCTGGCCGACCAGCTCCTCGAGCATGTCCTCCAGCGTGACGATGCCGATGACCTCGCCGTTCTCGTCGGTCGCCGCCCCCAGGTGCGCCCCGGAATCCTGCATCACGGTCAGAGCCTGGCGCAGCGGCTCGTCGGCTCCGACGAAGGGCAGGGCGCGGATGCGCTCGGCCGGGATCGGGTCCTCGCGGTGCTCGGCCATCGAGTCGAGCAGGTCCTTGATGTGGACGTAGCCGGTCAGGCGCCCGTCGGCGGACTGCACCGGGAACCGGGAGAAGCCCTCCACAGCGGCGGCCTCGGCGGCCGCCGCGGTGACGCCCTCGGGGAGAGTGGAGACCTTCTCCAGGGGGATGACGAGGTTGACGACGCTGCGGGCTTCGAAGGTCAGCGCGCCCAGCAGCAGGGCCTCGTCGTTGTCCTCCAGCAGCCCGCCCTGGCGGGATTCGCTGACCATCGCCGCCACCTCGTTGCGCGTGAACACGCTGGTCACCTCCTCCTTCGGGGTGACGCCGAGGATGCGCAGCACCACGTTGCCGATGCCGTTGAGCAGCCACAGCAGAGGCCGCAGCACGGTGACGATGCCCATCAGCAGCGGAGCGAGGATCAGCGCCATCCGCTCCGGGCCGGCCAGGGCGATGTTCTTGGGCACCATCTCGCCGAAGACGACGTGGAGGTAGGTGACCAGGGACAGCGCGATCACGAAGGCGATCGGGTGGGTCAGTGCGCCGGGCACGCCGACCGCCTCGAAGGGCACCTCGAGCAGGTGGGCAATGGCCGGTTCGCTGATGGCGCCGAGAGCCAGGGAGCACACGGTGATGCCCATCTGGGCCCCGGCCATCATCAGCGAGACCTGCTCCATCGCGGAGATGGTGATCCTCGCAGCCCGATTGCCGTCGAGGGCCTTGGGTTCGATCACGGAGCGCCGGGCCGAGATCAGGGCGAACTCGGCGCCGACGAAGAACGCATTCAGCGCCAGCAGCACGAGGGTGAGGGAGATGCCGAGCCAGGTGCTCATCGGGTCACCTCCTGTGTGCGGTGCCGGGCGACCTTCTCGGGCTCATCGTGCTCCGCGGCTCGGTGTTCCAGGGCGCGGGAATCGACAGCCGGGCCATCCTCGCCCGCGCCGTCGTTCGCCTCGTCGTCCTCGTCCTCGTCCTCGGCAGCCGGTTCGACCTTCACGTGGACTGTCTCGATCCTCAGACCGTCGACCTCGGTGACCTGAATCCGCAGTCGGGCCGGGTCCTCGCCGGGGGCGGGGTCGGTGTCCACGACGATCTCGTCGCCGACCTCCGCGAGCCTGCCCAGCTCCAGGGTGACCAGGCCGCCGAGGGTGTCGTAGTCCTCGTGCTCGGGCACCGTGACCCCGAGGCGCTCGGTGGCCTCGTCGGGCCGCATGCGCGCATCGAGGTCCCAGGAGCCGTCGGGCTCGGGGGTGTCGTCCATCTCCTCGTCGTGCTCGTCGCGCACCTCGCCGACGATCTCCTCGACCAGGTCCTCGAGCGTGATCAGCCCGGCGTAGTCGCCGAACTCATCGACGACCACGGCCATCTGCAGCCCGCCGGAGCGCAGGGTGTCCATGAGGTCGTCCAGCGGGACCGTGTCCGGCACGAACGTCACGTGGCCCATCACCGCGTCGACGCGGGTGGTGGGGCGCTCGTCGAAGGGGACGGCCAGGCCGTGACGGATGTGCGCCACCCCGACCACCTCGTTCTCATCGGTCAGGACCGGGAAGCGGGAGTGGCCCGTGGTGCGCGCCAGCTCCAGCAGGTCCACGACGGTGTCGTCGATGTCCAGGGCGTCCATGCGCCCGCGCGGGACCATCGCGTCGTGGGCGCGGCGGTCGCCGAAGGCGAGCGTGCGCTGGACCAGGCTGGCGGTCTCCTCGGCGAGGGCGCCCTCGTCGGCCGATCGCTTGACCAGCACCGAGAGCTCCTCGGCGCTGCGGGCAGAGCCGAGCTCCTCCTGGGGTTCGACGCCGAGCGCCCGGACCACGGCGTTCGCGTTGCCGTTGAACAGCCGGATGGGCAGCGAGAAGATCGTGGTGAACAGGCGCTGGAAGCCGACCACCAGCTTCGCCGTGCGCAGCGGCTCGGCGATCGCGAGGTTCTTGGGCACCAGCTCGCCGAAGATCATGGTCATGCCCGTGGCCAGGACCAGGGCCAGCGCGACCGAGACCGAGCGGGCCCCGACCTCGCTGAGCCCGGCGCCCACCAGGGGCGGGCCGACCAGCTGGGCGATCGCGGGTTCGGCGAGGAAGCCGATCCCGAGGTTGGTGACGGTGATGCCGAGCTGGGCGCCGGAGAGCTGCGTGGAGAGGGTCTTCATCCCCCGCAGAACGCCGACGGCGCGCTTGTCGCCGGCTTCGGCGGCTGCTTCGACGTCGTTGCGGTTGGCGGTGATCAGGGAGAACTCGGCGGCGACGAAACCGCCGCAGGCGATGACGAGCAGCAGCCCGGCGCCGAGCGAGAGGAGAGGACCGATCAGGTCCATCGGCGGATCCCCCCGCGGAAAGTCTGTGTGCTCAGGCCCGAAGGCCTTCGACTGTCACTAGGGGCGTCGCTGGCGGCGCTCATGATCTCCTGGTGCTCCTCGGTTCCGCCCCGGCTCTCGGAGTGGAATGAGGGAATGCTACAACCCGCACGGGCGCGGCGGGAGGGATGTGGAGAGCGAGGTTCGACGCGGAGGGGCGGACGTCGCGCTCACCGGTCGTCGGCCGCGGACCGCGTGCGCTCGTCGGCCCGCTGCCGGACGAAGCTCGCGATCGCTCGCAATTCCACCTCATCGACCGCGTGACCGAGCTGAGGGCGATGCACCTCGTCGAGCCGGGTGTGGGCGCTCATGAACTCCCGTACCTGGTCCACGCGCTGCGGATCGAACAAGGGGTCCAGGCCGCCGTGGCCCCACAGCGCGGGCGGGCGCACCTCGGCGAGCGCGGCATCCCCCGGCATGGGCGCGGGGAACGGCGCTCCGGAGAGCTGAACGATCCAGTCCAGCGCCCGGGGATCGCGGCGCAGCAGCTGCAGGGCGAGCATTGCGCCCTGGGAGAAACCGATGGCACCGACGACGGGGGCGCTCTGCGCGGAGATCCAGGTCTCGACGGCGGCGGCCGACGTCTGCAGCGATTCCGGGCGCTGAAAGTCGATGCTCGCATCCAGCCAGGCGTAGCCCTGGACGTAGCGGTGGATGCCGCGCAGGGAGGCGTAGGTGAACTGGGGCGCCAGCGACGGGGCGAGACCGGCGAGGTCGTGCTCGTGGCTGCCCAGGCCGTGCAGCAGCAGCACGATCGGGAGGTTCTGCTCGGGCCGCGAGGTGCGCGCCGGCTCAGGAGCGGATGACCACACCACGGCGGAGTCGTCGATGGACTCCGAGATCAGCTCGACCGGAGGGTTCTGCGGCGGGGTGCTCATGCATGCAGGCTAATCACTCGCGCGCTGCGGTCGCGCATGAGGACCGGCTGGAGAGTGGCGTCGGACGGAGAAGGTCCGGAACGGGCGGTACCGGAGCGAGGAGTGCCGAGAGGACGGCACAGGTCTCCGGGCAGGGGCAGACCCGCAGGTTGCGCCTGAGCGCTGGTCGGATGGACGAGGTCCGACCCCTGCGGGTCCGGGCAGCTCGGTGGAATTCGCTGCGGGTCCGTCGATCTGATGTCCCGCCGTGGCGGGTCAGGTCGATGGTCGCCTCAGCGGCGAGCCACCTCACATGTCCGATAAGACTTCATTCTTCGGACCACCTCCTTTCCTGTGTCCACTCAACGTACGACCGCCTCCCTCAGGCACGCAACGGATTATTCGCAGCGCGAAGTCCCTGCGCCGCGGACCGTCCGAGCCGCGAGTTCTCGGAGGCCGAGGCCCGCGCAGTCCGCCACGATCTGCGCAGCTTCGGCACCTCCGTGAGCCCGGGATCCGCGACCTTGTGGGAATGCCGGATGGTTACCAACAGGTTCACGGATGTCGCGCAGGCCCTCGAGGTCTCGCGCCGCGTCGCCTCGCGTCTGCTACGGCATGTCGGTGGTGTGACCGCTGTGCGACCGGGCGCTCGGGGGCGGGAACGATACGCGATCGTCGTGCTCGGGGCCGGGAACGGCGGGCGGGCACGGTACGCCATCGTCGCGCTCGGGGGCGGTCGGTGGCATCGGCGGCTGGAGCGGGTCCTGGGCAGCAGAGACGGGGCGCACCCGGATGGATGCGCCCCGTCTCCGTTCAGGTGTGCTCGCCGATCACGCGAGCGGTGGTGGCCTCAGACCTGCGGGCCGGGCTGCGGCGGAACGCTGGTCCCTGCCGGGCCCGTCCCTGCCGGACCACCCTGGCTGGGTCCACCCTGGCCGGGTCCACCCTGGCCCGGTCCGCCCTGGCCCGGCGCGGAGGAGCCGGCACCGGCGGTGGGCGGGTTCTGCTCGAGCTTCTCGAGCTGACGAGCGGCGGCGTCGCGGCCGCCGAGGCCGAAGGCGAGCACCGCGGCAGCGGCGGCGCCGATCACCAGGGCACCGAAGGCCATCTCGATGATCGAGTCGGCCACGCCCATGGACTGCAGGCCCATGGCGGTGAACAGGATGATGATCGCCCACTTCACGATGGTCGCGGCCGTGCCCGAGAGCAGCTTCGCCACGATCGTGGCGATGAAGAAGCCGGCGGCGATGATCGCGGCCCCGAACAGGACGCTGCCGCCGAGCTCGAGGATCTCGCTGAGCAGGGCGGTGATCTGCGGGAAGCCCAGCACCTGGGCACCCATCACGGCGAAGAACAGCACCACGGCGATCTCGATGATGCGCAGCACCGTCGGGGTCGCGGAGGTTCCGGGCGAGAGGACCTCGTGCTTCTGCAGCCAGCCGTCGATGCCCGATCCTTCGAGGATCGGACGGAACAGGCCGGTCGCGAAGCGGGCGATGAGCACGCCGATTCCCACCAGCGCAGCCGCGGCGATGATGTTCGGGATCGCCGTGAAGACGTCGCTGAGCATCTGCGAGGCCGGATCGGAGATCGAGGCGATCCCGAGGATCTGCAGCGCGGCGATCGACACCACGATCATGATCAGGGCGAACACCACCGAGGCGATGATCTCGGGAACGTTGGCGCCCGAGCTGGCCTGCTGTCCCGGCCGGCCCTGCTGCGGCGGCTGTCCCTGCTGCGGCGGCTGTCCCGGCTGGCCTGCCTGCGCAGCGGCGCCCTGGGGCGCGCCCTGCGCCCGGGCCGCGGAGCCGTCGGCGGAGGTGATGCCACCGGTCGCCTTCTGGAAGCCCGCCTGGGCGGTGCCCAGCAGCTTGCCGAAATCCACGGTGCTCAGTGCCGTCACGATGAGCGCGCGCACGATCTTGGCGATCGTCAGGCCGATGATGAAGACGAAGACCGCGCCGATGATGTTGGGGATGAAGCTGAGGCCCTGCTCCAGCATCGCCGTCACCGGCGAGAGGACCTGGGAGAGCTGGAAGATGCCGAGGATGATGATCAGGCCCAGCAGCCACACGATCATCGAGGCGATCGTGCCCAGGGAATTGCCCAGGCCCTCGCCGTTGACACCGGGCCTCCGCAGGGCGGGGATCCTCTGGGTCAGTTTCGCGACGCCGGCCTTGGCCAGCATGGCCAAGATCGCGGTGACGACCAGGATGACGACGGCGGCAAGGATCTTCAGTCCCAGCCCCGCTCAATCGACGGACGATAAGAAATCCACGGTGTCCTCCGGGAATCGGGAAGCAGTTGTGCACATCGACCGCGACCGGCGAGCGGGTCACCGGTCCCGAATCGATCGAAGAATCCTCACGGGCTCTTCACAGGTAGCATGGGGCATCCTGAGAGGTTCGTCCATCATCGCAGGTCACGACGGTCCCTGCGTGTCGTCCGTCACACCGGGCGTTCAGGCTCCCGGGTCGGTGAACTCCTGATTGAACTCTGTGGTGTCGGGGTCGGCTGCCACCGTGTCGGCGTCGGAGCCGGCCAGCTGACTGGTCTCGTCGGGCCCGTCACCGTCGGTGACCATCTCGTCGCCCTCGCGGTTGCCCTGCTCGGCCGCCGCGTACTCCTCGAGCCCGCGGTCCTGTGTGGCGTCGTAGCGGAAGCCGTCCGTGTTGCGTGAATCTCCGCCCTCGGCGGCGACCCGGTCGGTCTCCAGGGCGTCGTCGATGCTGGGCTCGCCGGGCGCCTCGTCGCCCGCCCGGGCGTATTCGTCCTGGCTCGTCTCGACGGTCTCCTCGAGCTCGAGGTCCTCGTCCGGGTCCACAGCGATGTTCTCGGCCGTCTCCTGCGCCGGGTCCAGGGCAGCGTCCTCCGCCGCGTCCTGGGCGGGGTCGACGGGGGCATCGTCCTCGGCCGGGTCCGCCTCGGGTTCCAGAGCGGGATCCTGGGTCGGCCCCAGCGCCGGGTCCTGCTCGGGGTCGACGGCGGGGTCGGGGTCCGGGGCGGTGGCCGGATCCTGCGTCGGGTCGGGGGTGAAGTCACCGGTCTGGGTCATGGGATGCCTCCTGGGCTGTCAGGGCTGACGGGGCCACGATGCTGGGCGGAGCGAGCCGGCCGACCTCGACGGAGCGAGCCGGCCGGACTCGATGGGGCGACAGGCTACGTCGAGGCCGCCCGGGAGTGCACCCGAGCGGCCTCGGTCAGGCGGGGCGGACGAGCGGACCGCGCGGTCATGCAGACTCGCGGCCTTCGCGGCCCGCGGCTCAGCTGAGCGCGTCGACGATGGCCTTGTTGAACGCGTCCAGGTCATCCGGCGTGCGGGAGGTGATCAGCCGGAAGCCCTTGGACTCATCGACCACGACCTCCTGGTCGCTCCAGTTGCCGCCGGCGTTGACCAGGTCGGTGCGGATGGTCGGGACCGAGGTGACGTCACGGCCCTCGACCAGGCCGGTGTCCACCAGCAGCCAGGGGGCGTGGCAGATCGCGGCGACGGGCTTGCCGTCGGAGGCGAACGAGCGCACCAGGGACTGCGCGGTCTCGTCGGTGCGCACGGTGTCGCCGTTGATCGTGCCGCCGGGCAGCACGATCGCGTCGAAGTCGGAGGCGTTGACGGAGTCCGTGGTGGCGTCGACGGGGACCTCCGGGCCGAATTCCTTGTCGGCCTTCATGGTGGTCACGGCGCCCTGCTTCGGCGCGGCCACGGTCACCTCGGCGCCGGCCTCCCGCAGAGCATCCAGCGGGCGCTGGAGCTCGTCGGCCTCGGTACCGAAGTTGCTGGTCAGGATAAGGACCTTACGGCCGTTCAGGGCAGTGCTCATGGTGCTGTCCTTCCCTCGTGCTTCCCGAAATGTCGCGGCGGCGAGGGCCCGGCAACCGGCTCCCTGCGGAGTGCTGCGGCGCCGGGTCCGCCTCGGGATCGACCGTAGCAAAATGCCCCTCCAGCGCCCCGACCGATCGGACGAGCGTGAGGCGCCGCCACGACGGGATGCCGCAGCGCTCAGCCTCTCCGTGCTCTGAGGTCCCCCGGCCCTGAGGTGGTCTCAGGTACGCCAGCCCTGAACTGCGGCCCCGGAGCCCGCGACCTCAGGTTCCGCAGAAGGTCATGAAATCCGCGCCGCCGTCGCCGGGGCCTTCCAGCTCCTCGAGGCCCGCGCGACGATCAAAGGGCCGACGGACGGCCTCCAGCAGGGTCCGCACCGGGTCGAGGTCACCCAGGTGCGCGGCACGCAGCGCCGAGTCCAGATGCACGTTGCGGGGGATGTAGACGGGGTTGTGCTGTTCCATCGCCGCGCGGGCGGCATCGGCCGCCTCCCCGTTGCCACGCAGCTCCAGCAGGCGCCGGTGCCAGTCCTCGAAGGGCGCCCGGTCCTGGAACAGCTCCGCCGCGCGGCCGTCGGTGAGTGCGCGGAAGAAGCCGGTGTGGTCCACGTGCTGCTGCTCGAGCAGCGTGAACAGGTCCGCACCGAGGGCACGGACCACATCGGGCGGGGCCGCAGCCGGGATGCCGAGCTTGGCAGCGAGGCCGCGGGCGTAGGCGTCGAGGTAGTGGGGCTCGAACCGCTCGAGCACGGCGGTGGCGGCCTCGACCGCGGCGTTCGGGTTCTCCGGATCGATGAGCGGGACCAGGGTCTCGGCGAAGCGAGAGAGGTTCCACAGGGCGATGCCGGGCTGATTGGCGTAGGCGTACCGGCCGCCCCGGTCGATCGAGCTGAACACGGCGCCGCGGCGATGCTCGTCGAGGAAGGCGCAGGGGCCGTAGTCGATGCCCTCGCCGGACAGCGCCATGTTGTCGGTGTTCATCACGCCGTGGACGAAGCCGGTCAGCATCCATTGCGCGACCAGCTCGGCCTGGGCCCCTGCCACGTGCTCGAGGAGGGCGAGCACCGGGTTCTCGGCGTCGCGGGCGGCAGGGTGGTGGCGATCGATGCTGTGCTCGGCGAGCGCCCGGCGCACGTCGAGGTCGTGGTGCCAGGTGGCGAACTCGAACGTGCCCACGCGCAGATGGCTCGCGGCCACGCGCACCAGCATCGCCCCCGGCTCGGGGGTGACGCCCTGGCGGGGCGCGATGGACTCTCCGGTGGTGAGCACGGCGAGCGCGCGCGTCGTGGGAAGGCCCAGGGCGTGGAGGGATTCGCCGACGACGGCCTCGCGGAGCATCGGGCCGAGCGGGGCCTTGCCGTCCCCGGCGCGCGCGAAGGGCGTGGGTCCGGAGCCCTTGAGATGGAGGTCCCGGCGCCTGCCCGAAGCATCGAGGACGTCGCCGAGCAGCACGGCGCGGCCGTCTCCCAGCTGCGGGTTCGGGGAGCCGAACTGATGACCGGCGTAGGCCTGGGCGGTGGTGAAGGGATGCTCGGGAGCCGGCGCACCGGCGGGCAGGGGCCTTCCGGCCTCATCGAGCTGCCCGGTCAGCAGCCCGATCCCCGCCTCGCCGCGCAGCCAGGCCGGGTCATAGCCGAGGTCTGCGGCGAGGTCCTCGTTCACCCAGGCGATCTCCGGTGACGGCGGCGTCTGCGCCTGCCACGGGACCGACAGGGCGGGCACCGCGGCGGCATAGGCCTGGTGCAGCTGCGGGCCGCGGGGCTGCACGGGCTCCGTGCTCTCCATACCATCGCCTCCTCCCGGTCGACGTCCCCGGCCACGCTACCGCTCCCACCCCCGGCCTTGACAGGAGGGTGATCGAGCGGCGAGGCTTGCCGAACCATTCTGAAACCCGGTTTCACAAGCCTCGCCGGGCCCTCGTCGCAGCCCCGCCCTCGCCGGCGTCGGACCGCGGACGGGTCGGATCACCGAAGGGACGCCGCATGGCACATGCCGACCGCGCCGCGCTCGCGGTGCGCCAGGCCAATTCGCGCGAGTGCCTGCTCGCCCTGCGCGAGGCCGCCGCCCCGCTCGCGCTGGCCGAGATCGCCTCCCGCACGGGCCTGTCCCGCCCCACGGTCGCCAGCGTCCTGCAGGAGCTCGAGGGCGCCGGGTCCGTGCAGCCGGCTGCCCCGGCCGAGCCCGGTCAGCCCGGCCGGCCCGCGCGCCGCTATGCCTTCCGGCCGGCCGCCGCGACCGCCGCCGCGGTCGACATCGGCTCGCACTCGGTCCGCTGCCTGCTGGCAGACGCCTCCGGTCAGATCCTCATGGAGCGCACGGTGGCCGCCGAGGACGGCTCGCGCCTGCCGGCCGCGGTCGAGGCGATCCGTTCCACCGGCCACCGCCCCAGCTCGGTCGCGGTCGCCGTCCCCGGCATCCTCGCCGCCGACGGCCGCCTCGCGCAGAGCCTCGCCCTGCCCGACCTCGTCGGCATCGACGTCGCCGACGAGCTCGAACAGCAGCTGGAGTGCCCGGTGGTGGTCGAGAACGACATCAAGCTCGCCGCGTATGCGGAACGGCATCTCGGCCCGCCGGCGGACAGCATCGCCTTCGTCCAGATCGGGCATCGCATCTCGGTGGCGCTGATCGTCGAGGGAGTGATCCTCCAGGGCAGCCATCGGCTGGCCGGTGAACTCGGCATCCAGCGCGGCATGCGCTGGACCGAGAGCTCCCGCCGCGGCCGGCTGACCTGGTCGACCGGTGAGGACGCCCGGCCCCTGTTCGAGCGCGCCGCGGCGGGAGATGCCGCCGCGGAGCAGGAGATCGACGCCTTCTGCGCCGAGATCGCCCCTCGACTGGTGACCGTTCTGCTCTCGATCGACCCCGAGCTGGTCGTCGTCGGCGGCGGCGTCTCCCGTGCCGGAGACACGCTGCTCGACCCCCTCCGCCGCCACATCCACCACCTGCTCATGGCGCCGGAGCGGCCCGACGTGGTCGCCGCGCGCCTGACCACCGACGGCTCCCTGGTCGGAGCGCTCGGGCGGGCCTTCGAGCACGGCTCGACGCGCCTGGTGGGGGTGCCCGACGTGCCGCCCCCGTGGACCCGCTTCCTCGCCCCAGCTCCTGACACAGCTCCCGCCCCTGCCCCTGCCCCTGCCCCTGCCCCTGCCACTGCCCCGACAGAAGGATGACTCCGTGACCTCCGATCTCACCCTCGGCTTCAGCTCCTACAGCTTCCACGCGAAGCTCAGCACCGGGGAGATGACCCTGCCCCAGGTGATCGACTGGGTCGCCGCGAGCGAGGGCGAGCACCTGGAGCTGGCCGCGCTCAGCGACGCCGCAGACTCCCCCATCCCGAGCATCGGGTACGACGGCGCCGCCGTGGATCGGATCCGCACCACCGCGGACGGCGCGGGCGTGACGCTGTCCACCCTGGCGATCGGCGCCGACTTCGTCACCGAGGATCCGGCCGAGCTCGCCACCCGCGTCGCCCGGGTGAAGGCCTACGTCGACCTCGCCGACCGTCTCGGCATCCGCCAGCTGCGCCACGACGTCGCCCCGCACGCCCCGGTTCCGGGCGACGACACGCCCGTCTTCGAGCGGGCTCTCCACTCGATCGTGGCCGCGAGCAAGGAGATCGCGCAGTACGCCGCGGCCAAGGGCATCACCACCAGCCTCGAGAACCACGGCTTCTTCGTGCAGGCCGCCGACCGGGTGCGCCGGATCATCCACGCCGTCGACGAGCCCAACTTCCGCACCACGCTGGATGTGGGCAACTTCGTGTGCGTCGACGAGGCTCCCGAGGTCTCCGTCGCCCAGAACCTGCCCTACGCGATGGTCGTCCACTTCAAGGACTTCTACATCCGCCCGACCGATGCCGATCCCGGCGAGGGCTGGTTCCGCAGCCGCGGCGGCAAGCACCTGCGCGGAGCCGTCGTCGGCAACGGCGACCTCGACCTGCCCGCCATCGCGCGCGCCATCAAGGACTCCGACTACAGCGGCTACGCCTCGATCGAGTTCGAGGGCTGGGAGGACTGCCTGCTCGGCGCCTCCCGCGGGCTCGCCAATGCCCGTCGGCTGCTCGAGAACGCCTGACCTCCTCCCACCCCGCACCACTCATCGGCCCCGGCCAGAAGGACCACCCCACCATGACGAAGTTCCGCATCGGCGTGATCGGCGCCGGCAGCATCGCCCGCTTCCATCTCGACGCGTACGCCGCGAACCCGGACGTCGAACTGATCGCGATCAGCGACGTGAACCTCGAACGCGCTCGCTCCGTCGCCGACCGCTACGGCGCCCCGCGCGCCTACGCCGACCCTCACGAGCTGCTGGCCGACGCCGAGATCGACGGCGTGAGCATCTGCACCTGGAACAACTCCCACGCCACCTGGGCCATCGCCGCGATCGAAGCCGGCAAGCACGTGCTGGTGGAGAAGCCCATCGCCCGCACCCTCGCCGAGGCACTGGAGATCCAGAAGGCCGTCGAGGCCTCCGACCGCGTGGTGCAGGTGGGCTTCGTGCGTCGCCACTCCCCCAACTGCCAGGTGCTGAAGTCCTTCATCGACGCCGGCGAACTGGGCGAGATCTACTACGCCAAGGCCAGCTGCATCCGCCGCATGGGCAACCCGGGCGGCTGGTTCGCGGACAAGGAGATCGCCGGCGGCGGCCCGCTGCTGGACATCGGCATCCACGTGCTGGACCTGTGCTGGTACCTCATGGGCAGCCCCAAGGCGGTCTCCGTCAGCGGCAACACCTACGACCACCTGGGCAACCGGGCCAACATCACCACGATGCCGCGCTACCAGGTCTCCGACTACGACCCGACGAAGAACAGCGTCGAGGACATGGCCAACGCCGTGATCCGCTTCGAGAACGGCTCCTCGCTGCTGCTGGACTGCTCCTACTCGCTGCACGCCACCAAAGACTCCCTGGACGTGTCCGTCTACGGCGACAAGGGCGGCGCCGATCTGGAGCCGGATCTGCACATCGCCACCGAGATGCACGACTCGGTGGTCAACATCGCCCCGCAGATCTCCTCGGGCACGTTCGAGATGGGCCCGGGCTTCGCCCACGAGATCGCGAACTTCGTCGATGCCGGCCTGGGCCGCGCCGAGAGCGTCGCCCCCGCGTGGCACGGCGTGGAGATCGTGCGGATCCTGGAGGCGATCTACGAGTCCGCGCAGTCCGGCCGGGAGGTCTCGCTGGTCTGAGCCGGATCCTGTGAGCGGACCTGCTCCCGGCCGTTGACAATGTGACCTGCGACACGGAACCTGAGGTGGTGCGGCTCGTCCCCGACGTGACGGAGCGTCGGGAGGCCGCCCACCGGCAAGGAGGCCGTTCATGTCCACCAATCGCGCTGTCGCCTACCAGGGTCCCGGCAAGGTCGAGGTCATCGACACCGAGTACCCCACCTTCGAGCTGAAGGACGGGCCCGGGGTCAACCCCGACAACGTCGGCCGCCAGCTCCCCCACGCGGCGATCCTCAAGGTCGTCACCACCAATATCTGCGGCTCCGATCAGCACATGGTCCGCGGCCGGACCACCGCCCCCGAAGGCCTGGTGCTGGGCCACGAGATCACCGGTGAGGTCGTCGAGACCGGGCCCGGCGTGGAGTTCATCCAGAAGGGCGACCTGGTCTCGGTCCCCTTCAACATCTCCTGCGGGCGCTGCGTGATGTGCAAGACCCAGCGCACCGAGATCTGCCTGAACGTCAATCCCGACCGGCCCGGCAGCGCCTACGGGTATGTCGACATGGGCGGCTGGGTCGGCGGCCAGGCGGAGTACGCACTGGTTCCCTATGCCGACTGGAACCTGCTGAGGTTCCCCGACAAGGACCAGGCGATGGAGAAGATCCTCGACCTGACGATGCTCTCGGACATCTTCCCCACCGGATACCACGGTGCCGTCACCGCCGGCGTCGGCCCGGGTTCGAGCGTGTACATCGCCGGCGCGGGCCCCGTCGGCACCGCAGCGGCCGTCGGTGCCCAGCTGCTCGGGGCGGCGGTCGTGATCGTCGCCGACATGAATGCGGAGCGACTGGCCAATGCCGCCTCGTTCGGCTGCGAGACCATCGACGTCTCCTCCGAGGATCCGCGCGAGGGGATCGCCCGCATCCTCGGCCGGGAGGAGGTCGATGCGGGCGTGGACGCCGTGGGATTCGAGGCCCGCGGCCACGGCAAGGACGCCGGCGAGGCCCCGGCGACCGTGCTGAACACACTGATGAACGTGACTCGTGCCGGTGGCAGGCTCGGCATCCCGGGTCTGTATGTCACGGGCGACCCCGGCGGCGTGGACGAGGCGGCCCAGGAGGGCTCGCTCTCGCTGCGGCTCGGGCTCGGCTGGGCCAAGGCGCTGTCCTTCACCACCGGCCAGTGCCCGGTGATGAAGTACCACCGTCAGCTCATGGAGGCGATCCTGCACGAGAAGGTGACGATCGCCGACGCCGTCAAGGCCACCGCGATCTCACTGGACGACGCCCCCAAGGGGTACGCCGACTTCGACGCGGGCGCGGCCCGGAAGTACGTCATCGATCCGCACGGGGTCACCGGGAAGGTCGAGTCGATCTGAGGAGTCGTGGGGAAGAACGTCGAGCTGACGTGGGCGGATCGGACTGAAGCGTCGAAAGAGGTTCACCCGCAGTCCACTCGGCGGGGCGACCACGCTCGCTAGCCTCTCGCCATGCCCTCCCCCGAGTCGTACGACGCCCCGCTGCCCTCGTCCCCCGCGTCCTCGTCGGCCCCGTCGTCGAGCGGCCGGTCCTCGCTGGCTCCGTCCTCGCTGCCTCGGTCCTCACGCGCCCGCTCCTCGGCCGTCACGGCGAGGCCGCTCGGCCGCCGCACGGTGCTCGGCGCCGCCGCGGTGTCCGCCGGCGCGGCCGGCCTGGCCTCCGCGGGCCTGACCACGGTCCGAGCCGACGCGGCGGGCCCCGCGCTGCCCGCGACCGGGGCGGGGGCGGAGGGACCGGCCGACGGGGAGTCGCAGGTGTTCGCCGCCTTCCTCACCGACGTGCACATCGACTCGATCCCCCAGCAGCAGGAGGAGCACCTGCGCCTCGTGCTCGAGGACATCCGTGCCTCCGGCGCCCCGCTGCTGCTGCACGGGGGCGACCTCACCGAGTTCGGATCGAGCGGCGAGTACGAGACCTACCAGGACCTCCTGGGCCCTGACGCCGCCGAGATCACGCAGCACGTCGCGGGCAACCACGAGCTGCGCTGGGACCCGTCGGCCGGTCAGGAGTACCGCCGGCGGTTCCACGAGGGCTCACGCTCCTTCGATCATCTCGGCGTGCACGTGATCATGCTCGAGGCGGGCGCGCCCCTGCAGGAGGAGGCCCACGTCGATCCCGCCGCCCTGGCGTGGCTGCGCGAGGACCTGCAGGCCGCCGGCACGATGCCCAGCATCCTGGTGATGCACTGGCCGCCGGGGGCCGACGACCACTACGTGCGGGCCGGCGATCAGCTGCTCTCGGTGCTCGCCGAGCACCCGGTGCGCCTGGTCCTGGCCGGGCACGTCCACCGCGAGGCCACGGTCACCGACAACGGGACGGTGCTGATCACCGGCCGTGCCATCAAGAACGAGCCCGTCCACTACCTGCTCACGCTGCGCGGCGGTCCCGAGCCGGAGGCGCGCGAGATGCTCGTCGAGGCGATCACCCAGCCGGCTCCCGGGGCGGAGGGGGATCGCACCGTGGAGGAGATCGCGTCCATCCCGCTCCACCTCGGCACCGCCCGTGAGTCCGACGCCTTCCTGCAGGACGTCTCGGTGCATGTCTCCGGCGACACCGCACAGGTCACCGCGCGCCTCGGAGCCCCGCACTCGCTCACCGCGGCGCGAGCACAGCTGCGCGACCAGTCCGTGTACGGCTCGGTCGCCGAAGGCACCTGGAGCGAGCTCGAGCTGCGCGGCCGGCGCGTGCGCGGCGAACTCGACCTCTCGCAGACCCTGCCGGGCCGCTGCACGATGCGGGTGCGCGGTGTGGACGAGGCCGGTGGGCTGTGGGAGGCCTCCGCACCCTTCTCCGTGGAGGGCGGGTCGGTCACCGAGGTGGACGCCCTGGAGCTGGACGGTGCCGTCAGCGGCGCGATCCTGCCGGTGGGCGAGGACTCTGCGCTGGTCGCGACCGGCTCCGGCACCGTCGCTCGTCTGTCTCTGGACCGCTCGCGCCTGAGCACTGACTGGTCTGTCGGCGTCGGCGGGGTCCACCGCGGCATGGCGCTGTCGGCCGACGGGTCCGTCCTGCACGTGCCCAGCGCGGACCATCACCTGTACGCGCTCTCGGTCACCGACGGCACGGAGCTCTGGCGCGCCGACCTGGGCCTCCCCGTGGTCTCCACCCCGCTGGCCACCGCGGTCGACGGCGCTGCGGCGGTGTTCGTCAGCGCCGGTGACCGGCTCGCCCGCCTGGCGGCGGACGGGAGCACGGTGTGGTCGACCGCGATCCCTCAGCAGTCCAGCGGCCGCCCCGCACTGGTCGGTGACCGCCTCGTGCTCGGCGCTGGCGACGGCACTGCCCGCTGCTACAGCGCCCGGACCGGCGCGGAGATCTGGAGCGCGGAGCTGACCACCCGCACCACCCCGTATCAGCGCCTCCTCTACGGCCCGTGGAACTGCACGGTGCTGGCCGTGGACGAGAGCACCGTCGTGCTCGGGACCGTGACCGACCTGTTCGCGCTCGACGCGGCCACGGGCGAGCAGCGGTGGCGCACGGCCGCCGGTGCCATGTACTCGGCCCCGCAGCTGCTGGAGGACGGACGCATCCTCGCCGTCCAGGAACGCAAGGAACCGTTGTTGATCGACGCGGCCGACGGAGCGGCGACGCCGCTGGATCGGGCGCTGCAGATCTCGCTGGACGCCGATCCGATCCCGGGCCCGTCGGCGGGCACGTGGCTGCAGGTCAGCTTCAGCGCCGTGCTCTCGCTCCTGGACACCGCGGCCGGTACGGTGACGCCGCTGCGCCAGGTGGGCCCCGACCGGGTCCTGGCCGCCCCCGCACTGCTGGAGGGCCATGGAGTCGTGCTGGTCGGGGACCAGGCAGGCGTCGTGCGGGCGCTCGATGTCCTCGACGTCTCGGCCGTGTGAGCGGCGCGCCCTGAGGCGCCGCCGAGCGCGTAGGGTCACCGTATGAGCGAACGCAGCACCTATCTCCTCGTGGACGGCGAGAACATCGATGCGACCCTCGGTGTCTCCGTCCTGGGGCGTCGCCCCCAGCCCGAGGAGCGGCCGCGGTGGAACAAGCTGCTCCACCACGCCGAGGTCACCTGGGACCAGCCCGCCAAGGGCCTGTTCTTCCTCGCCGTCGGCGACAGCCTGCCCTCGGGGTTCGTCCAGGCGCTGATCGCGCTGGGATACAAGGCGGTTCCGCTGCGCGGGGACGGCAAGGTCGTCGACATCGCGATCCAGCGCACCGCCGAGGCGCTCCAGGACCGTCCGGCCGACGTCATGCTGGTCAGCCACGACAACGACTTCACCCCGCAGATGGAGAACCTGGCCGCGACGCCGGATCGCCGCACGGCGATCATCGGTTTCGGCGAGTTCATGGCCACCGGCCTGCGGGAGATCCCCGGCATCGAGTTCCACGACCTCGAGTACGACGTCGGCGCGTTCACCAGCCGCCTGCCCCGCGTGCGGATCATCGACATCGACGAGTTCGATCCGCTCGAGTTCATCTGAGCCCGGGCCCGGTACCACCGGGTGCTCTCAGCCGGCTCCGTCCAGTCGAGCGAACTGGTCCGTGGACAGGGGCAGGCCGACGCCCTCCAGCGCCGCCTCGAGCTGTTCCAGCCGACTGCCGCCCAGGATCGGCCGGATGCCGCGGTGGACGAGCCAGGCCAGCACGACCTGCCCACGGCTGGCTCCTGCGTCGGCGGCCACCTCGTCCAGCGCGGCGAGGCGCCGTGCGCTGCCGAGATGCTCGTAGGCCTCCGGGATCGGTTTCGCCGGATTGTCGTATGCCCCGCCGAGCAGCGTGGTGTACCCCCAGACCTCCATCCGGTGCTCGGCGGCGATGTCCATCTGCTCCTCCCCGAGCACACCGAAGGGGTGGATGTTCCCCTCCGGCAGGAGACCCGGGCGGGGTCGGAGATAGCTCGCGTGCAGCTGCAGCGCGTCGACAGGTTTCATGCCCTGGGCGAGCGCTCGCGCCCGGGCACGCTCGACCCGCCAGGCGGGGTGGTTGGAGGCGCCGACGCGACGGACCGACCCGTCGGCCATCAGCTCGCCGAGCGCGTCGACGCTCTCCTCGAGGGGGACGGAGCGGTCCTCCTGGTGCAGCCACAGCAGGTCGACGTGGTCGACCCCGAGACGCTCGAGGCTGCCGGCGAACGCGTCATGGATCGCGCGTCGGCTCAGCCCGGCACGGTGCCGCGGCCAGGAGCCTGCCCACAGCGGTTCGGCGCCGACCTTGGTCGACAAGCGCACGCGTTCGCGCACGCCGGGCCGCGCGGCCAGCCAGCGGCCGAGAACGTGCTCGCTCGCGCCGCCGCGTCCGTCCGGCGAGTCCCAGAAGGCGTAGCAGTCCGCCGTGTCGATCCATTCGCCGCCCTGCTCGACGAACCGGTCCAGCAGGGCGAAGGATTCCTCGTCGCCCACTCGGGTGCCGAAGGCCATGGCTCCGAGCACCAGCGGGGAGACGGGGCGAGCGGAGGGGGTGGGGTGCGTGTGATCGGTTGCAGGGTTCATGGCAGGACCACACACCCTGGAGCGCGCTCCGGGTCAAGGGCTACTGTGTGCGGCATGAGGACGTACTCCACGGCGGAGGCCGCCGAGCGCAGCGGGTTCTCGATCGACACACTGCGCTATTACGAGCGCGAGGGCATCCTCCCTCCCGTCGCGCGCACCCCGGCAGGGCATCGCGCCTATGACGACGGGGATCTCGCCACGCTGGATTTCCTGCACTGCCTGCGCGACTCCGGGATGCCGATCGAGAGGCTGCGCCGTTACGGGGAGCTGTGCCGCGATCCCGCCACCTTTCCCGAGCGGATCGCGCTGCTGCGTGAGCACCAGGCATCGCTCGCGGAGCAGGCCCTGCAGCTTGAGCGGTGGCGCACCCGTCTCGAGGAGAAGCTGCAGTGGTACGAGGAGCAGCCGCAGAGCCACGTCAGCAGCGACGCCGGGAACGACTGACGAGTACGGACCTCAGACGGGCACGCTCACTCCTGCCAGCTGCTCGAGCTGCTCCCAGATCGCATCGGCGAGCTGCGGATCGGGGGCAGCGGTGTGAGCCGCCGGGGTCCCCAGCACCGGGAGGCCGCGAAAGCTCCCCGCAGGCCCGTAGTACTGCCCGCCCGCCGCCTCCGGGTCGGCCAGCGCGCGCACTCCCGACCAGGCCGCCGTGTCCTTCCCCTGTGCCCAGGGGGTGAGCGGGTTGCGCTGGTAGCTCACCGAGGAGTCCCGGATCCCCGCGCGCTCTGGTGTCTTGGCATCGACGCCCACCCCGGGCTTGGTGACGATCGAGGCCACGGGCAGCTCCGCGGCCCGAAGTCGCCGGTCCAGCTCGAAGGCGAACACCTCGGTGAGTGTCTTGGCCTTGGTGTAGGCCGCGATGCCCAGCCGCGGCGCGGTGCGCGGTGCCGAGACATCCATGGGGAACCTCGTGACGAAACCGGTCGAGGCGTGCACGATGCGCGGGAAGCGATCGGCCGAGGCCCCCTGCCGCACCAGCGCAGGCAGCAGACCCGCGACCAGGGCGAGGTTCGCGACCGTGTGCGCGCCGGTCATCAGCGGCAGCCCGTCCTGCGTCGTGGCGCCGGCGGAGAGCTGCATCGGCCCTCCGTTGAGGAAGATCCCGTCCAGGCGCGGCAGCGACGCGAGCTGCTCGGCCCCCTCGGCCACGGATGCCAGGGACGTGAGATCGACGGCGATGGGGTGCGTCACCGCGTGCGGAGCCCGGGCGCGGATCGCCGCCGCGGCCACGTCGAGCTTGGCGCGCGACCGGGAGGCTAATACGACCTCGGCGCCCGCCGCCGCGAGCTGCTCGGCGGCGAAGTAGCCGATGCCGCCGGTCGCCCCGGTGATGGCGTAGGTGCGACCGCTGAGGTCCGGAAGGTGTGTGGGGTACCAGGACATGGGAGCTCCTCGATTCGGATAGTTGATCCGCTTCAGCGTACCCCACAAACGGATGGGCTATCCGCATCGCGTAGGATGCCTGCATGCCTGCACTGCGATCGGATGCCGCGAGGTCACGCGCCAAGATTCTGGAAGCCGCCCGCGGCTGCCCCCTCGACGATCTGCGCCTGAACGAGGTCGCGCGAGCCGCGGGAGTCGGGGTGGGGACGGTCTACCGGCACTTCCCCACCGTCACGGCACTCATCGAGGCGCTCTCGTTCGATGCCCTGGAGCAGACCGTGGACCTGGCCCGTACAGCAGCCGAGGAGCCCGACGCGGGCCGGGGATTCGTACGGTTCCTCCGCGGCGCGGTGCGGACACAGCTCGAGCACGAGGGGCTCCAGCAGATGTGGTTCGCGGACGACGTCTCCACGGAGGCGCGAGCACTGCGCGCGGAGCTCTTCGACCGTGCCGGCGCGCTGCTCGACGCCGCCGTCGCCGCCGGTGCGGTGCGCCCCGACCTCTCGATCGGCCAGGTCCAGCGGCTGGTCTGCGGCGTGGAGCATGCCGTCCGACTCGGGAACGGCCAGGACCAGGATCTCCTGCTCGACATCATGCTCTCCGGGCTGGCACCCCCACGGGACGATCGCCCCGCGCCGTGAGCACCCTGAGACCCACGAGATTCGCCAGATCCGTGGGAGCCGTGAGGGCCGCGAGATCCGTGAGACCCGTGAGGCCCGCGCGCTCCATGAGGTCCGTGAGGCCCGCGAGATCCGCGAGATCCGCGAGATCCGTGAGCCTGTTGGAATCGCGCGCGCTAAGCAACAGGGTCGCGGATCCAGCGATCGGGTCGGGACCCTATGCGGGTGGGGACCGTCCGCCGGTGGGGGCGTCTGCGGATGGGGCCCGTCCACGTGTGGGGGCAGTACATGTGGGGCCGCCCGCGGATGGCCCGCGGGTGCGGCTGCCCCCGGACGCGAAAATCCCCGGCCCACCTGGGTGAACCGGGGAAATTCCTGCGGTGCGCGAGGGGGGACTTGAACCCCCACGCTCTTCCGAGCACACGGACCTGAACCGTGCGCGTCTACCAATTCCGCCACTCGCGCGTGCCTTCGGCACCGGGGATCACTCACCGAGACCGAAGATTGCTCTAGGTTACCCCTCGGGTGCCGCCCCGCTCAAAACGACACGGCGCACAGTAACGAACGCCACGCCGCCGGATCGGACGAGGCACGTGCGACGCGCAGGCCCAGGGAGGCCGACCGAGGCCATCCCGGCCCCGGTCATCCGAAGTGGGACCTCAGCGCATCCGCTCCGCCTCGTCGAAGGCGGCCTCCACGTCGTCCGGGTCGATCCGGCGCCGCGCGATGGCGAAGTAGAGGATGGTCGCCACCAGCACCGCCGGGACGCCGACCAGAGCCGCCACCTGCATGCTGGGCCGCACCGCGACCGTGGCGAACACGGCGCCGAGGCCGATCAGTCCCACCACCGCGGTCGCCGTCCCGCCCGGCATGCGGAACGTCGCCCCGGTGGCCCCCGTGCGGCGGAAGGAGATGTAGCTGGCCAGGATCAGTGACCACACCATCAGCACGGCGAAGACGACCAGGCTCATCATGTAGCCGAACACTCCGCCCACACCGCTGAAGGCGAGGGCCGCGGCGGCGATGATGCCGAGCGAGCTGCACGCGATGCCGACGACGGGCACCCGGCTGCGAGTGATCGCCGCGGCGAACCGGGGCGCGAGCCCGTCGGAGGCCAGGGAGTGCAGCATGCGGGAGCCGGCATAGAGGTTCGCGTTGGCCGCCGATAGTGCGGCGATCAGCACCAGCAGGTTGGTGATGTGGGCGGCGCCGGGGATGCCGATGCGGTCGAAGACCATCACGAACGGGGAGGTGGCGACGTCCTCACCGGTGCCGGCGGCCTGCTGCCAGGGCACGAGCGCGACGACGATGCCGATGCAGAGCACGTAGAAGAACGCCAGGCGCACGATGGTGGTGCGGGCGGCGGTGCGGATCGAGCGGGCAGGATCCTTGGCTTCGGCGGCAGTGATGGACAGCAGCTCGATGCCGCCGAAGGAGAACATCACGACCGAGAGGGCGACCCACACGGCGGCCCAGCCCATCGGGGCGAAGCCGCCGTCGGCCGTGAGCTCGCTGAGCCCCGGGGCCGGCGCGCTCGGCATGCCGACGAACACCAGGATCAGGCCGACCAGGATGAATACCACCACGGCGATGACCTTGATCGAAGACAGGAAGAACTCGACCGTCCCGAACGAGCCGACGCTGGCGAGGTTGATCGCGATGATCACCGCGGCGAACAGCAGGATGCCCGCCCAGACGGGGATCGCCGGGACCCAGTACGCGAGGTAGGCGGCACAGGCGACGAGCTCGGCGCCGGTGACCGAGACCGTGACGATCCAGTACAGCCAGCGCGAGAGGTATCCCCAGAACGGGGAGAGGTAGCGCGCCGCGAGCGTGCCGAAGCCGCCGCGCACGGGATGGAGAGAGGCCATCTCCCCCATGGCCAGCGCGATGGTCGCGGCGATCAGGGAACCGATCGCGAAAGAGATGATCACCGCCGGTCCGGCGATGCCGATCGCCTCGCCGGACCCGAGGAAGAGCCCGGTGCCCAGGGCCGAGCCCATGGCGATCATGGCCATCTGGCCATGGCCGAGGGAACGGGCGAGGTGGCCGTCGGTGGAGGAGGCCGGCGAGGCGCCGTCGGTCGCGGGGCCGGGAGAGGAAGCTGGAGAGGTCACCGCACGAGGGTAGCCAGAATCCGGGGTGACTGCGTGCTCACCGGGCGCGCGGCGTGCTCGAAGCCGCCGGGACGTCCCCGAGGACGATCAGGAAGTGCGGCCGCGATAGGCGTCGATGGCGTCCTTGGCCTCCGCCAGTCCGGCGCCGGTCTGCTCGCGGTACACCTTGATGGCCTGGATGATCTTCCCCTCCGCCACGAGTCGGCGGCACTGCTCGGGGATGCTCGGCCCGGCGGTCTCGCGCAGATGCAGCCGCTCCGTCTCGCTGAGCCCCGCACGTTCAGCCAGATGGCCGACGAGCCCGTCGAGCTCGCGGACCCGTCGCTCGAGCGACTCGATCCGTGCCTGCTGCTGCTTCGCGCGTCCGAACATGGGACGAATCTATCGCGGTCGCACGACGGGGGTCGCACGACGGGGCCTGCCCGCACAGCGCCCGGAGACGAAGATGCCCCGCACCAGAGCGGTGCGGGGCATCCTCAGCGGTCGACGCGGACGTCGAGCGGGTCGTTCAGGCCTTGGCAGACGCCTTGGCGGCGACGACCTGGATGACGAGGTTCGCGAAGATCTCGTCGTGCAGGCGCACCGTGGCCTTGTGCTCGCCGAGCGAGCGGATCGGGGTCGGGAACTCGACGGTGCGACGGTCGATGTCCTTGTCGAAGGTCTCCTTGACGGCCTCGGCGACCTCCTTGGAGGAGACGGCGCCGAACAGGCGGCCGTTCTCGCCGGCGCGCTCGGCGACGACCAGGGGCTTGGACTCGAGGCTGGCCTTGAGAGCCTGGGCCTCCTCCAGGGTCGCGATCGCGCGCTTGCCGCGGGCGGCACGGATCTGGTCGAGCTGACGCTGACCGCCCTTGGTCCACGGGGTCGCGAGACCGCGGGGCAGGAGGAAGTTACGGGCGTAGCCGTCCCGGACATCGACGATGTCCCCGGCGGCTCCGAGGCCCGTGACCTCGTTGGTGAGGATGAGCTTGGTGGTCATGTTCGTCCCTTCCTCGCTCAGCGGCCGGAGGTCGAGTACGGCAGGATCGCGATCTCGCGGGCGTTCTTCACGGCCTTCGCGATCTTGCGCTGTTCCTGGACGGAGACGCCGGTCACCCGACGGGCGCGGATCTTTCCGCGGTCGGAGATGAACTTGCGCAGCAGCGCGGCGTCCTTGTAATCGACGGTCTCGAGACCGGCGGTCTTCAGGGGGTTCTGCTTCTTCTTCGGCTTGCGAAGAACAGGCTTGGCCATCGTGGTGCTCCTTCTTTCCTGAGGGGAGCCCGGGCATCGACCCGGGATGGAATGGATTCGGTGTGAACGCTGGTCGGCACGAGCCGCAGCACCTGGGTGTAGCGCCCGTCGTCCCGATCAGAAGGGCGGGTCGTCGTACCCGCCCTGGTTGCCGCCGGCCCACGGGTCGGCGTCGGGGGCGCCCTGCGGCGCGTTGCTGTAACCGCCCTGGCCACCCTGGCCGCCGTAGCCGCCGCCCTGCGGGGCACCGCCCTGGGGGGCGCCACCGCCGAAGCCGCCGCGGCCACCACCGCCGCCTCCGCGCTGGACCTTGTTGGCCTTGGCGGTGGCGTAGCGCAGCGAGGGGCCGATCTCGTCGACGTCCAGCTCGATGCTCGTGCGGTTGTTGCCCTCACGGTCGGTGAAGGAGCGCTGCTTGAGGCGGCCCTGCGCGATGACGCGGGTGCCCTTCTCCAGCGACTCCGCGACGTTCTCCGCGGCGTCGCGCCAGATGGAGCAGCGCAGGAACAGAGCCTCGCCGTCCTTCCACTCATTCGCCTGACGGTCGAAGGTGCGGGGGGTGGACGCGATGGTGAACGACGCGACCGCGATGCCGGACTGCGTGAAACGCAGCTCGGGATCAGCGGTGAGGTTGCCGATCACCGTGATGACGGTGTCATTCGCCATGGGTGCTCCTCTGCTCCGGGGTCGGTAAGGGTGGTGCGGGGATCAGTGAGCGCAGATCACTTGCCGTCGAGGCGCATCAGCTTGGTGCGCACGACGGACTCGTTGAGGCCGAGGCGGCGATCGAGCTCCTGAGCGGTCTCGGAGCTGGCCGTGAACGACAGGACGATGTAGATGCCCTCGGACTTCTTGTCGATCTCGTAGGCGAACTTGCGCTTGCCCCAGACGTCGACGTTGTCGATGGTGCCGCCCTCGGTCGGGATGACCTGGACGAGCTTCTCGAAGGTTGCGCTGACGGTCCGCTCATCGATGGACGGGTCGAGGATCACGACCATTTCGTACTTACGCATGTTCTGGTACCCACCTCCTGTGGTCTCTGCGGCCACGGTCTCTCCGTGGCAGGAGGGTTCATGCCGCCCGGAGAGGACATCGGCGATGCACTTCACGGACCGGCACAGACTACCCGCACGCGGGGGTGCGGGCCAGGGATGCTGTGGACGTGCGCGGGGGATCACAGGGCGGGCACGCCGCTGTCCGGGAGCCGGCAGGGGGTTGGCGCGGCGTTGGCAGGGGGCTGCCAGGTCGGCGGTCCACCGTCGGCAGGCCGCTGGCTGGCCTCGACACGCCCACCATTTCACCGATACGTGGCGACAGTGACACGTATCGGTGGAACGGCCGGGGCCGCGCCGGGATGCCCCGGCTACCAGGGTCCAGCGCGGCGTCCCGGGCAGGCACCGAGAGCCGAGGCCGGAGGGCCGAGCTCAGGCGGCCGAGCGCTGTCCCACCGGGCGGCGGCGCCGCTCGACCTCGGCGAGGGCCGGGGGCACGTAGGCCTGGTCGAGCACGCCGATGTCGGTGCCGGGCGGGACGATCTCGTCGATCCGGTCCAGGACGTCGTCGCTCAGCACGGTGTCCAGGCCCTCCAGGAGATCGTCGAGATGGGCCATGGTCCGCGCTCCCACCAGTGCGCTGGTCACGCCCGGGTGCGAGATCGCGAAGGCCATCGCCAGGTGCGGCATCGAGAGCCCTGCCTCGGCCGCCAGCGGGGCGAGCTGCTCGACCACGTCCAGACGCGCCTCGTCGGTGAACGCCCTGGGCAGGAACTTCGCGCGGATCACGTCGGTGTCCTGGCCACGTCGCACCCTGCCGGTGAGCATCCCGTGCCCGAGCGGCCCCCAGGTCAGCACACCCATGCCGCACTCCTGCGCCACCGGCAGCACCTCGCGCTCGATGCCGCGGTTGAGGATTGAGTACGGCGGCTGCTCCGTGCGGGGCCGCTCGAGCCCGCGCCGCTCGGCCGTCCAGTGCGCCTGCACCAGGTCCGAGGCAGGCATGGTCGAGGTGCCGAAGGCGCGGATCTTGCCGGCCCGCACCAGGTCGGTCAGCGCCGAGAGGGTCTCCTCGATGTCGGTGGCGGGGTCGGGACGCTGGAGCTGGTAGACGTCGATGTAGTCGGTCTGCAGGCGTCGCAGGGAGTTCTCGACCGCCCGGGTGATCCAGCGCCGGGAGCCGCCCTGCCGGTTCGGCACGCCGGCCGCGGCCCGGTCGGGGAGGCCGAACTTGGTGGTCAGGACGACGTCGTCGCGTCGGCCCTGGAGCGCACGGCCGACGACCTCCTCCGAGTCCGCGTAGGCGTCGGCGGTGTCGATGAGGTTGATGCCGCCGTCCAGCGCCTTGTGGATGATGCGGGCGGACTCCTCGGCGTCGTTGCCCATCTGGGTGGCGAACATGAGGGCTCCCAGCCCATAGGGGCTGACCTGGATGCCTGTCCTGCCGAGAGTGCGGTACTGCATGGTGTCCTCCGAGTGGTGAGGGGTGCGGGTGGCAGGCTCCGGGACGTAGACTGCGCGAAGCGGAAGCCCATTCCGGAACAATACGGAACGCCTTTCCGCTTGGCAAGGGAAGGGCCACACGGGAGGACCAGATGTCGCGATCGACCACGCCCGCCGCGGGAGCGCCGGACGGTGCCGGGCCGCCTCGGCGTCAGCGCTCGGATGCGAAGCGCAGCGCCGCGGCGCTGCTCGATGCCGCCAAGACGGCGTTCGCCCAGAGCGGGGTCGATGTGCCGGCCAAGCAGATCACCGACCTCGCCGGGGTGGGAGTGGGAACCCTCTACCGCCACTATCCGCGCCGGTCGGACCTCATCGTCGCCGTGCTCCAGCATGAGATCGACGAGTGCGTCACCGCGGCCGACGAGTTCAGCAGCGGCGCCGGACCGCGCGCTGCGCTGGTGGCCTGGATCGGTCGTTTCACGGAGTTCGTCGGCACCAAACAGGGGCTGGCCTCAGCGCTGCACTCCGGCGATCCGGCCTACGAGGGACTGCCGGACCAGCTGCTGGAACAGCTGGTCCCGGCGCTCCAGGGCCTGCTGGACCGGGCGGCCGCGGCCGGCGAGGCGCGGGATGACGTCAGCGCCCGCGAGGTGCTGACGGCGATCGCGCTGCTGTCCCAGCCGGTGCCCGGTGGTGCCGACGGCTTCTCCGAGCGGATGGTCGCGATCTTCCTGGACGGGCTCTCGGTGACGGGCTGAGCCCGTTTCTCCCACGAGATCGGCTCCGACGCGCGCATCGATTCCACCGATACGTGGCCGCAGCGACACGGAACGGTGGAACGGCCGAAACCGCCCCGGCATGTCACAGCCGCCAGGGTCCAGACCGCAGCCGCCCCGGCATGTCACAGCCGTCGGCGTCCAGGCCGCGACCGCCCCGGCATGTCACGGCTGCGAGGGGTCCGGCTCGCGGCGGCGCGGGATCACCATCGGGCTCCCGCTCTGGGGGTCGAGCGTGACCTCCGCGCGGAGGGAGAACACGTCGCGGACCAGGTCGGCCCGCAGCACCTGCGCCGGCGGGCCGGTGGCCACGATGCGGCCGGCATCCATCACCACGAGATGGTCGGCGTAGCGCGCGGCCTGGTTCAGGTCGTGCAGGACGCCGACGACGGTGCGGCCCTGCTCCCGCATGTCCTGGCACAGGTGCAGCACGTCGATCTGATGGGAGATGTCCAAGAACGACGTGGGCTCGTCCAGCAGCACGTACTCGGTGTCCTGGGCGAGGATCATCGCGATCCATGCGCGCTGACGCTGGCCGCCCGAGAGCCCGGCGACCGGATGCTCGGCGATGTCCTCGACCCCGGTGGCGGCCATCGCTGCCGCCACCGCCTCCTCGTCCCCGGGCACGCGCTGCCGCAACGGCGAGTGATACGGGTGCCGTCCGCGTGCGACCAGCGCCCGGACCGTGATGCCGTCGGGGACGACGGGGTCCTGCGGGAGCAGGCCGATGCGCCGGGCGACTGCTCTCGAGCGCCACTGCCCGAGCGGCCGGTCATCGAGCCGGACCGTGCCGGCGCGCGGGCGCAGGGTGCGGGCGAGGGCCTTCAGCATCGTCGACTTCCCGCAGCCGTTGGGGCCGATCACCGCCGTGAACACGCCTCGCGGCACCTCGAAGTCGAGCTGCTCGAGGACGGGCTTCGCGCCGTAGGCGATGGTGGCGGCCTCCAGGCGCAGCGAGGATGCGCCATGGGGATCGGTGCGTCCGGCGCTCATGCGTCGGCCCTCCTCCAGGTGGTGATCAGCAGGTAGCCGAGGTAGATCCCGCCCACACCGGCGGTGATGACGCCGACGGGCAGGTTCTCGACGGGGCCGACGTGCTGGACGGTGAAGTCAGCCAGGACGATGATGAGCGCCCCGACCAGCGCGGAGAGGATGAGGTGCGGCCCGGGGGCGCCGGCCAGCCGGCGGGCGATGTGCGGGGCGGCGAGGGCGACGAAGGCGATCGGCCCCGCGACGGCGACGGCCGCGGCGGCCAGCAGCGCCGCCAGGACGATCGCCCAGGTCCGGGTGCGGTGGGCGGAGCCACCGAGGGCGTCGGCCAGCTGGTCGCCGAGGTCCATCATCTGCAGGTCGTGCGAGAGGACGGCCACCGGCGGGATCAGCACCAGCAGAGCCACGGCGATGAACAGGGCCTGGTCGAGGCTGCGGGAGTTCAGGGTTCCCACCAGGTACCCGGCGAGCTGGGAGGACGCATCGCGCAGCGCCACGGCGACCACGTACTGGGTCACGGCGAGCGCCATCGCGTTGACGCCGATGCCGGTGATGATCACCCGCGCCGGAGAGGTGAAGCCCAGCCCCGTGGAGACGTACACCAGGGTGATGGCGACCCCGGCGCCGAGGACCGCGCCGACGGGGGCGGGCACGAGACCGGGTGCCAGCAGCGTGCCCAGCGCCACGCCGGCCCCGGCGCCGCTGCCCAGGCCGATCACGTCGGGGCTGCCCAGCGGGTTGCGGGTGACGGTCTGGAACAGGGCTCCGGCGAGCCCGAACGCGAGGCCCGCGCCGATGCCGACCAGCAGGCGGGGCCCGCGCAGGCGCTCCAGGACGAACATGGCCTTGGTGCCGGCCTCGCCCCGGGCGGCCGCGAGCAGATCCGGCGCGGTCACGCCGAGCGGTCCCCAAGCCAGCGTCGCCAAGCCTCCGGCGAGGATCCCGCTGACCAGCAGCACCCCTACCGCCACGGCTCGGGGCAGCGGCGCGCGGCGCGCGGGTGGGCGAGGCGTCGGGGCACGGCCCGACGGTTCATGGCCCGCCGGTTCATGATCTGTCGGGGCCTGCCCTGTCGGAGCATGGCCCCTCGTGCCCTGGCCTGCAGGCGCACCGCCGATCAGCGCATGGCTCGTCGGGGCGCTGGGAGTCGTCGCGGACGTCGTCGGGCCTTCCATCAGGCGTTCACCGTCCCACGGCGCACGGCCAGCAGCAGGAACGGGGCACCGGCGAAGGCGGTGACCACGCCGACCATCAGCTCGGGGTGGGCGAGGCTGCGCGCGAGGACGTCGGACCCCAGCAGCAGCGCCCCGCCGAGGACGAGGCACAGGGGCAGCTGCCACCGGTGCTCGCTGCCCACCATGGCGCGCACGAGATGGGGCACGGCGAGGCCGACGAAGGCGATCGGTCCGACCGCGGCGGTCGCGGCCGCCGCCAGCAGGGTGGCGGCCAGCAGGGCACCGGCGCGCAGCAGGCTCACGGGGGTGCCCAGGGCGGTGGCGACGTCGTCCCCGAGGGCCAGGGTGTTCAGTCCGGGCACGACCACGATCGCGAGCGCCAGGCCGATCACCAGCGTCGGCGCGACTGCGGCGAGCGTGTCGTAGGAGGCCCCGGCCAGGGACCCGACCACCCAGTACCGGTAGGAGTCGAACACGGCGGGGCGCGTGAGGATCATGGCCTGGATGTAGGCGTACAGCACCGCGGAGATCACCGCGCCGGCGAGGATCAGCGGCACCACCGAGTGAGTGCCGGCCGGGCGGCCCAGCAGGTGGACCACGGCCACGGCGAGCAGGGCGCCGGGCAGCGCGACCCACACCATGGCGGTGCCGCCGGAGAAGCCGAGGAACGCGGTGGCGGTGACCACGGCGGCCGAGGCACCCGAGGTGACGCCGAGCAGTCCGGGCTCGCCGAGGGGATTGCGGGTGACGCCCTGGATGAGCATGCCCGAGGCGGCGAGAGCCGCACCCACCACGGCGCCGAGCACGGTTCGGGGTTCGCGGGCCGCGACCACCTCCCGCATGTAGTCGCTGCCCTCCCCGCGCAGCACCGCCCACACCGCCTCGAGATCGGTCTCCCGCGTCCCGAGGAACAGGCTCGCCACCGCGGCGAGCGCGAGCAGGACGGTGGCCAGCCCGAGGGCGAGCCACGGCGATATGCGCCTGCGCGCGGGCCGATCGGCCGACGGGAGGCTCGCCCCGTCGGCGGGGTCGTCGGCCCGGGGTCGGCGGGTCGCGGATATCCGGCTCACGTGGATGCGGCCCGGCTCAGGCCGAGGCGACCTTGGCGATCGCCTCGTCGATCATCGGGATGTACCGCTCGAGCGCCCAGGGCACCGTCAGCGGCGTGATGATCGAGGAGCCGGTGACGAAGGACTGGTCGGTGGGGGCCACGATCGCGCCGCTGGCGACTGCGGGGATGGAGGCGTAGAGCTCCTGCGCCTCCGTCTCCTTGCGGTTGGCCTCGTCGGAGTAGAAGGTGAAGATGAGGTCGGACCCGGCGAGCTTGTCCGCGTTCTCGAGCCCGATCATGGCCGAGTCCGTGCCGGGCACATCCCATTCGTCGAGCTCCTGGTTGACCGGGTCGACGGTGAGGCCGAGACCGCGGACCATGGCGACACGCTGCTCGTTCTCGTAGAACACCCCGAGGGTGCCGGGCCCGTCGTTGTAGATGAAGGAGAAGGTGTAGTCCGCGTAGCCGGGCTGGGCGGACTCCTCGAAGGTCGCCGTGATCTCGTCGATCAGGCCCGCGGCGGCCTCGTCCTCGCCGAGGGCCTTGCCGATGGTGGTGATCTGCTCCTCCCAGGTGATCACCCAGGGCTGCTCCGCGTAGGCGACGGTGGGGGCGATGTCGGTGAGCACGTCGAACTGCTCCTGGGTGAGCCCGGACCACGGCGCCAGGATCACGTCGGGGCTGAGCTCGAGGATCGCCTCGACGTCGAGTTCGGTGGCGCCGGTGAACTGGGTCGGCAGCTCGCCGCCGGCGTCGGTCACGGCTTCGTGGATCCACGGCAGGTATCCGGTCTCGTCCGCTCCCCACGGGTACTCCTCGACGCCGACGGGGATGATGCCCAGGGCGATCGCGGTCTCGGCGGAGCCCTGGCCCAGGGTCACGATGCGCTCGGGCTTGGCGGTGATCTCCGCGGTTCCCAGGGCGTGCTCGATCGTGACGGGGCTGAAGTCGCCGGCGCCGCCGCCGTCGGAGCCGTTCGAGCCGGATTCCTGCCCGTCGCCGCTGCATGCGGCCAGGGCCAGGGGCGCGGCGAGCGCTCCGGCGATCCAGGAACGACGGGTCGGGCGGGCGGGGACGGGGCTCATGGCTCTCCTGCGTACGAGGACGGGACGGGCCACCGGGGACCTCCCAGCGACTTAGGCAAGCCTAGCCTCACGTAATTGGCGGGGAAACCGGCGTCCACGAGCGATTCAGTGATCTGGACAACAGCGATCCCCGGCGCCCCGACACCGTGCACGACCGAGCGGTCCGGGCATCTGCGCCGGTCATAGCTATCTTTGCGGGATGACCAGCACCGGGAGCAGCTCCAGCACCACAGCCGCCGACCGCACCAGCCTGCGTCGCGCGGTGACCACCACGGGGCTGTTCCTGTTCATCCTCGGAGACGTGCTCGGCGCCGGTGTCTATGTGCTGGCCGGAGAGGTGGCCGCACTGGCCGGCGGAGCGGTCTGGGTGCCGCTGGTCGTCGCACTCCTGATGGCGCTGCTGACCGCCGGCTCGTATGCGGAGCTGGCCACGAAGTATCCGCAGGCCGGCGGTTCCTCCCACTACGCGACCCGGGCGTTCGGTCCGTTCGCCGGCTTCCTGGTGGGCTTCTGCATGCTGGCCGCCGGCGTCGTCTCCGTCGGGGCCCTCTCCCTGGGCTTCGCCGGGGACTATCTCGCGGAGTTCGTCTCCCTGCCGACCTTCCTCGTGGTGATCGTGTTCCTGGCCCTGCTCGCGCTGCTGAACGCCCGCGGCATCTCCGAGTCGCTCGGCGCGAACCGGGTGGCGACGATCATCGAGGTCAGTGGGCTGCTGGCGGTGATCGTGCTGGGCGCGATCGTCGTGGGCCGCGGGGACGGCGACCTGGGGCGGCTCACCGAGCTGGGCACCCCGGAGAACGGGCCGGTCGCCGCGGTGCTGGCCGGCAGCATCCTCGCCTTCTACTCCTACGTCGGCTTCGAGACCAGCGTGAACATCGCCGAGGAGACCAAGGACCCCGCCCGCTCCTACCCGCGCGCACTGTTCGGCGCGCTGATCGTCGCCGGCCTCATCTACGCCCTGGTGGGCGCCGCGGCCGCGGCCGTGGTCCCCACCGCCGAGCTCGCCGACTCCAGCGCTCCGCTGCTGCAGGTGGTCTCCGCCGCCGGCATCATCCCGCCCGTCGTGTTCAGCGTGGTCGCCCTGGTCGCCGTCGCCAACGGCGCGCTGCTGACCGGGATCATGTCCTCCCGCCTGGCCTACGGGATGGCGCGGGACGGGCTGCTGCCGCGGCCCCTAACCCGCGTCCTGCCCCGCCGGCGGACTCCCTGGGTCGCGATCATCGTCACCACCGCACTCTCGCTGCTCCTGGCGCTGACCGGCACCATCGACGTGCTCGCCAGCACCATGGTGCTGCTGCTGCTGGTGGTGTTCGTCGCCGTGAACGCCGCGGTGCTGGTGCTGCGCCGTGACCGGGTCGACCAGCGCCATTTCCGCGTGCCGGCGGTGCTGCCCATCGCCGGCCTGCTCTCGTGCGTGCTGCTGATGACGCAGGTAGAGGCCGCCGTGTGGAAGCTCGGGCTGCCGATCCTGGCGGTCGGGGCTCTGCTCGCACTGTTCGCGGCCTGGCGGCGCCGCCGCACGACGACGACCTGAGCGGCGAGACCCGGGAGTCAGCTGACCACCACCGGCGCTCGTGAGCTGACCACCGGTGGGCGGTCATTCGAGGGCGGCCTGCATGTGACGGGCCACCCTCGAATGACGTCCCGTCTTTGGTCAGAGCCCTGGCAGAGAGGGCCCGCCCCGGTGGTCGGGACTCAGACGCCGGCGGGGAACCGCTCCCACACGCGGTGGTTCTCCAGTAGCCGCTGGACCTCGCCGAATACGGTGGTGGCGTCCTCACCGGTGACCAGACCCGGCGCGCCCGGCGTGCAGCGGGCCTCGAGCGCCTCACGGCCGCGGCCCCAGGCGCCGATGGCCTTGGCGTGCCGCCAGCACTCGTCGATCAGCAGGCCCACGCGAGGCTCCACCTCGGTCGCCGGAGCCCCGGCCTTCGGGTCCATGGACGGCTGCGAATCCGGGGCGCTGAGCGGATTGCCGGCCAGCAGCAGGGCGTCGAACTCCACCGAGCGCGCGGTGGCGAAGGTCCTGCCGACGGGCACACCGGCGACCTCGCCGCCGCGCGGCGCGATCACCACGGGCGTCATGGAGGCACCGACGATCGTCTCGTGCAGGTCGAGCAGGCTGTCGTCGGCGTCGGCGGGGTCCACGACGATGCCGATCATGCGGCCCTCGGTGGGCCACTGCCCGCCCAGCTGCGACAGCGGTGAGCTGGCGGTGACCTCGCCGTCGGCCGGGGAGGCGGGAGCGGGCTCGGTCGGCTCCGGGGCCGGCAGGCCGAGCGCCGCCGCGACCCGTGCGCACAGTTCGCTGTCGATGTTCGCCAGGCACTGCAGCTGCCGCTCGCGGATCGTCGGTTCGTAGCACTTGCCGAGCTCGAAGGAGTAGGCGTCGACGATGTGGTCCTGCTCGACGGGGCTCATGCTGCGCCAGAACAGGCGGGCCTGGCTGAAGTGGTCCTCGAAGGATGCCGACAGCTCGCGCTCCTTGACCCCTTCCGGGATCCGCACGGGTACGTCCTCCAGCGCCCCCTCGGCGTGACCGGCCATGAACGGACAGCCGCCGTCCAGGGAGTTCGGCTGGTACGGGGCCACTCCGGCGTGATCGCCCTGCTGCCCGTAGCCGTCCCGCAGCATGTCGTTGACCGGGGCGTGGGCGCGGTTGATCGGGAGCTGCGTGAAGTTCGGCCCTCCCAGGCGCGTCAGCTGCGTGTCGACGTACGAGAACAGGCGCACCTGCAGCAGCGGATCGTCGGTGACGTCGATGCCGGGCACCAGGTGGCCGGGATGGAAGGCGACCTGCTCGGTCTCGGCGAAGTAGTTGCTGGGGTTGCGGTTCAGGGTGAGGCGTCCGATGGGCTGGACGGGGGCGAGCTCCTCGGGCACGATCTTCGTCGGATCGAGCAGGTCGATGCCCTCGAAGGTCTGCACCTCGGTGTCCGGGAACACCTGTATGCCCAGCTCCCACTGCGGGTGCGCTCCGGATTCGATGGCGTCGGCCAGGTCCCGACGGTGGAAGTCCGGATCGGCGCCGCCGAGCAGCTGGGCCTCCTCCCAGGTCAGCGAATGCACCCCCAGCTTCGGCTTCCAGTGGAACTTCACCAGCGACGTCGCGCCTTCGGCGTTGGTGAGGCGGAAGGTGTGGATGCCGAACCCCTCCATCATCCGGTACGAGCGCGGGATGCCGCGGTCACCCATGAACCAGATCGTGTGGTGCTGCGCCTCGGTGTGCAGGGAGACGAAGTCCCAGAAGGTGTCGTGAGCGCTCTGGGCCTGCGGGATCTCCCGATCCGGGTGCGGTTTGACCGCGTGGACGACGTCGGGGAACTTGATGCCGTCCTGGATGAAGAACACCGGGATGTTGTTGGCCACCAGGTCGAACGTGCCCTCGTCGGTGTAGAACTTGGTGGCGAAGCCGCGGGTGTCGCGGGCGGTGTCCATCGAGCCGCGGGATCCGACGACGGTGGAGAACCGTGTGAAGACCTCGGTGGTCTTCCCCTTGGCGAGGAATCCGGCACGGGTGACGGACTCGGCGGTGCCGTAGCCCTCGAACACGCCGTGGGCGGCCGCGCCTCGGGCGTGGACCACGCGCTCGGGGATGCGCTCGTGGTCGAAGTGGGTGATCTTCTCGCGCAGATGATGGTCCTGCAGCAGCACGGGTCCGCGCCGGCCCGCCTTGAGCGAGTGGTCGGTGTCGCGCAGCCTCGCGCCCTGCGACGTGGTCAGGAACTCGCCCTGCTGCGCCCTCGTGGCGGGGTCCGGGCCCGGCTCGGCCCCGGTGGCGGTGCGGGGCTCGACGCCTCGCTGGTCAGGCTTCGGGGGAAGCGGCTCGACCGGTTCCGTGGGCTCCTCGAACGACGGCGGGCGGCTGCTGGGGCGGCCGGGCGGCGGGGTCGGGCTGTTCTTCGTGGGTGCCATGACATGCTCCTTCCACACGGCGGATTTCCGCACGACGGACCGGGACGTGGTGACGCCGCTCACCGTACGGCCGGGACCGGCGGCCGGGAACCCGGGGCTCCCGTGACCACCCGCCCCGCGAATGGACCGACCGGTTCGTCCGGTGATGCCGCGCAGGGCCTCCCGTACCGTGGAGCCTTAACCTGGGGCGTGCCTGCCGGGACCCCACCACCCCAGCGACCAGGGAGCGCCGCATGAACGACCCACGGGATGGACAGGACGAGGGGATCAACGTCCTGATCCTTGCCGACCCCGGCCTGTGCGCCCGCCGGGCGGAGGCCGCCCGCGAGCTGTTCGAGGAGGAGCTGACCGAGGTCTACGGGAACGCAACGGTGACGGTGCAGACCCAGTTCCTGGGCATCAGCGACCACAACACGATCGACTTCGGCTCCGTCGATGCCGTGCGCGAGGACTTCGAACCGATCGACGTGGCCCTGATGCTCACCGAGATGCCGCGCCGCTCGGAGGGCCGCCCGCTGATCGCCGAGCTTCATCCGGAGAAGTCCGCGGCCACCCTGTCCTACCCCACGATCGGGCTGTTCGCCTCCCGGCAGCGACTGGTGAAAGTGCTGATGGCCTGCGTGATGCGGCTGATCGACGACGCGACGGAGGAGGACCGTGACCGCTACGCGGTCACCTGGAACCAGTGGTCCGAGCCCTCGGAAGGTCCTCCTCGGCTGCGCTCGCGAGCTGTCACCGGAGCCGTCCGCACGGTCACGGGCATGGTGGCGACGAACGCGCCCTGGCGCGCCTTCCCGAAGCTCTCCAGCGCGCTGGCCGCCGCCTCGGGCGCCGGCGCCTTCGGCATCTTCTACAACTCCATCTGGACGATGTCCGCGGCCCTGTCGACCGTGCGACTGCTCCTGATCGGTCTGCTCGCGATCATCCTGATGACGGGATGGCTGATCTTCCGCAACAGCCTGTGGGAGAGGCCCTCGACCAAGGACCGCACCATGGTCTTGCTGTACTACAACCTCTCCACCGTGCTGACGATCTTCCTCTGCGTACTCGGCCTGTACCTGTCGCTGGTCGTGCTGATCCTGTGCGCGAGCCTGGTGATCATCAGCCCGGACTTCATGGCGACGATCCTTCAGGAACCGGCGAAGTTCGCACGCTACGTCGACATCGCCTGGCTCAGCGCCGCGATGGGCGTCGTCGCCGGCGGCCTGGGCTCCGGATTCGACGACGAGGCCGACATGCGACAGCTCACGCACAGTCGCCGCGAGCAGCTGCGTCGCCTCTCCCGCGAGGACGAGGAGCACTGACCGGTCCCGACGGAACTGCTCAGGATTCGTGGTCCGGGACGAGACCGAGGACTGCCGACAGCTCAGCGGAGCCCGGGATTCAGGTGTCGGAGCCCGGAACCCGGTCCAGATCCTTCACCGCCGGCCCTTCCAGCAGCCCGCCGTCGGGGGCGAAACGCGAGCCGTGCAGGGGGCAGTCCCAGGACTGCTCCGCGTCGTTCCAGCGCAGCACGCCGCCCATATGGGTGCAGACGCCGGAGACGGCGCAGGTCCGTCCCTCCACGGTGGAGACCCCCACCGGCCTGCCGCGCCACCGGCCGACGACACCCCGCCCCTCGGGCGGCGTCGCGGCCGCCCCGTGCACGTCGGCCTCGGGCATGTCCGCCCCGGGCACGTCGGCCTCGGTCACGCCGGCCCCGGGGTCGTCCGCCCCAGGCACGTCCGTGGGCTCGACGGCTCGGGCCGGTGCTGCCGGCTGCAACGGGCCCGACGGGCCCGTCGGGAGCTGAGTCAGCTCCGCGCCGACCCAGCCCTGCACGAGCTCCTTGCCCACCTGCGCGCCCATCGACGCCTCGGCGGCCAGGGCGCCGAACCCGCCGCCCGCGGACCGCAGGACCTCGAACCACACGGGGGTGCGCCCCTCGATGACCCCGGTCATGGCCAGAGCCGCCGCGGCGGCATTGGTCATTCCCCACTTGGCGTACCCGGTGGCGGCCAGGATGGTGCCGTCGCTGCCGGGCAGGGCACCGATCAGCGGCAGACCGCTCGCGGATTCGTAGTCCTGCGCCGCCCAGGTGTGGGTGCGCTGCGCCCCGGGGACCAGGCGGAGCGCCCACTCGTCCAGCTCGGCGATCCGGGCCGCGTGGGAGTCGGTGCGGCCGGTGACGTGCCCGTTGCCGCCCACCAGCAGCAGTTCCTCGCCGCCGTGGGGCGCCGAGCGGATGCTGCGGGTGGGGCCGTCCACGGAGATGTACATGCCCGACGGCACCTGCCTGTGCTCGGGGACCCGGTAGGCCAGGGCGTACGAGCGCTGGGGGACCATCCGCAGCGAGTGGCCGCCGCGGTCCAGGACCGGACTGCCGGTGGCCAGCACGAGACGGTCGGCGCGGACCTCCCCGCCGGTGGTGCTCAGCCTCAGCGGTCCCCGGCGGGAGGCGCCGGTCAGCCGCACCCCCTCGACGATGACCCCGCCGAGACCGCGCAGCTCCCGCGCGAGAGCGGTGAGCACATCCATCGCGTCGAACTGCGCCTGGTCCGCGAGGGCGACCGCGCCGGCCATCGGCAGCGCCAGCTCGCTGGTCTCCTGCCATTGCAGATCCAGGCCCAGCTCCTGCGCGGTCTCCAGCTCCTCGCGCAGCTGCGCCGTGCCGGCATCGGTGCTCGCGTAGCTGTAGGCGGTGCGGCGCTGGAAGGGCACGTCGTGCTGCGCGCACAGCTCCAGGAGCCAGTTCTGCCCGTCCCGATTCGCCGCCAGGTACGCCGCGGCGGCCTCCAGCGAGGTCCGTCGGCGGATCCGGGACAGTCGGGTGCTCTGCAGCAGCGAGACCTTTCCGGTGGTGTTGCCGGTGGCGACCGCCCCGACCGTGCGGGCCTCCAGCACGATCACCCGCCGCCCGGTGCGGGCGAGGGCCACCGCCGTGGCGAGCCCGGTCAGCCCAGCGCCCGCGACGGCCACGTCGTACGAGATCCCGGCCGGCATGGCCGAGACGGGGACGCGCGAGGGGTCGTGGGTGTCCAGCCAGAGTGAGGTCATGGCGTCTGTTCTCCATCGGTCGCTGATGGGCCGGGATCGGGGCGGGTCCGGGCTGATCGGGGCGGATCGGAGGCTGATCGGAGCGCCCGACGGCGGAACCGACCCGCTGGGCCCACTGTAGGGAGTGAGTGCGTGGCGCGGCCCGACACAGCGGGGATGGACCGACTGGTCGCGCCCCGCCGCGGGCATCACTGTCCTGCCCCGTACGGCACCCCCGCAGGGGCAGCCCACGAGGCGGCCGGCCCGCGCGGTTCGTTGCTCCCGGGCGCCGGGAGAGTATGGAGAAGTCGTCGGCTGATCAGGGAGAACGGTGCTCTTCTCGGACGGACCGGCCGGAGTGGGCGTCGGGCAGCGACCGGCGGATCCCGACGTCTCGTCGGTCATCGAAGGCCCCCTACCACCGCGGATACCGGGCCTGCGCGAGCCGTCTCTCCGGGGCGGCAGACCGCTCGCCGACTTGTCGCACTGGAGAAGCACTTCTACTGTCAGCCGAGAAGCGCTGCCGGGCCGAGCCTCTCCGACTCCGTGCCTCGACCTCAGTGCCTCGGCGCGGGCGAAGCGGGAGGTCACAGCGCTGCCGGAGATCATCTCGCCGGCGCCGCCGCCGGGTCCGTGGGAACGACTTCTTCGAGAGGACGTGACATGACGACAGCCGACCGCACCGCAGTGCCGGTCCCGGCTCCTGCCGCCTCCGGCCCGCCGCGACGCAGACGCCGCCGCTTCACCCGGGAGGCCCTGGCCGGCTACGCGTTCATCTCCCCGTGGATCATCGGATTCCTCATCTTCACCGTGATCTCGATGAGCTACAGCGCGTTCCTCTCGATGACCGACTACGACCTGGCCACCAACGAGGCTCCGTGGGTGGGAGGCGCCAACTACGCCCAGCTCATCGACGACCCCAAGGTGCTGCAGTCACTGGGCAACACCTTCACCTTCGCGCTGATGTCGGTGCCGCTGGAGACGGCGTTCGCGCTCATGCTGGCGCTGCTGCTGATGTCGATCCCGCGCGGGCAGGGCTTCTTCCGGGTCCTGTACTACCTGCCGAAGATGACTCCTGCCGTCGCGACGGCGGCGGTGTTCCTGCTGCTGTTGAACGGCAACCGCGGAGCCGTCAACCAGTTCCTGGCGATCTTCAACATCCCCGGGCCTCAGTGGCTGATCGATCCCGACTGGATCATCCCCTCGATCGTGCTGATGTCCGCCTGGGCGGTGGCCGGGTCGATGATCATCTACATGGCGGCGCTGCAGGGGGTCCCGACGGATCTCTACGAGGCGGCGGCGCTGGATGGCGCAGGGCCTGTCCGCCGGTTCTGGAAGATCACGATCCCGCTGATCTCACCGACCACGTTCTTCCTCGTCGTCACGAACACCATCACCTCGCTGCAGGTGTTCGACCAGGCGTATCTGCTGTTCTATCGCGACACCAGCAGCTCGGCGCCGTCGGCCTCCCTCTTCTACGGCATCCACCTCTATCAGCAGGCGTTCCAGCAGTTCAACTTCGGGCTCGCCGCCGCCATGGCCTGGGTGCTCTTCGTGATCATCATGATCATCACCCTGATCCAGATCCGGGTCTCCAAGCGCCTCGTCCACTACCAGGGGGAGTAACCGATGACCACCGCGAAGTCCGTCACCGCCGCTCCGATCCCCGGGACCGACGCGGCGCCGGCGCCCGTTCCGGCCCGCACACGTCCCCGCGCGCCCCGTCCCGAGGTCGCACTGGAGGGGGCCGTCACCGGTCATGCCGACGGTCCGCGCCGTGTGCTGCGCCGCGTGGTCGTCTTCCTGCGCTGGGCGCTGACCCTCGCCATCGGGGCCCTGTTCCTCTACCCGCTGCTGTGGCTGCTCTCGGCCAGCCTGAAGCCTCGCGGGGAGGTCTTCGACAACCGGCTGATCCCCCACACCTGGTCCCCGCAGAACTACACCGAGGTGTGGTCGCAGCTGCCTCTGGCCAGCTGGTTCATGAACTCCGTGTTCATCGCCGTGGCCGGGGCGACGCTGATGACGGTCTCCAGCTCGATGGTCGCCTTCGGCTTCGCCTACTTCCGGTTCCCCGGTCGCAACGTGCTGTTCGGCCTGGTCCTGGCAACGATGATGCTTCCCGGTGCCGTAACCCTGGTGCCCAACTATCTGATCTGGAAGCACCTCGGGTTCCTGGGCACCTCGGTACCGCTGTGGGGCGGCGCGCTGTTCGGATCGGCGTTCTACATCTTCCTGATGCGCCAGTTCTACCGAGGGATCTCCCGCGAGCTGTTCGAGGCGGCCAGGGTCGATGGCTGCACCTTCTTCGGGCTCTTCCGGCGCATCGCCTTCCCGCTCGCCCTGCCCTCGGCGGTGATCGTGTGGCTGTTCGAGTTCCAGGCCTCGTGGAACAACTTCCAGGGGGCGCTGATCTATCTCAACTTCGGCTCCCCGGAGGACTACACCGTCCCGCTGGGCATCAACTACGCCATGACCCTGTTCTCGCCCACCGCCGGGGGCCACGGCGACTACCAGTACGTCATGGTCGCCTCCGTGGTGGTGACCCTGCCGATGCTGATCCTGTTCGCCGTCGGCCAGCGGTACTTCGTGGGCGGCCTGGCCGGGGTCGGCGTCAAGGGCTGACCCAGGGCTGAGCGGCGGCGGCCCCGCCCGGCCTGGGCGGGCCCGGCCTCGAACGACACCGCCGAGCGGCGCCGCCGAGCGGTGCCGCGAACGGCGGCCGCTCACCGGCTCAGGAGTTGTTCTCGTACTCCTGCTGGGCGGTCGACTGGGCGTCGGCGAGCGCCTGCTCGACGTCCTTCTCCCCGGTCATCGCGGCGGAGACGGCGTCGTTCAGGGCCTGCTGGATCTGCTGGCCCGCCGGGGACGGACCGGTCGAGCGGGGCTCGGCGAGCACGTCGTAGTAGACGCCGATGGCCTGGTCGAAGTCGGCATCACCGGACTCGGCCACGAACTGCTCGCGGATCTGCTGATCGGCCTCCGGAGACCCCGTGAACACACCGGTGTTGATGCCGCCGGCCTCCTCGACCGCGGCCTCACGGGCCTCACCGGCCTTGAGCCAGGCGTCCGTCGAGGTGACCGCGAGGGCCCAGGCCAGGGCCGCATCCGGGTTGGCGGCGCCGGTGGGCACCGCGAAGGCGGAACCGCCGGCGAAGGCGATGGTGGTGCCGTCGGTGCCCAGGATCGGCACGGCGTGCAGCTCGACCGCGTCGGCGAAATCGGTGAGGACGTTGAGGTACCACTGGGCCCAGGACTGGGAGACCACCTGGTCGCTCACGTACTGGTTCTGCTCGCCGAACACGTCCATGGAGTTCTTCAGCGAGGTGACCTCCTCGTATCCTCCCTGGAGGTCGAGGATCTCCTTGATCCAGGTGAGGGCCTCGATGTTCTCGGCGCTGTCGAGGGTGGGGGCGCCGTCCTCGCCGATGCTGCCGCCGCCGAACACCTGCAGCCACATCTCGGTGGAGCCGGGGATGTCGCCGTCGAACCCGAGGGTCACGGGGGCGGAGCCCTCGAGGGCGGTGGCCTTCTCCACGGTCTTGAGGAACGCGTCGGGGTCCGAGGTGTCGAAGTCCTCGGGAGAGACGCCGGCGGCCTCGGCCGCGCGCGCGTTGACCAGGATCGCGCTGGGCTGGAAGAACTGCGGGATCGCGTACCTGGCGTCCTCGTAGGTGACGTCGTGGACGGCGGGCTCGTAGTACTGCTGCACGGGATCCACGCTGTGCGCCTCGAAGCCCTGGTCGAGAGGCAGGATGAGTCCCTGGGCGGCGAAGGTCGCCACCACCGCCCGGTCGAGCTGGATGAGGTCGGGCACCTGCCCGGATGCTGCCTGCGCGGAGAACTTCTGGGGGTCGAAGTTCGTGGTGTCCATGTCGATCTGGAGATCGGGGAGCTGCTCGGCCGCGTAGTCGGCGCGGGACTGGCCGACCTCGTCCGAGGGGTTGAAGCCCATCGTGGACAGGGCACCGGTCGCCTCGGTCGAGAACTCGTGGTCCTGCTCGCCGCCGCCCCCGCCGGACGTCTCGCCGCCGCCGCTGCACGCGGCGAGCCCGAGAACGCCGGTGGCCGCGCCCGCCTGGAGTACTCCTCGTCTGGTCAGCATGGTGCTCTCCTCCCGGGCGCGCGGTGCGCGCCTCTCGCGACGACGGGGCATCGCCCCTGGTCGGAGAATAGAGCCGCGCTCATCCAGCGGCAATGAACCCGTCCGAACGGTCCGGAGGGGCCCACCGGCCTGCTCGGGCCGGCCGGTCGCATCGCCGCGTCGGCCCCGTGTCGGACCGGTCCCGTCCTCCCGTTACGCGGGCCCGACCCGCCGGGCGTGCTCGACGGCGGAGCGGACCCCGCGGTCCCAGACGTCCCCGTGGCCGGGCAGGACCGTGCGCGCGCCCGTGGCCTCCAGGGCGGCCAGCGACTCGAGTGCCTGGGCGCTGTCGGCCGTAGCGGCCCCGGCGACGATGCGCGGGCCCGTGCTTGCGGTGTACGGGTCCAGCGTGACCAGCGCATCGCCGGTGAGGACCACGTCGCGGTCGGGAAGGTGGAGGGCGACGTGCCCGTCCGTGTGCCCCGGGGTCGCGATCACTCGAGGGCGACCCGGCGCGTGGAGGGTGGTGTCCGGAGCCAGGGGCAGGGTGTCGCTGACCCCGCGCACCAGGGCGGCACCCGCCAGCATCATCGAGACCAGCATGGGCACGGCGCGGGGGTGTCGGAGCGGGTACACGGCGCTGGGGTTCTCGTGCGCGTAGCGGTAGGGATGCGCGGCCAGCTCCGCATCCCGGGCGTGGGCGTAGATCGGCAGGCCGAGGCGCTGCACGAGCCGGCGAGCGGTGCCGACGTGGTCGAAGTGAGCGTGGGTGAGGACCAGCGCCCGGAGATCCTCGGGACGGTGCCCGAGGGTGCGGATAGCGGATCCCAGCTCGCGCCAGACACCGGGGAGCCCGGCGTCGACGAGGGTCAGGCCGTTCCCGCCCTCGATGAGATAGCAGTTGACGTGAGCGCGACGAATCAGGTGGACGCCGGTCGCCACATCAGGAACAAACATCACGACTCCCTTGCCGAGGGGACCGGGTGAGCGTTGCCGAGTGTACGAGCGGCTCGGCAGGGAGGTCACGGGCCGAGTGGTAGGGAGAGCCGGTGCCACGGCGCCCGTGGGATCCGGCGGCGACCGTCGGCCACCGGATGTTTCGGCCCGCTCAGCCGCCGCCGCCGTCGCTGGGGCCGGCGCCCTGCTGCTGCTCCTGCTCGTTCTGCTCATTGCGGCCGGCGTCGTTCCCCTGGCCCTGATCAGCCTGGTCGCCTTCACCGGCCGGGTCCTCGCCCTGCTCCGGGGTCGGCTCCTCGGACGGCTCCTCACTCGGCTCGGCGGGCTCCTCCGACGGCTCCTCGGAGGGTTCCTCCGACGGCTCGTCGGCGGGCTCCTCGGGCTCCGCCGGCGGCTGCTCACTCGGCTGCGGCTCCGGCGTGCTGCGGGAGCGCTCCTCGTTGTCCAGCTGGACCTCCTCGGGGAAGTCGAGCTTCTCCTGCCCCTCCAGCGAGCTCGACATGATGTCGCCCCAGATCGCGGTGGGGAACGTGCCGCCGGTGATGTTCCGCTCGCCGCCGAACGCCGTCAGCTGCTCCTCGGAGGTTCCGTCCTCGGAGGGCTGGAACATGCCCACCGAGGTGACCAGCTGCGGGGTGAAGCCGACGAACCACGCCGAGCGGAAGCTCTCCGAGGTGCCCGTCTTCCCGGCCACAGGGCGACCATCCATGATCCCTTGCAGGTCACGGGCGGAGCCTTCCGTCGGCGGGCCCTGCAGGGCGACGGTCGCGTTCGTGGCGACCTCCTCGTCGATCACCCGCTTCTCCTCGCTCTGATGCTCATAGCGCGAGGACCCGTCGGGCCGGGTGACGGACTGGACGATGTAGGACTCCCGGACGACGCCGCCGGAGGCGATCGTCCCGTAGACCTCGGCCATCTCCGTGACCGTCGGCGACGCCGAGCCGAGCACGTTGGAGGCCTCGGCACCCAGGCCCGGCGTCTCCTCCGGCAGCCCGAGGGCGACCGCGGTGTCCCGGGTGCGCTCGGGACCCACCTCGATGTTCGCCTCCGCGTAGGCGGTGTTGATCGAGTGCGTCGTGGCCTCGGCCAGCGAGACCCGCCCGTAGGAGTTGTCGCCGAAGTTCTTGACCGTCCAGCCGGGGAACTCCTTCGGGGAGTTGCCGTCCCAGCGGGAGTCCAGCGGGTAGCCGTCCTCGAGCGCCGAGATCAGGGTGAAGGTCTTGAAGATCGATCCGGCCTGCATGCGGGACTGGGTGGCGTCGTTGACGGACTGGGAGACGAAGTCCGGCCCCCCGTACATGCCGCGGATCGCTCCCGAGGAGGGATCCATCGTCACCGTGCCGACGCGGTTCTGCTCGGGGCGGTCCTCCGGCAGGTTCTCGATCGCCTGGACGGTGTTGTTCTGGATCGAGGGATCGATGGTGGAGACGATCTTGTACCCGCCGGTGTTGATCTCCTCCTCGGTGAAGCCCTGCTCGATCAGCTCGTTGCGGACCTGGGCCAGCAGATACCCGTTGGTGCCGCCCAGGGTGTTCTCGCTCTTGGGCTCGATGGTCTCGGGGAACTGCATCGCGTCGGCCTCGGAGGCCGTCATCTGGCCGGTGTTGACCTGCCGGGAGATGACCCGGTTCCACAGCCTCTGGGCGTCCTCGGGATTCTTGGCGGGATCGTAGGTGGAGGGGCCCGGGATCACCGCGACCAGCAGTGCGGCCTCCTCCTCGGTGAGCTCCGAGGCGTCCTTGCCGTAGTACGCCTGCGAGGCCTCCTGGATGCCGTAGGCGCCTCGCCCGAAGTAGATCGTGTTGAGGTATCTGGAGAGGATCTCGTCCTTGCTCAGCTCCTGGTCGATCTTCAGCGCCATCACCATCTCCTTCACCTTGCCGGCGTAGGAGGTGGTGGTGCCGGTGTAGTACCGCTCCACGTACTGCTGGGTGATGGTCGAACCGCCCTGCCGGGCGCCGCCGGAGAGATTGTTGACCATGGCGCGCACGATGCCGCGCGGGGAGACGCCGCGGTTCTCGTAGAAGCTGGAGTCCTCGCTGGCCACGACGGCGTCCTTGACGTTCTGCGGGATCTCCTCGGCATCGAGCTCGGTGCGGTTGACCTCGCTGAACTCGCCCATCTCGGTCTCGCCGTCGGCGAAGTAGACGCGGGTGGTCTGGGACAGCGCGAAGTCGGAGGGCTCCGGCACCTCGGTGTCGTTGTACAGCCATACGGCGAAGCCGAGGCCTGCGAGCACCATCAGCGCCATCGCGCCCACGATCATGCGCAGCGAGGGGATCCAGCGCCACGGGTTCCGCGCACCGGCCCGCGGGTAGTTCAGGAAGTTGGCCGGGACCGGCTTGCGGGGGCCTCCTCCGCCCCGGCCGCCACCGCCCGTACCGCGCGCTCCGGCTCCGGCCGCGGCGGCACTCGTGGCCGCGCCGCGACGAGCGGCCCGGGGTGCGGTGCCCGCGCTCTTGGACGGACGGGCGTGCCGGGCGGCGACCGAGGTGCGACCGCCCTCGCCGGCACCCGAGGCACCGCCGGCCCGGGAGCCGCCGCCTGCGCCCCGGGCGCTGCCGCCTGCGGCGCCGGCGCTCGCGCCTGCCGCTGCGGCCCCTGCCCCGGCGGCGCGGCCACCCGTGGCGGACGAGCTGCGGCCGGTGCGGCTGGTGCCCTTGGGCGCGGGAGTCTTCGGCGCCGGCTTCGCCGGGGTCGCGCGACGGACTCCAGCGGCACGACGGGCACCACCGCTCGTCGGCTTCTTCGATCGGTTCGATCGGTCCGACGAGCCACGGGACGAGCGTCGGGATTCGCTCATGGCTGCTCCTGGTCCTTCGGGGACACGTCCTTCGGGGGCACGGACGCGTGCACGTGCCACCGGGGCACGCAGCTCCCCAGTATGCGCACGCCGCTGCGCCTGACGGAACGGCCCGGCGTCGAAGCACACAGACTATCCACGTCTCGTGCGGCGCCGCTCACACCCAGCCTGCCCGCCTGCACACGTCCCTCACGAGGAGGCCGCCCGGGACGCCGGTCCCGAGGGTGTCACTCCTGGCCGCGGGCGGCCCACCATGCCTTCAGCTCCTCGATGGCACGCTCCTCGCCGAGGGGGCCGTGCTCCATGCGCAGATCCAGCAGATGCTTGTAGGCCTCGCCGACCGCCGGGCCGGGGCTCATCCCGAGGATCTCCATGATCCGGTTGCCGTCCAGGTCGGGCCGGATCCTCCCGATCTCCTCCTGCTCGGCGAGGTGATCGATCCTCGCCTCGAGCTCGTCGTAGGCCAGCGCCAGCTGGCGCGCCTTGCGCCGGTTGCGGGTGGTGACATCGGCCCGGGTGAGGCGGTGGAGGTGCTGGAGCAGATCACCGGCGTCGGTGACGTAGCGCCGCACCGCCGAGTCGGTCCAGGGCGCGTCGGCGTACCCGTGGAAGCGCAGGTGCAGCTCCACCAGCCGGGCCACCTTCTTGGTGGTGTCCTTGTCGAACGTCAGCGCGCGCATCCGCTTCGCGGTCATCTTCGCGCCCACCGTCTCGTGGAACCGGAAGGTGACCGCACCGCCAGGTTCGAACCGGCGGGTGGCGGGCTTGCCCACGTCGTGCATCAGCGCGGCCATGCGCAGCACCAGGTCGGGTGCCTCGCAGGGCCCGCCGGAGCCCCGAGGGCTCTCGAGATCGATCGCCTGGTCCAGCACCGTCAGCGAGTGCTCGTAGACGTCCTTGTGATGGTGGTGCTCATCGATCTCCAGCCGCAGCCCGGGCAGCTCGGGGAGGACATGGTCGGCCAGGCCCAGCTCCACCATCAGCTCGAGGCCACCGCGGGGATGCGCACCGAGCATCAGCTTGACCAGCTCCTCGCGCACGCGTTCGGCCGAGACGATGGACAGACGCTCCGCGAGCGCCTCGATCGCGTCGGCCGTGGAGTCCTCGATGCGGAATCCGAGCTGGGAGACGAAGCGGACCGCGCGCAGCATGCGCAGCGGGTCGTCGGTGAAGGACTGCTCGGGGCCGACGGGGGTGCGCAGCACCGTGCGGGCGAGGTCGCCGAGCCCGTCGAAGGGATCGACCAGCTCCAGCGAGGGGATGCGCACCGCCATCGCGTTGACCGTGAAGTCACGGCGGGAGAGGTCCCCGGCAAGGGTGTCCCCGAAGGCGACCTGCGGCTTGCGGCTGGCCGGGTCGTAGGACTCGGTGCGGTAGGTGGTGATCTCCACCTTCACGCCCCCGCGGGCACCGCCCAGGGTGCCGAACTCCCGGCCCATGTCCCACACCGCACCGTCATGGGTCCAGCCGCGCAGGATCGCCTCGGTCTCCTCGGGCCGCGCCGAGGTCGTGAAGTCCAGATCGGCACTGGAGCGGCCCAGCACCGCGTCCCGCACCGGCCCGCCGACGAGGGCGAGCTCGAAGCCGGCCGCCTCGAACCGGCGGCCGAGGTCGTGGATCTCCTCGGGCAGCGCGCGGAACATCGAGGCGGACCGGGTGCGCGCGACGTCGAGCCGCTCAGCGGTCTCAGCGGTCTCAGCGGCATCGCCATCGGCGGGGTTCGGCTCGACGGGGTCGACGGGGTTGGTCACTGCTCGTCCTGTCATGGGGTCGGGAAGCGGGTCGACGCGATGTAGAGGTCTCGTGCACCCGCAGCCCCTCTACGGTAGCGGCCGCTTACAGTGTCACCATGCCGTCGTCCCCGCCACTCGTGCGCCCGATTCTCGCGGCGCTGCTGGCGGTCCTGCTGCTCACGTCATCAGCGCTGGTGAGCGGACCGGCGACGCTGCTTCCGGCGGCCGACGCCGCTGGTCCCGCGGGCACCGGCCCCTCTCCCGAGGCGCCACCGGACCCTCCCGGCGACTCGCCGGTGAGCATGGATCTCGTCTCCCTGGATCCCACGTCGCTCGCTCCGGGCGGGATGGTCCAGGCGGAGGTCGAGGTGACGAACACCTCGTCGCAGCCGCTGAGCGACGTCGAGCTCGAGCTGCGCACCCGCACCTCCCGGGTCACCGACCGCGCGATGGTGGCCGACTGGCAGGCCGACTCCTCACCGGATACCACCGGCCCCGCGCTGACGACCTCGCCGGAGGTGCCCCAGCTGGACCCGGGCGAGTCCGCGACCCTGTCCATCGAGGCCACCGCCGAGGAGCTCGCCTACTCCGAGGAGCCCTACTTCTGGGGCACGCGCCGCATCTCGCTGACCGTCGTCGCCGACGAGGAGCCGCTGGCGGCGATCCGCTCCTTCGTCGTGTGGCGGCCCGCCGGCACCGAGGACTCCATCACCCAGTCCGTGCTGCTGCCGGTGGCCGCCCTCGACGCCTCCGCCCCGGTCACCGCTCCTGAGGCGCATGCGCAGTCGGCGGAGTCCGGCCGCCTGGCCTCGCTGGAGCAGCTCGCGCTGCGCGAGGACGTCGACTGGTGGCTGGACCCGGCACTGCTGGATCCGCCGCAGCTGCCCGTCGAGTCCGAGGAGGGCACACCCGCCCCCGACGACGCAGAGGACGAGGAGGAGGCCCCGGAGTCGCCACGGGAGTACGAGGCCCCGGCGCCCGCTTCCGAGATGGCCGACGCGCTGGGCCAGGGCGTGGGCGACCGCACCGTGCTGGGCATGCCCTACGCGCGCGCCGACCTGGTCAGCCTGCGCGAGGCGGGAGCCGACGGCGTGCGCAGTGCCGCCGAGGAGAGCGCCCGCAGCACGTGGGAGGAGGCGGACATCGCGCCCCGCGCCTCGGCGATGCGCCTGGAGGGGCCGAACACAGACGCCGCCGGCCTGCAGCGCCTGGCCGACGCGGGCGCCACCACCGCGATCGTGCCGTCGACCTCGCTGCGCGCGGATGCCGGCTCGAGCGTGACACCGAGCTCCGTCGGCGTCGTCGAATCCACCGCCGAAGGGGGCGCCGGTTCCGGATCGGAGCTGCCCGTGCTCGCTCCGGATCCCGTGCTGTCCTCCGAATTCTCCCAACTCACCAGCGACTCCGATACGGAGCAGACGCGCCAGCGCCTGCTCGCCGAGACGGCCACCATCGCCTCCGAGTACACCGACGCCCCTCGCCACCTCCTGATCGCTCCGGATCCCGAGGCATCGCTGGATGCCGCGGCCGCCGAAAGCGCCCTGGACGCGCTGGCCGCGGCGCCCTGGGTGGAGCCCGGACGCACCGGCGACCTGCTCGATGCTGCCGACCATCGCTCCTGGACGACCGACCCCCAGAGCGAATCGGGGGAGCTGCTGGCCCTGGGCCGGCTCAGCATGCGCGACGTCCGGCCCTCGGGCCCCGGGCAGAACGGCCGCTGGGGCCACCTGGACGAGGCCGAGTCCCCCCAGCTCCTGGACCCCGACGCGCTGGCGGACCTGGAGGGCACCTGGAACCGGCTGGATGCCCTCGGTGCCGCCATGGAGGACGACACCCCGCTGGAGGCGCCCCGGCTCGAGGTGCTGGCGGGCACGTCGGTGCGATGGCGCGGCTCACCCGAGGTGCCTGCCGAGCGCGCCCAGGACGCCGCCGCAGTCTCCGATGAGCTGCAGGAGAAGATCCAGGTGGTTCCCGCCTCGGGGTACAACCTGATCTCCGATTCCGTCGGTGTGCCCATCACCATCACCAATCAGCTCGACACCCCCATCAGGGTCCGCACGGCCGTCTCCTCGGACCGTCCGCTGGTGCGCATCGGTGAGGCGCCCGTCGTGGAGGTCCCCGCCCAGGGACAGGTCGACGCCACCGTCCCCGTCGAGGCGATCGCCAACGGCACCGTCACCCTGACCACCGTGCTGACCGCCGAGGACGGCCAGCGGTTGACCGAACCGGTCGATGTCCCGCTGACGGTGAACCCGGCGTGGGAGAACTGGACCACGTTGCTGCTGGTGATCGCCATGGGGGTGCTGATGGTCGTCGGCGTGGCCCGGGCCCGGCGCACCGGCTCCGCCACCCGGGCTCCCGCCGTGCACGGCCCCGAGGATCCCGTCGAGCTCTCCCGTACCGGCCGCTCCATGCTCGACACGACGGCGACCGAGGCGGTGGTTGCCGAGGACGACGAGGCCGAGCAGCACAGCGAGGACGAGGAGCGGGACCCGCCCGGGGACTCCGGCCCCCCGGGCGCCGCCGGCGAGCCCCGCCGGGGGCGCCGGAGCGGGCCCGCCACCCATCGCCGTCCCATGAACGACCACGAGCACCACCACGGAGAGGAGGAGACCTGATGAGCACGTCCCTCCGCGTCCAGCATGTCCCGCGCCACCGCCGAGTCGGGGCCGTCCCCTCCAGCAGCACGAAGCTGCTGCAGGCCAGTGTGCTGATGGCCTCCGGCTCGGTGGTCTCGCGCATGCTCGGCTTCGTGCGGAACTTCCTGTTCGGCACCATCTTCACCGGCTCCATGTCTGCCGTCGCCAACGCCTTCAGCGCCGCGAACGTCCTGCCCAACACCATCTGGCTGCTCGTCGGCGGCGGCACCCTGAACGCGATCCTGGTGCCGGCGATCGTGCGCGCCGTCAAGCGTCCCGATCGCGGCAGCGACTACATCTCCCGGCTGATGACGCTGGTGGCCGCCGTCGCCCTGGGGATCACGGCCATCTGCACCCTGCTGGTGCCGCTGCTGCTGACCGTCACCAGCGGCGTGCTGCCCCCTGCGACGTTCGCGCTCGCGGTGCAACTGGGCTACTGGATGATGCCGCAGATCTTCTTCTCGGCGCTGTACGTCATGTGCGGCCAGCTGCTGAATGCGCATGACTCCTTCGGTCCGTACCAGTGGGCACCCGTGCTCAACAACCTCGTCGCCATCCTCGGCGCCGCGATGTTCCTGGGCGTGTGGGGGAAGGTCGGCTCCCCGGACGAATGGACCATGCCGATGGTCATCGCGATGGCCGCGATCAACGTCGGCGGATCCGCGGCGCAGGTGCTGTTCCTGTTCTGGTACGTCAAGAAGCTCGACCTGCGGCTGCGCCCGCGCTGGGGCTTCCGCGGGCTGGGGCTGGGCAAGCTGAGCCGGATCGGGCTGTGGACGCTGGCCATGCTGGGTCTGGGTCAGCTGGGCATCTGGTCCTCGCGCTGGGCCACCGGCGACGCGGTGCGGATGACGGAGCAGCTGGCGGACCAGCCGGACCTCGCGGCCCGGTACCCGGCGCTGCTGACCATGGAGTGGGCCTACCTCGCGTTCATGCTGCCGCAGGGCATCATCGCCGTCACCCTGGTCACCGCCGCGTTCCCGTCGCTCTCACGGCACGCGGCCGAGGGCGAGCACGCCGGGGCGCTGGACCGCTATGCCGAGACCAACCGGCTGCTGGCGGTGCCGATGGTGCTGTGCACGGCCGTGTTCATCGCCCTGTCGGGGCCGATCATGTGGGTGATCGGCGGCGGCACCGGGGAGATCGGGGCCCGCGCCAACGGCACGGTGCTGATCGGCTACATCCTGGGCCTGGTGCCGTTCGCGTCGCTCTACCTCATCAAGCGCGTCTTCTACGCCTACGAGGACGCACGCACGCCGTTCCTCACGCAGATCCCGATCACGGTGATCTCCTTGCTCTCGGTGCCGATCATCCTCACGACGGTGGACCCGAAGTGGGCGGCATTCTCCGCCGCCGCCTTCACGAGCTTCGGGAACCTGATCGCCTGGATCCTGGCCGCCTGGCAGCTGCGCCGCCACGCGCGCGCCGTGGGCACCACGCCGCCGCAGCTCGCCGTGGGCGCGAGGGTGCTGGGCAAGCTGCTCGGCGCCGCCGTGGTCAGCTGGGCGGTCGGCACGGGACTGGTCGCCCTGGCCGGGGACCTGTTCTGGGTCCACCGGGTCCTGGCAGCGGGGCTCGGCGCGATCGTCGCGGCCGTCATGACGGCCGTGTTCGTGGCCCTGGCGTGGCTGATGAACGTGGCCGAGGTGCGGATGCTCGTGGGCTACGCCCAGCGAGCGACCAATAAGCTGGCCCGCCGTGGTCCGAGAGTGAGCTCGTAGCATGGAAGGCGCTCGTGACGGGCGCACGCCCGCAGGACGAGGAGAAGGACGGTCCGTGAACACGACTGAGCAACAGGACGCGCTGCGTTCCCGGTGGACCCTGGAGGGGACGATCCCTCTGGCCGGTGTCGCCGAGGGCGCCGCGTGGCATCGCGCCCGATCGGTGGCCACCGGTGAGAGCGTCACCCTGTTCATCGTGCGCGGCCCGGCCGCTCTCGAGGCCGCCGACGCCGTCCGCCGCGCCTATCTGGTCGAGGACCCGCACCTGGTTCCCGTGCGCGACATCGTGGTGCTCGAGGGCTCGGACGAGAACCCTGGCGATGCCGGCCCCGCCCGCGCCGCCGAGGGAACCGGTGGAGCCGACGGGCAGGCGCGGACCGGGGAGGGGCCGACCGGGGAGGGGCCGATGACGATCGTCGAGTACCCGCCGCCACCCGCGCCGCCGCTCGCTGCCCTGCTCGGCAAGGGGCCGCTGCACCCGGAGACGGCCCGCTCGATCATCGGCGAGGCCGCGACCGGCCTGGAGGTCGCCCGCCGCCGCGGGGTGCGCCACCAGTTCCTGGATTCCAACCGCGTGTTCGTCGACACGGCCTCGGGCGAGGTCTCGGTGCTCGGCGTGGGAGTGGAGGCGGCTGCGCACACCAACCTCGACCGTTCGCGCGAGGTCGCCTCCTTCCAGGACACCGCGGCTCTGGTCGCGCTGCTGTATCGCGCGCTCACCGGCCGCAGTCCGCAGCACGACGCCTCGGGAACCGTGCCGCGACCCTCGTCGATCGTGGACACCGAGATCCCGGCGGATCTCGACCTGCTGTGCGACCTGGTGCTGAACGAGACGGCCGACGACATCCCCGAGACCACCCGCGGGCTGATCGCCGCCCTCGAGCCGTGGCAGTCCATCCCGGTCACGCTCGAGGCGTACCCGCGCGGGAGCCGCCCGGCCGGCCCCTCGCAGCAGCACGGGGAGCCGGGCAGGACGGACGAGCGAGGCGAGCCGGACAAACCGTCCGTGACGGACGAACCGTCGCACCCGGACGAACCGTCAGAGCCGTCAGAGCCGTCAGAGCCGGACGAGGACACGGTGGTCGTCCGCCCGGCCGGCCCCGGCACGGAGGCACACACCGCTGCCGGTCCCACCACCGCTGGAGCGCTGGCGGCGGCCGGCGCCGTCGGTGCGGCGACCTCTCAGACGACTCCGCCCGGCTCAACGCCCGGCCCCGTGCCACCGGTGGATACCGCGCGCGACCAGGCCCCGAGCGCCGCAGCATCCGCGCCGGCAGCTGAGCCTGCGGTGGCAGCGGCCCGCGGGGCCGCGCCGGGCCCTGCAGGTGCTGCGGAGCCGGAGGACACGACCAAGCCGGTGGACACAGCGGAGCCTGCGGAGACCGTGGAGACCGAGGAGACCGCTCAGACGTCGGCCGAGGCCCGAGGGCTGGTGGAGGATCTCCACCTGGACGAGAAGCGGTCCAGCAGCCCGTTCCCCGGTCAGCTCGACATCACGCCGCCGCCGCGTCCCACCACCCCTGCCGCTCCCGAGCCGCAGGAGGCGCCGGCGGCGTCGGACCGCACCCAGCCGTCGGAGCCGTCGCACTCCGGCCACGCCCCGCACTCCGGCTCCCCGGAGCAGTCATCGGCCCCTGCCGCAGCGGGAGCGGGCGCCGTCGCCGCCGGAGGTGTGGCCGCCGGCTCGCAATCGGTCGACCCGGACATCCCCGCGCGCACCGCAGGCACCCAGTGGCCGCTGACTCCGGTCCACGACGCCGAAGCCGCCGATCCGCTCTCGCCGTCACAGGCTCCGGAACACAGCACGGCACCTGCCGAGCAGCCGCGTCGGACCTCGCCCGAGCATCCCGACGCGAGCGGTGTGCCCGATACGCAGACCCCGCAGCAGGATGAGGACGCAGCGGCTGCCGAGGCGGCGACTCCCACCTCGGCCGGCCCGGTCCATCACACCCCCAGCGCCGGGTCACCGGCACCGATGGCGGTCTCGGGACGCACCGAGTCCCTGGCGCCGGTGGTCAGCGACGGCCCCATCGTGGTGCGCGGTCGCGATCGCTCCGCCCTGGAGGATCCGCCCGAGGAGGCCACGGTGCCGTCGGGCCGCGGCACGCTGTTCCGCGACGTGGTCGGCATCGCTGTCGACGCCGACGACCCCGAAACCTACGCGCTGGGCCCGACGCAGGCGGAGGAACGCTCCCGGCAGTCGCAGTGGATCCTCATCGGCGGCGTGCTGGTGGTCATCGTGGCCCTGGTGTTCGCGCTGACCACCGTCACGTCCGGGCTGCGCGAACGCATGGCCAACCCGCTGGACACCTCGCCCGTCGCCTCACCCACGGAGACCGAGACGGACGAGGCGCCGGTCGAGCCCACCCAGCACACCGAGGAACCCGAGCTGCCCGCCGCGCAGATCGGCGGCATCGAGCTGTTCGCGCAGGGCACTGATCAGCCGCCGGACAACGCCGACCAGCAGGAGCGGATCACCGACGGGGACCCCGGGACCTTCTGGTCCACCAAGTACTACGCGAGTCCCGACTACGGCGGCCTGAAGGAGGGCGTCGGCGTCCGGGTGAATCTGGTGGAGCAGTCGAAGCTCTCGGCGGTGACCGTCACCACCGCCCGCAACAGCGGCGGGACGCTGGAGCTGCGCGCCGTGAACGACGACGGCTCCCCGGGGGACGTCCTGGCCAGCGGCGAGTTCGCCGGAGACGGTGAGGTCCGTCTGGAGCCGGGCGAGCCCGTGGAGACGGACAAGGTCATCCTGTGGCCCAGCGACCTGCCGCCCGACAGCGAGGAGTCCGGCAAGTTCCGGGCCCGCATCGCGGAGATCCGCGTCGAATGAGACGGCTCGGGTTCCGTTCCTCGTCGCGCCATCACCGGGGCGGGAGCGGTCCGCGCCGCACGTCGGTACTGGGCATCCCGGTCCAGCTGATCCTGGTCGCGATGGTGATCGCCGCTCTCCTGGGAGCACTGCTGGCGGCCGCTCTCGAGCAGTCCACCGCCAGTCGCACCCATTCCGGGTCCTCCGCGGTCGATGCGCCCACGGGCGCCGGGAAGAATTCGTCCGGTCTCCCCGTTATCACGGAGACAACTCTCGGCACCGAGGTCCAGAGGCTCGTCGACGCCGGCATGATCCAGCCGCCGACCAGCTTCGACGCCACCGAGTGCCTGCGGGAACAAGGAATCCAGGACTCGATCCTGATCATGGAGGAGGTGGCGTGGGGCACCGACGAGACGCACGGCTGGCTGCTCGTCCACGGTCCGATGGACCGCGAGACGCTGCGCGCCAACGGCGGCACCGTCTCGGCGACCGTCGTCCTGCCCAACTGCGGATCGGCCGACGGAGGCGACGTGGACCCGCAGCAGTCACGACTGTGGTCCGGAAGCGTGATGATCGGCTCCCTCTGACGTCACCGACGCACCTCGGTCACGACCGGCCACCGGCGTCTCGCCCTCCTCTGCTCCATACTTGATCGCGGTGCTCCCGCTGACCGACCACGACGCATCCCACGGAAGGACATCACCCATGTCGCAGCCCATCCAGGCCCTCAACATCCTCGGGGGCGCCGCCGCCTCGGCGGACACCGCACCGGCGGCCGCACCCGAGCCCACGGGTGACGAGACCATCCACGAGGTGGTCATCGTCGGTTCGGGGCCTGCCGGCTACACCGCCGCGATCTACACCGCGCGCGCCGAGATGAAGCCCATCGTCATCGCGGGCGCGCTCGACGCCGGTGGCGCCCTGATGACCACGACGGACGTCGAGAACTACCCCGGCTTCGTCGACGGCATCCAGGGCCCCGAGCTGATGACCACGATGCAGGAACAGGCTGAGCGCTTCGGTGCCGAGATCGTCTACGAGGACGCCGTCGACCTCCAGCTCGAGGGAGACGTCAAGACGGTCACCCTCGACGACGGCACCGTGTACCGGTCCCGGTCGTTGATCATCTCCACGGGCTCTGCGTACCGCGAACTCGGCGTCGACGGGGAGAAGGAGCTCTCCGGCAAGGGCGTCAGCTGGTGCGCGACCTGCGATGGGTTCTTCTTCAAGGATCAGGACATCGTGGTGATCGGTGGCGGCGACAGCGCCGTGGAGGAGGCGACGTTCCTGACCCGCTTCGGCAAGTCCGTCACCCTGGTCCATCGCCGTGATCAGCTGCGCGCCTCGAAGATCATGGCCCGCCGCGCCGAAGCCGATCCCAAACTGCAGTTCGCGTGGAACAGCGAAGTGGTCAGCATCAACGGGAGCGACAAGGTCGAGTCCGTGACGCTGCGGGACACCGTCACCGGCGAGGAGCGCACCATGGCGACCTCCGCGGTGTTCGAGGCGATCGGCCACCTTCCCCGCACGGAGCTTCTGCGCGGAAAGCTGGAGCTCGACGAGCAGGGTTACATCGTGTGCGAGGGCCGTTCCACGTACACGTCCGTCCCGGGGGTGTTCGCGGCGGGGGACGTCGTGGACCACACCTACCGCCAGGCCATCACCGCGGCCGGGACCGGATGCCAGGCGGCGCTGGACGCGGAGCGGTGGTTGACCGATCGCGACGCTCTGGCCGGTGCGGAGGCGAAGACGGCGGACCCGGAGGAGACCGTCGTGGTGACTGCCGAGGCGCAGCCCGCCGCCGGCTGAGGTGCCCTGATCGCCCGCACCCATGGTTCACGCACCGTCTCAGGCCGTCGTACTGGTCACGGCTGACTGGGCCGGCCCGGCGAGGCCGGCCCCGACGGTGCTGCGCGAGCTCTCACGGCGCTGGGGCAGCACCGTTGCCACGCTCATCATCGACGACGCGCACGAGGACGTGCTGGATCGTCTTGAAGTCGATGTGCTCCCGACGTGGATGGGGTTCGAGCGGGGGGAGGTTCCCGACGACGGGGTGGCCGGCACGGACGTTCACGCGACTGGGTCCGCGCTCCTGGTCGTCGAGGAACTACGCGGCCTCGGCATGACGGGAGAGGATCTCGTTCTCGCCGGGCCGTGGCGGCTGGTCCACCGCCGTCGCGGTGCGCTTCCGAAGCACGTGGTCGCCTCCGAGTTCGGCCCGCGCTCGGGGCGGGCCGACGCGTAGTTCTGGAGGGGGACGCGCCACCGGGAGCTCTCCGCGCGGTGGCTGTCAAGTTGCCCGAGAACAACCGCAGTGGCGTGCGCGAATAGGTTGTGCACAGGGTTATCCACACTGTTGTCCACAGGCGCTGGGCGCGTGGTCCACACCGTTGTCCACAACGTGGTGTGGACAAGTCCAGGGTCTCGGTCCGTCCTCAAGGAGAGCGATCGCGGGGCTGACCTGCACAGATGGTCGCTCTAGTGATGTACTTCACTCGTTCCCGGCGGTGTTATCTCCACGTGGACCAACTGTGCTGGAACCCGCTTGGCGCACTTTTCCACATCGTTACGCACACTGTGCACGGTACTCACGTGGATCGGCCCACTGCAGAGCGCGTCAACATCGCACTACTCGGCTACCGACGGAGCCCGTAGCCGGCTACTGGCGTACCTTCCCCGTGGTTTCACGTGGTTCGGGCCCTTGGTTGGCGTGCTCTGGCGTGAGCCCAGCGCCGGGAGTTGACAGCGCCGAGCGCGCTCGGTCCGCTTCCTTGCCATCCGCCGTCCACCTCGCGTTAACCGCCGGCCCGATTGCAATGTCAGGCACGTGCTGCCGGTTCGCCGTGAAACGTCTCGCCCGGGGATGGCGCCGGTCCCGCTGGGTCGCCCTTCCTAGACACCCGTCGCCGACGATATGAGCGCCCAGTTTCGCGTGAAACCATGCGGAGTCGTGCCGACCCGGACCATCGTGGAGGGCGGAGGCTGGTCTGAATGCGTGCCCATCTGAAGGCGCACCCACGACCCGGTTGTAGCCTCGGGCGCGCAGCCCGAGTTGCACGTGAAACAGACAGGAGCGGCGGTAGAAGTCTTTGCGCGTCGGACACCCACGCCGCACGCCGACGCCGGGAGCAGTCGCCGCAGCGTGTTTCCCGTGAAACTAGGGCCGTTTGTTCCGGGGCGAGCCAGTTGCCGACCGAGCCCGAGGCCTGCTCTGACACATCGACGGCGCATTGGCCCAATACAACACGCACTAATCCGCGGCGATCGACCCACCGCGCACTCCACTCCGGCCACACATGGGCCCCTGGCGGCTTCACGTGAAACGGAAAGCCCTGCGTCCTCATGGGAGGGACCGTCCGGCCTCGGACGCCCGCGGTACCTCGCGCCAGTCACAGAGCGTTTCACGTGTAGCGAGGCCCAGAGACCACAGCAACGCCAGCTGCCTCCCTCCCTCCCTACTACGTGGCCACGCAGCGCGGTGACGGTGGGAGCTCACTGCGGGCCCCAGAACGACTTCCAGCCGACGACCCGGACAGGTGGAGCGACAGGCGCCGACCGAGGGGTCCAACCAGGACTGTTGCCATTACCTTGCCCGCTTCACGTGAAACGCAACGCTAGGCGGGGCAAGCTGCGCCGCAGGCTCACCCGCCAACATGCCGCACCCGCGCTCACTACGACGGTCGGCCTCCTCATGGGAGAGGCGAAGAGCCTTCACGTCCGCAGGATCGGTACCCACGCAGGCCAGCGAGGTCAGACCGTTCGTGTCGGACGTCGCGGGTTCCCAGAATACGATCGGTGGACAACTCACCCCGTCGAGGCCCATATCGCGGCCACGAGCCGCACCGAACTGCAGCCCGGACCCCCTGAGGCCGCCCGAGACGGGTTTCACGGGAAACTGACTTTGCGGGGAAGCTGCTGACTGAAGCGTCCGCCCCGTGGAATGCGAGGGCGTCGCTGTGCGCCACGAAGGAGCGCCACTGCGATGCCCTCGAGACGCCCTCCAATGGATCCCGGTTTCACGTGAACCCACCGGCGAATCCGACATCGCGAATCCGAGGCCGAGATCGACGGAGATTCACGTGAACCGGTACGTGCCGGCAAGCAAAGTGCAGCCCTGATCGCGTTCGCGCCCAATGGTTGGCGCGAAGGGCTCTCCCGAAGCTTGTCAGCCGACTCAACGTCCCCGCATCCCCGTCGGCTGTGGTTTCACAGGAAACGCTCCGAACCTGCTTGCACCTTTGCTGGGTCAGGCGGCCCGCAGCGGCTGCAACGAGGCAATGACGCGACGACGCAACGACGCAACGACGCAACGACGCAACGACGCAACGACGCAACGACCGAGTTTCACGGGAAACGCCGAGTGGCACCCTAGTCGCCGTCGGGCCGTCTACTCGTCCTGAGATACGGATGCGCTCCGTCCTCGCCACGCCACTGACAACAGTACGTTTCACGGGGAACCCAGCGTGACCCTTCGCGACAGCAAAGCGATAAGGCGTTGCTGACCCAAACCCGCCGGCCCGGAGGCGGGGCTTTCAGCGCACCCGCGCCTGACGTTCCACGGGAAACAAGGGAACCGACGATCGCCCGACGGCTCGCCGGCGCGGGGGACCATCCACATTCACCCAAGCAATGTCGCCACCTTGCCTCGGCACCCCTCACCGACGGGCACTATCCACAACATCATGCACATCGGTGGAAAAGGCAGAAGGGCGCCGCGGACTGCAAGAGGGAGACCGCGGCCCGCGGTACCGCACATGCTCACCGGCGCGCCTGTCCGGGCCGGGGGGGGGTAAGGATCGAGGCGATGGCGCGTTATTCTGACATGCAGAGCCCCTCGCGTCAGCTCCCTGCGGACCATCCCCGGCAGACCGTCTACTTCCGGGCGCAGCAAGAGACTCGCCCGTGGTCGGGGCCCTCCCGACACCAGGCCGAGCCCAGCTGGCACGGGCGCCCTCTGGCTTCACTAGGGGCAGCTACTTGTCCGAGGCGCTCATCGCGGATACGACGCCCCGCCCCCGGCCACGGGCAGCGACCATGCACAAGGGGGCCGGCATCACTGCCGACCCCCTCCATGCATTAGTCCAGCGGATTCAGCTCTCGGGCTGGTCCTCCGAGTCCGCGTGCCCGCCTGCTCCGGCTCCGATGTTCTCGACCAGACGTTCCAGGTCATCGAGGTTGGTGAACTCGAGCGTGATCTTGCCCTTGCGCTTGCCGACGTCGATTCGCACCTGGGTCTCCAGGCGGTTCGACAGTCGGCTGGTCAGATCGACCACGTGCGGGTCGTACGTGCTGCGGCGGGGCGTGCGGGTGGTCGCCTGCTGCTGCCCGCCACGGGCCACCAAGCGTTCCACGGCACGAACGGAGAGCCCTTCACTGACGATTCGCTGCGCCAGCTCCTCCATCAGTGAGGGGTCGTCCAGCGACAGGAGCGCGCGGGCGTGACCGGCGCTCAGCGCCCCGCTGGCGAGCCGTCGCTGCACGAGGGCGGGCAGGCGCAACAGACGCATCGTGTTGGTGATCTGAGGCCGTGAGCGACCGATACGCTCGCCGAGCTCATCCTGGGTGCATCCGAAGTCCTCGAGGAGCTGCTGGTAGGCATTGGCCTCTTCCAGCGGATTCAGCTGCGTGCGGTGAAGGTTCTCCAGGAGCGCGTCCCGCAGGAGATCGTCATCGCTGGTCTCCCGGATGATCGCGGGGATAGAGGTGAGTCCCGCACGCTGAGCGGCGCGCCAGCGCCGCTCACCCATGACGAGTTCGAACGACTCCCCATCCTCCGTGACCGGAATCGGGCGCACTACCACGGGCTGGAGGACGCCGACCTCGCGCAACGAGTACGCCAGCTCATCCAGCTCGTCATCGTCGAACATCGTGCGGGGGTTGCGCGGGTTCTCCCGGATCTCGTGGATCGGGACCTCCGCGAACTCCGCACCGGGCACGCTGAGCAGACCCTGACGGTCCTCCTCCGCCGACGGCCCCTGCGCCGCTTCCGGTTCAGCGCCCTCGGCGGCCGGCTCCACGCTGCTCTCGCGCCGCGTCTCCGCGGAGTCGCCCTCCCCGCCATCCCGGCCTCCGGGCGCGCCGTCCTGGCTCTCGCGGACGTCCTCCGGTGATTCCGGCGCGGTCCCATCGACCGCCCCGGCCCCATCGGTGTCGGTGTCGGCGTGCGTGACCGGCGAAGTCCCCGCCGAGGAGCCGGCAGCCGACTCCTGGCCCGCGGCAGCCTCGGCAGCCTGCGCAGGAGTCAGCTCCACGGCCTCGACGTCGACCACGGGGCTGTCTTCAGCGGTCGTGGAACGACCCGGGGCGGGTCCCGGGGAAGCGCTTGCCGCTGCCGGGTCCGCTTCCTTCGCCGTCGCAGGAGCAGTGGCCGTACCGCTGGCGGCGGCGCTGGCGGAGGAGCCGCGGGAGCGCATCGAAGTGCTCCCGGTGGAGGCTTTCCGGCTCGATGTCGTGCGGGCGGACGAGCCCGTGCCGCCAGCAGTGCCACGAGATGACGCCGACGAGCTCTCCGTGCTGCTGTCCGCGCTCTGCGCGGCAGACTCCTTGTCGGCGACAGTCTCCTTGTCGGCGGCAGGCTTCTTGGCAGCGGCGGGCTTCTTGGCGGCGACCGGCTTCTTGCCGGCGGTGGTCTTCTTGCCGGCAGCGGGCTTCCTGCCGCCGCTCGATGTCGAGCCGGATGCCGTACCGGCCGTGCTCGCAGCACCGTCGGGAGCCTGGTCGGCCTGGTCGGACTGCCCGGCGGCCGGGGCTCGCGACGTCGACCGCTTCGCGGCGGAAGCTCCCCGGGAGCCGGCGGAGCGGGATGACGATGTCGACCCTCGGCCGCGGCGCTCGGCAGCGGCGCGCGCCATCGCGTCGGCCAGGTCCTGGCGATCGGCCCGCTCACGCGCGGGGCGGTTCTCGTCGTCCGACGCCTTCTCGCCGGAGAAGAACATGTCCACCGGGCGCTCACTGGCCCCCTGGTCCTCGGCCTCCGACGGCGGGCGCGTGCGAGTACGAAGCTCCTGCTCAGGTGCGGGTGTGGCGCCCGCTCCCGGGATCAGGGCGCCGAGTCCGCGACCCAGTCCTCGCTTCTGCGTCATGGCCGTTGTCCTTCCGGAAAATGTCGTCCACCGTGGGTGGGACCAGGAACGCTCGCGGTCTCACCGCGGCGTCGTTCCGAGGTCGGTGTCATGGAGCGGGGCGAATGGTCAGTTCGTGCGCCGCTGCTCGATACGCGAGAGCGCCGCTGGAACCCGGATCGTACGTCAGCACCGTCTGGCCGTAGCTCGGCGCCTCGGAGATCCGCACGGAACGCGGGATCGTCGTCTCCAGGGTCTGCTCCGGGAAGTGGTCCCGGACGTCCTGGGCGACCTGTGCGGCGAGCCGGGTTCGGGCGTCGTACATGGTCAGCATGATCGAGGAGACCACCAGCTCGGGGTTCAGGTGCTGGCGGATCAGATCGATGTTGTTCAGCAGCAGCGTCAGGCCCTCGAGCGCGTAGTACTCGGCCTGGATGGGGATCAGCACTTCGCGGGCCGCGACCAGCGCATTCACGGTCAGCAGGCCCAGCGAGGGCGGGCAGTCGATCAGCACGTAATCCAGCCGGGGCAGGCCCTGCTCCTCCCGGAAGGCCAGATAGTCCCGGATGGCGTTGCGCAGCCGGTTCTCACGGGCCACCAGAGCGACCAGTTCGATCTCGGCGCCGGAGAGGTTGATCGTCGCCGGGGCGCAGTGGAGGCCGGCCATGTCCGGGACGTCCTGGACCACGTCCTGCATCGCCGCCGACTCCACCAGCACCTCGTACATGCTGGGCACCTCGGCGTGGTGCTCGATGTTCAGAGCGGTCGAGGTATTGCCCTGCGGGTCGGAGTCGATGACCAGCACCTGCAGGCCGCCCATGGACAGAGCCGCCGCCAGATTCACGGCGGTCGACGTCTTGCCGACGCCGCCCTTCTGGTTGGCAATGGTGATCACGCGCGTGCTCGCCGGCGCCTCGAACTCGAGGCCCTCGAGCTCCTTGCGGCGAGCGTGATCCCGGGCGAGCTCGCGCATCAGCGGAGTGTCCTCCATCGGCCCACGGCCCGGAGAGGAATCTTCGCGCTGGTCAGCCACGTGGATCTCCCTTCCTGCTCGCCGGCACCCGGCGACGCACTTGGACCACTGTAGTGGGAACCTCGACCTCACCGACCCCGTACTGGGAGATCTGGGCATCGGTGCCGCCGAGCCGGCGCAGCACCTTCTGGGCGGCGTCCAGCTCGTCGGCGGCCGAACTGCCCTTCATCGCCAGCAGCTGGCCGCCCTCGCCGACCAGCGGCAGCGTCCAGCGTGCGAGCTTGTCCAGGGCGGCGACCGCCCGGGCGGTGACGACGTCGAAGCTGCGCGCACCGTGCAGATCCTCCGCGCGGGCGCGCACGACCTCCAGCCCCAGGCCGAGCTCCGCCTCGATCTCCTCGAGCCACGTCGCCCGGCGCTGCATGGTCTCGATGAGCGTGACCCTCACTCCCGGCCGCGCGATCGCAAGCACCACACCGGGCAGTCCCGCACCGGATCCGACGTCGGCCAGCGTCGAGGCGTCGGGGTCGATCGCGTCGGCCATCAGCGCACAGTTGAGGATGTGCCGCTCCCACAGCCGCTCCACCTCGCGCGGGCCGATGAGTCCGCGTTCGGGGCCCTGCTCGGCGAGCATGCCGGTGAAGCGCTCCGCCAGCTCGAGACGGTCCGCGAACAGACGCTCGGCCGACGGGCGCAGCGAGTCGGGCAGGGACAGCATCGGGCGCCTCAGGATCCGGGGTAGATCACGACATGGCGGCTCTTGCCGTCCCCGTCGGACTCCGACCGCAGGCCCTCGCGCTTGGCGACGTCGTGGACGACCTTGCGCTCGAACGGGTTCATCGGTCGCATCGGGACCGGGGCACCGGTCTCCTTCGCCTCGGCGGCCGCCTGGGCGGCGAGGGCCTCGAGGCTGTCCTTGTGCTCGGCGCGGAAGCCGCCGATGTCGAGCATGAGCCGGGAGCGGTTGCCGGTGCGGGTCTGCACGGCCAGCCGCGCGAGCTCCTGCAAAGCGTCGAGCACCTCGCCCTTGGGCCGGTTCACCTTCTCCAGCTGGTGGGCGCCGCGGATCTCGACCGAGGCGCGATCCCCGTCCACGTCGATGTCGATGTCGCCATCGAGATCGGCGATGTCCAGCAGCTCCTCGAGGTAGTCGGCGGCGATATCGCCCTCCTCCTCGAGCCGGCGCAGCCGCTCCTGGGAGGACTCCGTCGGATCGGCCTCGTCCTCCCCGCCGTCCTCCAGGTCGCCGGAGGCACCACGGTCCTCCTCGTCGGCCGACTCGGCAGGTCGGGCCACCTCGGGGCCGGACTGCCCGGCATGCCCGGACTCAGCGGCGGGCTCCGGGGCGGACCGGGCAGAGGCCTCGGACGCGGCGGACTGCTCGGGCGCGGTCACCGGCTGGTCGTCGGCCTCGCCGGCGGTCGGGACATCAGGCGTGGTGTCGTTCATTCGGTCCTCCGAGGAATGCTGGGATGAATCGGGTGCGCTCCCGGGAGCGTCCGTGCTCCCGGGGTGCGAGGTCACTTCTTGCGCTTGGACTTCTTCTTCGCCCTCTTGTTCAGCGGGGACGTCGACGGGGGCGGCGTCGGGGTCTCGCCGGCCGCCTCCTGGGCCTTGCGCCGCTCCTCGGCGGCCTTCGCACGGGCCGCGCGGGCGCGCTCGAGCTTCTCCTGGTCAGTGAGCTTCTTGCCGCCGCGGTTCTTGCTCACCGGCTGCACGCGGATCTGCGGATCGGGCTCGGGTTCGCTGACCTTCTTGGGCGGGGTGAAGTCGAGCGGCTCGAGGCCCTTGCGCTCGCGCTTGGCGTTGATGCGCGACTGGCGCTCCTTCTCCGCGTCCGATCCCGGGGTGGGGGTGGCGCGGATGACGATGTACTGCTGGCCGAAGGTCCACACGTTGGTGGTCAGCCAGTAGATGAGCACACCGATCGGCATGCCCGGCCCCGTGATCACGTAGATGAACGGGAGCATGTACAGCATCATCTTCTGCGTGTTCGCCATGGGGCCCTCGAGGGCCGCCTTCGGCATGTTCTTCATGGTCAGTTCCTTCTGGGTGAAGAAGGTGACTGCACACATGCACGCGATGATGATGGCGGCGACGATCCGGGTGGTCATGCCACCCTCGCCCGCGTTGAGGAACGAATCGGCGATGGTGACGTCGCCGAAGATGGTGGAGTTGCTGGCACTGCGAGCCAGGTCCGAGGTCAGCGGTCCGAAGCGTTCACCGTCGGCCGCATCGGGGAGCTTGACGTAGAGCACACGGAAGAGGCCGAAGAAGATCGGCATCTGCAGCAGCATCGGCAGGCACGAGGAGAACGGGCTGGCGCCGGCATCCTTGTACAGCGCCATCGTCTCCTCCGCCATCTTCTGGCGGGAGGCCTGGTCCGTCTTGCCCTTGTACTTCTTCTGGACCTCTTTGAGCTCGGGCGAGACCATCTGCATCGCGCGCGAGGCCCGGATCTGCCGGACGAACAGCGGGATGATCAGGGTGCGCACCACGGCCGTGAGGCCGACGATCGACAGCACCCACGTGATGCCGGAGTCCGGTTCCATGAACGTGGACAGCAGCGCATGGAACTGCACCATGAGCCATGCGACGGCCCACTCGATGGGAAACAGGGGGTTCATCGGCCTGGTCTTCCTGCCGCCCGGATGCGCATGACGTTCATACGAGGTGACGGCTGTGGTCGGGAGTCTTGGACAAGGGTAGGCCCTAGCGGGCCGGGTGCCGCAGTCGGCGTGGATTCCTCCACATGCCCGGTGCAGGCACCGGATCGGGACCGCCGCGGGTGAGCGGGTTGCAGCGCACGATCCGCCCGATGGTCAGCAGCGTCCCCTTGAGCGCGCCGTGCACGCGCAGGGCGTCCATGCCGTACTGCGAGCACACCGGGTCGTACCGGCAGGCGGGCGGCGTGTACGGGGAGATGCCGACCTGGTAGGCACGCACCAGCAGTGCGAGAACCCGGCGCGGGAGCCGCAGCACCGCCCGCAGCGCGCCGTGCGAGGCGTTGCCCCGGTTGCGCCCTCGAGCCCGGTTGGCCTGGTGCATCGTCATCGCGCCGCCTCCCGACGACGCTCGAGCTTGCGCGCGGCCGAGCCCAGCGCGGCGACGACGTCGGCCTCGAGCGCGGCGAAGGGCTGCTGCTCGATGCCCGGCAGCGCCCGCATCACCGCCGCCGATCCGGGAGGCAAGCGGTCGAGGTGGGCACGGGCGATCTCCCGCAGCCGGCGGGTGACCCGGTTCCGCACGACGGCGTTGCCGATCTTCTTGGACACGACGAATCCCACGCGGGGTGCGTCCCCCTCCTGCGAGAGCAGGCTGAGGTGCACGACCACGTGGGATCGGGCGCTGCGCACGCCACCCCGGGTGACGGCGCGGAATTCGTCGCCGGTGCGGAGCCGGTGACTAGACCAGTTCACAGAGCCATGGTGCTGCGGGTCCGGTCACGGCGGCCCTCCGCCTCACGCGGAGAGGTCGGCGCGGCCCTTGGCGCGGCGGGCGTTCAGGATGGCGCGGCCGGCGCGGGTGCGCATGCGGGCGCGGAAGCCGTGCTTCTTGGCACGACGGCGGATGTTCGGCTGGAACGTGCGCTTGCTCATCGGTTCTCCTCGATCGTGGGCACGAACATGCCCCTCGCGGTGGTCTGAGGTCTGCTGCGACCGGTCTGCCCGGGCGCACCCGCCGTGACGGGGCGGCTGCCGAGAGACCGAACGACACCGCCGGAACCGGAGGCCGCATGGGGGCGGCCCGGGACCGTGTCGGGGACGGCGCGCAGCGCTGACTGCACGATGTTAGGCGCGGCGGACCGGGGGGTCAACGGCTGAGACGCCGTGACCGCCGGTTGTGGCCGGATTCTCACTGCGAGCGCCGGCTCACGCCACCGCGGGCCGAGACCGACCCGGCAGCCGGGAGAGAGACCTCACGGGTGAGCTGTCCACAGCCGGGATCCACAATACAGGGGCTACTGTGGAAAACTACCCGGACCGCTGATCGCCCCTATGGAGAACCTGATGCCTGACGCGAACGTCGACGCGATCTGGGAACGCACCCTGCAGACACTGCGCCGTGACGACACCGTGTCCCAGCGCGTGATCGCCCTGCTGACCCTGTCCCGTCTGATGGCCGTGGTGGCGGACACCGCCCTGCTCGCGGCGCCGTCGACCTCGGCGAAAGAGCTGTTCGAGCACCGGATCGCCGGGTCCCTCAAGGCTGCTCTCAGCGAGGCCACCGGCCGCGACATCCGCTTCGCCGTGACCGTCGACGAGTCGCTGCTGCTCGAGGAGGACACCGACGAGCCCGCGCCCTCGGCCGACGCGACCTCGGCTTCTACCGCCTCCGGTGCACATCCTGTGGACGGAGATGTGGACACGTCCCTGCCGGATGTCCACCAGTTCCACAGCGGTGACAACACCAGCGGCCCCTTCCGGCGCGACGAGGGATCCGTGCTGCCCTCGGGGGACCAGACCGGTCGCCCCGCGCTTCCCAGCAGCGCCTCGGCGGGCTCCGCCGGCACCGATTCCGACGCCGACCCGTTCTCCCCCCGGTTCTCCTCGACCCGCTTCACGTCGACGGGGTCCTACACCGGCAGCGCGGCCGATGATCCCAGCGCCTACGCGGGACTCTCAGCGCTGACCGGGTCCTCGGCGCCGTCCCCGGGCCCGGCCCCGCGTCGCCCGTCGGCGCCGGCCGCCGGCGAGCCCACGCTCGGCGAGGATTCGCGCCTGAACGGCAAGTACACCTTCGAGACGTTCGTCATCGGGTCCTCGAACCGCTTCGCACAGGCCGCCGCCTCGGCGGTCTCGGAGACCCCGGCAAAGGCGTACAACCCGCTGTTCATCTACGGCGGCTCCGGCCTGGGCAAGACCCACCTGCTGCACGCCGTCGGCCACTACGCCCAGAGCCTGTACCCGGACATCGTGGTGCGCTACGTGAACTCCGAGGAGTTCACCAACGACTTCATCAACTCCGTGCAGTCCGGCCAGTTCGGCAAGGCCCAGGAGTTCCAGCGCCGCTACCGCGACATCGACATCCTGCTCATCGACGACATCCAGTTCCTCCAGCGTGCCCCGGAGACGATGGAAGCCTTCTTCCACACGTTCAACACGCTGTACAACACCGACAAGCAGATCGTGATCACCTCCGATCTGCCGCCGAAGGAGCTCGGAGGCTTCGAGAACCGCATGCGGTCACGGTTCGAGATGGGGCTGATGACCGACGTGCAGCCGCCCGACCTCGAGACCCGCATCGCGATCCTCCGCAAGAAGGTCGCCCAGGAGAACACCGGCGAGGTCCCGCACGAGGTGCTCGAGTACATCGCCTCGCACATCGCCACCAACATCCGCGAGCTGGAGGGGGCTCTGATCCGCGTCCAGGCGCTGCACTCGCTCTCGCGGCAGCCGATGGACGTCACGCTCGCCGAGAGCGTGCTGAAGGATCTGCTCTCCCACGACGACGGCGCCCAGATCACGGCGTCGACGATCATCGCCCAGACCGCGACCTACTTCGGCCTCTCGGTCGACGAGATCGTCGGCACCGGCCGCTCCCGCCGGCTGGTCTCGGCCCGGCAGATCGGCATGTACCTGTGCCGCGAGCTGACGGACATGCCGCTGATCCGCATCGGGGAGGAGTTCGGCGGGCGGGACCACACCACCGTCATGCACGCGAACAAGAAGATCAGCGAGCTGATGAAGGAACGCCGGGCGATCTTCAACCAGGTCACAGAGCTGACTGCGCGTATCAAGAGCTCCAGCTCCTCGACCCGGGCGTGAGGCTCGCGGGGCCTGTGGTCCCGAGAAACCGACGGCGCTGGGGACGATGCTGTGGACAGTGACCGGCCCCTGACGGGTGTCTGAAGAACATTCCTGGTCAGCGCCAGCTTCTCCCCAATTGTGGACAACTCTGTGGACGGTGTGGAGTGATCGGCATCTGCGCAGGAGCCGATGTGAACGGCTGAATGACAAAAATGCCGTGCACGCAAGGGTGCATGCACAACCGATGCACGTTGCGATGACGCCGATCCCCGGCTGGTCCACGTGACCGTCATACGGGCTCACCTGCGACGATGGTGGTTGTCCACGAAGTACACAGCCGTGAAGAAGAGGACTGTAGTTCTTTGCTCGACGGGGATGTGGATGCGCGGGTGTCGGAAGCGCCGACGACGGGGCCGATGACGCGGTGGCCCATGACAGGTGATCGACGCGCGATGGCGGGACGGCTGTCAAGGATCCTGGACGGTGTGTCGGCGAGAGGTCCGCGAAACCGATACGCTGTGCTCCGTTCGATCAAGTTCTGGCATTCGACCACTGCGAAGGAGTGGCAACGGTGAAGTTCCACCTCGACCGCGGCGTCCTCGGCGACGCCGTCTCCTGGGCCACCCGAACCCTCCCCGTCCGGCCGGCGATGCCGATCCTGCAGGGCGTGCGCATCGTCGCCGATGCCAGCGGCGAACTGCAGCTGTCCACGTTCGACTACGAGGTCAGCGCCCAGATCCGACTCGATGCCGAGGTCGAGCAGCCCGGCGAGGTCCTGGTCCAGGGCCGGATGCTCTCCGACATCGTCCGGGCACTGCCGAACAAGGACGTCTCCATCGCGCTCGAGGGCACCAAGCTCCAGGTCCGCTGCGGCAGCGCCCGCTTCGCCCTGGCCACGCTCCCGGTCGAGGAGTACCCGCAGCTGCCGTCGATGCCGCCCGTGGCCGGGTCCGTCGCGGCCGACGTGTTCTCCGAGGCCATCAGCCAGGTCACCGTCGCCGCCTCGAAGGACGACACCCTCCCGCTGCTGACCGGCGTGAAGGTCGAGATCACCGGCGAGACCATGACCCTGATGGCCACCGACCGCTACCGCCTGGCGATGCGCGAGCTCACCTGGACGCCCACCACGCCCGGCGCCGAGCAGACCGCCCTGGTGCGCGGCCGCACCCTCCACGAGGTCGCCCGCTCGATGTCCACCGGCGGCAGCGTCGACATCGCTCTGGCCGAGGACGCCTCGGCGAACCTCATCGGGTTCGAGGCCGGCGGCCGCCGCACGACCTCGACGCTGGTCGACGGCGAGTACCCCCCGGTGCGTCGGCTCTTCCCCGAGACCACCGCGATCACCGCGGTCGTCGCCACCGGCCCCCTGATGGAGGCCGTCAAGCGCGTCTCCCTGGTCGCCGAGCGCAACACCCCCGTGCGACTGTCCTTCACCGAGGGCCAGGTCGCCCTCGAGGCCGGCGCCGGTGACGACGCCCAGGCCAGCGAAGTCCTCGAGGCGCACCTCGAGGGCGAGGATCTCGTCGTCGGCTTCAATTCCGGGTTCCTGCTCGACGGGCTCGGCGCCCTCGGCGCGGAGTTCGCGCGGCTCGTGTTCACCGACTCCATCAAGCCCTCGGTCATGAGCGGTCAGGACTCCCTCGAAGGGACTCCCGACACCTCGTACAAGTACCTGATCATGCCGATGCGGATCTGAGGGCGGGAGTGGTCTCTCCGTGCAGCTGACCGCTCTCGACCTCACGGACTACCGCTCCTACCCGCGGCTCACCCTGCCGGTGCATCCGGGCATCACGGTGATGGTCGGCCAGAACGGCCAGGGCAAGACGAACATCGTCGAAGCCGTGTGGTACCTGGCGACCCTCTCCAGCCACCGCGTGCCGCACGACGCGGCACTGGTGCGCCGCGGGGAATCGACCGCGATCATCCGCGCCACCTTCCAGCGTGCCGGTCGCCCGCTGCAGGTCGACCTCGAGATCACCCCGGGCAGGGCGAACCGCGCCCGGCTGCAGGGCCAGAACGTCTCCCGCCTGCGCGACCTGCTCGGCGAGGTGCGGGCCGTGCTCTTCGCGCCCGAGGACCTGGGCCTGGTCAAGGCCGATCCCGAGGGCCGGCGACGCTTCCTGGACGAGCTGCTGTTCGTCATCGCCCCCCGCTACGCCTCGGTCAAGGCCGACTACGACCGTGTGCTCAAGCAGCGCAGCAACCTGCTCAAGCAGATGCGTTCCCTGCGCCGCGGCAGCAGCGCCAATCCCGTCGGCGGCCTGGACCCATCCGAGACGGCCGCCTCCACCCTCGAGGTGTGGGACCAGCAGCTCGCCCGCCTCGGCGCGGATCTGCTGCGCGCCCGGCTCCACCTGGTCAACCGCCTCCGCCCCCACCTGGGCTACTCCTACCTGCGGGTCGCCACGGACGAAGGCGCCGAAGAGGCCCTCGACCTCCCGCCCGACCAGCGTGGGGACGTCGATTCCCCGGCCGACGTCGCCTACCGCTCCACCGCACTGGACGAGCTCGGGGCCGCGCCGGGACAGCTGCCCAGCACCCGCGAGATCCACGACGTGCTGCTGGATCTGCTCGCCCGCCGCCATGACGAGGAGATCGACCGCGGCGTCACGCTCAGCGGGCCGCATCGCGACGACCTCGAGATCCGGCTGCACGACTTCCCCGCCAAGGGCTATGCCAGCCACGGCGAGTCCTGGTCCCTGGCCCTCGCCCTGCGACTGGCCTCCTACGATCTGCTGCGGCTCGAGGAGGGCGACCTCGGGGACGGTGAACCGATCCTCATCCTCGACGACGTCTTCAGCGAGCTCGACACCCGCCGCCGCGACCGCTTGGGGCGGATCGTCACCCACGCGTCGCAGGTGCTGATCACCACCGCGAACGACAGTGACATCCCCGCGTCCCTGGACGGCGAGATCCACGTCGTCGACGTCAGCCTGGGAGCGGCCGTGCCCCGCGAGGACGGGAGCCGGCCATGACCCCGCGTCCCGGCGGCGACCCAGGCAGCGACGGTCCCTCCCGGCCGCGCCTCGCCAATCCCTACGACCTCTCCACCTGGACCGGTCGCACCGACGGCGCGCGTCCCGGCCCCTCAGCCGGACAGGCACTGCCGGCTCCACCGGAGGAGTCGGGCCGCGGCTCACGGGCGACGGCCCCGAGCGGGTCGGCCCGGTCGCGCCGCGAGGGCAGCACCGGCCCGGACGCGGCCTTCGGGGCGGGCGCCCCTGGTGGTCCCGGCGACGGTGACGGCACGGTGGGCGCGGACGAGACCGAGGAGCTGTACGACCCGCCGGACCTCGCCGCCGTGGCCGACCCCTTCGAACTGGCCCGCCGCACGGTCAACCGCTCGCGGGCCGCGGCGCGGGACCGGGGCCTGTTCCCCATCTCGGCGAAGACCCAGGCACGAGATGTGCGCGACCGATCCGGCAGCGCGCCCGGCTACTCGGGCTCCCGGCCGGACCCCCGGGACCCCCAGAGCATCGAGACCGTGCTGCGCAAAGTGCTGGGGAACCTGGGCTGGAACGCGGGGATGAGCGCCGGGCGCGTGCTGGAGGAATGGGACGACATCGTGGGCGAACGGATCAGCACCCACTGCCGCCCCGTCAGCTTCGAGGACGGCGTGCTCGTGGTCAGCGCCTCCTCCTCCGCCTGGGCATCCCAGCTGCGGATGCTCTCACCCCAGCTGATCACGACCATCGAGGAGCACATCGGCGCCCACGTGATCTCCGAGCTGCGGGTCACGGGCCCGGCCGCGGCCGAGCGCAGCTGGAAGAAGGGCCGGCGCACTGTCACCTGGCGCGGACCCCGCGACACCTACGGGTGATACGCGCCTCGGCCCCGCCACGGCGGGCCACCGACTGCTAGCGTGGGCTCCGACGAGCTGGAAAGCTCGCGTGCACTGGGGTCGGTGAAATTCCGAGCCGGCGGTGACAGTCCGCGACCCGATGGCCTTCGGCCCTCGGTTGACCAGGTGGAACTCCTGGACCGACGGTCAGAGTCCGGATGGGAAGCGCACGCGACGTCGTCCTCCGGACGGCCCTGGCCGCGCACTCTCCGTGCGCTGGCAGCGGCACCCCGGAGTGACGCCGCCTCCGTGACCCCTCCCTCACTCCGGACCGCGAGCGACGCGGACCGGAGGAGAGAGCATGCTGAACACGCATGAGCGCGACGCCCTGCGCCGCGCCTTGGAGATCGCGGCGGATCCTGGCGTCCCCCTCGGCCCCAATCCCCGCGTCGGCTGCGTCCTGCTGACCCCGGACGGCACGGTCCTCGCCGAAGGCCACCACCGCGGGGCCGGCACGGCCCACGCCGAAGCCGACGCCCTCGCCGGCGCTCGCCGTGAGGGAAGGGGATCGCCGGCCGGGGCGACGGCCGTCGTCACGCTCGAGCCCTGCACCCACGTCGGCCGCACCGATCCGTGCGCGGACGCGCTGATCGCCGCCGGCATCGCCCGGGTCGTCATCGCCCGCCGGGATCCGAACCCCGTGGCCGCCGGCGGGATCGAGACGCTGCGCGCCGCAGGGATCGAGGTCGAGGACGAGGTCCCGGAGGATCTCGCGGCGCGGGCGGCCGCCCTGAACCGCGGCTGGGAGCACGGCCTGCGGCACGGCCGCCCCCTGGTCACCGCGAAGATCGCCCTCACCCTGGACGGCAAGGCTGCCGCGGCCGACGGCAGCAGCCGCTGGATCACCGGCGAGACCGCCCGGCAGGAGGTCCACCGCCTCCGCGCCACCTGCGACACCGTGCTGATCGGTACCGGCACCGCGCGCGCGGACCATCCGACCCTCACCGCCCGCCGGGGCGACGGCACGCTCCTGCCCCGGCAGCCGCACCGGGCCGTCATGGGCACCAGCGACCACCCGCCGCTGCCGGCCCTGGACGGAGCCGGCCCCGAGATCCCGCTGCGCACCCGGGATCCCTCCAGCGCCCTCACCGATCTTTTCGAGCGCGGGCAACGCCACGTGCTGCTCGAGGGCGGGCCCACTCTCACCGCCGCCTTCCTCGCCGCCGGCACGGTCGACGAACTCATCGTCCACCTCGCCCCGACCCTGCTCGGCGCCGGCCCCGCCGGGATCGGTGACCTCGGCATCACCACGATCGCCGACCGCCTCGACCTCGACCTCGTCACCACCGAGCCACTGACCTCACCCGACGGGCGCACCGACCTCCAGCTGACCCTGCGCCCCCGCACCACCCGACCCTGACCCGAAGGGAACCCACCATGTTCACAGGCCTCATCGAGGAGCTGGGGACGGTCGACGCCGTCATCCCGCCCGACCAGTCCCATCCCGACCAGCCCCGGCCCGACGGGACCGGGCCCGACCACGGCACCGTCCGGCTGCGGATCCGCTCGCCCCACGTCCTCGAGGACGTCGCCCTCGGCGACTCGATCGCCGTCAGCGGCTGCTGCCTGACCGTCGCGGACATCGACGGCGAGATCTGGACCGCCGACGTCATCCCCACCACCCTCGCCGCCACCACCCTCGCGGGTCTCAGCGCCGGCGACCGCGTGAACCTCGAGCGCTCGCTGCGCGCCGACGGGCGCCTGGGCGGGCACATCGTCCAGGGCCACGTCGACGGGGTCGGCGAGATCCTGGGCCGCGAGGAGGGCGAGGGCGGGACGCTGCTGCGCCTGAGCACCCCGGGCCTGGATCGCTACCTCGTGGAGAAGGGCTCGCTCACCGTGGACGGGGTGAGCCTCACCGTCGCCGCGCTCGAGGACGGCCTGGTCACCATCGGGCTGATCCCCGAGACCCTCGAGCGCACCACGCTTGGCCTGCGCCGCGTGGGCGACCGGGTCAACCTGGAGGTCGACGTGCTCGCGAAGTACGTCGAGAAGCTGACCGCCGGCGCACTGGCCGGAGCGGAGACCGGACGATGAGCACGCTGCGACTGGACCCGATACCCCGCGCGATCGACGACATCGCAGCCGGCCGGCCCGTGATCGTGATCGACGACGAGGACCGCGAGAACGAGGGCGACCTGATCCTCGCCGCGAGCGCCGTGACCCCGGAGCTGCTGGCCTTCGCCGTGCGGTACTCCAGCGGTCTGCTCTGCGCGCCCGTGAACGCCGCCCGGGCCGACGCCCTCGAGCTGCCGCTGATGGTCGCCTCCAACGCCGATCCGCTGCGCACCGCGTACACGGTCAGCGTCGACGCCCACGAGGGCGTCACCACCGGCATCAGCGCCGCCGACCGGGCCCGCACCCTGCAGGTGCTGGCCTCCCCGCGGTCCGGCCCCGGCGATCTGATCCGACCGGGACACGTCTTCCCCCTGCGAGCCCGCGACGGCGGCGTGCTCGAGCGGCGCGGCCACACCGAGGCCGCGGTGGACCTCACGCGCCTGGCGGGACTGCCGGACGTCGGGATGATCGTCGAACTCGTCCACGACGACGGCAGCATGATGCGCGGGCCCGCCCTGCGCGAGTTCGCCGATGAGCACGGTCTGGCCATGATCTCCATCGAGGCCCTCGTCGAGCACCGGCGGACCCACGACGCTCCGGCGTTCGCGGAGTCTCCGGAGCTGCCGGCCGCTCCCGTCCCGCAGGCGAGGCACGAGCCGCTGGAGGTCACGGCGCCGGTGGAGCTGCCGACGAGATACGGCCGGTTCCGTGCGCTCGCCGTCCGCGAGGGCTCGGCAGAGCACCTGGTCCTCGTGCGCGGCGAGGTCACCACGCCCGGGCCGGTGCTGACGCGGGTCCACTCCGAGTGCGTCACCGGGGACATCCTGGGCAGCCGGCGCTGCGACTGCGGTCCCCAGCTCGAGGAGTCGCTCGCCCGCATCGATGCCGCCGGTCGGGGGGTGCTGATCCTGCTCCGCGGCCATGAGGGCCGCGGCATCGGGCTGCTGGAGAAGCTGCGCGCCTATGCGCTCCAGGAGCACGGCCGCGACACCGTCGACGCCAACCTCGATCTCGGCCTCCCCGTCGACTCCCGATCCTTCACGATCGTCCCGCAGATCCTCGACCACCTCGGCGTCGGCGCGATCGAGCTGCTCACCCAGAACCCGGCGAAGGCCGACGCGCTGCGCGCCGGAGGCGTCGAGGTCACGGGCACGGTGGACCTCACCACCCACGCCACCCCCGAGAACCTCGCGTACCTGACCACCAAGCGCGACCGGCTGGGCCATCACCTCGTCGGCCTGCCACCGATCACCTCCGCCGGCCTCCCCCGCGAGGCCGGCACCGCACCGAACGGAGAGAGACCATGAGCGGATCCGGAAGCCCCACCGCGGAGATCCCCCACCTGCCCGGCGCCCGCGTCGCCCTCGTCGCGGCCTCCTGGCACGACCAGGTGATGGACGGTCTGATCGCCGGCGCCCTGCGCGCCTGCGCCGAGGCTCAGCTGCCCGATCCGGCCGTGCTCCGCGTCCCCGGCAGCATGGAGCTGGCCGTGGTCGCGGACCGCCTGGCCCGCACCCACGACGTCGTCGTCGCCCTCGGCGTCGTCATCCGCGGCGGGACCCCGCACTTCGACTACGTCTGCCGGGCGGCGACCGACGGACTCTCCCGGGTCAGCCTCGACCACGGGATCCCTGTGGGCTTCGGCCTCCTGACCTGCGATGATGAGCAGCAGGCGCTGGATCGTGCGGGTCTGCCCGGATCCGGTGAGGACAAGGGATACGAGGCCGCCTCGGCGGCTCTGGTCACGGCCGGAGTGCTCGGGAGGATCCCGTCGGCCGCTGGCGGGAGGAGCTGAGTAGCCGCGGGGACCGGCCGGCGCGGACGCATCGGATCCTCAGATTCGCCTGTGCCGCGCCCGGACCCCGGGCGACGTACCGGTCCCCGTCGGCCGGTCCGTCGGCGCCTTGCAGAGCCCTTCGCGCGACGCGTGGCACCGATTCTGCGTCACGTTGTCCACACGACGGAGTGGCGTAGTAGGTCCAGACGGCGTTTTCCGGTAGAATCGAGCAGGTTCGGCCGACGTCCTCCGACGTCCTCGTGGACTCATGCCGTCGGCTCGGCCGCTGTGGCCTACGGGTCCCCGTACGCGCGTGCGCGCGCGGGAGCTCCGTGGGCCGCCTGTGTGCTGAGCCGGACCCATGGGCCGCGGCGCACTGCCGAACTCCCCTCGGCGCACTCCGGGCCGAGGGACCCAGGACTGCGAGGAGCCACACCAGGTGAGCGACAGCGACCGACCCATGCCCGACCAGGACGCGCCCCAGAGCATCCCGGACCCGTCGTCCGGAACCAGCGAGGAGACCGCCGCCGCCCCGGTGCCCGGGTCCGCCGGCGAACGGGCCGCCCACGCTCCCGAGCACTACGAGGCCTCGGACATCACCGTCCTCGAGGGCCTCGAGGCGGTCCGCAAGCGCCCGGGCATGTACATCGGCTCCACCGGTGAGCGGGGCCTGCACCACATGGTCCAGGAGATCGTCGACAACTCCGTGGACGAGGCGATGGCCGGCCACGGCGACGCCATCGAGGTGACCCTGCTGGCCGACGGCGGCGTCCGCGTCGTCGACCACGCCCGCGGCATCCCCGTGGACATGCACCCCACCGAGGGGAAGCCCGCGGTGGAACTGGTGCTGACCGTGCTGCACGCCGGCGGCAAGTTCGGCGGCGGCGGCTACGCGGTCTCCGGCGGTCTGCACGGCGTGGGCTCCTCCGTGGTCAACGCCCTGTCCTCCCGGATGGAGGTGGAGATCCGCCGCCAGGGCCACGTGTGGCGCCAGGCCTACCGGCGCGGCGTCCCCGAGGGCCCGCTGGACAAGGGCGAGGAGACCGAGGAGACCGGCACCACCATCACCTTCTGGGCCGATGACGAGATCTTCGACGAGACCGTCTACGACTTCGAGACCCTGCGCAAGCGGTTCCAGCAGATGGCGTTCCTGAACAAGGGCCTGCGGATCACGTTGACCGACGAGCGCCCGTCCGAGGACGATCAGGACGGCGAGGACGACATAGTCGACGTCGAGCTGGCGGCCGAGGGCGCCGGCACGGGGACCGGGCCGCACTCGGTCACCTACCTCTACGAGCGCGGCCTGCAGGACTTCGTCGAGTTCATCAACACGGCGAAGAAGGCCGAGGTGATCCACCCCGACATCATCTCCTTCGAGTCCGAGGACACCGAGGCGCACATCTCCGTCGAGGTGGCCATGCAGTGGACGGGTGCCTACTCGGAGTCCGTGCACACCTACGCCAACACGATCAACACCCACGAGGGCGGCACCCACGAGGAGGGCTTCCGCAGCTCGCTGACCTCGATCGTGAACCGCTACGGGCGCGCACAGGGCCTGCTCAAGGAGAAGGACGCCAACCTCACCGGCGAGGACATCCGCGAGGGCCTGACCGCGGTGATCTCGGTGAAGCTGGGCGAGCCCCAGTTCGAGGGCCAGACCAAGACCAAGCTGGGCAACACCATCGCCCGCACCTTCATGGTCAAGGTGATGACCGACCAGCTCCAGGACTGGTTCGTCTCCCACCCGCAGGAGGCCAAGGCCATCGTCATGAAGGGCCAGGCGGCCGCCGCCGCCCGCGAGGCGGCCCGCAAGGCCCGCGACGCCACCCGCCGCAAGTCGCCGCTGGAGTCCGGCGGCATGCCCGGCAAGCTCAAGGACTGCGCCTCCCGCAATCCTGCGGAGTCGGAGATCTTCATCGTCGAGGGCGACTCGGCCGGCGGCTCCGCGGTCTCGGGCCGTGAGCCCTACAACCAGGCGATCCTGCCGATCCGCGGCAAGATCCTGAACGTGGAGAAGGCCCGGCTGGACCGCGCGCTCGACAACGCGGAGGTCCGCTCGCTGATCACCGCCTTCGGCACCGGCATCGGCGAGGACTTCGATGCCACCAAGCTGCGGTACCACAAGATCATCCTCATGGCCGACGCCGACGTGGACGGCCAGCACATCGTCACGCTGCTGCTGACTCTGCTGTTTAGGTACATGCGCCCGCTGATCGAGCTCGGCCACGTGTTCGTCGCCATGCCGCCGCTGTACCGCCTGAAGTGGTCCAACGCCCCGCACGAGTACGTCTTCAGCGACGACGAGCGCGACGAGCGCCTCGAGGCCGGCCGCGCCGCCGGCCGCCGGATCCCCAAGGACAACGGCATCCAGCGGTACAAGGGCCTCGGCGAGATGGACTGGAAGGAGCTCCAGACCACCACCATGGACACCAACTCGCGCACCCTGAAGCAGGTCACCGTCGACGAGGCCGCCGACGTCGACACCATCTTCTCCGTCCTGATGGGCGATGACGTCGAGTCCCGGCGCCGCTTCATCCAGGAGAACGCCAAGGACGTCCGCTTCCTCGACATCTGAGGGCTCCCCGGGGCCGCGCACGGCCCGGCCCGAGCGCCCCCGGGAACGCCCACGACCCTCGGCCCCACCCGAAAGGCCTTCCACGCCATGAGCGACACTCCGCAGGACCCCAACAGCCCTGACGAGACCACGCCCCAGGACCCCGGCACCGGGCCCGCCGACGAGGCGACCCCGGATCCCGAGGCGCCCTCGCTGCCCGGCGGCATCGTCGGCCCCTCCACCCCGGAGGGCTCCCACGAGGTCTCGCAGTCCGAGGCGGCCGATCGCACGGTCACCCTCGTCGATCCGCTGGATGAGAACGAGGTCGACCGCATCACCCAGGTCGACCTGAACCAGGAGATGCAGCACTCCTACCTCGACTACGCGATGAGCGTGATCGTCTCCCGCGCGCTGCCGGACGTGCGCGACGGCCTCAAGCCCGTCCACCGCCGCATCGTCTACGCGATGTACGACGGCGGCTACCGCCCCGACCGCTCCTTCTCGAAGTGCGCGAAGGTCGTCGGCGACGTGATGGGCAACTACCACCCCCACGGCGACAGCGCGATCTACGACGCCATGGTGCGCCTGGTCCAGCCGTGGGCGATGCGGTACCCGCTGATCCTTGGACAGGGCAACTTCGGCTCCGCGGGCGATGACGGTGCGGCCGCACCCCGGTACACCGAGTGCAAGATGGCGCCCCTGGCGATGGAGCTGGTGCGGGACATCGACCAGGACACGGTCGATACCCAGGGCAACTACGACAACACCATCGACGAGCCCGTCGTGCTCCCGGCCCGCTTCCCGAACCTGCTGGTCAACGGTTCTGCCGGGATCGCGGTGGGCATGGCCACCAACATCCCCCCGCACAACCTGCGCGAGGTCGCGGGGGCCGTCCAGTGGTACCTCAGGAACTACGAGGCCACCAAGCCCGAACTGCTCGAGGCCTGCCTCGAGCACATCAAGGGGCCCGATTTCCCCAACGGCGCCACGATCGTCGGCACCAAGGGCATCGAGGACGTCTACCGCACCGGTCGCGGCTCCATCACGCAGCGCGCCGTGGTCTCCACCGAGGAGATCAACGGCCGCATGTGCCTCGTGGTGACCGAGCTGCCGTACCAGGTCAACCCCGACAATCTCGCCCGCAAGATCGCCGAGATGGTCAAGCTGGGCAAGATCCAGGGCATCGCCGACATCACCGACGAGACCTCGGGCCGCACCGGCCAGCGCCTGGTCATCACCCTCAAGCGCGACGCGGTCGCCAAGGTGGTGCTGAACAACCTCTATAAGCACACCCAGCTGCAGGAGAACTTCTCCGCGAACATGCTGGCCCTGGCCGGCAATGTGCCCCGCACCCTGTCGATCGACTCGTTCGTCCGTGAGTGGACCAAGCACCAGATCGACGTCATCGTGCGCCGCACGCAGTACCGCCTGCGCAAGGCCGAGGAGCAGATCCACATCTACCGCGGCTACCTCCGCGCCCTGGACGCGCTGGACGAGGTCATCGCGCTGATCCGCCGGTCCCCGGACGCCGACGAGGCACGCACCGGGCTGATGGAGCTGCTGGAGATCGACGAGCTCCAGGCCAACGCGATCCTGGCGATGCAGCTGCGCCGGCTGGCCGCCCTGGAGCGCCAGAAGATCATCGAGGAGCACGACCGGCTGCAGGCCCTGATCGAGGAGTACAACGCGATCCTGGCCTCCCCGCAGCGCCAGCGCGACATCGTCTCCGAGGAACTGTCCGAGATCGTCGACAAGTACGGCGACGACCGCCGCACCCAGATCCTCCCGTTCGACACCGACATGTCGATGGAGGACCTGATCCCCGAGGAGGACGTGGTCGTCACCATCACCCGCGGCGGGTACGTCAAGCGCACCCGCGCCGACCAGTACCGCGCCCAGAAGCGCGGCGGCAAGGGGGTGCGCGGGGCCTCGCTGCGCGCGGACGACGTGGTCGAGCACTTCTTCACCACCACCACCCACCGCTGGCTGCTGTTCTTCACCAACCAGGGGCGGGTCTACCGCGCCAAGGGCTACGAGCTGCCCGAGGCCCCGCGGGACGCCAAGGGCCAGCACGTGGCGAACCTGCTCGCCTTCCAGCCCGACGAGAAGATCGCCTCGGTCCTGACGATCGATACCTACGAGGATGCCCAGTACCTGGTGCTGGCCACCCGTTCGGGGCTGGTCAAGAAGACTCCGATGCCGGCGTTCGACTCCAACCGCACCGGCGGCATCATCGCCATCAACCTCCGCGACATCGACGGCCCGGACGGGCCCGAGCCGGACCGGCTGATCGCCGCCCGCGCGGTCGACAGCGAGGACCATCTGCTGCTGGTCTCCCGCAACGGGCAGTCCGTGCGGTTCCCGGCCGGTGACGACGTGCTGCGCCCGATGGGCCGCGCCACCTCCGGCGTGACCGGCATGAAGTTCCGCCATGACGACCAGCTGCTGGCCATGGACGTCGTCCGACCCGGCCAGTACGTCGTCACCGTGACCGAGGGCGGCTACGCCAAGCGCACCAGCATCGATGAGTACCGCGTCCAGGGCCGCGGCGGCCTGGGCATCCGGGTCGCCAAGCTGCCCGACGACCGGGGCCACCTCGTCGGCGCCGCCGCCGTGGAGGAGTCCGACGAGCTGCTCGTGGTCATGGAGCGCGGCCGCGTGGTCCGCTCCCGCGTCGCCGAGGTGCCGGCCAAGGGCCGCACCACCATGGGCGTCGTCTTCGCCAAGCCCGACAAGGGCGATCAGATCCTGCTGGTCACCGCCAGCCCCGAGTCCGAGGTGGACGAGGAGCTGGCCGAGGTCGCGGAGACCCCGGACCTCGACGAGGGCGCGGCGGCAGAAGGCGGGGATGCTGTGGAGATCTCGAGCGAGGACGAGTCGCAGTCAGCTCCGGCCCCCTCCGATGATCTAGGCTCTGACGAGTCCGACCGGTCGCCCTCCGGCGGCGACGACACGATCGAGGAGTGATCCGTGAGCACGAGTGACTCGAGGACTGCCTCCACGTCCCGCACGTCCTCCCCCCAGAGCGCGTCGCCGGATGCGACCTCGAAGCTCCCGGTCGTCGAGGACGGCAAGGAGACCGACGGCTCCTCCGACGAGAGGATCGGGACCGGGAAGGGCTCCGCCGCCCGGGGCGCCAGCCGCAGCCCGAAGAAGGAGACCGCGAGCTCTGCTGCGGCCTCCGCCGAGAAGCAGCGGCGCGGGCCGCGCCGCGTGCGGCTGACGCTGGCCCGGCTCGACCCGTTCTCGGTGATGAAGCTGTCCTTCCTGGTGGCGATCGCCATCGGTATCGCGACCGTGGTCGCTGTGATCCTGATGTGGAACCTGGTCGACGCCATCGGCCTGTGGACCCAGATCGATCAGCTGGGCCGTGACCTCAACGGCGGTGATCCGCTGCCGTTCATGGAGTTCTTCGAGTTCTCCAAGATGGTCAGCTACGGCACCATCGTCGCCGTGGTCAACGTCGTGATCATCACCGCGCTGGGTACGCTGCTGGCCTTCCTCTACAACCTGGTCGCCGCGCTCCTGGGCGGGCTGAAGGTCACCTTCACCGACGACTGATCCTGCACCACGCACTGGACGGGCGGGCACCTGCGGGTGCCCGCCCGTTGTGCGTCTGCGGTCAGTTCCTCCACATCGGCTGCAGGGTGGGGCCGTTCTCGATCAGCCGGATCGGCTCGCCGTGGGCCGAGAATCCGTGGCGGAGGTAGAGGGCCCGATTGGCGGGGGTGGAGGCCTCGAGGTACAGGGGCAGCCCGAGCTCCCGGGCACGGGCGATCCCGGCCTCGATCAGGGCGTGGCCCGCTCCTCGGCCCCGCTGCTCGGGAAGCACGGCCATCGAGACCAGATGCAGGTGCGGCAGGCGCGGCGTGCGGGCCGCGGTGGCCCGTTCCACGGCCCGCAGTCGCCGGGTCGCGGTCTCCTGGGCCGGGGGCTCGCCGTCCTCCGGATCCCCGTCGCTCGGGCCGGTGTCGGGGACCGGCACCCAGATGGAGACCCCGATCGGGGACTCCGCCGCGTCCAGCGCGAGGATCACCGCATCGGCCTCGAGTGCGGCGCGCAGGGAGTCGCGGAAGCTCTCGCGCAGCAGCGCATCGCGGCGGGCGGGATCGGAGAGCGCCCAGGCGGTGACGGCCTCGTCGGCGAAGGCAGTGGCGCACAGGTCGACGACGGCGTCGTACTCGTCGGCGGTGGCGGCTCGGGCGGTGATGGCTGACGTCATCGTGGGTGCTCCTCGGTCCGGTCCTGCTGGGACTGCTGGTTCTCGCGCGTTCCCCACCAGGCTCGTGGCAGCGGGTCCGGAGGGGGAGTAGTTTCGTCACAGCACCCTGTGTGACGAAAAGGGAGGCCGACGTGACGTGCTGCGAGTGCGGGAAGAGCTGGGCCGATCAGCGCAGGGCCGGGCGCCCTCGTCGGTACTGCTCCAGGTCGTGCCAGGCCCGGGCGTACCGTCGGCGTCGCGACGAGGGGCGGCTCCGCTCCGCCGCGCGACCCGCCGCAAGGCGCACCGGGCCCGACTCCGACGCAGCCGGGCAGGTCGACATCGAACGCGCGCTCGATGTCGCTGTCGCCCTGGCTGACCGGCAGGGCATCGGCGCCGTGACCTTCGCGGCCCTCGCGGGGCGGACCGGCGCGTCGATGAGCACGCTCCGGCAGCTGGTGGGCACTCGGGACCGGCTGGTGGCCCTGATGGTCCAGCGGATCGTCGCGCGCAGCAGCCGGGAGGGCCGCAGCGGGCAGGAGACTCGCCGGAAGGATCCACCGGTCGAGAGGCTGCGGGCTCTCGCGCAGGAGGAGTGGCAGCGGTACCTGGCCCATCCGTGGCTGGTGGAGGTCCTGGCCAGCACCCGCCCTCCGCTGGTGCCCGCCGTCCTGGAGGCATCCCGCGCCATGGTGGAGGCCTTCGTCGAGATGGGGTTCGACGCGGACTCGGCGCTGCGCCGGTACCTGGCGCTGAGCGGCTACATCCAGGGGATGGGCCTGCTGGTCGCGGCAGAGCGGCAGGAGGCCGGCAGCACCGGTATCGCCTACGGTGCCTGGTGGGCCGACGAGGTGCGGCGCCTGGACCGTACCGGCGTGCGGCGGGGCCATCCCTGGCTCGCTGAGCTCACGGAGGAGCCGCACGATGCCGGCGACTCGTTCGACGCCGATCGCGCGTTCCAGGAGGGCCTCGGCCCGATCCTCGACGGGCTGGCAGCCGGGGCGCCGACGGCCTGAGGGCGCTACTGCAGCTCGGTGACGTCAGCGACCTGTGCCTGCAGGTGCGTGAGAGCGGGCTCGGCCGCAACGGTGACGGCGACGCCGTGGGCGCCCGCGCCGAGGGAGATGCGGCGCGTGGGATCCCCGGCCAGGGATGCGTCGGCGATCACCGGCCAGGCGGTGGTGGCGCCGAACGGGGTGATGGTCCCGCGTTCATAGCCGGTGACATCCCTGGCGACGTCCTTGTCGGGCATGGAAAGGCGGTTGACGCCGAGCACGGCGCGCAGCTTCGGCCAGGAGATCTCGCGATCGCCGGGCACCAGCACGAACAGGAAGTCCCCCTCGGCGCGGCGCACCACGAGCGTCTTGACGATCGATCCGGGCTCGACCCCGCGCGCGGCGGCCGCCTCGGCGAGGGAACCCACCCGCCCGTGCCGGGTGATCTCGTACTCCAGGCCGGAGGCCTCCAGGGCCTCGATCGCGCGGTGTTCGCTCATGTCCTCACGATAGTGACCCCGGCGCGCGATGGCGGGGTGGGGCGGGACACCGGATCCTGGGGCCGGCGGGTACCGGTGGTTAGAGTCGAGTGATGCCTCCTTCCCCCGCCGTGACCGCCCAGGCCGATCCCGTCGAGACCGAGGTCGACGCCGGCGTCGATGCCCCGGAGGACTATCCGTGGACAGGACCGGCGGTGCGCTCGGCACTGCTGCTCAGTGCCGGCATCGCGAACCTCGATCCGACGGGTGGAGTCGACGGCCCCACGGAGAACCAGGACGAGCCCCTGGTGGACGTCGGGGCGATCGAGTCGGCCCTGGTGACGGACGGCGCGGCCCCGCTGGCCGAGCGCACCCTGGTGGTGGCCGTCGGCTCCAACCAGACCCCGGAGACCATCGCCCGCAAGTACGCCCGCTCCGGGCGGGATCTGCACCCGGCGACCCCGTTCGTGCGGTGCACGGTGCGCGGTCTCGCCGTCGGCCACTGCGCCCACACCTCCCGGCGCGGGTACATCCCGGCGGCGCCCTATCGGGCCGAGGACGTGCGCACCGAGCTGGTGGCCACCTGGTTCGACGACGAGCAGCTCGCCGTGGTCGACGAGACCGAGCCGAACTACGAGCGGGTGCGCCTGGACGCGGCGCGATTCCCGCTCACCTTGGCCACGGGTCATCGGCCCGCCCACTACGACGTCTACGCCTCCAGCTGGGGAGTGGTCAGCCGCGACGTGCCCGTGCCCCTGCGCCACCGCCAGCAGGAGATGTTCGACGAGCTCGTGGCCCACACCGGCAGCGATCAGGCGCGCGGGACGGCCGCCGAGGTCTGCGCCCGCTTCGCCGCGGCGCCCGATGCCCTGAACCAGCTTCTGCGCCAGCACGGACTGGTGGCCCAGGACGGCCTGCCGCGCACCGCGAGCTGACCGTCCGAGGAGTTAACCCCAGGTCAGCGGGTCCAGCTGCAGGTGGAACCGGAGCCGATCCGCGTCGACGGGGTGCCCATAGAGGGGCTCCAGCGAGTCGGCGAACGTCTCGGCGAGCTCGGGCCAGGTGTCCCCGGAGTTAGCGAGCAGCAGACTGAGATCGGCGTGCCGGTCCGCGAGGCCGAGCCGACCGAGATCGATGAACCCTGTGACCTCGAGGGAGTCCGGGTCCACGAGGACGTTGGGCAAGCACAGGTCTCCGTGGCAGACCACGAGATCGCCCGCTTCGCGCTCGAGCTGTGCCGGGAGCTCGCTCTCCAGCGCTGTCAGCAGGTCACGCGGGTCGACGTGCTCCTGCTCAGGCCGCAGGAACTCCGGACTCACCGCCCCGCGGGAGACGACGTCGGCGGCCGTGGCGGCCATGTGCTGCAGCCCCCGATCGAAGGGGCAGTCGGAAATCGCCGTGGCATGGAGTCCGCGGGCGGCCCGCACGACGGACGCCCAGACCTGCCGGGCGTGACTTCGGTCGACCTGGTCCGCGGGGACGCCGGGGACCGCGGTGGTCACGAGACAGGCTCCGTCGGCGTTCGCCGCCCAGTGGGCCACGCGGGGACCAGGGATGCCGTGGCCTCCTGCCCATCGGGTACGGTCCCGCTCGGCGGCCAGGTCGGCAATCCCCTCCATCGGGACCAGCTTGGCGTACAGGCGTTCGCCCTCACTGGCGTGGACCCGCGCTGCGGACTCGCCGCTGTCCACCTCTCGCCACTGCTCATCGGCGAGGTCGCCCAGCAGCACTCGTTCCTCAGAGGTCCAGCTCATGCGTTCAGAGTACGCAGGCTCATCCCACCCGGAAGTCGACGCGGTGCCAGCCGCTGGCCCCGTTCGGAGCCGGGTTCGCACGCTGCTCGGTCTGGACCTCGCCCTCGCCGTCCGTCGCCCGCACCTCGGCGGTGTGCTCGCCGGGGGTAGCCTCCTCCCAGCGCAGGGACCATTGCGCCCACGTGTCAGCGCTGACCTCGGAGCCGAGGGTGGCCTCCCTCCACTCACCGTCGTCGATCCGCACCTCGACCGCGGCGATACCGCGCTGCTGCGCCCAGGCGGTGCCGCCGAGCATGACCGCTCCCTCGGCATCGGGCGCGAGGGTCGCCGAGGAACGGGGCACGTCGATGCGGGAGGCGGTCTTGATGGGGCCGCGCTCGGACCAGCCGCGGGTGGACCAGTAGGCGGTGTCGTCGGCGAAGCGCGTCACCGTCAGCTCCGTCAGCCACTTGGTGGCCGAGACGTACCCGTACAGCCCCGGCACCACCATCCGCACGGGATAGCCGTGCTCCAGTGGCAGCGGCTGACCGTTCATGCCGACGGCGAGCAGAGAGTCGCGCCCGTCGGTGAGGGCCTCCAGCGGGGTGGAGGCGGTGAACCCGTCGACCGAGCGGGAGAGGACCATGTCCGCGCCCTCGCGCACCCCGGCGCGCTCGAGCAGGGCGGCCACGGGTACGCCGAGCCAGGTGGCATTGCCCGCCAGATCGCCGCCGACGGGGTTGGAGACGCAGGCCAGCGTCACGTGCGCCTCGGTCATGGGCTCGGCGAGGAGGTCCTCGAAGCTCAGGGTGAGCTCGCGCTCCACGAGTCCGTGGATGCGCAGCTGCCAGGTCGTGGGATCCACGCGCGGCACGGCGAGGGCGGTGTCGATCCGGTAGAAGTCGCCGGTGGGCGTCAGGAACGGGGGCATGCCCGCGACGTCGATCTGGGCGCCCTCCGGGATCTCCTCGGCGCGGGAGCGGGGCGCCGGGAGGGCGAACTCCGCCGCCCGGCGCGCGAGGTCGCGGGAGGCGTTCACCCCGCGGGCCCCCGCGGCGACGATGACGGCGAGCACTCCGACCGCCCCGACGCCGACCAGGGAACGCCGGCGCGTCCAGGCCGCCTCGGCCGCGCCGTCCTCATCGGCCGGGACCGATGGGCCACGGACGAGGCGCAGCAGCATCAGCAGCGCCGGCACCGCGATCACGGTGCCGAGCACGGTCGGGATCGCGTCGGCCGCGGTGTTCTGCGCTCTGGTCAGCACGATCACGGCGGCGAACAGCCCGAGCCCGGCCAGCACCACGGCGGCGATGGCAGGACGGCGCGAACCGAGCCACCCGTTCAGTCCCGTCAGCACCACGTAGACGGTGAGCATCGAGGCGAACAGCACCATCTTGTCGTGGGTGCCGAACAGGGCGATGGCGAGGTCCTTCACCGCCGGCGGGATGATGTCGATGAAGCCGCCGCCGACGGCGATGAACGGCGCGGAGGAGGAGCTGAAGGCCAGGGATGCGAGCTCGGCGACGGCCAGCAGCACGATGCCGCCGATCACGCCCGCGACCACCGACCACCAGCGGTTGCCGGTCCGGAGCGGAACGGTGGGGGCGCTCATGAAAGTTCTCCCAGCATCATGGGGTCGGACGTGGGCTGGTCGGAGCCGGTCATCGGCTCGAGGGTCAATCCCAGCTCTGCCGAGGAGGGGACCTCTCCGTGCATCATCACGGTGTCGTCCGGCTCGGTGATCATCCCGGCGCTGTGGTACCCGGCGGGGTCGACCAGCCACACCTGGTAGGCACTGCCCTCGGGAGGTCGCGGCAGGTCACTGGCCTCGATGAGCATCGCCCCCTGCTGGCGGGAGTACATCAGGCTCAGACTGCCGCCGGGGTCCGCCGGGAGCGTGACGTGGGAGGCGTCGTCGGCCGCCATGATCGTCGACATCATCTCGTGCTCCTCCTCCATGGCCTCGATCGTGGCCCGGGCCTCCTGCTCGGCGGCCCGCTCGCTGCCCCACAGGCCGAAGCCGGCCACGGAGGTGACCAGCAGCAGCGCCGCCGCGACGGCGAGCCAGCGCGTGCGCCGCACGCTCGAGCGGTACCGATCCGCGGGAACGACGGCGGGATCGTGGGAGTCCGGGTCGGTGGCGTCGCCCGCGGGTCGGGTACCGGCTGGCGGGGGCAGCTGGCGGGTGCGGGCGATCCGTCCCATCACGGCGTCCTTGAGCTCGGGACGAGGGGCGATCGGGTCGAGGCCGCGAGCCAGCTCACCGGCGGTCTCCTCGAAGGATCCGGCCTCGGCCGCGGCGTCAGGGTCCTCGGCGAGGTACTCCTCGAATCGGGCGCGCTCGCCGGCGTCCAGGGCGTTCAGCGCCCAAGCTCCGGTCGCGCTGTGCTGGGGCTCGCTCACGAGGTCACCCCCAGCCTGTCGCGGAGGGCGACCATGCCGTCTCGGATGCGGGTCTTCGCGGTGCCGACGGGGATGTCGAGCAGGGCGGCCACCTCACGATGGCTGTAGCCGCCGAAATAGGCCAGGCGGATCGCATCGGCCTGCAGCGGGGTCAGGGACCCCAGGGCGTTGCGCACCCGCTGGGACTCGGCTCTCATGATCCCCTCCTCCTGCACGTCGATGACGTTCTCCTCGATCCTCCGCATCCCCTCGTCGGCGTCCCGGCGCCGTGCGGCCTCGCTGGCCCGGACGGTGTCCACCGCGCGGCGATGAGCGATGGAGCACAGCCACCCGTGCGCCGAGCCGCGGGCGGGATCGAACCGGGTGGCCTGCCGCCAGATCTCCACGAAGACCTCCTGCAGCACCTCCTCGCTCATCGGGACATCGCGCACTACTCGTCTCACCAGGGCGAACAGCAGCGGCGAGACCTCGTCGTACAGGTGGGAGAACGCGTCCTCGTCCCCGAGGGCCACCCGGCCCAGCAGCTCGGCGACCTCAGGTGACTGGCCTGTACCCGCGCCGATCAGGCGCATGTCGGCATCACCGGGCCGCGGCCGCGCGCTGGGTGGATCCGCCTCGAGGGGCTCACGAGGCATCGGCAGCTCCTTCCGGGATCGCAGGGACGGCAGGACGCCGGTGCGGCGCGCCCGCCGGTGCGACAACTGCGTGCAGTGTGCGCCGCCGTGCGCGGATCCGCCACCGTCGAGGGGTCACATGTCCTCGTCGGAGTCCATGTCCTCGTGCTCCTGGTCCTCCATGCCGCCGCCGTCGGACATCTCGCCACCGCCATCGGAGGACATCGAGCCGTCCTCGGTCTGCTCCATCGAGGGCTGGTCGCCCTCGTCCATCGTCGGCTCCTCGTCCGTGCCGCCGGAGCACGCGGCGAGCAGGGCGACGGAGGCGGCCAGGGTGCCGACGGCGGGGAGCAGAGTGCGGACCTTCATGACGGTCTCCTTCGAATCTCAGCGTGGTCGCACCCGATCGGGTGCCACGAGAGGAGTTCGGAGCCGACGGCGGACCGGATTGGTCCGAGATCGCATCGATCCCGGGGCCTGTGACCTCCCGTACAACTGCCCTGGCCGGTTGGACGCGGTGGGAGGTGGCGCGGTAGCGTAGTTCGTCGGTGGCTGAGGCCGGTACGCTTCGGAGATCAGCCCCCATGGGCCTATAGCTCAGTCGGTTAGAGCGCTGTCCTGATAAGACAGAGGTCACTGGTTCAAGTCCAGTTAGGCCCACTTCGAGGATCGGAGGACTCGTGAAGACGTTCATCAAGGTCGCCGCCGTCCTGATCGGCACGTCCGCCGCCGGTCTCCTCGCCTGGCGGAAGGTCGAATCCGACCGGATGCGCAATGATCTGTGGAGCGAGGCCGAGCGCGTCTCCGCAGAGCAGGACGCAGCCGCGGAGCAGGCCGAGTCCGCTCCCGCAGCCCGGATCTGATCCACCCGCTTCATCCCGGCGCCACGGCGCTCAGGGGCCTTGGCGCAATTGGTAGCGCATCTGCTTTGCAAGCAGAGGGTTAGGGGTTCGAGTCCCCTAGGCTCCACGTAAGTCGAGAGAATTGGGACGGAGCACTCCTGCATCCGTGGGGCCCGCAAGATGGTGCGCCGCGTCGCTCACATCGGCACCGGCGAGCACGAACAGCAGCATGTAGATGCCTGCCGCCGCGGCCCTGCGGCCTTGCGGAATTCCACCTTCGTGAGGAGCCTGCCCGGGCCGGGAACGCCTACAAGCAGTACCGTACGTCCCACCTCGTGCGTTTGCTGCAGATCGGACGCCTGCAAGAGCTGGGCATGCCGTTGTCGAGCATCGCGGAGCTCGAAGAAACCGGCGAGGCCTTCACACGGACGCTGCGCGCCCTCGATTCCCAGCTCGCCGCCTCCATCGCCCACCAGCAGCAGGTGCGGGTCGAGATCGCTGACCTCCTGCGCCATCGCGCCGACCCCGACGTCCCCGCCGGGTTCGCCGACCTCGCAGACCAACTCACACCTGCCGACCGCGCGATGGTCATGATCAGCGCCCAGTTTTACGAGGAGCAGGGCCGCCAGGACATGCGGGCCATCGCCGCGCACCACCGGAAGGCCGACGATGCCTTCGACGAGCTCGCTCCGGACGCCACCGCCGACGAGATCCGGGCTGTCGACGCACGTTTGGCTCCAGTGCTCCGCGCGATCCACGAGCAGTACCCGGGCACGCGGACCCCGCCGACGGGCATCGTCAGTCGCGCCGCATTGGAAGACTTCGCCCAGGCGGTCACCGACCTCTATAACCCCGCCCAGGTAGAGGTGCTGCGCCAGGCGCACCGGCTCGCGCTCGAAGGTCCCACAGACTCCGCCCGGGACGCCGCGGAACAGTAGATCTCCAGCTCGGTTGCGCGGACATCCACGAATCGGATCGTGCCGAAACCATCGTGACCCGACAGCGCACCGAGGGTATCGACGGCCTACCGGATGAGTTGTGCGCGCCAGGCCCACGCGGCAATCTCGACGCGGTTGCGGGCCCCGAGTTTCACGCTGATATTCCGTGCGTGGGTCTTCACCGTGGAGACGGTGATGAACATGTCGGCTGCGATCTCCTCGTTCGTGCGACCCCGGGCTATGGCGGTCGCGATCTCGAGTTCGCGCGAGGAGAGGTCGTGCGAGGGATCCGGCGCCGGCTGGTTGTCGGCGATCTCGCCGAGCAGTCTCATCGTGATCGAGGGGGAGACGAGGGCGTCACCGCTGGCTGCAGCATGGACAGCCTCGACCAGGAGGCGCGGGCCGGCGTCCTTCAGCAGGAACCCCGAGGCCCCCGACAGGATCGCGGTGCGCAGGTACTCATCGGTGTCGAAGGTGGTCACGACGACCACGCGCGGAGCCTCGGGCATCGTGGTGATGAGCCGTGTCGCGTCCAGCCCGTTCATCCCCGGCATACGGATGTCCATCAGCACCACGTCGGGGCGCAGCCGTCTCGCCGCGCTCACCGCGTCCTGCCCGGTCCCGACGAGGCCGACCACGGCGATGTCGTCCTCTGCTTCGAGCACCATGCGGAAGCCGGTGCGGACCATCTCGTGGTCGTCGGCTAGGACAACGCCGATCATCGCGCCGCGCCTGTCGGGAGGCACGCGCGGACGCACCAGGTTCCCGGCACGTCCGGCCCGACGTCCAGACGTCCGCCGAGCATCGCGACCCGTTCCGCGATGCCCGCCAGTCCGTAGCCGGCTGGTCCCTGGCCAGCGGCATGCTGCCGGACGCCGTCGTTGCGGATCTCGAGGACCAGCTCTGCGCCGACCCTCCGCACATCGACCCAGGTACGTCCGGCCGGGGCGTGCCGCCGCACATTGGTCAGCGCCTCGCGGACGATCCGGTAGGCAGATTCCCCGAGCCCCGAGAGAGAGAGGCGTCCGCAGCATCGAGGGTGAGTGTGGTCCGCTCCCGCCCCGGGTCGAAGCTGTCCACGAGGGCCGGGATATCTGCCAGACCGTAGGGGACGGAGAGCGGGGCGGGATGTGCCGATTCATCGCGGATCGCGCCGACCATGCGTCGCATACCGGAAAGCGCCTCGGAGCCGGCTTCCTCGATCGCGGAGAACGCCGCTGCTGCTCTCTCGGAATCGGTGCGGGCGACAGCGTTCGCCGCCTGGGCCTGCACGACGATGCCGCTGACCTGATGAGCGACGACATCATGGAGCTCCCGTGCGAGCTCCAGCCGCTCCGCGCGCCGAGCGTCATCCAGCGCCGCCTGTCGAGTCGACCGGACGTGTCGCGCCGCGATCCCGGCTGTCGCCGCACAGCCCCAGAGCACGATGCCGAGCAGAGCGGAGGTGGCATCAGGCTCGAGACGCAGCAGCACACCGGCGAGGACCGCCAGCAGCGTCGCGGCGCCGATGACGACCGCACCGCGGGGCGAGGACTCGCGCCGCATCCCGACCACGGTGGCCACGAGCAACGCAGCAGCCTCGGTCACGGACGGCGCGAGGTGGCCGGTGAAGGCCGCGAGCAGAGAGGCAAGCAGCGAGAGCGAAAGCATCGTCACCACCGTGGCGCGCGGGGGCAGCAACCAGCGCAGGAGGGCGATGGCGGCGGCGATGAACGCGACGAGCGCCGTAGCCAGCGCTCCGGCGATTGCCTCGATGCCGGGGTCCGGGGGCATAAACCGCACGCCGAGCTCGAAGTCCATCGCCAGGAGCAGCATCAACAGCAGAAGCTCGACCACCACCGACACAGGCCGCATCCATACCGGGCGAGAGGCCCGCCGCACCTGCCATCCCTCGATGATGTCCACCACGCGAATAGTTTAGAACGGGGCCGGGCTGCGGCTGCGGGGCAGTCGCGGCCGGACGGATTCTCGTCCGAACGAACGATCAGCGGCGGCGCAGATCGCTCCTGCGGCCGAGGCGTACGGAGGGGCCCGCTCAGCATCATGAAGACATGCCTCCCCTCATGAACGACTCTCCGGAGACCACCGACGATACAGAGAAGCAGTACGCCGTCCGTGTGCTCGACGTCGTGCGCGAGTACGGCTCCGGCACCGGGAAGGTCCGCGCTCTGGACGGCCTCAGCATCGCCGTGGCGGCGAATCGCTTCACCGCGATCATGGGTGCGTCCGGTTCGGGCAAGTCCACTCTTCTCCACTGCCTGGCGGGCCTCGACCCGCCGACCTCCGGACGGGTCCTGCTGGGCAGAACTGAGCTCGGCTCCCTGGATGACCGTGCACTGACCGCCGAGCGCCGCGACAGGATCGGCTTCGTGTTCCAGGACGGCAACCTGCTCCCGCATCTCACCGCAGGCGAGAACATCGACCTGGGTGCCTCTCTGTCGGGTCGTCGTCCCGACCGGTCATGGCGCACGCAGCTCGTCGAGCGCCTGGGCATCGTGGACCGACTCGGCCACCTGCCGTCGCAGTTGTCCGGTGGGCAGCGCCAGCGCGCCGCCGTCGCGCGTGCGCTGCTGGGACGCCCGGACCTGGTCGTGGCCGATGAGCCGACCGGCGCCCTGGACAGCACCTCGAGCCGCCAGCTCCTGGAGATGCTCCGCGGGTGCGTCGACGACTACGGGCAGACCGTGGTCATGGTGACGCACGACCCTGCCGCCGCGGCGTTCACCGACGAGGTGATCCTGCTCGAGGACGGGCGGGCCGTCGATGCTTTCCCCTCCGCGAGCAGCAAGGCAGTGCTCGAGCGCGTCGGCGAGAGCGCCACCCGTCAGGCGGTGAGCAGGCGATGATCCTGCGCACCGCCCTTCTGAGCGCGCTCCGGCGCCCGCGCCAGGCGATCCTGATCGGGATTGCCGTCGTTGCCGCCACCGCTTTTGCCGCCGCGGCGCTCCTCCTTGCCATCAACGGACGAGTCGCCCTGGAAGCGTTCGGGATCACCACCCCGAAGGCGGCGGACGGCGTGATCGTCCCGCCTGGGGACTTGGAGGCGGGGGAGGTCTACGGGATCGCGGAGGCCGTCCGGGCGCTGCCCGACACGGATCAGGTCGTCGTCGAATCCCTCGGAGACGTGGAGGTGGAGATCGGCGGGACCACCTCGACATGGAAGCTGAGCAGCGATCCGGGCTCTGGTCCGCTGACCGCGGTGCCCGACCTGGCCTCAGGCAGCGCGCCGGAGCTCGGCCAGGTGGTGCTGGGCGAACGGACAGCCGATCGATCCGGAGTTTCGGTGGGGGACCCGCTTGTCGTGGAGGGCCGTGAGCTGACGGTGGCCGGGATCGGACCGGTGCACGAGTTCGGGCGGGACGCGGCACTGATCCGCGAGGCGGACGCCGCCGATTTCGGCTCCGTCATGACTCCTGTCCAGATCTTTGTCACTGGCGACGTGGACCTCACCGAGCTCGAGGCTGTGGCGCCGAGCAGCGTGGTCTTCAGTGGCGAGGAAAAGCGAGCGGAGGAGGCGCGGACGGTGACGGACACCCTCGTCGGCGTCATCGGCGGTCTCGTCCTGTTCGTCGCCCTGGCCATGCTGGCGGCCGTGGTGATCGTGAGCTCTACCTTCCGCATCCTCCTCGCTCGCCGTGCCACCGAGCTCTCCCTTCTGCGCTGCATCGGGGCGACCCGGGCGCAGGTGCGTCGGCTCGTGCTCGTCGAAGCCGTATGCATCGGTATCGTCGGCGGTATCCTCGGGGTCGGCATCGGCACCGGCGTCGGTGCGGCGATGATCGCGATCGCTCGGGACGCGGGACTGTTGGCCGACCCATTCAGCGCGCCCGTGGCGGGACTGATCGGCTGCGTTGCCCTGGCCACGGTGTCCTCGCTGGTCGCGGCGCTGCCCGCGGCTCGCGCCGCCGGGCAGGCGTCACCCGTCGAAGCGCTCGGCAGCTCTCGTTCGACCGAGGCACGTCCGGTGCGACGACGGCTGCGCCTCGTCCTCGCCATCGCTCTCACGGCCGCGGCGGTGGCAGCCGCCGGCCTCGGTGTGCTCGTCTCTACCGAGCAGGAGTTCCTCGGGTTGGCGCTCGTGGCGCTCAGCGGCACCCTGGTGTTCCTCGCGCTCGTGCTCGTCGGACCGTTCTTGGTGAGCTTCGCCGCCACCGTGCTGAGGCCACTGGCGTCCCGGTTCCCGTCGATGAGTCTTGCGGTCGCGAACGCCCGTCGCGCGTCACGGCGCACCGCCGCGATAACCACCGTGCTCACTCTCGGAGTAGGGCTCACCGCGGCGCTCACCGTGGGAGTCGCAGGTGCCACGCAGGACGCCCGCGAAGGGGTCGCTCGGAACTTCCCCGCACCAGCGATCATCCCTACCGACATGGTCGAGGACCCGCACGCCCTTGTCGCTCAACTCGACGAGCACCCCTCCGTCGAGGCACGGATCGACGATCTCGACATTCTCATCGACGCGAGCCCGGGAACGAGCGACGACGAGCTGCGAACGGCGGTGCTCGAGACCACCGACCCTGGCACAGACGTCTTCTGGGCGGCAGATGTGCAGTCGGGTATCGACCAGATGATCCTCATCGGACAAGCCGTCGGTGGCGCGATGACCGGCGTGACCATCCTCGTCGCACTGATCGGCGTCACGGTCACCTTGGCCCTCTCGGTCACCGAGCGGCGCCAAGAGATCTCACTGCTGCGAGCGCTGGGCCTGACCCGGGCCGTGACACGTCGTTCGATCGGTGCCGAGGCCGCACTCGCAGCAGCGGTCGGCGCCAGCACGGGTGTCGGCCTCGGAAGCATCTTCGGCGCCCTCGCTCTGCACATCCTCGGTATGGATGTGGGGACGCCACCCCTCGGAGCCCTCGCTCTGCTGTTCCTCGCAGTGATCGCTGTTGCGATCGCGGCCGCGGCGATCCCGATGTGGAACGCCAGCCGCGTCCCACCCGCCATCGGGCTGGTGGGGTGATTCGACACCGAGCCGCCCCGCCCGCCGCTCCGAGACCGCTGTGAGCGGTCGATCTCTCCCACACCGCACGGAGGCACACCATGGCCACCCCACGTCGAACCGTTCAGCTTTCTGCCGTTGGAGCGGCTGCCACGATGCTCCTCAGCGGCTGCACGATCTTTCAGGACGCCTTCCAGATAGGAAAGAGGGAATTTACCTTCGACACCGCCGCCGAGGCGAAGGCGTCGAGCGAGTCTTTCCGCTTCCAAGGATTCCTTCCCGACGACGCCACCGACATCAGACTCGTCGCGCAGCTCGACAGTGATGAGAACGTGTTCCAGTGGACTAGCCCGACGCCGTTCACCTCGGAGCTCTGCACCGAAGGCGCGGTCTCCACCGAACCGCGAATCGACGCCCAATGGCTACCGGAGTCATTACCCGATGAGGGCCATATTTGCGGCACCTGGACAGTCGTGCACAGCGGAGACGTTCATTACGCCTGGAACTGACGCGCCGTCATCGCACCGACCCTCGACGCCTCATCGAGTTCGTCGGAGCCAGCCGCGGTCGCGGGCGACCCTCGCCGCGTCGCGGCGAGCCGTGGTACCGGTATCGTGCATATTGTGCCGGGAGTAGGAGAGGTACTTGTAAGCCACGTCCGGCACGAGGGACAATCGCCCCGGAGAGCTCCCGGGCCGAGTAGCTCTCGCGGTCAGCGATCGGCGAACTGCCCAGGACAGACGCTTCAAGCACGTAGTGGCCATAATTGAGCAACATCACCTGCACGAAGCGGATCACCGCGTAGACCGCTGACACTGTGAGCAGAGCACTGACCGAGGCGACATTGTCGTTCATTTCGGTTACGGCCCGCTCACTCGAATTATCAACGAGTCGACGCGGAACCAGGTCGGTGAGATCAAAGCGTCCGAGCAAAAATGTCACCGCGACACCGTGATATCGATGAGCAGTAAGCCCCGACGAACAGAACGAGGCCCCCCTCGTCACCGAGATAAAAGTAACGCCTCGTCCGCGGACGGAGCCGCTTCCTGGACGCGTACACGATGCTGAATCGGAGAGCAGCGGGACTCGCCGCCGGGGGTTCCGGCCGTCACGGCATAATACCCGCGATCGCCGGGCGGGCATTCGCTTCCGCCTTCGCACAACAGCCCGGGCGGCACACGTCGAACCACGGGCCGATCCGCGTGACGCTTGCCCGCTCGTCGACCGGGCGCCCCACAATGCGCTCGCGCACGAGATCGACAAGAGCGTCGACGAATGTCGGGTGCACGCCGGGAGTCGGGACGCGCGTCATCCACAGCCCGTGATCCTCCGCCGTCTCTCGTGCCTCGCGGTCGAGGTCCCAGAGCACCTCGAGGTGATCGCTCACGAACCCGATGGGCACGACGACGACCGCAGTGCGCCGATCGAGCGCCGCGATTGCGTCGTTGATATCGGGCTCGAGCCACGGAGTCGACGGTGCGCCGGAGCGCGACTGGTAGACCAGCTGCCACGAGACGTCGGGAGCGGCATCGGCGACGACTTGCTCGGCGACCGCGAGATGCTGCGCCACGTAACCCTCGCCGTCGGCATCATCGGATGCGCCCGCGCCCGAGAGCGCCGCATCGGCCGATGGGATGCTGTGCGTCGTGAACAGCACTTCGATCGCGTCTCGACGGTGGCCCGCGTACTCGGCCGAGACAACGGCCTCGCGCAGCCCCTCCGCAAACGGCTCGACGAATCCGGGATGCGAGAAGAACTGGCGCACCTTGTCGATCTGCAGGACCTCGCTGAGTCCGGCGGACTCGAGCGCGTCCGCCCAGTCTTCGCGATACTGGCGGCACGAAGAGTATGACGAGTACGCGCTCGTCGGAATCGCGATGACGCGCCGCGCGCCATTCCGCGCGGCCGCAGCGAGCGCCTCGTCGAGATAAGGCGCCCAGTTTCGATTGCCCCAGTACACCGGGAGGTCCAGTCCGGCGGTCAGGAGCGCCTCCTGCAACGCTGTGCGAAGCGTCCGGTTCTGCTCGTTGATCGGACTGACACCTCCGAAGACACGGTAGTGCCGCGCGACCTCTTCGAGACGCTCATCGGGGATCCCGCGCCCGCGGGTCACGTTGCGCAGAAACGGCAGCACGTCTTCCTGTCCCTCCGGACCGCCGAACCCGGACAGGAGCACGGCGTCGTAGGAGACCGGCTCTGTGATGTGCGCTGAACCGGACTGCGCGGCCGGCGTCGCCGAGGCGACGACAGCTCCTGGCTCGAGGTGCACGCCCGTGGCCTGCGGTGGTTTTGTCTCGCGTCGAGGGGTCGAAGCTGAGGTATCTGTCATGCGTGTCTCCTGTTATCGGGGGAACCAGAGTGTCGAGCGACGGTCACTTCGTTCGGTGGCACTTTCTCCCAGTCGGCGACCGGCCCGTCGACGACGACAAAGCTCGGGTGCGGGTGCGGCGCGTGAATCCCCTGCCAGTGCTTCCAGACGCCGGGACTGCGCTGCCGCAGCTTCTCGGACAGGTGCGACCACTCGTATGCGAGCTGCCCTGTCGTCACTGTGATCTCCGCGCGGGACCCCGTCGCGAGGATCTTCTCGCGCGCGAATCGATAGCCCCGCGCATCGGCATCATCGACGATCGCCGTGAGGAAGTCGCCGATCGCCGTGAGCGGGTCATCGGTCTGCTGGAAGCGCCGCAGCTGCGGGTGGTGCGAATACCCGCGGCCCGGGTTCAGGACCACGGCCTGGGCGAGGAGCGCCTCCCGCCACGCCGCGACGAGTCCTACTCGGTCGAGATACTGTGGATGGAGCGACCAGAGTCTCATGAGGCCGCTCCCGATGAGCGCTCGGCTGCACGCAGGATGCTCGTGACCATACCGCCGAAGATCACGCCGTGAATCGGCAACAATGTCACCCAATATACCCGCCCCGCAAGTCCCTTCGGAACGAACACAGCCCGCTGACGATAGACGGATCCTCGTCCGTCCGGCTCGACCCCGAGCTCGAGCCACCCGCGGCCCGGCATCCGCATCTCTGCGGATAGGCGCAGCGCGCGGCCGCGGTCGAGCCATTCCACGCGCCACACGTCGACGACATCGCCTGTGTGAAGGCGGGACGGGTGCCGTCGTCCGCGCCGCATTCCGACCCCCCCGGACAGCCGATCGATCCACCCCCGTACGGCCCAGGCGAACGGGGAGGAATACCAGCCATTGTCTCCGCCGATCGATTCGATGATCTTCCAGACCTCTTCAGGCGGCGCCTCGCTGCGACGCTCGCGCACGTCGGTGCGCACGGCACCCCCTGCCCAATCGGGGTCGCTCGGCAACGGGTCACTCGGCGCCCCCGGAACGGTGGCGCTCTGCCAGCTGGTCTCCACCTGGCCGTCGCGCTCGCGGCTCAGCGCCAGCCGCACGGCGCCTCGGTAGGACATCAGCCCGTCTCGGGGCGGCGGGATGATGCGGTCGATGTCGCGCTCGTCCGCCACGCAGTCGTTCTGAAGCGAGGCGATTATCGGTACCGCGATCCGGCGTGGAACCGGAGTGACCAGGTTCACCCACTGCGAGGCGAGCCAGGGAGTGAGGACGGGAAGAGCAACAATGGGCCGCTGAGGCAACCCGGCTTCGAGAGCGTAGTCGTTCATCATCTGGCCGTAAGTCAGCACGTCCGGTCCACCGATGTCGAAGGTCCGGTTGATGCGCTCATCCAGCGCGACCGATTCGACGAGGTAGCGGAGCACGTCGCGTACAGCAATCGGCTGCACGCGATTGCGCACCCAGCGAGGGGCAGGCATGCACGGCAGCACCTCGGTGAGATGCCGGATCATCTCGAACGACGCCGAGCCAGATCCGATCACGATCCCTGCCTTGAACACGATCGCCGGGACGTCGCAATCGAGGAAAGCCTGACCGACAGCGGCGCGCGATGCTAGATGGGGCGATAGTGCGGCTTCGGACGGATGCAGCCCGCCGAGGTAGACGATCCTCCCCACGCCCGCATCCTCCGCCGCCTGCGCGAACGATTCGGCATCGCGTCTCTCCGCTGCCCCGAAATCTTTGCCGGCTCGCATGGAGTGCACGAGGTAGAAGGCGACGTCGACACCGGTCATCGCGCGCCGCACGGCCGCAGAATTCGACAGGTCGCCCTCGGCGATACGGACACGACCGCGCCAAGGCACGTCGGTCAGCTTCCACGGCGAGCGCGCCAGGCAGGTGACCTCGTAGCCTGCCTGGAGCAGCTGCGGCACCAGCCGCCCGCCGACGTACCCGGTGGCTCCCGTCACGAGCACACGTGTCATAGGTGGAGTTCCTCTAGGAAGTTGATGATGAGAATTATGGTGATTGCGAATCCGGTCACATAGTTGATGGCGAGAAAGCGCCGCCACGCAGTGTTGACGTTTCCGGACTCGTCGTCGCCCACGCGAAGATACGGCGCTGCGCTCACGACGTAGGGCACCGCGGCGGCCGCGGCGAGCGATGCGGGCCACGGAGTGAACAGCATGAGCGCGCCCGCACCGAGCCATAGTCCGACGGCAAGTCTCACGGTGGCGGCCGCGCCCAGCGCGGTCGCCACGGACCCGATCGCCGCAGCGCGATCGGGAACGACGTCCTGCACGGCTCCGAATGCGTGACTCGCCATGCCCCACAGGAAGAAGGCCGTCATCGTGACGACGATCGGCCCCGTCACGGTGGTTCCGGTGAGAGCCAGTCCACAGAGCGCAGGGAGCACGAAGTGCAGACTCGATGTCACGGAGTCGAGGAAGGGGATCTCCTTGAAGCGCAGGCCGGGGGCCGAGTAGGCGATGACCGCGAACAGACTGATCGCAAGCAGCGCCCAGAAGCGTGGTTGGTCGGATGCGAGCACTACCAGCGCGACCACGAACGGGACGGCGAGGGCCACTGCCGCGATGAGCGTCACCCGGTGCAGGCGCGGAGGCAGCGTCGCGCCCTCCACCCCTCCCTTTCGCGGGTTGGCGAGATCCGAGCTGTAGTCGAAGACGTCATTGACGCCGTACATGAGGAAGTTGTAAGGCACGAGGAAGAAGAGCGTGCCGATGAGGAATGCCGCGCCCAGGCCATCCGTGGTGAGCAGATAGGCCGCAGCAAATGGATAGGCCGTGTTGATCCAGCTGAGAGGACGCGACGCGACAGTGAGCGTGGTGAGGGTGGAGAGGTAGCCGCTCATCGGCGCGCTCCGCGCTGACGCGAGGCGAGAAGCTCACGCACTCCGGCGAGCAGGAGCGAGCCGACGACCGGGTAGAGGAAGTCCTCCAGCGGCATGAGCCCAAGACGCCACCCCAGCGTGTGCCCATGCCCGAAATCGAACAAACCGGCTGCCATCATGATGTTGTCGAAGATAGCGGTGAGGATCGTCAGGCATGCTGTCGTCGCTGCCCACGTCGTGACGTACGTCCGAAGACGGCCGCGGCCGTGCGCGTTAGCGGCCCCGACCGCGAACACGATCAGGCCGACGATGATAAACGGAAGCGACATGAGCAGGTAAGTCATCGCGTTTCGCTCCTCTCCGTCAGCCGTTGCCAGCCGCCCAGCAGCACGAGCGTCAGATACGTCAGAAACGACACGAACAGAAGCTCTTCGAGCGGGAAGTGTGGTGCCAGCAGCACGCCGGTCGCCCATCGGGAGTCGAGATGACGGAAGACCCCAAAGCCTATGCCCACGGCATCCCACGCGAGGAAGAACACGGTGCCGACGCCGAGCGCGGCTCCCGTGCGGACCGGAGCGCCGCCGAACGCGAGCCGATAGCGAGCGTCCACGAGGCCGACACACGCGCCGCTCACGATCAGGGAGACGGCGTAGAAAGCGCTCATGGCACGTTCACCGGCCCGGGAGACCGGTCATTCCGGACGAGCTTCAGCACGAGCTCCGCGCCGATCAGACACATAGGCACCCCGACGCCCGGCACCGCGGTCGCTCCGGTGTAGAACAGTCCGCCGACACGCCGCGACCGCGTCACCCCGCGGAAGAAGGCGCTCTGCCGGAGCGTATGCGCGGGCCCCAGCGCGCTACCGCGGAACGCATGGAACTCGACGGCGAAATCCCCGGGTCCGATCGTGCGGCGCACGACGATGCGGTCCGCGAGATCGGGGATTGCCGCCCACTCGGCGATCTGTGTGATGGCGTGATCGGCGATCTCGGTCACGGCGACGTCGCCGAGACCGTTCGCCCCCCCGCGTCCGATGCTCACGTCGGGCGGCACCGGCACGAGGACGAAAAGATTCTCGTGGCCGTCGGGGGCGACGTGCTCGTCGCTTGCACTCGGCATGCACACGTACAGAGACGGCGGCGTGGGCACCCGCGGTTCGGATCCGAAGATCGCGTCGAAGTTCTCGTGCCAGTCGTTGGAGAAGAACAGCGTATGGTGCCGAAGCTGCGGCAGTTCGCCGCGCACACCGAGCATGACCAGCACGGCCCCCGGTCCGGAGACCTGCTCGGTCCAGCGGCGGTCAGGATATGAGCGGTCGCTCTCGGCGAGCAGCGCGGTCTCCGCATGGTGCTCGTCGATCGCCGACACGACGATATCGGCCTCGATCGTCCGTCGCACGCCGGCACGATCGACCGTGACGCCGCGTACAGCGCCATCACCCGAGAGGATCTCGGCGACCTCGCTCTCTGTCTCGATCCGGACGCCGTGGGCACGCGCGAGTTCGACGAGCGAGCCGACGAAGCCGCGGAAGCCGCCTCGCGGGTACCGCACACCGTCGACGAGATCCATGTGGCTCATCAGATGGTAAAGCGCCGGCGCGTCGAACGGGGACGTGCCGAGGAACACTGCCGGGTAGCCGAGGATCTGTCGCAGCCGACGGTCGGCGACCCTATGGCAGATCATCGACCAGAGCGAGCGCGTGAGAAGGGGGACGATCGCGGGCGCGTTCCGCAGCACGCAGGGCGCGGCGAAGGACCGCCAGGAGGAGAAGGTGTTGTAGAGGTACGCTTCGCGCGCTGCCTCGTAGGTCCGCGTCGCCGAAGAGAGGTATCGTCGTACACGCCGTCCGGCGCCCTGCTCGCGCGCTTCGAACAGCTTTGCGACGGCGTCCGTCCCCGACCGCACGTCGATCGGCGCGCGATCCGCGGACCCGTCGGGCTCGCCGTAGACCCGATAGCCGGGGTCTAGCGAGACGAGGTCGAAGTGCTCCGAGGCTGTCGTGCCCATCAGGCGGTAGAAGTGCTCGAAGACCTCGGGCATGAGGTACCACGACGGCCCCGTGTCGAATGAGAAGCCGTCGCACTCCCAGGCTCCGGCGCGACCGCCGAGATCGGTGCGGCGTTCAACGAGCGTGACGTCGTGTCCGTCGCGCGCCAGCAAACCGGCTGTCGCGAGCCCGCTGACGCCGCCCCCGATGACGACCACCTGTGAGCGGCTCATCGTGCGACCTTCCGCGCCCACGCACGCACCAGGATCTGCGCCTTCACCGGGTCGGGCACACGCACGCGCTCGCGGGCGACGAGGGCGGCCGGGGCGCGATCGATGCGCGCGACGAGTTCGCCGAAGAGCGAGCGCGCGGCCCAGACGGCAGAGCGACACGATGAATCCAACAGCGAGATGGCGACGTCAGCTTCCGCGAGGTCGTCGCGGATCTCGCGCACGAGACCGTCCTTCGCCGTGTCCGTGAGCCCATCGCCCGTGCCGGGGAGATAGCGCCGCCCCAGCGAGTCGCGATCGTCTGCCCAGTCCCGCAGGAAATTGACTTTCTGGAACGCAGCGCCGAGCCGGCGCGCACCCGCCCGCAACTCCTGGCGCTCGCCGTCGGAGCGAGGTCGATCTCCCTCGAAGACAGCCAGGCACATCAGTCCGACGACTTCCGCGGACCCGTAGATATAGGTCGCGAGCGCCTTGTCGTCGAACTCGACGGCACCGAGATCGGCACGCATCGACGCGAAAAAGGGCCGAATGAGATCTCGGCCGATTCCGTACTCTCGCGCGGTGAGTGCGAATGCGTGGACGATGAGATCGGTGCTGTACCCGCGCTCACACGCGCGCGTCGTCTCGGTCTCCAGCGCGTCCAGGAGCGCGCGCCGCTCGTTCTCATCGACTCCCGCCGCTTCCGCGGGGCCGTCGACGAGCTCGTCGGCGATCCTGACGAGTGCGTAGATCCGAGCGATATTGGTGCGGACACGAGGGTGCATGAGCCGGTTCGCCCAGGCGAACGAAGTCGAGTAGCGGCGCAGTACGGTAGTCGCGCTATCCGTTGCGGCTCGGTTGTAGAGGCTCAGATCGGTGACGCTCAGGCCCGGCGCGCGCTGCATTCGTTGCTCGCCTCCTCCAGCAGTCGCACCAGCTTCACGGGCAGGTCAGCGGCGTGAATGCGCCGACGGACCTCATCGCGTCGCGCGTCGATCTGGGATTCGACGTACGCGCGCGCGCCCGATCGCTCGACGACGTCTCGGACGCGCGCGCCATCCGCCGGCGTCAGGCTCTCGTCGCCGAAGTGACGCGCGATGTCGGACCACGCAGGATCATGGCGCGCGTACGAAATCAGCAGTGTCTCCTTGCCCTCCCGGAGGTCGCTCAGGACCGATTTCCCCGTCTCACACTCGTCGCCGAATGTGCCGAGCACATCGTCACGGAGCTGGTAGATAACCCCGATCTGCCGCGCGATCACGTCGACCGCATCGGCAACGCGACGAGGTGCCCCTGACAGCGCCGCAGCGAGAGCCAGCGGCGCGCGGAACGAATACGCCGCCGTCTTGTGCTCGATCATCGCAATGACGTCGTCCGGGGTCGGGTCGGACAAGTGCATGCTGAGAAGCACATCGGTATGCTCGCCAGCCGCGCTCTCCAGGACCGTCTCGCTGAAGATCTCGAGCGCGGACCGACGCCGATCTTCGGCGACGTCGAGCGTCGCGATGAGGCCGTGGGCGCGCGTGATAAGCAGGTCCCCCGCGATGATCGACGACGCATCTCCCCACGCACGCGCGTCGCGTTGCGTCGCACCGGCCGCCTGCGCCTCGGAGGCGAATCGTCCCGCGACGTTCTCACGACCGCGCCGCGTGAGGTCGCCGTCGATCACGTCATCATGGATGACCAGCGCGGCGTGCAGCAGTTCAATCGCACATGCGGCGTCGACGGCCGCGCGATCGTCCTCGCCGCCGAGCGCGCGGTAGGCGTCGAGCAGAAGACGTGGGCGGACCTTTTTTCCCCCGTGCGCGATTGTTTCGACCGTCTCCCACAGGCGTACGTACGACGGTGTAAAGCGTGGGGCTTCGTCACGGCCAGAGCGAAGTATCTCCGTCATCCGAGCTTCGAAGACAGGGAAAAGTGGCACAGGGTCCGCGCACTCTCTGCGCGGAGTGAGTGCGGACATGACGCCCGGAAGGTGGGACACCAGCCACGGGCTGAACGCCCACGGCGCCGCGCTCACGGCCGCCGACAAGTCGTCGGGCGAGATCCACTGGGTCTCTGCCACCTCATCGCGATTCGGCTCGAGAGAAGACGTTGCTCTGGCCACGAAGACCGGACAGTACTCGTTCTCTTCAATGCCCGAGGCGTCGCGGGCCGTATATCGGAACTCAGGTAGGGGACACGAAAGGATCTCGATCTCCAGGCCCAATTCGAACTTCGCCCGCCGTCGAACAGCGTCTTCGAGGTTCTCGCCAGGCTCGGGATGGCCGCAGTACGAGTTCGTCCACACCCCCGGCCAGGTGCGCTTGCCGAGCGCGCGACGCGTCATCAGCACGTGACCGTCCGATCGCACCACGTGACACGAGAAGGCAAGGTGGCGCGGGGTCTTCTCCCCGTGAGCGGTCTCCTTGGGGTGGGTGCCGACAGCGACGCCATCATCATCAACGAGAACCACGTGCTCCACGGACCAGCTCCATTTCTTTCGCCTAGCGAGACATCAACCTACCATAGGATATGTACGATGTACGTGTGGTCGATCAGAAGCAGTCCAGGATGAGCCCGCGCCATGCGTCGATCGACCCTGGCCTCCTGGATGTCGCCGAACTCGCCGAGAGTGACATCGCACAGACGTTCGAGGTGATGGATGCGCTGGCCGAATGGCAGGAGGCGTCTCGCCTACTCGCGAAGATCTCGGCGCGATACATGCGACTGAACGAGACCGACATGCGTGCGATCCGCATGATCATGCGGGCGCAGCAGCGCGGAGAGATCGTCACTCCGAAAGACGTGTCACACGACGTCGGCATCTCGAGCGCGTCGACGACCAAACTCGTCGACCGCCTCGTCGACGGCGGGCATCTCACGCGCACAGAGCACCCCTCCGACCGCAGGACGACCGAGATCCGCGTCACCGAGTCGACGCGTCGCTCCGCGCGGGCCACGGTCGGAAGGCAGCACTCCCGCCGCTTTGCCGCAGCGGCCGCGATGACGCCCAGCGAGCGCGATATCCTGATCCGATTCTTTAGAGCGATGACCCGGGCGGATGCTCCGCATGGGGACCTCTTGAACGCCTCGCACGAGGCCGAGCAATGACGCCTCAGGTTTATCGCAACCGACTCGCGGCGCGGACAACCTCCGTCTGCCGCGAGGCCCGCGAGGCCCGCGAGACGCGCTCAGAGCGACCAAGCCGGCCCAACGCCGACGGCCTATAGCGCTCGCACGCACGGGAGGATGTTCAGCGCCGGCACACAGGGCCGTCGGGACTCATGCGCATTCAGGTGTCAGCTGGGGTTAGGCCGCCAGGCATACGTTTGGGATTATGATGGTTTCGAATTTGATCGGTACCATTGAGCTCGGCCGGGCCCTTCGGTGGCGATGGTGGTAGGCCCGCTCGATCCAGGTGATGATCGCAAACCATAGTTTCTCGCAGGTGCGCCAACGACCTCGGTCCAGCACGTTCATTCGGGGGCAGCGCGAAGAAGGCTTCCATTGCCGTGTTGTCCCCCGCAGCACCGGCCTTCCCCATCGACCTGGCGAGGTGATGACGGTTCAGAGCGTGCACCAACTGCCGTGACCGAAACGGACCCGCCGCCCGCGCTGGTCCCTGCAGCGGGCCAGGCGATTGCTGGGAATGATCCGGTTCAGTGATCCCGACCATCGCACTCCAGCAGGCGAAGCCAGATCTCGCTGATCGTCGGGTAGGCCGGGACCGCATGCCAGAGCCGGTCCATAGGGACCTCTCCGGCGATCGCGACGGTCGCGGAATGCAGCAGCTCGGCGACATCGGGGCCGACAGCGGTGAATCCGATCAGCATGTTCCGATCTGCATCGATGACCATGCGTGCCTGGCCCTGGTAGCCGTCGGCATGCAGGGCGGCACCGGCGACGGCCCCCAGGTCGTGGTCGATCACGCGGACTCTCTTCCCGGCCGCCGCGGCGACCTCGGCGGTGATGCCTGCGGCCGCGACCTCGGGATCGGTGAAGATGACCTGCGTAGGCGCTTGGGCATCCGCGGTGACCGCGTGCCGTCCCCACGGACGCAAGTCCGGTGGGGTGCCGCCGGCCCGTGCGGCAAGGGCGTCGCCGAGCGCTCGGGCCTGATACTTGCCGTGATGGGTCGGCGGAGCGCGGTTGTTGACATCTCCGGCGGCGAAGAGCCAGGCGGTGCCCGGCCCGTCGGGGGAGTCGTCCGCCACCGGCCTGCCGTGGGGATCCAGGACGGCGAGAGCGTCGTCCACGGTCAGCCAGCTGCCTGGTTCCAGTCCGATCCGGTCCAGGCCGATGTCGGCCGTGTTGGCTCTCCGCCCGGTGGCGACCAGCACTTCGTCGGCGGTGAGAGTCGTGCCGTCGGACAGTCGGATCTCCACCTCGCCGGATGCGGACCGGTGAGCTTCGGTGGCGCCGGCATCCAGATGCAGGGCGACGCCGGAGGACCGGAGCGCCGCGGCGACCTGCTCGCCGGCGAACGGCTCGGTGCCCGGGAGCAGCCGGGTGCGCGAGACCAGGGACACCTGCGATCCCAGCGCGCTGTATGCGGTGGCCATCTCCGAGCCGACGACGCCACCTCCGATGATCGCCAACCGGTCGGGGATCCGCTGCGCCGCAGCCGCTTCTCGGCTCGTCCACGGGGCGACGTCCGACAGCCCCGCGACGGGTGGGATACGGGCACTGCTTCCGGTGGCGATGACGACGGCGTGGCGCGCGTGCAGCGTGGTGGTCGTGCCGTCGGCATCGGTGACGCTCACCGTACGAGGGCCGGTGATCCGTCCCTGTCCCCGGACGAGGGTGATCTGGGCGCTGCGGAGCCACTCGACCTGCCCGGCGTCGTTCCATTGCGAGGCGAATCGGTCCCGGCGGGCCACCACCGCAGCCGAGTCCAGGGAACCTTGGGCCGCCCGGCCGGCGGCCGGGAGCGCACGGGCGGCGCGGAGGGCGGCTGCGTCGCGGAGCAGTGCTTTGGTCGGCATGCATGCTCAGTAGGAGCATTCACCGCCGACGAGATCCTGCTCCACCACGGTCGCGGTGAGGCCGCCTCGGACGACCCGGTCGGCGACGTTCTCGCCGACCGGTCCGCTGCCGATGATGATCACGTCGGCAGCAGTGCTGGCGGGCCCGGTCATCACTCGACCGCCTTCGGGATGACGACGTGCAACCGGATGGCCGAGATCAGGAAGAAGATGCCGCCGAGGATCGCGTAGCCGCCGACACCCGTCAGGGCTGCGCCCGGGCCGCCGGCCATCGCGATGAAGGAGCCACCGGCCAGGACGGAGATCCCACCGCTGAGAATCATCGCCAGCTGGCCGCCGAGGCGCCAGCGCAGGATGGCGACGATCAGCTGCACGATGCCCGCGGTGATCGCCCACGCGCCCCACACCCGCAGAACGTTCGGCACGCCGGAGCCGACGGCGATGGCCAGACCGATGGCGGTCAGCAGGCTCAGGGCCATGTTGATGTAGAGCGGCGCCTTCGGTCGGCTGGATCCGGATGAGCGGTAGTCGATGATCGCGGCCGCGACGTCGAACAGGGGGTAGATGACGATCAGGGCGATGGCGGCGGGATTGATCCTGGTCGCGATCAGCATCAGCAGGATCGCCCAGATGATGGCGAACCCGAATCGCACGAAGTAGAGATTGCGCAGAGCCTTCGTGCTACCGGTGGTGTCGGGGACGGGGTCTGCTGCGCGGGCCTGCAGGGAAGGGGACGACAGCGAATCGGATGACATGGGGTTCTCCTCGGCTAGATAGAACGATCGGTACACCCATATAGTGACCGGGCCGTCGCACGGTGTCAAGACCGATCGTTCTATCTGTTAGCGTGGGTCGCCCGGAACATCGACGCTTCGCCCGTCGGACCGCCGGGACCTGCAAGGGAGCTGAGGAGAGATCGAGATGGAAGCACAGACGTCACAGGCTCGCGCGCGATTGCTCGACACTGCGACGGAGCTCTTCTACGGCCAGGGCATCCACGCGGTCGGCATCGATCGGATCATCGCGGAGGCGCAGGTGACCCGGGCGACGCTGTACAAGCATTTCCGCAGCAAGGACGATCTGATCGTCGCCTACCTGACTCGGGCCGATGAGGCCATCCGGGCCGGCATCGACGCAGCCCGCGCGGAGTCTGCGGATGCCGATGAGGGCGTCCGGGCCGTCAGCCGGACGATCACCGGCGACATCGAACGGCCCGGGTTCCGGGGCTGCGCCTTCTTGAACGCCGCTGCCGAGTATCCCGATCCCGACCACCCTGTGCACCAGGCGGTCCTGACGCAGCGAGAGTGGTTCCTGACCACGATGTGCGAGCTCTTCACCGCCACGGGGAAGATCGATCCCGAACCTGCCGCCCGGCACTTCGTGATGCTGCGGGACGGCGCGATGGCAGCCGGATGTCTCGCGGATGACAAGGCGCCGATCTGCGAGACGTTCCTCCGCGGCGTGGACGGCCTGCTCAGCTATCGCAGTCGCGAACAGCCGGTGCCGTCCGGAGATTGAGGCGGCCGACGAGTTCGCACGGCAAGACGTCTCCTCGGTCGGTGCCGCTGATCTGTTTCGCTTCCAGCGGGAGCTGAAGCCGTTGTCCCCACCGATCCGATTGCGAGAGCACCCAGGTCCAATGGGCCAGCGGGCGGGTGATCGCCAGGACATGGTCCGGCGGAGGCCAGTGACGAGTGCGACTGAATTGTTGATGTCCATGTGAGGCACGCTAGGAGCTGACACCAATGTCAGAGGCAACGCGATCGGGAGCACACCATGACCACCACAAAGGAATGATGCGGATCGGTGAGGTGGCGCAGCGCGCCGGCGTCTCTGTGCGCTACTACGAGCAGCAGGGACTGGTCAGCGCCGAGCGCAGCCCGTCGGGCCAGCGTCTGTACACCGCCGATGTCGTGGAGCGGGTGCGGTCATCCAGGAGATGTTCACCGCGGGCCTGACCAGCCGGAACGTCGCCCAGCTGATGCCGTGCGTGGAGGCCGGTCACATCGACGCGGAGCAGCGCAGCATGCTCCGCACCGTGCGTGAGCGGGTCCGGGCCAGGGCCGAGGAGCTGCAGGACACCCTGCGCCGGCTCGACGACGTCATCACGGTGACCGACGGCCATCCGTGAGCCCGCCCGTGACCTCACTCGGCCCTGCTGGGCGGGGCCGTCGCCGTCGTGATCAGCTTCGTCGCCTTCAGCGGGACCTACATCGGGGTCGCGATCGCTGAGGGGATCACGGCTCGCTCATCGTGACCACGACCTTCCCCGTGCCCCGGCCGCGGCCCAGGCTCGCGAGGGCCTCGGCGCCGCGCTCGAGCGGGTAGCGCGCGCTGACCGTCGGCCGCAGCCGGCCGCTTTCCACCAGGTCGAGCAGGGCGGCGAGGTCCTCCCGGGATTCGTGGGAGACCAGCATGACCAGGCGCTGCCGGGAGACAGGGTTCAGCAGCGCCGCCAGCGCGGAGCGGCCCAGCCCGCCGGCCACGGCCCGTTCGGGCTCGGAGCCGACGATGACCAGCGCGCCCGTCGGCGTCAGTGCCGAGCGCAGGCGCCGCAGCGGGCGGTGGCCGCCGGTGTCGATGATGGCGTCGAATGGGCCGCGCTCCAGCGGGTCCTCCCGGGTGTGGTCGATGACCTCCGCGATGTCCAGCTCGCGCACCAGCTCGACCTTCCCGGTGCTGCAGGCCCCGGTCACCGCCGCGCCGTCGGCCCGTGCGATCTGAGCGGCGAGATGCCCCACGCCGCCCGCGGCGCCGAGCACGAGCACCCGCTGACCGGGCCGCACCCGAGCCGCGTCGCGCACTGCATGCAGCGCCGCGCAGCCGGAGACGGGCAGGGCCGCGGCCTCCTCGGCGCCCAGCGTGTCCGGGCGCCGGTGGAGCCGGTCGGCCCGGGCCCGCGCGAACTCAGCCAGGGATCCGTCACCGCTGCAGGCCAGGCCGAACACTTCGTCACCGACCGCGAATCCCTCGACGTCCTGTCCGAGTGCGTGGACGCGCCCGGCGAGATCGCTGCCCAGCACACGGCCCTCCCGCCCGGGGCGCGAGAGCCGCACCATGGCCGGCCGGCCCTCGAGGAGATGGACCACGCCGGCATCGAGCCCCGCGGCCGCCACCTCCACCACGACCTCTCCCGGTCCCGGCTGCGGCATCGGCCGCTCCCGCAGCGGCAGCGTCTCCGGCCCTCCGAAGCGCTCCTGGACGAGTGCGCGCATAACATTCCCCTTACGCCGTAAGCCTTACGCTGTAAGTCAACGTAGGCTGGCTTCGCGCGGACGTCAAGGGCGGTCTGCGGCCGAGGGAACGGACGAGGGGGCGGACGACGGATGGACTCGCGGCGGTCGACGCAGCGCGCAGCGCTCACACCGGAGCGCATCGTCGCGGCGGCGCTCGAGCTGGCCGACGCCGACGGCATCGCGGGCGTCTCCATGCGCGCGGTCGCCGGCCGCCTGGGCGTGCAGGCGATGTCGCTGTACAACCACATCCCGGGCCGCGAGGCCCTGCTCGACCACATGGTCGATGCCGTCTTCTCCGAGATCTCCCCGCCCGATCCCGCGGCCGGCTGGCGGGCCGCGATGGAGCAGCGAGCCTGCTCCGCGCGCGCCGTGCTCGCGCGCCACCACTGGGCCGTCGGCCTGCTCGACTCCCGCAGCCGGCCGGGCCCGGCCACGCTCGAATACCACGAGGCGACCCTGCGCTCCCTGCGCACCCACGGCTTCTCCGTCCCGGCCACCGCGCACGCCGTCGCCGCACTGGACGCCTATATCTACGGGTTCGTGCTGCAGGAGGTGAGCCTGCCGTTCTCCAGCCCCGATGAGCTCGAAGCCGTCGCGGAAGCCCTCCTGGACGAGGAGACGGCCCGCCGCTACCCCTTCTTCACCGAGTTCGCCCGGACCCATGCGCTGCAGCAGGGCTACGACTTCGGCGCCGAGTTCGAGCACGGCCTGACGATGCTGCTGGATTCCCTCGCCCCCGACCGGCCGGACGTTCCCACCTCTTGACGTCGGTCCCCCGAGCGGGGAGATTGAGCGCACAGTCACACGACGCAGTCTCAGCCCCAGAAAGCAGGGAGCGCGATGAGCACGAGCACAGTCGAGAGATCACGAGGAAGCTACGTCGATCGTCCGTCGTCCAGTTCGCTGGCCGACGTCGTCGAGATCATCCTGGACAAGGGCCTGGTCATCGACGCCTACGTCCGCGTCTCGCTGGTCGGGATCGAGATCCTGACGGTCGACCTCCGCGTCGTCATCGCCAGCGTCGACACGTACCTCCGCTTCGCCGAGGCCACCAACCGGCTCGACCTCACCCAGCAGGGCGGGCGCGATCTGCCCGACATGATGGGCGGCATGGTCGAGGACGGCGCCCAGGGCAAGACCAAGGGCGCGGTCCAGGGCCTGAAGGACGCCGTCATGCCCGGCAAGGGCGATTCGGACGGCGATGAGCAGAACGCCGAGCAGAACACGCAGAAGCAGGCCTCGGAGTCCGAGTGACGTCGACCCCTGCCATGACCACCGAGACCTCTGACCTGTACCTGTACGGCGTCGTGCCGTCGGACTACGAGGTCCCGGGCGACCTCCAGGGCGTGCAGGGCAAGCCCGTGCGCACGGTCGGCTCCGGCCGCACCGCCGCGGTGGTGGGCGAGCTGGAGCCGACCGAGGCACTGGGCACCCCCGACGACCTGATGGCGCACACGCGCGTGCTCGATGCCATCGGCCGGACGCGTCCGGTGCTGCCGATGGCCTTCGCGACCGTGTTGGAGGGTGACGCCGACGTCGAGGCCGACGTGCTCGCACCCCGCGAGGACGTCTACGTCCAGGCGCTGGAGCACCTCGAGGGACACACCCAGTACACGCTCGCCGTGCGGTTCGACCGCGACCAGGCACTGCGCGAGATCGTCACCAGCAACGACGAGGCGGCCCGCCTGCGCGAGGCGATCGCCGGCACCAGTGAGGACGAGACCCGCCCGCAGCGGATCCGCCTGGGCGAGATCATCGTGCGCACCCTGGAGAGCTGGCAGCCGGCCGAATCCGACATGGTCCTGGCCCGGCTCCGCGAGGTCACCGCCGACGTCTCCGTGCGCAGCACGGGCGGGGCGGACGACGTGGTCGAGGCCGCGGTGCTCGTCCCCCGCGGGGAGCTCGAGCCCTTCGAGGCCGCGATCGAGGACCTCGCCCGCGAGCACCACGAACGCCTGCGCTTCCGACTGGTGGGGCCGCAGGCCCCGTACGACTTCGTGCCGGAGGTGTAGCGAGCATGGGACTGTTCTCCGCCCTCCTGGGCGCACCGCTGCTGCCGATGCGGGGCACCGTCTGGGTCGCCGAGCAGGTGCTCGAGGAAGCCGAGCGCCAGTACTACGATCCCGCCGCGATCCGCCGCGCCCTCGAGGAGGTCGCCGACGCCCGCCAGGCCGGCAGCATCGACGAGGACGAGGCCGACCGGCTCGAACGCGAACTGGTCGCCCGGCTGATGGAATCGACCCGCCGAGCCCGCGCGAAGGAGACACCATGAACGACGACGAGAACCAGCAGCAGGGCCACGGCGAGGACCAGGGCGAGCAGCAGAGCCAGGACCAGGCCGAGCAGCAGAGCCGCCGCGTCTCCGCCGTCGACGCCGTCAAGAAGGCCCTCGACCAGTTCAGCACTCTGACCGGCCGGGCCCCCGAGTCCGTCGTCGGCGTCCGCTGGCACGAGGACCGCTGGAAGGTGCGCCTCGAGGTGGTCGAATCCCGCCGCGTCCCGGACAGCGCCGATCTGCTGGCCGAGTACGAGGTCGATCTCGACGGCGGAGGCGACCTGCTCTCCTATGATCGGAAGGACCGATACGTCCGCGGCCGCCCCTCGGACTGAGTCCCGGGTCCCGACAGTCAGGAGTCAGTGATGAGCATGGTCAACCAGTCCGGCCGCGCGATGGAGCCCCAGCGCGACCGCGAGGGGACCCTCCTGCACGTCGTCGAGACCCTGCTGGACAAGGGGCTCGTCCTCAACGCCGACATCATGGTCTCCGTCGCCGGCGTCGAGCTGCTGGGCATCCGGATCCGCGCGGCCCTGGCCTCGTTCGAGACCGCAGCCCGCTACGGCCTGGACTTCCCCGCCGGCACGGACCGCGACACCGTCGCCTGGCGCGAGGCCATCGAGCAGAAGGACACCTGCCCGCAGTGCGGCAAGCGCGCCGAGCTCAAGCAGCTGATGAACGAGTTCTGCCCCTGGTGCGGCTGGCAGAGCGCGAAGTCGAAGAGCCTCGAGGCGGGGGAGACCCGGGAGCTGGACTCCGCGGCGCAGGCCGACGCGGGGACCCGGGACGACTGAGGCCGCCGTCGTGGCCGAGCCCTCCGAGGGATCCCAGCGCGCCCTGGAACCCACGCGCGACCCCCGCGCGACCCTGCCGGATCTCATCGAGGTCCTGCTGAACAAGGGCGTCCACCTGGACCTGGACCTCATCATCTCGGTGGCGGAGATCCCGCTGATCGGGGTGAACCTGCGCGCGACCATCGCCGGCATCGAGACCATGCTGGAGTACGGCATGATGCGCCAGTGGGACGAGCAGACCCGCGCCTGGGTGCGCGCCTCGATGGCCCGCCACCTGCCGCTGGCCGACGGGGAGGACCTGATCGCCAAGATGGCCGGCGGCCACTACCAGGAGGGCTTCCACCGCACCTGGCGCCCCGGCAGCGCCTACCTCACCGACCGGCGCCTGATCATCCACCGCCGCGATCCCGCCGAGACCCTCTGGCAGGCGCCGCTGGCAGCGATCACCGCGATACGCCCGATCCGCGAGGACTCCGTCGGCGGCGAGCAGCGCACCCGGATCCTGGTCACGCTCGAGGACGGGACCGAGTCCAAGCTCTCCGCCGTCGAGCCCGACCGCCTCATCTCGCTCGTCCGCGAGCAGACCGGGCTGACCGGCGACGACGAGCCCGTCGACGTCGGCCCTCTGCGCGAGGGGCCCATGTGGTACCTCGAACCGCGGGCCGACGGGGGGATCTGGCGCACCGGCCGGGCAGTGCTCAGCGCCGACGAGGGCCTGGTGTGGAGATCGCCGCTGGACATGCGGGCACCGGTGCGGATCCAGCCGGCCGAGATCACCGCGGCGGAGCTCACGGACGTGCCCGACCCCACGGCCGACGCGACGATCCTCGAGCTCACCACCGCCGACGGCACGATCCGCCTCTCGGCCCCGGACATCGCACAATGGCAGCAGCAGCTCCAGGAGCGGAAGGAGGTCTCCCATGGCACTGGAAGTCGATGAGGCGAGCCTCAAGCACGGCGTGCTCACCCTGGTGGTCACGCTGGTCGAGGTGATCCAGGAGGCGCTGGAGACCCAGGCCGTGCGCCGGATGGAGGGCGGCGATCTCACCGAGGAGGAGCAGGACCGGCTGGGCGAGGCGCTGCTCGAGCTCGATGAGGCCATGGAGCAGATCAAGGCCGAGCACGGCATCACCGACTCCGTCACCGACCTCCACCACGGACTCGACGACGTCGTCGACGAGGTGGTCGACAAACTGATCAATCCCGCCCGCTGGGCCGAGGAGCAGCGGAAGGACACCACTGGATGAGCGAGCTGTACGTCTATGCGGTCGTTCCGGCCGGCCCGTTCCGCCCCCGCGTCCGCGGCATCGACGGCAAGGAGCTGGACGTCGTCACCTCCGAGGCTGCCGGCGTCGCCGCCGTCGTCCACGCTCATGACGCGCCGCCGTACGAGGGGCCCGACGACGAGGTCAAGCGCTGGATCCTCGAGCACAGCGACGTGGTCGAGGACGCCTGGAACGGGGCCGGCGCGGTACTGCCCGTGTCCTTCAACGTGATCGTGCGGCCGGACGACGAGACGGGCGCCTCGGCCGCCGATCAGCTGCGGGCCTGGCTGGAGTCCACCGGGGACGGCCTGGCGCGCCGGCTCGGCGAGCTCGACGGGACCGCCGAGCTGCGCATCGAGATCTCCCTGGACCGTGAGGAGCACACGCAGGCAGACCCGGAGATCGCGCGTCAGCTGGAGGAGTTGGCCGATCGTCCCGCCGGGGTGCGCCGGCTGATGGAGAAGAAGCTCGAGAAGACCTCGAAGGAGCGCACGGATGCGGCGGCCGACGAGCTGTACCCCTCGTGGCGCTCGCGGATCGCCGCCCACTGCCTCGAGATCGAGGAGTACCGCGCGCCGGTCCGCGAGGCCTCTCTGGTGCCGGTGATCACTGCCGCCTGCCTGGTCCGGGCCGATGCGACCCGGGCCCTGGGCGAGGAGCTCGCCGAGATCGACGACTCCCTTCCCGCCGCCCGCATCCGCTTCCTGGGGCCCTGGCCCCCGTACTCCTTCGCGGACGTCGGCGCGCCGCAGTAGCCTCAGCCGAAGATCGCCCGTAGCGTCACGACACTGATGGCGCCGATGAGTCCGGCGCACGGCAGGGTGATCACCCACGCCAGCGCGATCGGCCGCATCAGCTTCCAGTTCGCGGCCCGGTTGACGATGCCGACGCCGAGCACGGCGCCGATGAGGATGTGCGTGCTGGAGACGGGCAGGCCCAGCACCGAGGCCGCCATGACGACGCCCGCGGCGGAGAGCTCGGCGGCGAAGCCCGAGGCCGGATGCATCGTGGTGAGGTTCGTGCCGACGGTGCGGATCACCCGTCGGCCGATGAACCACAGCCCCGCCATCAGCGCGACACCGCAGGTGACCATGGCCGGCAGCGGCACGGCGGCCTCCGCGTCGATGGACTGGTCGCGCAGCACGTCGATCACCGCGGCGAACGGGCCGATGGCGTTGGCGATGTCGTTGGAGCCGTGGCTGAAGGCGAACGCGGCGGCGGTGAAGACCTGCATCCAGCTGAACATGAGGAACGTCGAGCGCGAGAGCGTCTGGTCCTTCAGGGTCTTGGCGAAGATGAACACAGCCATCCACACGGCGGCCCCGATCATGCCCATGATCAGGAAGTTCCCCACCGAGCTGATCTCCAGGTGGAGATTCTTCAGCCCCTTGAACAGCAGCATCGAGGAGATGACGATGGAGCCGAACGCCGCCAGCAGCGGCACCCAGGTCTCCAGCGCCCGATGGGTGTCCACCGCGTCCCGATCGGACTCGATCTCGTGGAGGCGGCGGAAGTAGTCCGATTCGAGCTCCTCGGGATCGACATCGTGCTGGGTGACCGTCACGGCGTCGCGGGTCATCGCGTTGGTGTAGGAGATCTGCTGGAGCTCGTCGAGCCGCTCGAAGTCCCTGCGGTGCTCGCGGCGCAGCTCGGCCCGCTTCTGCTTGAACTCGCGCAGCTTGGCGTCGGCCTCCTCGTTGTAGACCAGGATGTGCTGCTTGATCCGGCCGAACAGGAACCAGGCGACGGCTCCGCCGAGGACGGGGGAGAGCACCCAGGAGAAGGCGATCTGGCCGATCTGGCCCCACTGGATCATCTCCGCGCCGCCCGCACCGGTGACGACGCCGAGGGTCAGGGCCGCCCCGACGATGCCGCCGATGATGGAGTGGGTGGTCGAGACCGGCCAGCCCATGCGGGTGGCGATCAGCAGCCAGACGGCCGCGCCCAGCAGGGCGGACATCATGATGAACACGAAGTCCATGGGGGCGAGGTCCACGGCGCCGAGGTCCACGATGCCGCTGCGGACCGTGTCGGTCACCTCGCCGCCGGCGAGCACGGCGCCGCTGACCTCGAAGATCGCCGCGACCATGAGGGCCTGCTTCATGCTCAGGGTGCCGGCGCCGACGGAGGTGCCGAAGGAGTTGGCGACGTCGTTGCCGCCGATGTTGAAGGCCATGAACAGCCCGAAGATGATCGTGGTGATCAGGATCGTGCGGTTCGCCTCGTCCCCGATGTAGTCGAAGGACCACAGGGTGAAGCCGATCAGTGCGATGGCCATCAGCAGGCCGAAGCTGACATGCCACCAGCGGTCCGGGCCGAGGAACCCGGCCTTCTCGGTGGGGATGTCTGCGCGGGGCGGGGCGGTGTCCTGAGACATGTGAGGAGCTCCCGAGGAATGAGAGGACTGTCCGCCCACAGGGTGCGCCGCGCGGGGAGAATCCAGGTGACCTCTCAGTGGACACCTGAGGACGGACCGCCGAACTCCGGGAAGCTCGAGGCGTACAGCGGTCAGCGCGACAGTTACCGAACCGTGACAGCGCGTCCCGGGCGGTGGCCGAATACTGACCGGATCCTCGCCCCGGCCCAGTCTCGGGTATATGTCCAGCACTGCGACGCACTGCCCGTACTGTGCCCTGCAGTGCGCCCAGACGCTCACCGCCACCGATGGGGAGCCGCTGGAGGTGGACGGCCGCGACTTCCCCACCAACCGCGGGGGCCTGTGCCGCAAGGGCTGGACCTCGGCGGAGGTCCTCACCGCCCCGGACCGGATCACGACGCCCCGGCTGCGTACGGCCGACGGGCAATTCCGCGACGCGAGCTGGGACGAGGCCCTCGACGTCGTCGCCTCCGGCATCCGCGAGCAGCAGGCGCGCCGCGGTGCCGATGCCGTCGCCGTGTTCGGGGGTGGGGGCCTGACCAATGAGAAGGCCTACGCCCTGGGCAAGTTCACGCGGGTCGTGCTGGGCTCGCGCTTCATCGACTACAACGGCCGCTTCTGCATGTCCGCCGCTGCGACCGCGTCGAACCGCTCTCTCGGGCTGGACCGCGGTCTGGGATTCCCGCTCGCCGATCTCGGCGGCGCGGACGCGGTGCTGCTGCTGGGCTCGAACGTCGCCGCGACCATGCCCCCGTTCGTCCAGCATCTGGCCGGAGTGCGGGAACGGGGCGGGCTCGTCGTGCTCGACCCGCGCGCCTCGGCCACCGCGGCGCTGACGTCCGACGGGGCCGGCACCCACCTCGCCCCTGTGCCAGGCACCGATCTGGTGGTAATCCTGGCCCTGATCCACGTGGTCCTCGCCGAGGGACTGGTCGACGAGGAGTACGTCGACCAGCGCACCACGGGGCTCGAGGATCTGCGCGCCGCCGCGGGCCTGTGGTGGCCCGAGCGTGCCGAAGCCGTGTGCGGGATCGGGGCCGATCAGATCCGCGGCGTCGCGCGCTCTCTCGCCGCGGCGTCCCCGTCGCGAGGCGGTGGTGGCGCCTACATCCTCACCGGCCGCGGCGTGGAGCAGTCCACGCAGGGCACCGCGACGGTCACCGCCGCCATCGACCTGGCCCTGCTGCTGGGATTGATCGGCCGGCCCGGTTCGGGGTACGGGCCCATCACCGGCCAGGGCAACGGCCAGGGCGGTCGCGAGCACGGACTGAAGTCCGACCAGCTGCCCGGCTACCGCCAGATCGCCGACCCCGCCGCCCGCGAGCACGTGGCCGGCGTCTGGGGCATCGACCCCGATTCCCTGCCCGGCCCCGGCGTGCCCGCGGTCGAGCTGCTCAGCGTGCTCGGCACGCCGGACGGCCCCAGCGCCCTGATCGTCAGCGGCGCCAACGTCGTCGTCTCCGCCCCCAACTCGGCGGCGGTGCGGGAGCGGCTGGCCTCGCTCGATCTCCTCGTGGTGCTGGACACCGTGCCCTCGGAGACCGCCGAGTGCGCCGACGTGATCCTCCCCGTCGCCCAATGGGCCGAGGAGGAGGGCACCATGACCAACCTCGAGGGTCGCGTGATCCGTCGCCGCCGCGCCCGGCCGGCGCCCGGTGAGGCCCGCAGCGAACTGTGGATCCTCCACGAGCTCGCCGCCCGTCTCGGCCACCCCGAGGGCTTCCCCACGGACGCCTCGGCCATGTTCGACGAGCTGGCCCGCGCCTCCGCCGGCGGCCGCGCCGACTACGCCGGTCTCAGCCACGAGCGCCTCGACCGCGAGGGCAGCATCCAGTGGCCGTGCCCGGCTCCTGACCATCCCGGCACTCCGCGGGTTTTCCTCGACGGCTTCCCCACGCCCGACGGCCGCGCGCGCCTGATCCCCGTGGAGCACCTCGTCTCGCACGACGACGTGCGCACCGACGCCCCGATCCACCTGACCACCGGGCGCCTGCTCGAGCAGTACCAGTCCGGGGCGCAGACCCGCCGGGTGCCCTCGCTGCTGGCGGCCCGGCCGGAGTCGTTCGTCGAGATGCACCCCCTGCTCGCGGACCGGCTCGGCATCGAGGAGGGCGACGGCGTCCACCTGCGCACGCGTCGCGGGGAGACCACCGCGCCCGCACGGATCACCGAGGCCATCCGCCCCGACACCGTGTTCATGCCCTTCCACTACTCCGGGCCGGGCAGCGCCAACCTGCTGACGAGCGACGCCACCGACCCGTTCTCCGGGATGCCCGGATTCAAGATGACCGCCGTCGAGATCACCCCCCAGGAGAGGAGTCCCGCATGAGGATCGTCGTGATCGGACACGGCATGGTCGGCTCCAGGTTCGCCGCCGACATCGTGCGCGCCGACCCGCCGGCCCAGGTCACCGTGCTGGGCCAGGAGGACCACCAGCCGTACAACCGCGTGATGCTCTCCTCCCTGGTCGCGGGGAGGACCGACGCCGGCTCCCTCGCGCTGGAGACCGAGTCGAGTGACCGCCTGCGGGTGCTGCGCGGGGTGCGGGCCGTCGGCATCGACCGCGCCCGGCGCGAGGTGACCGACGCCCGCGGCGAGCTGCACACCTACGACCGGCTCGTGCTCGCCACCGGCTCCGCCCCGCGGATCCCCGACGTGGCCGGCCTGCGCGCCGCCGACGGGCTCGCCGGCGGCATCAGCGCCCTGAAGGATCTCGACGACGCCCGACGGATCCTGGAGACCGCGGGCCGTGCCGAACGGGCCCTCGTCCTGGGAGCCGGCGTGCTCGGCCTCGAGGTCGCCACCGGCCTCGCCGCCCGGGGACTGCGCGTCACGCTGGTCCACCACCGCGACCGGCTGATGGAGCGGCAGCTGGACCCGGATGCCTCCGAGATCGCCCGCACCTCCCTGGAGCGGCTCGGCATCGACGTCGTCACCGGCGTCACCGCTGCTCGCGCCACTCTCGAGAAGGGCCGGGTGGCGAGCGTGGAGCTCTCCGACGGCAGCTCGCACCCGGCGCAGCTGATGGTGCTGTGCGCCGGCACCGTCCCGCACGTGGCGCTGGCCTCCGAGGCGGGGCTCGAGTGCGATCGCGGCATCGTCGTCGGCCATGATCTCGCGACCACGCTGGATCCAGCCGTGTTCGCCATCGGGGACTGCGCCCAGCCGCCGGAAGGGGCGAGCGGCCTGGTCGCGCAGGGCTGGGAGCATGCCCGCCGGCTCGTCGAGTCCTGGACACCGCGCAGCGCGGACGCGCCGGTCGCACCGGCCGCCGCGACGGACTCGCTGCGCGGGCGCGAGCTGGTGCGCGTCAAAGCCGTCGGCTTCGCGCTGGTGGCGATGGGCCGCATAGATCGGCCCGAGCCGGAAGCACATGCGCCGCGGTCAGTACGCCTGAGCGACCCCTCCGGCGGCCGCTACACCGAGGTGGTGGTGCAGGAAGGCCGGCTGATCGCCGCCACCGTGATCGGGGATGACGAGGCGGCGGCCTCGCTCAGCGCGGCCTTCACCCGCCGCACGCCGGTCCCGCGCGACCCGGTGCATCTGCTCGCCAGGCCACTGGCGTCCCAGGCGGCGGCTCCCGTGCGCCGGCCGCAGGAGATGGACGACGCCGACGTGATCTGCCAGTGCAACGGGGTCACCAAGGGCACGATCTGCGGGGCCATCCGCTCCGGATGCGCCACCCCGGCGGCCGTCTCCAAGGCCACCCGCGCCGGCACCGGCTGCGGCACCTGCCGCTCCCAGCTCGAGGAGCTCATCGCGACGGACGACGGTCAGGTGCCGGCGATCCTCGACCCCTCGGCCGCCGCGGAGCATCAGCCGGCCTGAGCGACGGGCCGGCGAGCCTGCATGAGCCGATCGGCGCCCGCGACCCGCGCGACCAGGGCGAGCCGCGCCCGCCGCGGCAGCAGACCCGCGACCCACGCGACCGGACCCGTCGACCGGTTCGCCTCGGCGGTCGGGCCGGGGACGGGTCTCTCGACGGCGCGCAGCATGGCCGTCGCCACCTGCTCCGGGGTCTTCCGGTTCCCGCTGTACTGCTCGCCGCCGATCCGGTCGAAGAATTCGGTGGCGGTCAGGCCGGGGGCGAAGGCCACGGTGCGGATACCGCTGCCGCGCAGCTCCCACCACAGGGCCTCGGTCAGCGCGATCCCGAAGTTCTTCGTCGCGGCGTAGGTGGCCATGCCCGGGATCGGCTGGTACCCCGCTTCGCTGGTGACGTTTATCAGCATGCCGTGACCCGCCGCGCGCAGGTCGGGGAGGAAGGTGTGGCACAGGTCGACCACGGCCGCGATGTTCACGGCGACCTCGTCGGCCAATCGTTCGGGGTCCTCGTCCTCGAACGCTCCGTCGCTGCCGAAACCGGCATTGTTGACGAGGCTGGTGACGCCCACTCCGCGCCGCGCCAGCTCGTCGCGGATCGCCGGGCCGGGACGACGCACGGAGAGGTCGGCCGGGACGGTCTCGACGCGGATGTCGTGAGCGTTCCGCAGCTCATGGGCGAGGGCGTCGAGCCGGTCGATCCGGCGCGCCACCAGAACGAGGTCGGAGCCACGGGCGGCAAGCTCCCGAGCCACGGCACGGCCGATACCCGAGCTGGCGCCGGTGATGAGGGTGGTCTGTGAAGAGAAGTCGAGGTTCGTCATGACGCCACCATACGTCACGTATGGCACTGAGTGCCAGAAGTGGCGCAGAGGTCTGCTGGTCGATATCATCGCCGGATGACCGATTCCCCGGAGAGCCTTCGCGACCGCACCCGGCGGGAGGTTCGCCGGCAGATCGCCCAGGCAGCGACAGGGCTGTTCGTCCAGCAGGGTTTCGAGGCCACGACGGTCGACCAGATCGCGGCGCAGACAGGCATCTCCCGTCGGTCGTTCTTCCGGTACTTCGCCAGCAAGGAGGACGTCGTCGTCGGTGAGCTGGCCGATCGGGGAGCGATCGTGGCGGCCGCGCTCGCCGAGCGCCCGGCGGAGGAGTCGCCGTGGGATGCGATGAAGGCGGCCCTGCTCGAGCTGCAGGCGTCGATGCGAGTTAGTGACGAGATGGAACTGGAGTTCGGCCGGATCCTGTACGACACCCCGTCCCTGCGGGCACGCCACCTGGAGAAGCAGCTCAGCTGGCAGGAGCTGCTGGTCCCGATCATGGCCGAGCGCGTCCGGGCGGCGGATCCGGATTCGGCCATCGAGCCCGAGCTCGCCGCGGCCGCCATCGTGGTCGCCTCGCTCACCTGCCTCGATGTCGCGGGGGAGCACTGGATCCAGCAGAACGGCGCGGTCTCCCTCGAGCGCCTCTACGACGACGCCGTAGCCGCCGTCCGAAGCTGACCGCCGTGTCGGGGCAGCGCGCGCGCTCAACACTGATCTCGCGTAGGTCGCGCTGCTGTCGCGTCGTCCCGGGCGCTGCGCCATGAGCAGGCCGGCCGTGAGCAGGGGCGGCGGGACTCGGGCGCGGCATGATGGGCGCGATCACGCAGGGCGGCGTGCAGCCATGCCCAGGCGCCGGCCCTGGACTATCTGCTGTCCCCGCCGAGCGCGCCGATGACGGACCTGACGACCAGGTCCACCCGTGCCCCCACATCGTCCGGCGCGGTGCTGCCCGGTGCCGAGAGGGCGGGGGAGCCGGCCGGGAGCTCGTGGGCTTCGTGCAGAAGTGCCAAGCACACCCGCCGGCCCCACGCGGTGTCATCGACGGTGATGTCTCCCGCGGTGTGCAGGCGCCTGAGCAGCAGATCCAGGCTCTGCGCGATCTCGGGATCCGATGCCGGTGAACCGGGCTCTTCCGGTCCCGGAGTGATGGAGAGGACGAACGGACGGGCCAGCTTGAGCTCGAAGATCCGCTCGACCACGCGATAGAACGCGACCAGGGGCGGCACGGTGGTGACGCGGGCCTGCTCGAGAGCCTCCCGGTAGCGCCGGTTCTGGTCCCGCACCAGCGCGTCGAGCAGCACCTGGCGCGAACTGAAGTGACGGTGCACGGTGGCGCGAGCGACCCCGGCGACCTGCGCGACACGGTCCAGGGACGCGTTGGGGTCGCCGGCGTAGACCTCCTGCGCGGCATCGAGGATGCGGGCGATGCTCTCCCGCGCATCTGCACGCAACGGTCGAGTCCGATCGGCGTCGTTCATCGGCTGCGCTCCATGAGGGCATCGTACTGCGCCGAAGCCTACCGTGTTCAGCCTGCAACTGAGACAGCTATGCCTCAGCTATTGACATAACTTCGATCCCGGGGTTTCACTACTCGTACCTCATTCAGTCGGACATCGGAGACACCATGGATCTCGACCTCGCAGGCAAGCGCGTACTGGTCACCGGAGCGAGCAAGGGAATCGGTCTGGCGACCGTGCGCGCCTTCCTCGCTGAAGGGGCCTCGGTCACCGCGGTCGCTCGTCGCAGCACGCCTGAGCTGGAGGCCTCGGGGGCTGCCTTTGTCGCGGCCGACCTGGCGACCTCGGAGGGCCCCGGACGGATGGTCGACGCGGTGCTCTCGGCCGATCCGCGACTCGACGTCCTGGTCAACGCCGCCGGAGGAGGTGACGTACCGGATGGGGTGCTGGGCGATCCCTTCGGCGGGGACGACGGCATCTGGGACGCGACCTTCTCGCTCACCCTCTACTCGGCGGTGCGCACGATCCGTGCGGCGCTGCCGGCACTTGCGGCGACCCGCGGGGCGATCGTGAACATCGGCTCGGACTCGGTGCTGCTTCCGGGGAGCGTCCCCGCGCCGTACCCGGCCGCCAAAGCCGCGCTCATCACGTTCTCCCGTGGACTGGCGGAACGAGTGGCGCCGTCCGGGGTCCGGATCAATGTCGTCACTCCGTCGGCGACCCGCACGCCGCTGCTGACCGGAGCGGACAGCCTGGTGGCCAAGCTGGCGGCCGAGATGGGGGTCACGCACGAAGAGCTCCTCGAGCAGTTCCCGGCGCAGAACGGGATGGTCACGGGCAAGCTGATCGAACCCGATGAGATCGCCCGGACCATCATCCTGCTCTCGTCGCCGACCATGCCCAGCGCGGTCGGCTCGAACTGGGCCGTGCACGGCGGATCACTGAAGATGCCGGCGTGAGGGTGCCTGTTCAGGGGGCACGGTCGGGCCGATCCAGCCCGGCGAGCTGCCGCGCCAGGGTTCGCTGGAGGGCCGGCATCCGGCCCGCCAGGGACAGCGCGATGTTGCGCACCGGACGCGCCGCGCCGGGCACGGTGGCCAGCGACGTGAGCCGCCCGGCGAGACGGATGACGTGGCGGGCCTTGGGCAGCTGGACGTCGGAGTAGGTCTCGAGCACCGCGTCCGAGGCACCGTCGAGCACCTGCGCGAGGGCCCGGCCGAGATGGACGGCGTCATCGAGACCGAGGTTCATGCCCTGGCCGCCGGCGGGGGAGTGGACGTGGGCGGCATCGCCGGCGAGCAGGATCCGCCCGACCCGGAAGGAATCGGCCAGCCGCTCGTGCACGCGGAAGCGGGAGCCCCAGATGACCTCCTCGACGACCGCGGGCCGCCGCTTCGGACCGCGGGCATCGAGCAGGCGCTGGACGAAGGGGACGTCGGGATGCTCGGGCGCCTCGGCCACGGTGGCCACCACGCGGTGCAGCCCGTCGGGCAGGGGGACGAACACGAGCGTCCCGGCAGGCGAGAAGTACAGGATGACGTCCCGGCCGGACACTCCGGAGCCGAGCCGTACGTCGGCGAGGCTGAAGGACTGCGAGACCGTATCCCCGGTGAAGCTGATGCCGGACTGCTCGCGCACCGTGCTGTGCATCCCGTCGGCGCCGACGACGTACTCGGCTCGCACCTGTCGTCCGTCCTCGAACGTCGCGATGACCCCGTCGGCCTCCCGGTCGAGCCGTTCGACGGTGGCGGGCCGGACCACCTCGCCCCCGAGCTCGCGGAGCCGGGCGAGCAGGTAGGCCTCGGTGTCCGCCTGGGAGAGCATCAGCGCGTACGGGTAGTCGGTCGGGAGGTTGCTGAACGGTGCCGGCACAAGGATCGCGTCCCGGTCGCGCACGGTGAAGCGGGGGGTGTGGACACCGCGCTCGACCATCTCCTCGACCACCCCGTAGGGGCTGAGCAGCTCCAGGGTGCGCGGATGGACCACCGCAGCGCGGGAGGTGTTCGCGGCCTCGGCCTGGGAATCGACGACGGTCACCTCATGGCCGAGGTGGCGCAGCACGACGGCGGCGGCCAGTCCCACCGGTCCGGCACCGACGACGAGGACTCGGGTGGTGGCGGGCAGCATGGCGGTTCCTTCCGTAGGTCAACGCGTGTTGACCTCAGTGGATCACCGCCCGGCGGCTATGTCAACACGCGTTGACCTAGGATGGGGCCATGAGACGCTCCGCCGCCGAGACCAAGCAACTGATCCGTGCCGCCGCCCGGGAGCGCTTCGCCCGCGACGGGTACGAGGGCACCACGATCCGGGCGCTCGCGCAGGACGTCGGGATCGACCCGGCCCTGGTCATGCGTCACGTCGGATCGAAGGAAGCCCTCTTCGCGGACGCCGTGGACCTCGATCTGCGCCTGCCCGACCTCTCTCAGATCCCCGCCGACGAGATCGGCGCCGTGCTCACCGCGCACTTCCTGGACCGCTGGGAGGGGGAGGACGAGCTGCTGATGATCCTGCTGCGCTCGGCCGCCACCACGCCCGCCGCCGCCGACCGCCTCCGCGCGATCTTCGCCGAGCAGGTGGTGCGGGCCGTCCAGCAGCTCGGGATCGAGCCGGCCGACGCCCGCCACCGCGCCGGGCTGGTCGCCACCCAGATGCTGGGGCTGGGGATGTGCCGCTACATCCTCCAGCTGCCCCCGGTGGTCGAGATGGACCGAGGGCAGGTCGTCGACGCCCTGGGGTCCACGCTCCAGCGCTACCTGGTGCCATAAGCTGGCCGCATGGCTTCTTCGCACCCGACGATCAGCGACGTGGCGCGTCATGCCGGCGTGAGCGCGATGACGGTCTCCCGCGCGCTGTCGGGCACCGGGAACGTCAGCCCCGGGATGCGGGAGAAGGTCGAAGCCTCCGCCCGTGCGCTGGGCTACCGGCGCAACGAGAATGCGCGCAGCCTGCGCCCCGGCCACCGCAGCGGCCTGGTGGGCGTGGTGATCACGAACCTCACCAACCCCTATTACGCCGAGCTGCTGGACGGCATCGGGGAGATCCTCGGGGAGGACGGCCGACGGGTGCTCGTCGGCATCTCGCACGAAGACGTGGCGCAGGAGGCCACGCTGGTCGCGGACTTCGTGGGCCGGCAGGCCGAGGGACTCATCGTGGTCCCCGCGGGCGGCTCCACCGAGCACCTCCAGCCCGAGCAGCGTCACGGCGTGCCGCTGGTCCTCGCCTCGCGCCGGGAGGACGGGGTCGACGTCGACTCCGTCCTGGTCGACGACATCCGCGGGGCGGAGGAGGCCACCGCGCAGCTGCTGGCCGAGGGCCACCGGCGCATCGCCTTCATGGGCAACGCGCTCTCCGTCTTCACCGGTCAGCGGCGGTACGAGGGCTTCGAGCGGGCCCACCGCGCCGCGGGCGTCCCGGTGCTGGGGCAGCTGGTGCGGCGGGCGCAGCAGGACGTGCGCGCCGCCGAGGTCGCCGCCGGGGAGCTGCTCGCGCTCGAGGAGGCGCCGACGGCCTTCTTCAGCGCCAACAACCGCAACATGGTCGGAGTCGTCAAGGCCGTCCACGCCGCCGGCCGCGAGCGGGGCGTGGACCTGTTCGATGAGGTCCGGCTGGCAGGGTTCGACGACTTCGACCTCGAGGAGCTGGTCCCCGGGGACATCTCGATCGTCACCCACGACGCCCGCGAGCTCGGCCGGACCGCCGCGGAGCTGCTGGTCATGCGCCTGCAGGGCAAGCGGACGGACCGGCCGACGCGCACGATCGAGCTTCCCACCCGGATCCGTACGCGCCGCCGCAGCTCCGCCGCCCCGGTCTGACTCAGGTCGCCAGCGGGTAGTCCTTCGGCCTCCAGCCGAGCAGAGCGAACACCTGGATCGCCCCGGCCTGGTGCAGGGTCTGCGCGGTGGCCGACGGATCCGGCGCGCCGCCGCCTCCGGCCTGGAAGGAGAACAGGCCGCTCTCGGCGTCCCGGTTCTCGTCCCAGAGCCGCTGGGCGTAGGGCTCCATGACGCCCTCGATCTCGCTCAGGGTCTCCGGCACGACGGTGGTCGACAGCAGCAGGTTGGCGAACAGGATCGCGTTGAAGATGACCGGCTGGGCGTACAGGGTCTCCTGCGCGCCCCAGTGGTCCAGCGCCCCGCGCAGGTCCTCCCGGGCGGCCTCGAGGTAGGAGGCTTCCCCGGTGGCGCGGTGCAGCAGCACCGCCGCCCCGATCATCGCGCCGGAGTTGTAGGTCCACAGCGTCTCGTTGACGCTACCGTCGGTGTCGATGCTGTTGGCGTCGAGGCCGGGCTCGCGGCGCATGGTCTCGTGCACCCAGCTCCACGTGCGGTGGGCCCACTCGAGGTAGTGCTCGTGCCCGGTCAGCTCGTACAGGTGCGCGGCCAGCTCCGAGGTCAGGGAGGTGACGTTGGTGGCTCCGCGATGGGGGTTCCAGTCGGCGTCGACCCAGTGCATGCCGCCGGCAGGGTCCCAGGCGCGGGGGAGGAACTCGAAGATGCGCTCGGCGGCGGCGAGGGCGTCGGGATCCTGCGTGATCCGGTAGCGGCGGATCTGTTCGAGGCCGATCACCGCGTTGTCGTCGAAGTAGGAGTCACCGCCCGCACCGAGCGGCGGCACCGGATAGGAGGCGTACGACCCGCTCTCGTCGTCCCAGTAGTGCTCGAGGGCGTCGAAGCGTGCCTCGAGATCGGTGCCGTAGCGTGTGCCGGCCGGCGGGAGCCGGTCGAGGTCGACGGTGGCTGCGGCGGTCTCCCTCGCGGTCCACACGAAGGCGTACGGGTCGCCGGCCTCGCCCTTCTCCTCGAGGTGGAGTCGCTGCTCGGGCAGATACGTGTGGCGCTGCATGGCGGCGTAGGTGTCCGCGGCGCGCCGGCGCCAGCGGCCGCGGGCGGGAGCGGCCGAGGCGGGCGCCGCCGCCCACGGCAGCATCGCGGCAAGGCCCGTGGCCCCGAGTCCGAGGGTCAGGGAACGGCGGGAGGGTCGGGGCACGCGGGTCATGAACCGCTCCTTGTCAGCAGCACCGCGGTCATCTCCCACGGTGCGAGGTCCACGGCGATCCCGTTCTCGCCGACGCTGAGGTCGGCGAGCGGATCACCCAGGTAGGTGGCACGGTGCGCGGCGGAGACCGTGCCGGTCGGGCGGAGGAGCACGGTGACGGGCTCCTCGGCGTAGGACTGCAGACGCACCAGGCGGGTGCCCGTCGTCTCGCCCGGTGTCACGCCGACCAGGCGCACCCGGTCGTCGTCCAGCTCCAGCAGCGACCACTCGGCCGGGGCAGCGGCTGCGCCGGCCTGCCCGCCGGTGGCGAGCACCCCGAGCAGGGGATGGGTCAGCTGGGAGGCCGTCCGGTGCGCCAGGGCGGGCGTGGAGACGTCTTCGCCCGCGCGGCGCACGCCGATCGCGTAGCGGAACGTGGTCTCGAAGGCCTGCTCGACGGGGAAGTTGGTGTCCCACACGTTGTTGTGGATCCACGAGTACACGGTTCCCGGCTGGCGGGGCGACATGCTCTCGGGGAACGGGGCGTAGGGCAGGGCGACCACCTCGGGGTGGATCAGCGGCGCGTCGGCCGTGGACCAGGCGACCGCCAGGGAATCGTCCTCGAAGGTCGCCCCGTCACGGATCGCCTTCATGTGCTGGGGCGCGCCGGGCACCTCGGGCAGGTCCGGGCCGGTCACCCCGCCGGTGATCTCGTAGCGCGTGCGCGGCGCCTCGAGGGCGAAGGGGAAGGCGAAGAAGGCGCTCTCCTTCGTCATCGTGGTGGGTTTGGCCAGCCGGTTCTCGATCTCCACGTGCGCTGAGTCGCGGGGCAGGCGCAGGGTCACCCGCGCCCAGTCCACCCCGTCGGCCGGGAACTCGTAGGTCAGGCGCTGCTCGACGGGGGTGCTGGTGTGCTCCAGCAGCACCGCGGGCTTGGCGAGGCTGCGGCTGCCCAGCAGCTCGAGCTCCTCGGAGGAGGAGGTCTTGTTTGCCTGGTGGTTGTAGCCGGGCGCCGAGGTGTACGTGTCGTAGAGGTAGGCGTTCATGCCCACCACGGCGTCCTGGGCGACGAGCTCGCGGCCGGTGGCCTTGTCGAGGATCGAGGCGATGCAGCTGCGTGCGAGGTCGACCTCGACGCGGAGGTGCTCGTTCTCCAGGACCGTGCCGGCCTCCGACGGGGCCGGCTCCTCGGGCTGCTCGGTCGGGCCGGGTTCGACGGTGAGGCGCACGGCGCCCGTGGCCGGCACGTCCGGCACCCGCACCCGCAGGAAGTGCCCGGCGGCGCGGTTGTCGGGGTTGGTCTGCGGCACGGCCTCGTGGGGGAGCGCCTCGCCGGTGCGGGAATCGCGCACCACCAGCGGCTGACCCAGCGGGGAGCGGGCCTCGCTGATGAACAGCGAGGCGGTGCCGCTCTGCGTCAGAGAGGTGGGGTTGATGGCGGCGAACGTGGCGATCGCCTCCGGGTCCTCCCGGAGGCCGACGCCGGCGTGCGCGGCCGCCGTGTCCAGCAGCAGCTCGGCATCGTCGCGGGCCTCCAGGGCCCGGGCGAACTTCCAGTGCCACTGCTCCTCGCCGGCATTCCGCCCGGTGTCGGCGGTGGTCCAGGGATCCGAGGCGCCCCAGGTGTGCTCGTTGAACAGCGAGATCTCCTCGTGCAGCCGGCGCGCACGCTCGGGCTCGGAGGGGATCGACTCGCCGCCGAGCTCGCTGCCGACGGCGCTGACCAGCTGGGCGTCGGTCAGCAGCGCCTGGGCGCGGCGGGCCATGGCCTGCGGGCGCGCGCCGCTGCCGATGCCCTCGACCCACCAGTCGCCCCAGTCGCCGGTGAGAGCGGGAATCTGCTCTCCCACGCGCTCCTCGGCGGCGCGGAAGAAGTCGGTGTGGGTGGACATCTGCAGCCGCGGGAAGTCCCAGGTCCGGTTCCACTGCTCCACGATGCGCGACTGCAGGAGCGTGGGCGGGGCGTTGTCGCTGTGCCGGCCCAGGACCCGCATGTGCAGGATGTCGTGCGGGTACGGCTCGCGGTCCTCCACCGCCGGGCCGTGCCAGCCGAAGGCGCCCGGGGCGTAGGGGTAGCCGTTGGTCGCCAGCGAGGTGAGGTAGGCCGGGAGGTACTCCTCGACGCTGTCGTAGTCGCTGGACAGGCCCACGTTCGCGCCGTCCATGTAGGCCAGGCCGTGCGGGGAGTCGGTCATCCACACCAGCACGCTCTCGCCGGAGGGGGAGGCCCACCGGAACAGGCGCGGCAGATGCTGGCCGCCGATCAGCTGGGGCACCGAGCGGCCGGCCCAGTTGTGCGCCACCGAGAGGTAGGAGATGTCCTGCTGGGCCAGCGCCGCGGGCAGGCCGACGGGCTGGCCGGGCACGTCGGTCTGCATGGCGGAGTGGATCTCCACGCCGTGCTCGCGGCGCAGGTCGCGCTGGATGCGCAGCAGCTCGTGCAGCTCATCGGTGGAGCAGGTGTCCATGTGCAGGTTGTAGGGCAGAGCCGTCAGCTCGATCTGCCCGGCCCGGACCAGATCCATGAACGCCTCGACGTGCGCGCGGGGCCGGGACTCGATCCAGGCCACGAACGGTTCGAGCGCCTCCACGGTCCACCGGAACTGCGCCTCGGCGGGCAGGTCGCGGGAGGCGCGGGCGAACTCCACGCAGGAGTCGAAGAAGTTCAGCTGCTCGCGCATCACGATGCCCTGCGTATCGGTGTACCCGATGTCGTAGTGCGAGTGCTGGACCAGGTGGATGGACCATTCGCGCACCGGGGCCTGCTCGAGGGTCACGGCATCGTCGGCGCCCAGGTCCGGCAGGTCCAGGGTGATCTGCCGGGTCTCCTCGGTGGCCGGGACCAGCGCGCGGACGCTGCCGGCCGGCCCGGGCAGGGTCTGCACGGGGGCCGACGACCCGTCGGCCCCGCGCAGGCGGACCTGGCGGATGTGTCCGGGGTCGACCTCGCCGTCGACCAGCAGGCGGATGGACTGGTGCATGCGCCCGTCGACGCGACGCAGCAGGGGCTCGGGGAGAGCGCGGAGGCGGCGGCCGCCGAGGACGGCCTCGGCGGCCACGGCGCGGTCGACGAGCCCGGCGCGGGCTCGGTCGAGGGACCAGGGTTCGTCTTTGACCAGTGCGGTTGTCATCGAGGGGACCAATCGTCGTCAGGTGCGGTGGGTCGGGGGCCAGCGGTGCTCAGGGCGCCAGGCGCAGGGCGCCGACGAAGAACCGCTGGAAGGACAGGAACAGGATCACCGTCGGCAGCGAGGCGATGATGCCCGCCGCCAGGATGACCGGCGGGCCGAGGCCGGCGTACTGACCGTTCAGCTCCGCCAGGGCCGCCATCAACGGTCGCACGTTGGGGCTGGTCGAGAGGGTGATCCCGAACAGCAGGTCGTTCCAGGTGGCCAGGAACTGGAACAGGAACGCGGCGATCAGGGCGCCGCGGGCCAGGGGTAGGTGGATGCGCAGGAACATCACGATCCAGCTCGCCCCGTCCAGCTGGGCGGCCTCCATCATCTCCTTCGGGGCGGTGGTCATGTAGTTGCGCACCACGAAGAAGGCGAAGGGGATCGCCAGGGTCGTGTAGATCAGCAGCATCCCGTACTGGGTGTCGTACAGGGACGTGGCCGCGTACCCGTTGAACAGCGGCGAGAGGAACACCTGCAGCGGCAGCAGGGTCCCGGCGTAGATCGCCCAGAACCAGATGGCGGGGTGCCGCACGGGCATCACCACCACGGCGAACGAGGCCAGCGCGGCGATGAGCACCGAGAGGACGCCGGCCCCCGCGGAGTACAGGAAGCTGTTGACCATCGCCTGCCCGATCGCGGCGGTCTCGAAGGCCACGCGCAGGTTGGCCAGGAAGTCGAAGGACACGAACCACCAGCTCGGCCCGGAGTAGGCGTCGGCGGCGGTGAAGGCGTTGACCACGACCAGGTAGGAGGGGATCAGCCAGATCACCGCCACCAGGATCAGCAGGGCGCCATGCAGACGTCGGATCATCTCGAGGGTCCTTTCCTCAGGCGGTCGTCCGCAGCTGGCGGCGCAGGTAGATCCAGGAGGCGGCGAGCACGATGATCGTCAGGACCACGGCGACCGCGGCCCCGTAGCCGTAGCGGCTCAGCGTGAACGTCTGGCGGTACATCGTCAGCGCCAGGGTCTCCGAGGCCGTGCCGGGGCCGCCCTTGGTCAGCAGCCAGACGATGTCGAACGTCTTGAGGCTGGCCACCAGCGACATCCCGACCACCACGATGGTGATGGGATTCAGCTGGGGGAGGATGATGCTGACCAGCATGCGGGGGCCCGTGGCCCCGTCCAGCCGGCCGGCCTCGATGGTCTCCGGCGGGATGGACTGCAGACCCACCAGGAACAGGATCATCGCCGCCCCGGTCGCCTGCCAGGTGGAGGCGAGGATCATGACGATGGTGTTCATCGGCCACTGCAGCAGCCATTCCTGCTGCAGGGCGGTCAGCCCGAGCATGCCGAGCATGTCGTTGATCGCGCCGTCGGTGGCGAGCATGAAGTTCCACAGGATCGCGGTGGTCGCCCCGGAGAGGGCGTAGGGCAGCACGACGGCGAAGCGGGCGATGCGCCCCCAGCCGAGGTTGTTGGTGCCCACCGCGATCAGCAGCCCCAGCAGCACCGGCAGCAGCAGGCTGCCGACGGTCCACATGCCCGTGTTGACCAGGGAGCGGCCGAAGTTCGGATCGCCCACCAGCGTCACGTAGTTCTCCAGCCCCACCCAGCTGCGCTGCAGGCCGTTGTCGCTGAAGAAGCTGCGGTAGACGGTGACCACGAAGGGCGTGAACAGCACGACGGCCACCAGGGCGACGGCCGGGGTGAGGAACAGGGCGAGCACACCGCGGGTGGTCCGGGTGCGGGTGGGGGCGGCAGGTCGGGCGGAGGTCGACGTCGTCATCACAGGTTCCACTTCTTCCATTCGTCCTCGGCGCGCTTCTGCATCTTCACCAGCGTCGCCGTGGCGTTCTGCGAACTGGGCGAGGCCATGAAGGCGCCCAGCTCCTGCACATTGCCCTCGACCATCACCGGCGGGGACGCCTCCCAGTAGCGGGTGGCGAACTGCGGTGCGGTCTCGGCGACCGTCGCGGCCAGCTCCTGGACCGCGGGCACGGGCGGCAGCGCCTCGAGGTTCGCCGAGAGATCGTTGAGGAAGTCGACCCAGACCTGCTGGACATCGGTGCGCAGCCAGGAGCCGAGCACCGCCAGCGCCTCCTCGCGCTTGTGCGCGTTCTCGGCGACGGCCAGCGCCCCGCTCTCGGTGACGATGGTCGGCGCGGCCGACGGGTCCACGGGCGGGACCATGAACAGTCCGAAGACGTCGCCGAGGCCGGCCTGGACGTAGGTGTTGGCGTTCCAGGTGCCGTAGAGGTTCATCCCCACCGTCGCCTCCTCGAAGCGGCCGGGGACCTCGGGAACCGAGAAGTCCGGCGGGGAGAAGATGCCGCGGTCGTACAGCTCGGCCCAGGTCTCCATCGCCTCGACGGCGACGTCGTCGAGGTAGGAGGCCCGGCCCTCGGTGAGGTCCGTGTAGAAGTCCGGGTCCAGGCCGTTGACCAGCTGCTGGAACCAGATGATCGCCTCCCAGGTGCTGGTGCCGCCGCTGGCGATGGGGGTGATGCCGTCGGCCTTGAGCTCGTCGGCCACGCCGAGGAGGTCGTCCCAGGTCTGCGGGGGCTGCAGGCCGAGCTTGTCGAACGCCGGCCGCGAGTAGAACATCGCGTAGTAGGACTGGTGCAGCGGGACCGCGTAGGGCGTGCCGTCGACGCTGAAGCTCTCCCTCATCGCGGGGTCGACCCACTGCTGGGCCTCCGCCTCGTCCCAGATCTGCGTGAGGTCCGCGAAGATGCCGCTGCGGGCCACGTCGCGCAGCCGGTAGCCGTTCCACCACTTCACCAGGCCGGTGGTCGAATCGGTGCGGGCCGAGGTCCGCACGATCTGCTGGTAGCTGCTCACGTCGGGAGTGGCGCGCACGGCGATGCCGTGGCCGGTCTGCTCGCGCAGCAGGTCCCCGGCGTCGGTGAGGCCGGGCGCCCAGGTGGGATTGTCGTTGCTGAGCGTCACGTCGGGCCCGGGGGCGGCCCGGGTGAGCGTGCCGCGGGCGCATCCCGGCAGCAGGGCGACGGCACCGGCCGCTCCTGCGGCGGACAGTGCGGTGCGTCTGCTGACCGGCGTGGTGATCCGAGTCGTCGCTGACACCGGGGCTCCTATCTCTCTCAGGGCACATCGGCAGCACGGAGAGGACTACCGCGCCGGAGTGACGGCACGAAGGTAACGTTAACAGCGACGGCGCGCAAGGGGCTTGTCTGGGGTTGGCGCCGATGCCGCAGGTAGACGCCGACAAACTCGGGACGATGGCCCCTTGGTGTCGAAGGCGCCCCGTCCAGCGGGGTTGCCGCGGTGGTAGCGATACCCGCATGCGTCGGGTATCAGGCCTCCGACGTGCCCAGGACCGCGCCGATCATGCTCGCCTGCTCGGTGGGCAGCACGCCGCGCGCCACGTGCGGGACCTGCTCCTCGCCCCCCAGGGAGGCGGCGAGCCTCCGGCGCAGCGTCGGGAGCAGCAGATCCTCGGAGGCGGCCATGGAACCGCCGATGACCAGGCGCTCCGCCCCGAAACGCTGCAGCCAGGGAGCCAGGGCGCGGCCAAGGGCGTCCATCCCGGTCTCGAGGGTCGCGATGGCATCACGGTCGCCGGTGCGGGCGCACGCGGCGATCTCCGCGACGTCGGCGAGTCGGCCGGTGCGCTCGCGATAGGCCTGGCGCAGGGCGCGGCGGGAGACGAGGTCCTCCACCGGGGAACCGTCGACCTCGGCGAGGTGCAGGTTCCCGTCGGGCGGGACCTCGGGACCCGAACTGAGGCAGCGTCCGCGGTCGACGAAGGCGCTGCCGATCCCCGTCCCCAGCGTGATGGCCACACATCGGTCCACGCGCGCGCCGGCGCCGGCCGCCCATTCACCCAGACCGAAGGCCTCGGCGTCGTTGACGAAGCGCACCGATGCGGGATCGCGGTCCCAGCGCGCCGCGAGCCCGCCGCGCATGTCCACCCCGCTGAGCTGGGCGAACTTCGCGACGCCCTTGAAGTCGCCGTGGCCCCGCGCGTAGTCGAAGGGGCCCGGGATGGCGAGCGCGACCCGCTCGCTGCGGCGGCTGTGCTCGCGGGCGCAGTCGGCGATGCGGTCCAGGATGACCTCGGCCGCAGCGTCGGCGTCCAGCGGGTCGCGCCGTTCCTGACGGACCTCCTGCCCCCGCGCGACGAGGGCGGAGGAGACGTGCGTCCCGCCGATGTCCACCGCGGTGACGGTGCTCGCTGTCTGTGGGTCGAGGGGCATCGGCCCATCCTTCCGTGTTCGCGGCGCGTGTGGCATGCTGTGGTAACGATACCAAGCAGATGAGCAGGAGCACGATGCGGATCCCAGCCAGCGCCGCGGCGCGCAACTATGACAAGCAGCCCGTGATCGAGGTCCCCGGTGACCACGAGGCGTGGCGGGGATCCGCGGCCTGGACCGCACTGGCGGAGCATGCCCACGGGGGCACCATCGTCATCGACGCCTATCCCGGCAGCGACCTTCCGGCCCTGATCGCCGCGGCCGATGAGGCGATGCCGGAGGCCGTCGTGATCGACGTGGAGGAGGAGGCGGCGCTGCCGCCCGAGACCATCGCCGCCCAGATCGAGGGCGACCTCACCGACGACCGGGTCTTCGGGATCATGTCCCATCACCGGCTCGAGGAGTTCTACGACGCCGCTCGCCTGCAGGCGCTGGCCGATCGCGTCGTCGGTGATCCCCGCCAGCACGTGCTGATCGGGTGGGGCGCGGCGCTGGTCCCGCTGGAGCCGGCAACTCTGGTGCTGGCCGATCTGGCGCGCTGGGAGATCCAGCAGCGCTTCCGCCGGGGCGGGGGCAACTGGCGCGCGGGCAACGGCGAGGACGACGCACTGCGGAAGTTCAAGCGCGGCTACTTCGTCGAATGGCGCACGGCCGACCGCCACAAGCTGAGCCTGTTCGATCACCTGGATTTCCTGCTGGATGCCAATGCCTCCGTCGATGAGGTCAAGCTCACCACCGGTGATGCCCTCCGTGTGGGCCTGGAGACTGCCGCGCGGCGCCCCTTCCGGGTGGTGCCGTTCTTCGATCCCGGCGTCTGGGGCGGTCAGTGGATGAAGGAGGTCTGCGGTCTGGATCCTGAGGCCGCCAACTACGCCTGGTGCTTCGACTGCGTCCCGGAGGAGAACAGCCTGCTGCTGTCCGTCGGCTCCGAGGTGCTCGAGATCCCCGCTCTTGACGTGGTGATCAGCCACCCGCGCGAGCTGCTCGGCCCACAGACCTTCGCCCGTTTCGGCGCGGAGTTCCCGATCCGCTTCGACTTCCTGGACACCATCGGCGGCGGGAACCTGTCGCTGCAGGTCCACCCGCTGACGGAATACATCAAGCAGACCTTCGGCATGACCTACACCCAGGACGAGAGCTACTACATGCTCGACGCCGACGAGGACGCGAAGGTCTACCTCGGGCTCAAGCCCGGCATCGACCCCCGGGAGATGGAGGCCGCGCTGCGCCGCGCGGAGACAGGGGAGGCGCCCTTCGAGGCGGAGGAGTACGTCAACACCTTCCCGACGCAGGCGCACGACCACTTCGCGATCCCGGCCGGGACCGTGCACGCCTCCGGCGCCGGATCGATGGTGCTGGAGATCTCCGCGACGCCGTACATCTTCACCTTCAAGATGTGGGACTGGGGCCGGGTGGGCCTGGACGGCATCCCGCGCCCGATCCACCTCGACCACGCCATGGCCAACGTCCAATGGGACCGCGACACGGAGTGGACCCGCGAGCAGCTGGTCAACCCCGTCGAGCCCGTGGCCGAGGGGGAGGGCTGGCGCGAGGAGCGCACCGGGCTGCACGAACTCGAGTTCATCGAGGTGCGCCGGCACTGGTTCACCGCGCCCGTCGAGCACGACACCGAGGGCACCGTGAACGTGCTGAACCTCGTCCAGGGCACCGAAGCGGTCATCGAGAGTCCCGACGGGGCCTTCGACCCCTTCACCGTGCACTACGCGGAGACCTTCATCGTCCCCGCCGAGGTGGGCCGGTACCGGATCCGTCCGCTCGGCGAGGGCGAGCACGCGACGGTCAAGGCGTCCGTGCGCGGCACCGAGATGCGTCGGCGCTGATGTTCGTCGAGATCACGAACGAGCCCAGGCCCTATGCCTGGGGATCACGCACGCTCATCCCGGAGTTCCTCGGACGCGCTCCCAGCGGGTACCCGGAGGCAGAGCTGTGGCTGGGTGCGCACCCGCTGTGCCCCAGCCGCATCCTCGACCCCTCCCGTACCGGCGGTCACGAGCACCTCGATGCCTGGATCGCGGCCGAGCCGGAGCGCACGCTGGGTGCTGACCGCGACGGTGACGAGCTGCCGTTCCTCATGAAGCTGCTGGCCGCCGGCGAGCCGCTGTCCATTCAGGTTCACCCCGATGCTGAGCAGGCCCGGGAGGGGTTCGAGGCGGAGAACGCCCGGGGCGTTCCCGTCGACAGCCCGGTGCGCACCTACAAGGATCCCCGGCACAAACCCGAGATCGCGCTCGCCCTCGAGGATCCTTTCGACGCGCTGGCGGGGTTCCGGCCTCTCGAGCGCACTCGGCGGCTGCTCACCGAGCTGAGCGAGCGAGCCGCCCACCGGCCGGATGCCCAGCGCATCCTGACCCAGCTGGCCGCGCAGCTCGAAGGGCCGACGGAGCCCGCCCTGCGGCAGGTCATGGCGCAGTTCCTCGACGACACCGCCGCTGCGCCGCTGCTGGACGCTGTCACGGCCGCGGTCGCCGAGCCGGCCGTGGACGGGGAGTTCGCCGCCGAGATCACCACCCTGGCCGAGATCGCCGCCGCCCGGCCCGGTGATCCCGGGCTGCTGGTCGCCCTGCTGCTGAACCGCGTCACCCTCGAGCGGGACCAGGCCGTCTACCTGCCGCCGGGCAACGTCCACGCCTATCTGCGGGGCCTCGCCGTCGAGGTCATGGCCGCCTCCGACAACGTCGTGCGCGCGGGCCTGACGGGAAAACATCTCGACGTCGACGAGCTCCAGCGCATCACGCGCTTCGCGGAGACCCCGGGACCCGTCCACACGGCGGACCAGCCAGCCGAGGGCGTGGCGATCTACCGTCCCGACGAACGCGACTTCCAGCTCAGCGTGCTGAGCGCACCGGCCGACGGCGAGGTCTCCGCCGAGCTGAACGGCCCAGGGATCGCCCTCGTCCTGGACGGCGCCCCGCAGCTGCGCGGCCGGCACGAGAGCGCCGCCCCGACCCGCGGCCAGGCCCTGTTCATCACTCCCGATGAGTGCTCTCTGCACGTGTCCGGGACCGGCCGGATCGCGCTGGCGACCACCGGGAGGTGACCGACCAGCTGGTCGACATGGGCCCCACCCATGCCCACATATCGGCGCGTAGAGTGGCGAGGTCGGCCACGGTCGTCACCGGTCGGCGGACTGTCGGCTGACCTACTACGGGACGGGCGGTTCATGCGGGACGACGGCGCGGATGCTCCGGCGAATTCTGTCCAGGATCTGCTGCTGGACAGCGAAGACATCACCAGCTTCCTGCGGGAGTTCACGTCCATCCTGGCCGAGCGACTCTCGGACGGCGAGGGGACCGCGTGGTGCGCGGTCAGTCTCCTGCGCGAGAAGAGGGCGGCCACAGCAGCCGCCTCCAGCCCCCAGGCGGAGGCGCTGGATGAGACGCAGACCAGCTTCGCCGACGGGCCCTGCCTGACGGCGATCCGCGAGCACACCATCATCCGCGTCGGCGATACGCGGGACGACAACCGGTGGCCCGAGTATCACGCCATCGCCTCGAAGGAGGGTGTCCGTTCGGTGCTGGGGATCCCGTTCGAGCTCGGCGAAGAAGGATTCGCGGGCGTGAACAGCTACTCCCCGACGCCGAACGACTTCGGTCCCGAGAAGGTCGAGCTGCTCGAGCACGAGGTCCGCCAGGCCTCGAACGCGCTGCGGCTGGCGGTGCGGATGGCGCGACTGCGGGAGACCGAGAAGGATCTTCACGCCGCCATGGAATCCCGAACCGTCATCGATCTGGCGGTGGGCATCGTCATGGCCCAGAACCGGTGCGCGCAGCAAGAGGCGGTCGCGATCCTCAAGGCCGCCTCGAGCCATCGCAACGTCAAGCTGCGCGAGCTGGCCGCGGAACTCGTGACCAAGCTCGACCCGGCGGAGCCGAACACGCACTTCGACGCCTGAGGATGGTCTGAGCCACAGCTGGGTTCGATCTGATATGGACCGCTGGTAAAGTCGGTCTCGCTGGTCAAGCATGGGGCCGCGCCGTTCGTGATGCGCAAGAAGGCCCGCCATGACCCACAGAATCTCGGTCACCGTTCGTGCTGATGTGGATGCCCGCGAGATCCGGCTCCTCGTCACCGGGTGCCTCACCGAAGACACTCAGCAGACCCTCCTCCCGCTGGCCCGACGGGCGTGCGCTCTCGGCCCCCTCCAGGTGACGATCGACCTCACCGAGGCCCGTCACATCGAGACGACGGGCGTGGCTCAACTGCGCTCCGTCCTGGAGCCCGTGCGCTTCCTGCTCCCTCCCGAGCCCTTGCCCGACTGCTCACCGAGCAGCGACGTCCCGGCGCTGAGCGTGGTCTGATGGCGGGCGTCGACTCAGCGGCCGTGGTCCCGCCCGAGGGTGTGGCACTCCCGGCTGATACGGCCGCAGCGCCGACGGCGACTGTGCAGGCCCCCGCGGCGCCACCGACCCGCGAGAAGCGCTCCTCGCGCCGCGAGAAGACCCTCGAGGGCGCGGCGGAGATGTTCGCCGAGTACGGGTACTACGGGGCCAGCCTGCGTGACATCGCGGCGCGGGTCGGCATCTCCCACCCGGGGATGCTGCACCATTTCGCGTCGAAGGAAGCGCTGCTGGACGCCGTCATCGATCTCCTCGAGGCCCACGCGCAGGAGGCCCTGGACGAGATCGACGAGCTCGGCGCCGATCCGGACACGCTGCTGCGGGGACTGGCCAGGTTCTGGCACCCCGGGTGCACGCCGATCCAGCTGCTGGCGACGCTGGACGCCAACGTGATCAGCTCCGACCATCCGGGTCGGTTCCGGGTGGCGCGCCTGCGCCGGGTGCACGAGCACGTGCTGGAGCAGTGCCTGGCGGCTCTGGACGAGCGCGGCTTCCTCCAGGAAGGGGTCGAGCCGGCCTTCGCGGCCCGGACGATGGTCGCCCTGGTGCTCAGCCATGCGATGCGCGAGCGCACCGTGCGCACCATGCAGAGCGCTCTGCGGGACGACGCCCCGATGTCCGATCTCGGCAAGCTGGTGCGGCTGATCCTGCAGGCGGGCTGAGGCCGCGTCAGGCCGGAGGGGAGTTCAGCCGGGCCGCCTGCTTGATGAGGTGGTCGCGCTCGGCGACATTGGTGGCCGCTGCCGCGGCCTCGACGTACCGCCGCGCGGCCGTGGCCACGTCCCCGCAGCGTTCGTGCAGGTGCGCGGAGACGGCGGCGTATCTGGGCAGGGCCGGGTCGAGCTCGGCGAGAGCCGCGAGCCCGGCGCGGGGCCCGTCGGCCTCCCCGAGGGCGACGGCCCGGTTCAGGCGGATGATCGGGGTGTCGGAGAACCGCAGCAGCTCGTCGTACCACTGAAGGATCTGCAGCCAATCGGTCTCCTCCGCCCTCGGAGCGTCGGCATGCAGGGCGGCGATCGCGGCCTCGGCCTGGAACGGTCCGAGCCGGTCACGGGCCAGGGCCCGTTGCAGGATCCCGACGCCCTCGGCGATCACGTCGGTGTCCCACAGGGTGCGATCCTGCGCGGCGAGGGGGACCAGCGCGCCGGTCGCGGTGAAACGGGCCGGGCGTCGTGCGTGATGGAGCAGCAGGAGCGCGAGCAGCCCGGCGACCTCCGGATGATCCACTGCGGTGTGCAGCTGCCGGGCCAGCCGGATCGCCTCGGCTGCGAGGTCCACGTCGCCCGAATAGCCCTCGGTGAAGATCAGGTACAGCACCCGCAGTACCGTGGCGACGTCACCGGGCCGATCCAGCCGCGAGCCCGCGATCGTGCGCTTGGCACGGGAGATGCGCTGCGCCATCGTCGCCTCGGGCACGAGGTACGCCGCGGCGATCTGCCTGGTGGTGAGACCTCCCACCGCGCGCAGCGTCAGCGCGATCGCCGAGGACGGGCTCAGCGAGGGGTGCGCGCACAGGAAGTACAGCTGCAGCGTCTCATCGGCCGACGCCACCGGGCCCGACGGTGCGGCCTCGGCGTCGGCCTGCTCCCGGCGCCGTCGGGACGTCTCGGAGCGGGCGGCGTCGAGGAACTTCCGCCACGCCACCGTGACCAGCCAGGCCTTCGGGTCCCGGGGCGGGCTCTGCGGCCAGGCGGTGAGCGCTTCGAGCAGGGCCTCCTGCACGGCGTCCTCCGCCGCCGGGAAATCGGCGCCGCGGCGGCGGAGGGCGATCAGGACGGCGGGCACGAGCTCTCGGAGCGCGACCTCGTCCAGCGCGGGTGGATTCACTCGGCGCCCGGTGCCTGCTCTCCGAGGAACGGGCGCAGCTCGAGCCATTCGTGGATCGGCTCGCCGCCCTTGCCGGGGGCGGCGGAGAGCTCACCGGCCAGCTCGAGCGCCCGCTCGTAGCTGTCGACGTCGATGACCATCCCCCCGGCGACGAGGTCCTTGGTCTCGGCGAAGGGCCCGTCGGTCACCGGCGGCTTCCCCTCCCCGCCATATCGGACGAAGGTTCCCTCCGGAGCCAGCGCCCCGGAGCCCACGTACTCGCCGGTCTCCCGCAGCCGGTCGGCGAAAGCGTCCATGTACTGCACGTGGGCGTCGACCTCGTCGGGGCTCCACTGGTCCATGGGCACGTCGTTCACGGCGGCCGGTGCCCCGCGGTAGTGCTTGAGCATCAGGTACTTGGCCATGGTGGATGTCCTCTCGGGTGTGCGGCCCATTGTGGCCGCGTTCACCCGGGGGACGGAACCGATGGCCGGTTCTCGACATCTACTCCAGCGGGTTCTCCTGCGGCGGCAGCGCCTCCACGAGGGGGTGGTCCTTGTGGATCACGCCCATCTTGGCCGCGCCGCCGGGGGAGCCGAGATCGTCGAAGAACTCGACGTTGGCCTTGTAGTAGTCGGCCCACTGGTCCGGCGTGTCATCCTCGTAGAAGATCGCCTCCACGGGGCAGACGGGTTCGCAGGCGCCGCAGTCGACGCACTCGTCAGGCTGGATGTAGAGCATCCGGTCGCCCTCATAGATGCAGTCCACGGGGCATTCGTCCACGCAGGCGCGGTCCTTCACGTCCACACAGGGCAGTGCAATCACATAGGTCACGCTGAGCGTCCTTCCCGATCGAAGCTTCCCGCACCGTAAGATCTCAAGTGCACTTGAGGTCAAGCGGGGGAGACGCGCGTGGACACACGGGGACACGATCCGACACACCACGAGACGACCCGGCTGACACGGAACGAGGAGGTGCCCGTGGACGCGCACGAACCCGACGAGCTGCTGACCATCGGCGAGATGAGCCGTCGCACCGGGGTCGCCGTCTCCGCCCTGCGCTACTACGAGGATCTCGGCCTCATCGCCTCGGTGCGCACAGCCGGGAACCAGCGTCGCTATGCGCGCCACATGCTGCGCCGGGTCTCGCTGATCACCGTCGCCAAACGTCTGGGGATGCCGCTGTCCGAGGTGCACGAGGCCTTCGGTGACGTCCCCATGGAGCGCACGCCCTCGCACGCCGACTGGCAGCGCGCCTCCCGCCGGTGGAAGAGCCAACTCGAGGAGCGCCGGCGCGGCCTCGAGCGCCTCGAGCACGAGCTGACCGGCTGCATCGGCTGCGGATGCCTCTCGCTGCGGGCCTGTGCGCTGCTGAATCCGGATGACGCCCTCGCCGCGACCGGCTCCGGCCCGCGACGGCTCGATGACATCCCGGAGAGCTGAGCGCCGGGCCGACGTGAGACGCCTTGACCTCAAGCCCGCTCGAGGTTCTAAGGTCGAGGCATCCCTCATCGAAAGGACTGATCATGGCGGAATACACGCTTCCGGATCTCGATTACGACTACGGGGCTCTCGCGCCGTCCATCTCGGGGCAGATCATGGAGCTGCACCACTCCAAGCAC